>DASPIZ010000057.1:0-6479 GCA_035628875.1 Ohtaekwangia sp. | reverse complement strand
AGGGTAAAAACAAAATGAGTGTGTTGAATGCTGTGCGTAATAAGTTAATAAGTCGGATTTTCTCGTGTATAAAAAACAACAGGGAGTATGAAAAACATTACCAAAATGCGCTTGCGTAAACCATAGAAATCGAGTTTGTTTTGTTAAAATCCGATGCATTCGGAGTTGCAAGTCATGGCCGAGATTATTTCTTAAGTAAGCAGTACATTATCAAGTCTTCCGAAACCATACTCGCGGCTCGTAGCTCACAGCTCGTAGCTGTTTAGCCGAGTTCGCTGAGTGAAAACGTTCTGTCAAGTCGTATTCCTTTTTCGGTTCGTTTCACCGTACAGCATTCGTGCTCGGGATCATGTTCGAAAAACAAGACATAATTATTATCGGCAGCTTCATTTAAGAAGCGTTCTTTTTCTTCGAGTGTTAATAATGGACGCGTGTCGTAGCCCATTACATACGGCAAAGGGATATGTCCTACCGATGGCAAAAGATCCGCCACGTAACAGATGGTATGATCTCTGTATCGAATTTTCGGAATCATCATCTTATCCGTATGGCCATCAACGTAAAGGATGTCGAGTGATTGAAATGGAGAAGGCGCCTGCACATCAATAAATTTAAGTTGACCACTTTCATGCATAGGAAGAATATTCTCCGTGAGGAAGCTGGCTTTCTCCCTTGGATTGGGTTTCGTCGCCCAGGTCCAGTGATCTTCGTTAGACCAGTATGTTGCGTTTTTAAAAGTAAGCACTGGCTTATCTTGCACATATCGAACGCCACCTCCGCAGTGATCGAAGTGAAGATGTGTTAAGAACATATCGGTGACATCATCTTCGTGAAACCCGGCTTGATGAAGCGTGTTGACAATACCCGTACCGTTGTGCAAATAATAAAAGCTAAAAAACTTTGCGTCCTGCTTGTCTCCAATACCATTGTCAACCAAGATCAAACGGTTATCATGTTCCAAAAGCAAACATCGCATCGCCCAGGTGCAAAGATTTTTTTCATCTGCCGGATTTGTCCTTTGCCAGATGGCCTTTGGTACAACCCCAAACATGGCACCCCCATCGAGTTTGAAATATCCGGTATTGATCACGTGAAGTTTCATCGTCCAGTAAATTTTTTAATTGACTTAGATCCAATACTTCTACATTTCTACATTATACATCAATACTGTTTTGTTTCCACTTGTTTTTTATTGCCTCACCCTGTCCTCTCCGAGAAAAGGTCTATGGGCGTTAAACTAAAACAATATTGATGTAACGTATCCCATACGATCAGGTTTAATATAGAAAAAAAAGAAGGCCACAGTAGTGCGGCCTTCTTGATTTATCAATGACAACAATCATTCTTTTACCACACCCATGGCGCAGAATTTGTTTATTCGGTTTTGAATTCGCTCTTCGGGAGATTGCTTTTGAAGTTCCCGTGTGCTCTTCAAAATAACCTTCTTCACTTCGTTGGCCATCCATTTTATATCGGTATGCGCACCACCAAGCGGTTCATCTATTATTCCATCAACGAGGCGAAGCGCATGCATGTCCTTGGCGGTAAGCTTAAGGAGTTCAGCAGCTTGTTCCTTATAATCCCAGCTTCTCCACAAAATGGTAGAACAGTTTTCAGGTGAAATTACTGAATACCAGGAATTTTGTAACATCATAACCCGATCACCAATGGCAATACCCAACGCTCCACCTGATGCACCCTCGCCAATAATAATACAAATGACGGGCACTTTAAGCATGAACATCTCCTTCAGGTTGCGCGCAATGGCTTCGCTCTGACCTCTTTCTTCAGCTTCGAGACCAGGGAACGCGCCCGGAGTATCAATAAAAGTAATGATTGGCTTATTGAACTTCTCGGCAATTTTCATCAGGCGTAGCGCTTTTCGATAACCTTCAGGGTTCGCCATGCCGAAGTTACGCAATTGCCGTTGTTTCGTATTCCGGCCTTTCTGCTGACCAATCAACATAAAGGTTTGTCCGTCGATTGTACCGAGCCCGCCCACCATAGCTTTATCGTCGGAAACGGTTCTATCTCCGTGCAATTCGATAAAATCAGAAGTAATTTCGTAGATATAATCGAGCGTATATGGACGATCGGGATGTCGTGAAAGCTGAACCCGTTGCCAGCCGGTAAGGTTTTCAAAAGTTTCTTTTTTCAGGTTGAGAATCTTCTTCTCCAAGGCCTTAACCGCAGCCTGAACTTCTTTGTCACTACCGCTGGCTAAGTGCTTCATATCCTGCAACTTCGATTCTAACTCGGCGATAGGTTTTTCAAAATCCAATAACATAGTTTTTGATTGTGAGGCCACAAAGTTAAAAGTATTGCCAAATATCGGTAATGAACCAGAAGATTTTACGAGAGAAAATAGGGAAGTTATG
Source organism: Ohtaekwangia sp. (assembly GCA_035628875.1). Lineage (GTDB taxonomy): Bacteria > Bacteroidota > Bacteroidia > Cytophagales > Cyclobacteriaceae > Ohtaekwangia. Next base: position 4,101 of record DASPIZ010000057.1, on the reverse strand, counting down.
AAGAGAGAACAATCGGCCGGGAATTTATGGCTGAGCAGTCCCGTCCGGACTCGAACCCGCAGTAACTGAAGTGGTATAAAATACAAAAGCCCACTTTCGTGGGCTTTTGCGGTCCGGACGGGACTCGAACCCGCGACCTCCTGCGTGACAGGCAGGCATTCTAACCAGCTGAACTACCAGACCAATTCTTCATCACCTTCTCAGAACTTCCTTCTTCACTGCGATGGCTGCTAAAAGGGAGTGCAAAGATAACTTTGACTTTGTTTTCTCCAAAGTTTGTGAAGAAAATTTTAGCGGTCGGTTACTTTTAAAATTTAAAATAAAACTCCCCGATAATATTAGAGCTGTCCCACGTATTCTGTTTGTCGTCACTCAGTTTAAGCACGTTGGCGCGTACATCTTTGAATACCTGTTCGATAGTGAGGCCTGGTTTCTTCATAGACTTCAATAATTCCTGGGTGTACAAACCATTTCTTCCTTTACCATCACTCGCGACAGAACCTGGTGCTGTTGCGTAGGCGATAAAAGAACCGCGGGCTCTTCTCATCTCTCCAAGCCCCCCACCTATTGAACGATGTACCGCCGGAAAAGGATTGTTACGGCAGGCATCCAGGATGACGATGTTCATCCTGGAATTCGAGCGCTCCATATTGGAAAGCACCATGCGCTGAATTGGAAAACAATACCTTGGTATATCATCCTGATATTCGACGCTCGCATCAACTGGTACAAGGTAGTTTTCGTCTTCGAATAATAAACCGTGGCCGGCATAGTAAAACAGTGCTACCGTATTGTCTTTATTTCCACCGTCAATCTTATCCTTAAACTTTAATAAGGCAACACGAATCTGGCCATAGGTCGCATTTGTGAGTAACTGTACATCAAAATTGGAAGCTTTTAATTCCGCTGCCATATCGGTGGCGTCATTCACCGGGTTTCTTAATTCCCCGATGTCTTTGGAATACTTTGAGTTACCAATAACCAATGCATATCGTTTCTCATCTTTGTACACATCCGCTAAGGTGGGTTGTGTTACCACTGGTGTCTGCACAGCATTAGAAACAGTTGCAGGCGAAGCCGTTTGAACTGTTGAAACAGCAGGTACGGTGTTATCCTTCTTTGCTACAACAACGGGTTGCTTTTTCGAATTCGTTTGTTCCTTCTTTTTGGGAGTTCCAGTTGCATCCTTTTTTGCGTTCTCAGGCGTTCGGGAAGCAAGGGTAGTTTGTTTTTCGACTTTAGAAATTTCTTTCGCTATATCATCGTTGTTGGGATCAGCGGATTTTCCTTCCTTAAGATCTTCATAAGCCAGAAGCAGATTTCCCAGGCTTGTATGAATCTGACTTCGCTCAAAAAGAAGCCTGGCTTTAATTTGGTTATTCGAACCAAGCTCACGGATGGCGCTGTTGTAATGATCGATACCTTCCTGTTTCTCTCCCAATTGAACATGACATTTGGCAAGAAACCAATATATGTTTCCTTTGTTGGGATGGTTCCGCAAAATGGTTTCTTCAAAATCCGGGATCGCCTTGTCAAACTTATTTACTTTGTAGTACGAAAGCGCGCGAATATAAAAGACCTCCACATCGATGGCTTTATCACGTGTTCCTTTGGTGAGATACTCGGATAGATACCTGGACGATTCTTCATACTTGCCCTGCTTGTAGCTATCATAGCCTTTTTCGTATAGCTTGAATTGCCCTATACAGGCTACATGACATAACAGAAAGAATATACCTGATGTGATCTTTAACGTCTTCATCGTTTTATTTTAACTTGTTACTGGCGCATTAAAAGTTAAATGATATCCCGAGTTGAATATTAATAGAAGGAAATCCTTCCTTTGTCATCGGATATTCTTCATTCACATCTTCAAGTTCGAATCCTTCATATTTTTCACTACTTACAAATGTTACTGGGAAAGTATAACCAAACGAAGCCTGGGCGAAAAAAGATATGTTTTTTCCCGGATTGTACTCAACACCCGGGCCGATAAAAATTCCGCCTGTCACTTCCGTTCCTTCTTTCAGTTTATCACTAACTTCGAAATCAGAATCTTCTGGATCAAGTTCAACCACTGCCCCGGTATCCTCCCAATCCTGCGGATCTTCAGGATCTCCATAATTCGTATAAACATAAGCTAACCCGGTCACCTCAGATCTCGAAACAACGCTGATAAAAGGTTTAACAAAACCATATACAGAGAACTTTGTATTATCTTTTACCGGGACGAAATTTATTTTGGCCGTAAATGCAAGCGAGGTGATTGCTAAGTTTCCGCCCTTAAGATCCACGCGCATCCCGCCATAGTAACTATCCCCCCATTGATCAACATACGGGCCACCTATAAAAACGTTTTTAAAACCAGTCTTTTCCGGATCATAGTCAAAACTTAAATAAGAAATTGACGGACCAATGGATAACACGCGGTTCATCCGTTTTAAAAATCCGACTTCACCGTTAAATCCAAGACTATAATCACCAATATTTTTTCCAAATGTAAACGATGGACCAATACCGAGGAAAATGTTATTGGCACGCGCAAGCCTTTCACGCTTTACAATGGTGCCTTCGTCCTGGGCTGAAACGGAGGTACTAAAAAGAATTAATACACCAAACAGACAGTATAATTTTTTCATATTCAAAAAGTTGGTTAGGCGGTAACAAGTACATATTATCCGATAAACGGTCATTTCAGGGGTTAGATATCATAACAAAGATACTTATACGTGGAAATTCTGAAACCGTTTGATGAAAAAGGATATCAAAAAATAAAAAAAAAGTATTTTTGACGTTCTGACTCCATGAGAAAAACGCTGCTTTTCTGTTTTGTCCTGCTTTTACTTCTGCCCTCGTGTAGCAAAAACACCGGTTCTACAGTCCGTGTGGTGAAACCAAAGTACCATCACAGCTGGTTTAATCGTAAGAAAGACAAAAAAATAAAACGCGTTAAGATGGTCCGGATGAGGAATTAGCTAACCGATCCTGGATTAACATTCCTTTTTAATCATTGTAATCCCTTCAACAAAAGATCAAGATTTCTACGGAAGAACTGTTTTGTAGACGCAATTTGATTGAGATGGTTAGTAACGACACCACCAATGAGAATGGCGGTGATGAGATTGGTGATATCACGTGTGGCCGATGATTTTGTTATCTCTTTTCTGAAAATCGATTCAAGAACAAACTTATCCAGCATCTGATCAAGAGATAATATTTCAATGTTAACGACATTCTCTATCTCCGGAAACAATAATTTTTTTTCTTCAGCCTTAACAGGGAATGGTTTGGGCGCGCGTTTCAGATCAGACAAATATCCCATCAGGCTGAGCATAAATCCAGGTCGTTCATCGTATTCTTCACTGAACTTATCAAACAGATAATAAACTGCCTGAATACCTTCTTTGGGCTTCTGAACAAAGTCAACCGTTCTGCTCAAGCACCATATCCGGAAATAATAAAGTAGAATATCTTCCTTCTGTGGAAAGTATTTGAACAACGTAACCTTAGAAATCTTCACCTTATCACAAATGTCATCGACATAGAGATCTTCGAATGATTTTTTTCCAATCAATTTCAACGTGTTGTCCAACACCTGCACTTTCAATCTGGCTGCCTTTTCTTTCCTTAGGCTCATGCTTACATTAATATTTTACCCGTGATATATTCCTTCCCCTGGTTAACTTTGAGGGAATTAATACTTTTATTCCCATATAATCAACCGGACCAAAGATGAATCGTCTTATTCTGCTTTTACTCGCCTTAACATTAGTTACCTGTACTACGGTAAAGCAACGAAGGGCAGTAAAAACCCAAGTGACCAGCGATTCAGCTATGGTTGTATCGGCCCATCCCCTAGCTTCAATTGCCGGCCTGGAAATACTGCGTCGCGGCGGTAATGCGGTCGACGCTGCTATTGCAACGCAATTCGCTTTGGCTGTCGTATACCCTTCAGCAGGAAATATCGGCGGAGGTGGTTTTATGGTATATCGTACAAAAGATGGTGCCGTTACTACACTCGACTATCGGGAAAAAGCTCCTGGCCGATCGAGTACTAACATGTTTCTGGATGCGCAAGGTAACGTCATTGAAAATCTTAGT
>DASPIZ010000056.1:0-36016 GCA_035628875.1 Ohtaekwangia sp. | reverse complement strand
ACAATGAATTGATTAAGCGTGACCCACCTACTGTGCGCGTAAGTTTCGATGTGGACAAACTGGTAAGGGTTAGCGATTCTGTAAAACTTGAGATCAGAAATTATCCGACGGAGGCAAACCCACAACTGGGAATCAATGCTTTGTTGTGTCGCTTTGCCATCCCTGAACGTTATCTTGAAAAATATGACCCGGATTCTCTTTCGGCTGTTGTTGATTTAAAAGATTTTGAGGGGGGCGTTCAAAGACTATTGCCTGTAGTTGAAGGGTTGCCTCCACATTCTCAGGTGCTGAAGATTGATTCCATCTTTGTAAAGTTTTAACATTGAAGATGCCGCTTCAAATAGGAATAACCGGAGGCATAGGATCCGGAAAAACCATCGTTTGTAAAATTTTTCAAGCGCTTGGTGTTCCCATCTACGATGCCGATAGCCGGGCGAAATATCTTATGACCACCGATGGAATACTTATATCACAGATCAGGAAAGAATTCGGTGATTTGTCGTACGATAGCCTCGGGCAGGTTAATCGAAAGTACCTGGCGGCGAACGTGTTCGCTAATGAAGAGAAACTGGGGAGATTGAATGAGCTGGTTCATCCACGTGCTGGTGAAGATTATGCAAACTGGACGAGGCAACACGGCGGTAAGAACTATGTGATGAAAGAAGCTGCATTGCTGTTTGAAACGGGCACCCATCAGCAACTGGATAAAATCGTTGTTGTGTTTAGTCCACTGGAGTTAAGATTAAAACGAATACAATCGCGCGACAAACATAGAACGTCCAGTCAGATCATGGATATTATAAATAAACAGTGGCCCGATGAGGATAAAGTGAACCGGGCAGATTATGTGATTTATAATAACGAACACCAGTTGATTATTCCCCAGGTACTCGCTCTGCACCAGGAATTTTTAAAATAATCCTGCGTTGAATACAATACACCCTTAAGGTGTTTACATCAAGTTTAAAATTATTATGTATCTAATTCGTTTCGTGTTTTTGGTTCTCTGTATAATGATAGCCATGGTCTCGTGTGATAAAAAAGAAAAACAGCAAGTAGCGGGTAACCGTCAGCAGGGGCCGTTATCTGTAGACGGCTTTTTTGTAGCGGAGCATCCATTGAGTGATGAAGTTGAAGTGCCCGGTACATTGCTGCCGGAAGAAGAAACTCAAATACGCTCGGAAGTAAGTGGCCGAGTCATCAAGCTGAATATCAATGAGGGCGCTGTTGTCCAAAGGGGTGAGTTATTGGTCAAATTGTTTGATGCAGATCTTCAGGCGCAGTTAAACAAGCTTCAGGTTCAACTTGAGATCGCCATAAAAAACGAAGAACGAAACAAAGAACTATTGCAGATTAACGGGATCAGTCAACAGGACTACGATTTGGCTACCCTACAGGTGGAGAATTTAAAAGCGGATATTCAATCAACCCGTATAGCCATATCCAAAACAGAAATCCGCGCGCCCTACAGAGGGCAGGTAGGCCTACGCAATATTAGTTTAGGCGCTTATCTATCGCCGGCGGAGGTGATTACTACGCTTCGTAAGGTAGATCGTTTAAAACTTGAATTTGCTGTACCAGAGAAGTATGCCCGGGAGATCAGTCAAGGTAACAAAATCCGATTTAAAGTAGATGGCGGTGAGGAAACGCATAGGGCAAGCGTTATTGCTACGGAAAGTCAGGTTGATCAGGCTACGCGCACGTTACGTGTACGCGGCCTCGTCACAGAAAAACATCCCGAGCTCGTCCCCGGGATTTTTGCCCGTGTAACATTACAATTGGGCAAAGTAAAAAATGGGTTACTCGTACCCACGCAGGCGGTAATACCACAGGCGCGGAACAAAGAAGTAATTCTTTTTAAAAATGACAGCGTACAGTTTGTAGAGGTAGAAACCGGGTTGCGTGATTCGGTTTTTGTTCAGATTACCAAGGGGGTAGCCGCAGGGGATACGGTGATCACTACCGGTTTAATGGCCATCAGGCCTGGAGCGAAAGTTCGGCTAAACAAGGTGAACCGATACAAAAAAAATTAAGCAGGAGATACATTTCATGAATATATCTGAATTAAGTTTAAGAAGGCCTGTTATGGCTATTGTGATGAACATTATCCTGGTGTTGTTCGGGGTAATCGGATTTACATCGCTGGGTGTGCGTGACTATCCCGCGATCGATCCGCCCATCATCAGTGTGAATACAACATACCCCGGCGCTAATGCTGATATTATTGAATCGCAGATCACAGAACCGCTTGAAAAATCGGTTAACGGCATCGCCGGTATTCGTAACATTACTTCAGGATCTAGTGTAAGTAGAAGTAATATATCCATAGAATTTGAACTTGGTGTTGACCTCGAAGCCGCAGCCAATGATGTGCGTGACAAAGTTTCGCAGGCAGTGCGTTCTCTTCCGGATGATTTGCCAGGTCCGCCGGTAGTATCAAAGGCGGATGCAAATTCAAGCTCGATCATTTCCATGACGGTGCAGAGCAATACGAAAAACAATTTGCAACTCACGGAGTATTGTAACAACGTACTGGTAGAACGCCTTCAGACAATCCCCGGTGTAAGTGGAATACAGGTATGGGGTGAGAAAAGATGGGCCATGCGCATCTGGATTGATCCGGCTAAATTAAGTGCCTACAACCTTACACCACTCGATGTTCAAAACGCACTTAACCGTGAAAATGTTGAATTGCCTTCTGGAAAAATTGCCGGGAATTCAACAGAGTTGACAGTTCGAACTTTCGGCCGATTGTATACCGAAGAAGATTTTGCAAATGTGGTTATCAAATCCACACCACGGGGCAATATTCGTTTACGTGATGTCGGACAAGCCGTGTTGGGCCCTGAAAATGAAGAGTCCATTTTAAGAGAAAGTAATATCGCCATGGTCGGTCTGGCCATCGTTCCACTTCCTGGTGCCAACTATGTTTCTATTTCTGATGAGTTTTATAAAAGACTCGAGCAGATCAAACGCGATGTGCCGGAAGACATTTCGCTGGACATCGCCATGGATCAAACCGTGTTCATCAAACGTTCAATTTTGGAAGTAGAAGAGACACTACTCATCTCGTTCCTCCTCGTTGTAATGGTGATCTATTTGTTCTTCCGCGATGCCATCATTGCATTCAGGCCGTTGATCGATATTCCGGTTTCATTACTCACCACGTTTTTTATCATGTACCTCTGTGGTTTTTCGGTTAATGTGCTAACCATGCTGGGTATCGTACTGGCTACTGGTTTGGTGGTGGATGACGGTATCGTAGTAACAGAAAACATTTACAAAAAACTCGAAGGCGGAATGAATAAATACCAGGCCGCCAAAGAGGGATCAAAAGAAATTTTCTTTGCCGTTATTTCCACGTCCATTACCCTGGCCGTTGTATTCCTACCCATTCTTTTTTTAGAAGGGTTTACCGGCAGGTTATTTACTGAATTCGGTGTTGTCGTTGCTGGTGCAGTATTGGTGTCTTGCTTTGTTTCATTAACGCTTACGCCCGTACTCAGTGTAAAGCTCACGCGTTCCAAACATCAGCACTCCTGGTTTTATCAGAAAACCGAACCGTTTTTCACCGGAATGGAAAACGGATACGGCAGATTTCTTAATGGCTTTATGCGGCACCGATGGATCGCCGTAGCAATTATCTTTGTTTGTTTCGGTGTCACTTACCTTATTGGCACAAACATGCAATCTGAACTGGCTCCGATGGAAGATCGAAGTCAATTCCGGATTCAACTCACAGCACCGGAAGGCACCGCCTATGATTACATGGATAACTATGTGAAAGATGTTGTCCAGTTTGTAATGGATTCTGTTCCCGAATACAGAACTGCCCTATCGGTGACGGCACCTGGTTTTAGTGGTTCTGGTTCCGTGAATTCCGGATTTGTGCGGGTTACACTTACCGATCCTGGTGAACGCGAACGCTCACAGAAAGAAATTGTGGATATGGTGAACCGGAATATCCGGAACTTCCCGGAGGGTCGCGCTTTTGTTATTGAAGAACAAACCATCGCCGTTAACCGCCGCGGAGGATTGCCTGTGCAGTTTGTTATTCAAAATAATAACTTCGACAAGCTCAAGGAAGTGCTTCCTAAATTTTTAGCGGCTGCCGAAGACCATCCCGCACTACAAACTGTGGATGCGGACTTAAAATTCAATAAACCTGAATTGAAAGTTCAGATCAATCGGTTAAAGGCTACACAACTTGGTGTAAGCGTACAGGATATTTCGCAAACCCTTCAGCTTGCTTATAGTAATTTGCGATTTGGCTATTTTACCAAAGAAGGAAAACAATATCAGGTTATGGGACAGGTTAGCCGCAATAACCGGGATGATCCTGCTGATTTGAAAAGTCTTTATGTACGTACAAATTCAGGCGAACTAATTTCGATTGATAACCTGGTTTCCATTGAGGAGTCCACAACGCCACCTACATTGTATCATTACAATCGCTTTAAGTCGGCTACCATTTCCGCCGCTCTGGCACCTGGTAAAGCGATGGGAGATGGTATTGCGGCCATGGAAGAAATTCGTGAAAAATTGTTGGATGATACATTTGTTACTTCGTTGTCAGGTTCATCGCGTGATTATGCGGAGAGCTCAAGCAATACTTCGTTTGCATTTTTGTTAGCACTCGTGTTGATCTACCTGATTCTCGCTGCGCAGTTCGAAAGTTTCCTTGATCCCTTGACCATTATGTTTACTGTACCGCTTGCAATCTGCGGCGCGTTGATCTCGCTTTGGTTATTCGGACAAACACTGAATATATTTTCACAGATCGGGATGATCATGTTGATAGGCCTTGTAACGAAAAACGGTATCCTTATTGTTGAATTTGCCAATCAACGAAGAGCAGAAGGGCTTTCTGCGATGCAAGCTGTGTTAGAAGCATCACGCATGCGCCTTCGTCCGATCCTGATGACAAGTTTGACGATGGCGCTGGGATCATTGCCAATAGCCCTATCGTTGGGTGCTGCATCCACGAGTCGCCAGCCATTGGGTATTGTGATCGTCGGTGGTATTTTATTTTCACTTTTATTAACACTCTTTGTTATTCCGGCGATGTACACGTTCTTAGCCCGCAAGCAAAAACCAGTAACGTTCGAGGAACAATTGCAAGGTAAAAAGGAAGTAGTCTATGATGCGTAGGATTTTGTTATTGTGTTTGAGTATTGTTTTGACTACCACTCTGGTTAACGCCCAGGAGGATGTGTCGCTGGAGCAGGTAGTGGCGCTGGCATTGGAAAAAAACTATGATATCAGGATTGCTGAAAAGGCAGCTGAATCTGCAACACTTGACGATGATTATGCATACAACGCTTTTTTGCCACGTGTAAATGCAACGGGTGCACTGGTATGGAACAAAAATGATCAGGAGGTACAAACGCGTAGTCAGACCACCGGTGAAATTCAAACGCGAAAAGGCCCGACGGCTTCGAACAACTTAAGCGGTTCGGTACAACTGGTCTGGACTTTGTTCGATGGCCTTCGGATGTTTGCAACCCGCGAAAGAATTGAAATGATCGCCGAACAGGGTGAACTGGTTGTGAAAGATCAAATGGTTAACACCATCGCCTCTGTTACAACAAATTATTACGACATCGTCAGACAAAAACAGCAGTTGAAGGCGATCCAGGAGCAGATGTCGGTGAGTCAGGAGCGCGTAAAGCTTGCTGAATTAAAATTCGAAGTAGGTACCGGTGCAAAACCGGAGTTACTTCAGGCACGCGTCGACTATAATGAACAACGTACGCAGGCTTTGCAACAGGAATCACTCATTGAACAGTTAAAAAAACAACTTAATGCGCTGGTAGGAATGCAACTTCCAACTCCTTATGATGTTTCTGACACAATAATTATTGAACTCAATTTGCAACGGGAAGATATCCTGAATGAAATTGAAAGGACCAATTATAATCTACAGGTCTCACGACGAAATGTCGATGTGGCCTCATTTGCTATACGCGAACGCAAGGCGGAATTTTTACCATTTCTTGATTTTAATGCGGCTTATACTTATAGCGAGACCGAAAACACCAAGGTACAAAGCCCTTTTTCACCGCTGTTTAATTTGAACACGGGTTTTAACTATGGTTTAACACTAAACATTCCCATTTTTAACGGGATGAATCAACGGCGATTGGCCCAGCAATCAAAAATTACATTGAATCAGCAGGAGTTGTTGTATGAACAACAAAAGGTTAATGTGAATGTATCAGCAGAGAATGCTTTCACCAATTACGATAACGCCAGAAAGATTCTCCTTGTTGAAGAAGAAAACATATTGCTGGCTAAAGAGAATGTAAACATTGCACTTGCCGTTTTCAAGCGTGGCGCTTCAACGTTTGTTGAATTGAGAACGGCACAGCAAAGTCTGGCAGATGCTTATACACGGTTGATCACCGCACGATACATGGCGAAAGCCGCTGAGATAGAATTGTTGCGGCTAAATGGATCTTTACTACGTTAGTGCTCCAAATTCTACACTTAAGGGAATAAAACGGTAGGGCTTGAAAATGATGACGAATGTCTCGACATTGTTGACCTTCAAAATAAAATCGTCTTGATCAAAAACATCGAAGAAGCTGTAAACTTTCTCCAATCACAGGGTATAACCTCACCGGAGGTTTGTGTCATCCTCGGCACGGGGTTGGGAAATGGATTTGTGCAACACATCGCATCACCTGTTGAAATTCCATATACTTCAATTCCACATTTTCCCCTGGCGACGGTTGAATCTCACAAGGGCAGAATGATCTATGGGGATATCGGTGGCAAAAAGGTTATTGCCATGCAGGGCAGGTTTCATTATTACGAAGGTTATGCTCTTCAAGAGGTAACATTCCCTGTGCGTGTAATGAAAGCGTTGGGTGTTAAAACCCTTCTGATCTCCAATGCGGCGGGTAGTTTAGTTCCTGCATGTAAGAAAGGTGAACTGATGTTGCTGGATGATCACATTAACCTTCAGCCTGAAAATCCATTGCGTGGAAAGAATGACGATAATTTAGGCCCGCGTTTTCCGGATATGAGCCAGCCATATTCCACGGAGTTAAATAACAGACTTAAGGCAATCGCTGTTGAAAAGAAAATAAAATTAAACGTTGGTGTTTACGCATGTGTTCAGGGACCAAATCTCGAAACCCGTGCCGAGTACAGGTTTCTTCAACGTATCGGTGCTGATGCAGTAGGCATGAGTACGGTACCGGAAGTGATTGTAGCCAACCATGCAGGATTACCGTGTTGTGCAATTTCTGTTTTAACCGACGATTGTGATCCCGATAATTTAAAACCCATTAACATTACAGAGATCATTGCCGTAGCCAAAGCGGCAGAAGTAAATCTCTCCACCTTATTCGTCGAACTTATCAGGGAATTGTAGCTATTAGTGTCCGGAAAAAACTAGAGACGCAAGGAAATCACGTCTCGGACTAAAAAGCATACTATTTCGGTAATCACAGAATAAGGGCACACCCACACCATCGTTCAGCATACTGGTGTTGTCGCATAACATTATCTTTGGTCTGGCAGGGGTTTGCGCGGATCATGTTCAGCGACAATACCAGTATGCTGGGCCCAGCCGGCCCGAGAGGCGAAAAAAACTTGAATGAAAGATCATCGAATTAATATTTATCAACACTGAAGGAGGCATATCGCCCCCCACACAATTTTTCGAAAGTGATTGATGTTCTTTGATGAGTTTTTCCCAACACTAAATAAATTATAACCTCACTTTATTCATGGAAAGAAGACTTCTACACCCCGAAGGCCCAGTATTCTCACGCATTATCGCCGGAGCATGGCGGTGGCATACCGTAGATGCGAGTACGGTGAGTCGATTGATCCAAACTTCCCTGGATCAGGGAATCACTACGTTTGACAACGCTGACATTTATGGTGATCACAGTAACGAGGAAATTTTTGGTAATGCCCTTAAAAAGGATGATGGTCTTCGAACGAAAATGGAAATCGTAACGAAGTGTGGGATAAAATTTCCTTCTTTAAAACGACCTGAAAGCTGGGTGAAACACTATGATACCTCCAAAGAACATATTTTAAAGTCTGTCGATAATTCGTTGAAGCTTCATGGAACGCATTATTTAGATCTGTTGCTCATTCACCGACCCGACCCACTTTTGAATCCGGTTGAAGTTGCAGAAGCTTTTACAATTTTGAAGAACAACGGGAAAGTACTTCATTTTGGTGTCTCGAATTTTACACCCTTTCAATTCGAAATGCTTCAAAGCTATTTGCCATTCCCCCTGGTAACCAATCAGGTTGAAATTTCATTAACATGTAGTCAACCCATGTTTGATGGTACCCTCGATGTACTGATGAAACAACGTACTTCACCCATGGCTTGGTCACCACTTGGTGGCGGTAATTTGATGAATGAAACCAATAAACACATTTTCAGTAAAAAAGAAGAAAAGTATAACGCAACAGGTAACCAATTATCCCTGGCCTGGCTCCTCAACCACCCATCAATCATCTTCCCGGTCATTGGCACAACGAAACCCGAGCGGATCATAGAGAGCGCCGCAGCGATGGAGATCAAACTGGATAGGCAAGACTGGTTTGATATGCTGAAAGCAGCAATGGGCAGTGAAATGCCCTGATTTTTTATTGAATCATAACTTATTGAAAGAAAAGGCTTACATTTTCACTTTGTAAGAAACATTCCTGTCGACATTTTTGTATTTGTCTTACAAACCCTGGAAATGGCGAAAAACGCAGTTAGAGAAAAGGTTCAGGATCTTAACGGTCACGACCAAATAGAAGTAATCGGTGCACGGGAACACAACCTGAAAAACATATCCATTAGTTTTCCAAGGAATAAGCTGGTTGTCATCACAGGGATTAGCGGAAGCGGAAAATCGTCACTCGCCTTTGACACCATTTATGCTGAAGGCCAGCGTCGGTATATGGAAAGTTTTTCTGCCTACGCCCGCAGTTTTATCGGAAATCTTGAACGGCCGGATGTCGATAAGATCAACGGATTGAGCCCGGTTATTTCAATCGAACAAAAAACCACTTCACGAAATCCGCGATCAACGGTGGGCACTGTTACCGAGATTTATGACTTTATGCGTTTGCTTTTCGCTCGTGCAGGTGAAGCCTTTTCATATCTCAGTGGCGAACGTATGGTACGCCAGTCGGAAGACCAGATTCTTGATGCAGTTCTCACAACGCTAAAAGGTAAAAAATTAATTCTACTGGCCCCGGTAATCAAAGGACGTAAAGGACATTATCGTGAGTTGTTCCAGCAAATCCGCAAATTTGGATATACGAAAGTGCGGGTAGACGGGGAGTTGCAGGAGATCACGGCAAAGATGCAGCTCGACCGGTATAAAATTCACGACATCGAAGTAGTTATCGACCGGATTGTCGCTGATGAAAAAGATCGTTACAGGATCGGCCAATCGATTAACAAATCCTTAAAAGAAGGAAAAGGGATTATTATCATTATGGAGGAGAACGGTAAAGTGCATCACTTCTCCAAATTTCTGATGGATCCAACAACCGGTTTATCATATGATGAGCCTGCACCAAATAATTTTTCATTTAATTCTCCTTATGGCGCATGCCCTGTGTGTAACGGATTAGGTGTTATTGAAGAGATCACAGAAGATTCTATTATCCCCGATAAAAAACTCAGCATTAGTCGTGGTGCTATCCTTCCGCTGGGTGAATACCGCGACATCTGGATTTTTAAAAAAATTGAGGCGATTCTGAAAAGACATAAAGTGACACTGACAACGCCAATCAAAGAAATCCCAAAAGATGTATTAAAGGTGTTGTTATTTGGTGATGAGATACCGGTTGCTGTTTCAAGCGTGAAGTATCCGGGTACAGACTGGAACACAAAGTTCGAAGGCATTATCAATTTCCTTCAGAAACAACGCGACGAAGGATCTGAAGCCATTAGAAAATGGGTGGACGACTTTACGATTACAAAAGTTTGCCATGAGTGCAAGGGCATGCGATTAAAAAAGGAATCACTGCATTTCCTTATCGACAAAAAAAATATTGCAGAACTCGCGGTACTGGATATTAACAGTTTAAATAAATGGTTTGATGGCCTTGAGACACGACTGAATGATAAGCAAAGGGTAATTGCAACAGAAGTATTAAAGGAAATCAGAAAACGAATCGGTTTTTTATTGGATGTCGGCCTGGATTATTTAAATCTCAACCGCCCGATCCGTACATTAAGTGGTGGTGAATCTCAACGGATCAGATTGGCAACGCAGATAGGAACCCAACTTGTCGGCGTGTTGTACATCCTGGATGAACCCAGTATAGGATTACATGCACGTGATAATGTGAAGTTGATAAAAGCATTAAAGGACCTGCGTGATATAGGTAACTCGGTGGTTGTTGTGGAACACGATAAAGACATGATGCTGGAGTCGGATTTTATTGTTGACATCGGCCCTGGTGCAGGACGACACGGTGGCCATGTCGTCGCTGCAGGAAGTCCGAAACAGTTTTTAGACAACAACAGTACCACTGCAAAGTATCTCAGCGGTCTCATTCGTATCCCTTATGATAAGGGGCGACGCAAAGGCAATGGAGAACAGATTATACTTAAAGGGGCAAAAGGAAACAATTTAAAAAACGTAACACTTGAAATTCCTTTAGCTGCATTTACCTGCATTACCGGTGTTTCCGGCAGTGGAAAGTCGACGTTGATTCATGATACTTTATTTCCAATACTCAATAGGCATTTTTACAACTCAAGAACAGAACCATTGGAATTCGAATCGGTGGAGGGGCTTGATGAAGTTGACAAAGTAATCGAGGTAGATCAGTCGCCGATTGGTCGGACACCACGTTCAAACCCAGCCACCTACACAGGCGTGTTTACGGACATCCGTGATTTATTCGCGCAGTTACCAGAGGCAAAGATACGCGGTTACAAAACAGGGCGTTTCTCGTTCAACGTAAAAGGCGGACGATGTGAAACCTGCGAGGGTGCAGGATTGCGATTGATTGAAATGGAATTTTTACCCGATGTACATGTGCCTTGTGAAACCTGTAAAGGAAAAAGATATAATCGCGAAACGCTTGAAGTTCGATTTAAAGGAAAATCCATCAGCGATGTACTTGACATGACTGTCGAAGAAGCCGTTACGTTCTTCGAGAACCAACCAAAAATATTGCGTAAAATTCAAACACTAAGTGAAGTTGGATTAGGATATATTTCCTTAGGGCAACATGCCACCACCTTATCGGGCGGGGAAGCCCAACGTGTTAAGCTTGCAACTGAATTATCGAAACGCGATACAGGTAAAACTTTTTACATTCTCGATGAGCCAACCACCGGATTGCATTTTCAGGACATCGCACATTTACTGGATGTCTTGCAGAAGCTTGTCGATAAAGGCAATACGGTATTGGTGATTGAACACAACATGGATGTAATTAAATCCGCTGACTATGTCGTTGACCTCGGCCCTGAAGGCGGAGCTAAAGGAGGAATGATCGTGGCGAAAGGAACTCCTGAAGTGGTAAGTAAAAATATAAAGAGTTATACCGGAAAATTTTTGAAAGCAGAATTAAACTGATATGTCCTTAGGGATGTGGTTGCAACCTCAAAAAAACAATGAATACACGCGTACGGCAATACTTATTTGGGCTTATTTTTATAGGCGTTGGCATTTACCAATTGTATCTCCACGATTACCTCGAGGCCACACTATATTCCATGGCGGGTCTTGCATTTATTGCCAACACGCTTACCCTTGAGCCGCGATTGATGGCGTATAAAAAACCGCTTATCATCATAACGTGGACGTTGATCATAACAACGGCCATATTGTTCGTTTATTTAATTCAATTCAAATTTTTATAATAATCCTCATGATTACTGTTTGAATTAAACGGAATGTTTAGAAAGAACCGATTATACTGGTCATTGCAGATAGGCGGGTGGTTACTCTATGCTTTCCTTCAAATAGTTTCCAGTTTTTTGGCATCTGGTACCATCTCAGTGCGACGTACATTTTTCCTGCTTACAGAAGCACTGTTATGTCTCTTAATTACACATGCTTTTCGATCGCTGATGATGCGCTGGAAATGGATTTCTTTCCGGCTACCAAAGCTGATTCCAAATGTGCTTGTAGCCGTTTTTGTCATGGGAGTTATATTGTATTTCGTGCGGATTCCGGTAAACATCCTGTTCGGAAGATTGTTTGACCCACTCGCCGCTTTTATTCCTGCAAACATTCTTGGCCAGTCTTCGTTCTATTCGATTTTATTTTTTCTCTGGACTGTCTTTTACTTCACCTATCACTATTTCGAACGGTATAATAAATCGTTGAAATATGAGGCTTCGATGATTGAAATTGAATTGAATAACCTGAAGTCGCAGCTCAACCCGCATTTCATATTTAATGCATTGAACAGTATCCGTGCGTTGGTGGATGAAAATCCATTGAAGTCCAAGCAGGCCATTAATCAGTTGTCGAACATCCTTCGGAATTCACTTGCCTCAGATAAAAAAGGACTCACTAAATTTGATGATGAATTAAAGATGGTTCGTGATTATCTTGGATTGGAAAGTATTCGGTTCGAGGAGCGATTAAAAACTGAATTTGACATTGATCCGGAGTCAAGACACTTTCTGGTGCCACCACTCATGATCCAGACTTTAGTGGAGAATGGAATTAAACACGGCATTTCAAAATTAACACCGGGAGGCATCGTTCAGGTAAAGACTACGGTTGAAAAAGATAAATTACGAATACAAATCCGCAATAGTGGACAGCTATTACATTTGCCCAAACGGTCGAAAACGGGGTTGGGAATCAAAAACACCATTCAACGGCTAAAATTGATCTATGGTAATGAAGCTTCATTTCGGATTATAAATGAAAAGGATAATTTTGTATTAACAGAGATTGTTATACCACAACATCAAAACAACAATGAGAGCACTAATCGTGGATGATGAGCGCCTGGCGCGAAAAGAATTAATGAAATTACTTGAAGATCATCCGATGATCGAAGTAATAGGCGAAGCAATGAATGCCGAAGAAGCCACCCAGCTGGTAAACGATCTCAATCCTGATCTTTTGTTTCTCGATATTCAGATGCCAGGTAAAACAGGCTTTCAATTACTTGAAGAATTAGATGCCGTTCCACTTGTTGTATTTACAACTGCCTACGATGAGTTTGCACTCAAAGCATTCGAAGTAAACGCGCTGGACTATTTGCTGAAGCCCATACAGCCTGAACGCCTTGCGGAAACCATCAGCAAGCTTGCCGAAAAAGAAAGGACAAAAAATGTCGCGGTCTCGGGACCGGAAAAGAAACTGGGTCTTACTGATCAGGTCTTTGTAAAAGATGGGGACCGATGCTGGTTTGTAAGTCTTTCGAATGTTCGTCTTTTCGAATCCGATGGCAACTACATCAAAGTCTACTTTGATAGTAACCGTCCTATGATTCACAAATCACTCAACGCCCTCGACGAAAAGCTGGATGAACGCGCATTCTTCCGCGCAAGCCGCAAACACATTGTTAACCTAAGCTGGGTAGAAGGCATTGAACCCTGGTTCAACGGTGGCCTTATGGTACGCCTTCGCGGTGGCGATAAAGTAGAAGTAAGCCGGAGGCAAGCTGCTAAGTTCAAAGACATGATGAGCCTGTAGAAATAGCTTCGAGTTGCGAGCTACGAGCTGCGAGTTTAGGTGTGATCGTAGCTTATGTTCTACGATAAGCTTCAAGCTTCAGGCGGCAAGCTTCAGGGTGATTTCGGCGATGATAAGGTTTTCGAAAGTAATTGTGGGTTTGTCTTAACGGTCGAAACCCTCACACTATGACGTTATCCGGAATTACGCTTGCCAAGGAAGGACACAAAACTAACCTCAAACCTCAGACCTCAGACCTCAAACAATTTTCGAAATCTCTTCGCTATCGAAAACCAACCTTGAACTTGTGTTTTTTGGGTTTTACCAGCGAATCGTTTTTTCCGTTGTTCCGGGGGATCCTTCTGCATGCATGCGCTTTGCACCTGCGCATCAGGATGACGGTAACAAGGGAGGGAATAGCTGTGAGTTGCGAGCTTAGAGCCACGAGTTTAGGTGTGTTGGTAGCTTATGTGTTTTACGATAAGCTTCAGGCTGCAGGCGGCAAGCTTCAGGTTGATTTCGACAATGATGAGGTTTTTCGAAATAGCTCGCGAGCTGTGAGCTTGTGTTAACTGGCGAAACCATCACACTATGACGTTATCTGGAATTACGCTTGCCAAGGAAGGACACAAAACCAACCTCAAACCTCAGACATCAAACCTCAAACATTTTCGGAATCCCTTCGTTGACAGAAACCCAACCTTGAACTTTGAACCATGAACCTTGAACTTTGAACCTTGAACTATGAACCTTGAACTAATTCAATACAAGTTCAATCAACTCCTGTTGCACATTCCAATCTTTGGCGAGTTTAAGCATGGCGGTGGCTTCCATTTCGGTTACGTAGCCTTTTAAGTTATTGGCTTGCCATACCATGTTGATCAATTCAACTCTTTTGTGTTTGGGATAATCGCCGATGATGGTATTCAGATATTCGCGGGCGCGGTCAAAGGCGGTGATGTAGTCTTCGGCTATAAATTCAAGTGCCCAGTTATATTGGTCTACCGCATCCAGGTTTTGGGCGGTCATGATGAGATCGTTTTTTTCTTCTTCATCCAGGCCGTGGTAATGAAAAATAACCGCTTTTAATAACATGAATACTTTCTTTTCCTCGGCTGAATCCATAAACAGTTGATGCTGTAAAAACCAACACTTCGTTAAGCTTCTTATACATCTGCCATAGAAATCAAGCTTAACTAATAACATCGGGTGAAAATACAAATTATTTACACATCCTTATGCATCATAAACAAGTCGGTGGCAATTTTGTCCGCCAGCATTCGGCCGGATTGCGTTAGTGTAAGGCATATATCCACTACGTTGGCAAGTCCCTGATGTTGAAGTTGATCCAGGTATGCAGTATGATGAGATAGTAAATCGTAATGATATTCTTCTTTTAGCGTGGTCAGGTTGATACCCCACGATGTGCGCAAGCCGGTAAGGATATAGTCATTCGCGTTATCTTCTATTGATAAGACTTCGACCTGGCTGGGAATTTTTCCGGCGTTGATGTTGCGTAAATATTCATGGTTATTGGCCACATTAAACTGCCGGGTTTTTAAATTATATGAATGTGCGCTGGGCCCGACACCGAGATATTTTTTCTGTCGCCAATAATTGCTGTTGTGTTTGGAGATGAAACCGGGTTGCGCAAAATTTGAGATCTCGTAATGCTCAAATCCTTTTTTATCCAATGCACTGATCAGCATGAGGAGATGTGCTGCCGAAACATCGTCATCCACAATTTTTAATTTTCCTTTTGCGGCCTGTCGACCGAATACAGTTTTTTCTTCAATGGTTAGCGAATAGGCAGAAATATGTTCCGGCAATAGCTTCAGTGCTGTTTCAATCGAATCTTGCCAGCCTTTTTCAGATTGCCCGGGAATTCCATAGATAAGGTCTATACTAATATTGTTAAAGCCTGCTTTTCTGGCATTTTCAATACATTGGATGGCGTGAGCGGCGCTGTGCGCGCGGTGTAAGAATTGTAATTCTTCATCGTGAAAGGATTGAACGCCGATGCTCAGACGGTTTATGCCAGCGGCGCGAAGTTCAGCCAGTTTGTTTTCTGTGAGGTCGTCGGGATTGGCCTCGAGGGTAATTTCAGGTGACTGATGGACACGATACGTTGTCGTGATGGTGTTCAGCATGGCTGCGATTTCTTCAGACGTTAACACCGATGGTGTACCTCCTCCAAAATAAATTGTCTCCACGACGTCATCTCCGAGGTAGTCGAGGCGCAGCTTCAGTTCTTGTATGATGGCGTCTGTCATTTCCGTTTTTACCTCCTGATTCGTTGAAAAATGGAAGTCACAGTAAAAACACGCCTGCTTACAAAAAGGGATATGAAGATAGATTCCTGCCATAATTTCAAATAACAAACTTACAGCATTTCGGATATACGCTCACTTTCTGATATTTTTGGCACCGGATGATGAAGCAATTTTTTTCCCTGTTTTTAATTTATTTGGTCGTTTCAAGCTTGCATGCACAATCTTTGCAGGTAGAAAAAGACCTGAAGCAAGAGTGGCTTGTTTATGAACAGGATCAGTATAAGCCATATACCGGGGATGGAAACACCAATACGATTTACCTTCGGATTGATTCGCGTGAACATTTAAATGATTTCATTCGGATTCGCAGCAGTGAATCTTTCAATATACTGGTCAACGGATTGGTATGTGGAAGTGGTAATCATTTTCAACTTCCGATCGATAGTTTAGCGAAGGCCCATAACACAACAACATTATTATTTGCGATAAATCAGGATGATCTGCAGCCGCGAAGCATCCATAATACGGCCATGCTTGCTGTTTCAGAAAAAAGTGTGTTGGATCATGCGATAGAAAAAAGAGAGATGTCTTCTTTTCGTGATTTCGGTATTTCGGCCGCGCTGCTTCTGATTGTAATGCTACTCGTCATTATAAGGTTGAATCCTAAACTTGCTGGAGATTATCTTTCTGTTACGCGAATTTTTTCTTTGCGTGAAGGAGAGGATGCACAAATGTATTCGCGCATTGCAAACAGTACGAATATTTTATTCTATGTGTACTGCAGCTTATTAATAAGTTATTATCTGATTGTGGTTTTCCATTTCGTCTCAGATTTCTTTCCCATCGCTTTAGCATTCGATGCAGAATCGTTTAGTGGTATGATTCTTCAGTGGCTTAAGCTGAGCAGTATTATATTGGGTTTGCTTTTTGTAAAGATCATTTTAGTTTTCGGGCTGTCGTATTTATTTGGAATACACGAGATTCCTGGCATTCATTTCTTTAACTGGATACGTGTATTGGTAGTCTTCTTTGGATTATTATCCATTGTACTCTTTATATATTTTATATGGCATGGTCATTCGCATGAAACGCATACAATTTTTTTAAAGCTGTTGGGTTGGATTGTGGGAGGATGGATGATTCTGATTTTTTTCAAACTGAGTCGACGTGCCAATGCCTCGATGTTCCATTTATTTTCGTACATTTGTGCAACTGAACTGATACCTTTTCTATTTATGATAAAGGTATTGTACAATTAGCTTGAATTGTTTACGTGTTGATATGAGTGAAATTGCTACTGACAGAATGCGAAAAGTAAAAAGTATTCTGGTGACTCAAGAAGCCCCTACAGATGTAAATTCCCCTTACCTCAAATTGGCTGAAAAGTTTAATCTGAAAATTGAATTCAGACCTTTCATTCAAGTTGAAGCGGTGCCTGTAAAGGAGTTTCGAAAACAGAAGATTGATATACTCAGTCACACTGCTATTATTTTTACAAGTCGGAACGCCGTAGATCATTTCTTCCAGATCTGCCAGGAGTTAAAACTCGAAATGCCGCCTGAGATGAAATATTTCTGTATCTCAGAACAAACCTCCAATTATCTTCAGAAGTACATTGTGATCCGTAAACGGAAAATTTTTACTGGATTAAAAACAGCGCAGGATCTTTTGGAGATTTTGAAGAAGCATAAAAATGAAAAATACCTGTTTCCTTGTTCCGACATCCGAAAAAATGATATACCGGATTTTTTGAAGGATAATGGATATCAATATACTGAGGGCATAATATATCACACCGTTGCTGCAGATCTCTCCGATCTGAAAGAAGTGTTCTATGATATACTGGCGTTCTTTAGTCCATCGGGTATTAATTCTTTGCTGGTCAACTTCCCGGATTTCATTCAGAACAATACCCGCATTGCAGCCTTTGGTCCTACTACCGCAAAAGCTGTTCGTGATGCAGGCCTGATTCTTGACATCGAAGCCCCATTACCCAATGCGCCATCGATGACCGGTGCTTTGGAGCTCTATATAAAGAAGGCAAACGGGATCAAGTAAACGAGATTCAATCTTGTTTACGGGATTTTAGTAGCATTCAGCATCTGCAAAACGCTTGCAATCAATTCAAATAACTCCTTCACTGTTTGAATTTTAGAAAGTAACCTTTTTTATTACACTTTAATTACATTAGTTGAAAGTGTCGTAAAAAAACCTTTACTTTAAATTCTACTTTTTAATCTTAATGCTGAAAAAGACTTTTTATACGCTCTTATTGTCCCTGATCGGGTCAAGTGTATTTGCTCAGCAAGATGCGCTTTTCACGCAGCACATGTTCAATAATCTGTACATGACACCAGCGTTTGCTGGTGTGGATGGTGTCACACGCTTCACAGCTATACACAGAAGTCAATGGCTTGGATATCAATCAAGTTTTGGCGACGGTGGTGCTCCAACAACACAGATGGTAACATTTAACACGCCTGTGTACAAACTGCGTAGTGGCGTCGGTGGTTATATTATTAATGACCGCCTCGGCCCGCAAAATAATCTTGAAGTGCAGGCCATGTATGCCTACCACCTTGGAATAAAAGAATCAAAACTGAGTTTTGGTATGAAAGTGGGCCTCTACTCACAATCAATCAATGGTCAGTCCTATCGTTACATACAATCTGGCGATCCGATGATACTGGAAGGCAAAGAATCGCAAACCCGGCCCGACATCGGTGCTGGTCTATTTTACAGGACAGAAAAATATTATGCAGGTGTTGGCGTTAATCACTTATTAAAGTCAGAGTTTAACTTTGGCGCGGATTCGACACGCGCAGCGCTGGCGAACCATTTAAATTTTACCGGTGGTTATTTTTATGAAGTAAGTTTTGACCTCCGTGTTCAATTAAGTGTAGCCGGACGAACAGATCTTAACAGTACACAAATGGATTTAGCAGCGATTGCATACCTTAAAGATCAGATGTGGGGTGGCCTCGCCTTTCGACAGGGGGAATCCATGGCTTTGCTTTTAGGTTATAGTTTGTTGAAAGACAAATCACTGAAAGTAGGATCTGCTATTGACCTTGTTATTAAGGATAGGGATGCTAAATCGAACTTTTCACTTGAATTTATGATAAGCTACGACTTACCTGTCGTGGTGGGAAGCGGAAAGAAAGTGATCAGAACCCCGCGTTACAGACATAATTAGTAAAGGGTTAGCGGTTAAAAAGACGTTCAAACCGCTTGAACAGGAACTAGCCGACAGCAATTTTTGGTATTTTTTATAAAATGTACAATTTGTAGGTAGTTTCGAAAAAAAATAAGGCCGGGATCTTATAACTTTCGCGGCTCAAAGTTAAAAAAAGACAAACTGAGAAGAAGTATGAATAAATCGGTTGTTTCTAAAGTAGTAGTATTGTTCGTTGCCGGTGCTTTTACAAGTGCCTGTAGCTTACTAGGCTTAGGTGGCGGCGGTGGCGCAGGTGATGAAGGTGAACTGAGAGGCGTACAAGGCCGTGAAGGGTGGGTAATGACCATTCCTTATGGTATGGTGCCAATCCCAGCAGGAACCTTTCACATGGGTCAGGCGGATGAAGATCCTGCTTCTACTCAAATCAATTTTAATAAGCAGGTAACAATCGGTTCATTCTTTATGGATGATACTGAGATACGGAATAACGAGTATCGCCAGTTTACAAACTTCTTCCTTGTTGATGAAGGAAGTATCGAAGGCTTCGAAACTGTTGATGCGGAAACTTTCCGTCAGAAATACTATCCTGATACTACTGCATGGGTAAGAGACTTTGCCCACCACATGGGTGACCCTGTTCAGGATTATTACTACTGGCACCCTGGTTATGATGATTATCCGGTGGTTGGTATCAACTGGGACGCAGCTGTTTTCTTTGGAAAATGGAGAACTGCTTTCCTGAATGACTATCGCAAAAGTGTAGGTGATTTTCCAATGCCGGCTTTCCGCCTGCCTTCAGAAGCAGAGTGGGAATATGCAGCACGCGGTGGCCGCGACATGGCAAAGTATCCGTGGGGTAATCCATACATCCGGAACTCAAAAGGTTGTATGCTCGCAAACTTTAAACCAGGACGCGGAAACTTTTACGATGATGGTTTTGCTTACTCATCACCTGTAGAATCATATTTCCCGAACGACTTTGGATTATATGATATGGCGGGGAATGTTTCTGAATGGTGTCTCGATGATTTCAATCCGGCTTCTGTTCCAACCGTTTGGGATTTGAACCCGCAATACATCGATGAACGTACCAATCCCGAAAGCTCTCAATACAATCCAAGAGTTCCTCCAAAGAAGGTTGTGCGCGGCGGATCATGGAAAGATGTGGCTTACTATCTTGAAACAGGAACAAGAACATACGAATTTAAAGATTCAACCAGGGCATATATCGGGTTCAGATGTGCTATGACCCACCTTGGTCGTTCATCCGGTCAGGAATTCTAAACGTGTAAACTCTCTTATTTTTTAATATAATATCAAAAGGCAAAATTTAAACCATTACTACGATGAGTAAGAAAAAAGGCGGATTTGTTGAACTACTCTACAAAACCATAATGCCAAAAGTTTATGGTATTGGTGCAGCAGTTGTTATCATTGGTGCATTATTCAAGATCCTTCACTATGAAGGTGCGGATCAAATGTTGTTTATCGGATTGACCACAGAGGCAATCATTTTCTTTCTAAGTGCTTTTGAACCAGCGCACCAGGAACTGGACTGGTCAAAAGTGTATCCTGAACTTGCCGAAGACTATGAAGGACCTGCGGCCCCTACACGGATATCAAACAAATCAGGCGGTGCTTCATTAACACAACAACTTGATGTTTCTCTCGAAAAAGCGAAAATCGGTCCTGAGTTATTAGACAGCTTAGGTAAAGGCTTAACTAACCTGGCTGACTCTGCGAAGAAGATGTCGAATATTTCTGACGCGGCTGTTGCTACTACTGATTATGCCAACAACGTGAAAAAAGCGTCTACGCAGTTATTGGAAATGAACAAGTCATACGATGTAGCCATCAAAGCTGTATCAAGTATGTCTGAAGCTTCTAAAGATGCCGGTGAATATCATTCACAGGTTCAAAAAGTAACCAAGAATTTAGCTGCCCTTAACTCTGTGTATGAAATGGAGTTGAAAGATGCAGATAGCCATGTTAAAAACATGAACAAGTTTTATGAAAGCCTTACTGGTGCTATGCAAGGTCTTTCTAAAGTGGGTGACAATACAGCGAAGTTTACTTCTGAATTAGGCAAACTTTCTGATAATCTGACTGCCCTGAATAAAGTATATGGCAGCATGCTTACAGCCATGAAAGGTGGCGGACAAGCGTGATAAAATTTTTTCTTATACTTTTCGTTAAACTAAAAAAATATTAAACATGGCAGGTGGAAAAGAAACTCCGCGTCAGAAGATGATTGGTATGATGTACCTGGTGCTTACAGCGCTGCTGGCGCTCCAGGTAAGTAATGCGGTCTTGGAAAAGTTTGCCATAATCAATGAGACCCTCGGAACGTTGATCATTGAAAGTGACAGAAAAAGTGACGCAACGCTGAGCGCAATCATTGAAGAAGCCGGCAAAAGCCAAAGACCCGAAGTATTGCGGGCAAAAGAAAATGCACAGAAGGTCCGTGAAAAGACAAAATATGCAATTAAGTATATCGATGAATTGAAGAAGCGAATGATGGCAGCATCAGGTGCTGAAGAAATTAATGAAGCAGTCATTAATGACCACAGTTCCAAAGTCGCTACAATGATGATCGATGTGAAGTCAAAAGAACAGGAAGGTAAGAAATACGAAAAGCTGTTGAATGATTATGTAAATGAAATCAACGCGCTTTCCGGATTGAAGCTTGACAAAATTGCAAAGGCGCCAAAAGAAATGGCATTGTTCAAAGATGATGAAGATCACGTGCGTAAAGACTTCTTAACCTTTACGTTTGAGAACACACCTGCCATTGCAGCATTGGCATCCGTAACACAGGTGCAGAGTGAAATTCTCGAGTACGAAGCACGTGCACTTGACAGACTTCGTGAAGAAGCAGGTGCTGGAACAATCCGCTTTGACCAGTTCATTCCGATGGTTAGACCTAAATCTTCAATTGTAGCAGCAGGTGCTAAATACGAAGCTGAAATGTTCCTCACCGGATCATCAACGGCCATTAGCCCTGAGTTTTACCTTGATGGCAAACCGTTGCCGATCATTGAAGATGCTGAAACGAAAGTAAAAATGGGTAAGGTTGAATTCACCGCGCAAGGTGGAGGATACAACGAACAAGGTCTGGCAAGTAAAAGGTTTACTGCCCGGATTAAGATGAACGATAACGAATTCGAAAAGACGATCGAATACCAGGTAGCACAACCAATCATCCGCGTAACAACGGGTAATGCACCGACACTTTATATGAACTGCGGCAACACCGTAAACATTGAAGTGCCTGCGTTGGGAACTGCTTATAATCCTACGTTCTCATCAACCGGCGCAACCATCCACAAAGGTGATAAGCCAGGTCGCGTTACGATCATCCCGAAACAACGTAAGATCCAGGTGGCGGTATCAAATGCAGGTACCAGCATCGGTACACAGGCATTCGATGTGAAAAACATTCCTGATCCACGTTACATCGCCTACATTGGTAATACACAAGTAGATTTAAGAAATGGTATCCGTGCAAACCAGTTGCAGAACCTTCGTTTTGTTGCTGAACCTGATGCTAACTTTAAAGAAGAAGTGCCTAAAGATGCACGTTACAGAATTAAGCGTGCTGAAGTAATCTTAGGTCGTGGTACTGCTGGTATCCAACGATTCAATGCAACGAATGAAAATCCCGACTTGCGTTCCTGGGTTAATCAGGCTCGCCCGGGTGATCGGATTGTAATTGACATCAAAGAGGTAAGCCGTAGAACGTTTAGTGACACAGAAGAAAAAGTAGATGTAAAAGGTTCTTCTGGTATTATTCAGATTCCTATCCATTAATAATGAAAAAAATAGCATCCATTGTTTTTTTTGCCGCAATAAGCACCGGCGTTTGGGCTCAGGAAGTACAGGACCTTGAGGTTCAGTACAACCCCAATTCACTCAATCCTATCCCGGTGTATGAACAACATTACAAGGTTCGGGTGTGGCGAAATATCGACCTGAGAGAAAAGCAGAATAAGGGTTTTTTTGCCAGGAATGGCGAGCTCAGCAAGCTGATTGTTGATGCCGTTAAATCTGGCGAGATCACCGACATTTATGCTAACGATTCGCTGAGCACAAAAATCTCGAAAGCGGATTTCTTAGGAAGACTTGTCGCACAACAGGCAGTTTCTTATCCTGCCTGGGATCCTGCGGCAGATTACTATTCCGGAGATATTGTAACATACAATGGTGCTAACTTTTCTGCTATCCAGGATACGCGTGGCGTAACGCCAGGCTCAGAACAGGCCCTGGATTATTGGGCGCCGACTACGCAAGGCGGTGGTATTGAATACTTAGTATCTGACATGACGAATATGCACATGGTTGAAGATATCATTTTCGATCGCAGAAGATCGCGTTTATACTATGATATTCAGGGAATGGAAATTCTGATTCCGGGTGCTAAAACCAATACGGGTATTGACCTCTCCTTGGGTTGGTTCAAATACAAGGATCTGGAGAAACTGTTCAGGAATAATATTCCAAAAGCAGTGTGGTTTAATTCACAGAATACAGCACAAAATAAAAATTTCGCGGATGCGTTTTTACTGAGATTGTTCCATGGAACGATTTACAAAGTACAGAATCCTGACGACGAAAGTATCGACGATACTTACCGCGCGAACGGAAGACCATATCGCGAAGGTGTATGGGCGCGTGAATGGACAGAAATGATGCTCATGGAAAAGGAGCACAATTTGTGGGAGTTTTAATTTTTGCTTTTGATATTTTTTAAAAGGAGACCTCAGGTCTCCTTTTCTTTTTTTAACTGGGTGAGTTGTTCGGCTTTTTTCCTGCCAACGATTTGTTCAATCTCGTCAAGCGAAGCTTCTTTTATTTTTTTTACTGATCTGAAGTGACGTAACAACTTCTCCGCGGTTTTTTTCCCAATTCCTTCCAAACCCTCAAGCTCAGTTCCAAGCTGTTTTTTACTTCGCTTTTGCCGGTGAAAAGTAATGGCAAACCGGTGTGCTTCATCACGAATTTGCTGGATCAGAAAAAGCCCGGGTGATTTTTTGTTGATTAATAATGGAAGTGTGTCTCCTGGGTAATAGATCTCTTCCAGCCTTTTTGCAATGCCGGCAATGGGAACCTGTCCGTAAATACCAAGTTCCTGCAAGGCTTCAACCGCACTGCTGAGTTGGCCTTTGCCTCCATCAACAAGAATGAGATCAGGTAAGGGTATGGCTTCTTCCTGTAAACGTTTATACCTTCTTCCAACGATTTCCTTCATTGAAGCAAAATCATTCGGTCCTTCAACAGTTTTGATATTGAAGTGCCGGTAGCCTTTTTTATCGGCTTTGCCATCTACGAACCGTACCATGGAAGCAACCGGTGTGGTACCCTGAATATTGGAGTTGTCAAAACACTCAATCACCCGCGGCAAAGTTTTCAGCTGAAGATCTTTTTGTAAAATGGTGAGCACTTCAAACTGTCGTGATTTTTTTCCTTCTCGGAGTATTTCTTTTTCCCGGCGAAGTTCAAGCGCGTTCTTAATGGAAAGCTCAACGAGCTTCTTTTTATCGCCAATCTGTGGAATAACATTTTCCGTTTTTTCATCCAGTACGGTAATCGGAATGTTACTCATGATAACCTGGTTTGTACTTTTCGCCTGTTCACGCAATTCTACAACGGCCAGGCTAAGCAATTCTTCGTCGGGCTCGTCCAGCTTCTTTTTCAGCTCAATTGTTTTACTAAAAATAATGGCGCCTTCTTTGATCTGCAGATAATTTACGTAGGCATACGATGAAACACTGGTTATGCTAAATACATCAATATTCGTGAGCGCACGGTTCACAACAAGTGATTTGCTTTGGAAACGCTCCAAGGCATCCAGTTTTTCTTTATACAACTGTGCCCGTTCAAATTCCATGTTCACAGAAGCGAATTTCATTTGTTCTGTAAAATAATGGTAGACGACGCTCACGTTACCCTTCAGGATATTTCTTGCCTGCTCAATCTCTTCTGAATAAATCGCTTCATCATACAAAGCAGCACAGGGACCCTTGCAGTTACCAATATGATACTCCAGACACACCTTAAACTTTCCCTGGGCTATATTTTCAGGACTGAGCAACAACGAACACGTTCTGATGGTGTATAACTTCCGGACAAGCTCAAGCACATTTTTCATGGCCGAGACACTGCTGTACGGACCAAAATATTCACCCTGCTCGGGAATGTATTTGCGCGTGTAGATGATCCGTGGAAAGCGCTCCTTGAGGATACAGATATACGGAAACGTCTTATCGTCTTTGAGGAGGATGTTGTACTTCGGCTGATTTTGTTTGATGAAATTATTTTCCAGCAGCAAAGCATCAAACTCGGTGTTTGCAACCGTGTAATCGATACGGTTGATCTCCGAAACAAGCCGAATTGTTTTGCGGTTAACACCAGTCTGTTTATTAAAGTAGCTACTGACCCGCTTCTTTATGTTCTTGGCTTTTCCTACATAGATCAGGTGGTCCGCGTCATCGTAGAAGCGGTATACCCCGGGAGATTCCGGTAACCTTGACACAACTTCTTTCAGCTGGTCATACATA
The DNA here is from genome assembly GCA_035628875.1 of Ohtaekwangia sp. Classification (GTDB taxonomy): domain Bacteria; phylum Bacteroidota; class Bacteroidia; order Cytophagales; family Cyclobacteriaceae; genus Ohtaekwangia. The sequence goes on along the minus strand of DASPIZ010000056.1, from coordinate 10,374 downwards.
GCTTTTGTTTAAAACGATGGCACAGTAAAATCATCCTGACGCTCTTGGTTTTCATTACCTTCTTCTGTGTCTTCCTGGTTATACCGGTCGCACTCGAGGTTGATATTTGTTCCGTCAGAAGGTCTCTTGAAAAATCCTTTTTTATATTCAACTTCCGGAGCACGGTATACTTTCATCATGTATTTATCCCAGATCGGACGTGCGGTCTTTGTACCCGAACCGAAAACCCAGTTAGGAAAACGGATACTTCGTTCGTCCCCACCTACCCATACACCGGTTACCAGATTATGCGTAACACCAACATACCACCCATCGGAAGCACCCTGTGTTGTTCCGGTTTTTCCCCCGATCTCATTATCCACTTTTAATTCGTGGCTTAATCCTAACGATGTTCCCCCTGCTTCCTGAACAGCACCCTGTAGCATGTACACCATTTTAAAAGCAGACTTTTCATCCATGGCTTGTTTTGTTTTAGGAACAAAATTTTCGATCACGTTTCCGTTTTTGTCTTCAATCCTGGTGATATAATAAGGCTCGGTATAAATGCCGAGGTTAACAAAAGTACAATAGGCGGCGACCAGTTCATACAATGAGACATCACTTGTGCCAAGGGCAATTGCGTGAACAGGATCCAGCGGACTACTGATTCCCAAACGTCTTGCAAAATCAACAACATTCTGCGGTCCGACGCGCTGAATCATTTGCGCGGTTATCGAATTCACGGATTGTGCCATGGCAGCGCGAATGGTCATTTTTTCTCCCGTTCCTTTTGATCCATCAGCGTTGGATGGATTCCAGGTACCCCCGGGGACTTTGATTGTTGGAGATATATCGAGTAACTGCATGCAGGGAGAATATCCCGCTTCAATGGCTGTTCCATACACGAAGGGTTTGAAAGTTGATCCCGGCTGACGTAAACTTTGTCGTACGTGGTCGAATTTGAAGAACTTATGGTCGAGACCGCCTACCCAAGCTTTGATGGCACCTGTTTGCGGATCCATCGACATTAAACCACTTTGCAAAAACCTGTTGTAATAATTCAAGGAATCCATCGAGCTGAATAGCGTATCGCGTTCGCCTTTCCAGGTGAAAATCCGCATCGGTTTTTTCAGGTTGAGCATAATTTTTAAAGAATCCGAATCAGCACCATATCTTTCGGAGAGAATCCTGTACGCGTCTGTTTTTTTGATTTTTCGCTGAAGAAAATTTTTAATCTCCGCACCAGTTTCTTCATCTGTCCACGGGTTGGTATTTCGGATTTTCCAGGCTTTATTAAAATCAGCCTGAAGTTTGGTCATGTGTTCAGCCATTGCCTCTTCCGCCATTTTTTGCATACGGCTGTCGATCGTGGTGTAAATTTTTAAACCAGAATCCCAAAGGTCATAGTTATGTTCCTTGCACCATGCCATCAGGTCATTACGAAGGATATTACGAAAGTAGGTAGCGATACCCTGGTTCTGGTTTTGAACGGCATATTCCAGTTCAATGGGCAGAACCTTCACTGAATCATATTCGGCCTGCGATATATATTCATAATTTTTAAGCTTATATAACACCTGGTTGCGTTTAGCCAGTGCGTTGTTCGGATTGTTTTTAGGATTGTAGAACGAAGGAGCCTGTAACATGCCCACCAGCACCGCTGACTCCTGAAGATTCAGTTCGGCAGGTTGTTTATTAAAATACGTTTCGGCCGCTACTTTTATCCCATAGGCATTACTGCTGAAATCACTGGTGTTGAGATACATGGTAATGATCTCTTCTTTGGTGAAATTCTTTTCCAGGATAATGGAGATGATCCATTCTTTTGTCTTTTGGATAACGCGTTTTGGCAGCTTTCCTAATTTTGAAAGATGACCGTCTAATTCCGGATTGATTGTATAGAGGTTTTTTGCAAGCTGTTGTGTGATCGTACTTCCACCGCCCTGATTTTGAAAAGTAATAAGGCCGAAGAACACACGTGGATAGGCCCAGAAATCCATGCCTGAATGTTCGTAAAACCGGTGATCTTCCGAAAGCAAAAGGGTATTGACGAGTTCCGGTGAAAGCTGCTCATAGGTAACCTGGCTCCGGTTGTATCGGAAATATCTTCCAAGCGATACACCATCCGCAGAAATTAACTCTGAAGAAAGGTCATTCTCCGGGTTTTCAATGGCAGTTAATCGCGGCATACCACCGAACATTCCAAAGAGATCGATGCTTACACTAAATACATAAAGTGGAACGGCAACGATGATAGCCAGAAACGCAATCCATATCCCTTTTACGATTTTGTTGAAGACTGGATGCGGTTTCAGGAGGAAGTTACTGGTTGTCTTCTTGCGGGTAGTTTTTTTCGAAGAAATAGATGTATTCATCAAGGGCTTTGGTTCTATAGAAGATGTCGAAATTATCTTTAGTAATTACAAAATTATTGAATTTATGGTTTCGTAGCTCGCTTAAGGTACTCACCTTCTCGTTGAAAGTACGAACATATTCGATGGCTGAACTTACACGGGGAAGATCGGCTACCAATGTGATGATATAATCGTCATTTAACGCAAGGTTGCTGGTTTTAAGTTGCAGATCTGCAAAGAATTTCTGGTTGAAACGCTCCAGGGTTGCCGAAGCAGTGTTACCCATCTCTTCTGATTTCTTGTACACAAGTACAAAATAGTGTGGCTCTTCCAGCGATCTGATGTATTGAACGCTTCTCGACTCGTCCTGACTTTTTTGCCATTCGCGTGAAGCCTCTAAAAGTGTTTTCGCATAATTTCCAATGGGCGTTTCGGGATATTGTTTAATGAATTCGCCCAGTAAATATTGGTATTGGTTGATGTCTTCCGTTTTCCCGGCGATTAATATTTTTAACAACTCCAGGTGGGGGCTAAAGGCATTTTTACCATATTCCATAGCTTGATCAATTGTATTCAGTGAAGCGCTGAATTCTCCTCCTTTAAATAATTCATAAGCATCCTTGTAAAGGGACTTTTGTTTTTCCTGTGCTTCATGAGATTCAGCCAGGTAATTTGGATTGATCAGAATTTTGGCGAAGGTGGAATTGGGATGCTCCCGTTTTAGCTGATCCGCATATTGTGTACTTAACGTTGCATCCGAATCCTTATACAACAAGTAAAGCCTGTACAACACTTCAGGCTCGTAATCAGATTCCGGGAAACGGCTCAATAATTTTTTATAATAAACAGCAGCATTGTCTGGTTCAAGTAATTTGAAACTATAGATATCGCCCACTTGAAAATAGGCTTCTTCAATTTTTGAAAGGGCTTCATTTACTTGCTCTTCCGTCCTCGGAATTTCACTATTTATCCGTGTAAATTCAACGGCAGCGGGGTCTGGTGGTGGTGCATCCGGATTGGCTTCGCCTTCATCCGTCGCATTATCGGCACCCGTTAGTGCCTCATTATTATTTCGTGTTGATGCTACCGCCGATCGTGATGACCTGCGCCAGTTATCCTCCAGGGGAATGTCGCCCCAGATGCGTTGAAATTCTCTTTGACCCACGGCCATGGCTGAAGGATTTACGAAATACCAATCGCCCGACTGATCCGAAGCAACGGAGTTACCGTCTTCATCATCGGAGTTAAAAAAGACATTGTTTTCGGCAGTGATCTGTACCCGGTTACCCCGTCGTTTTTTCTTCGGCGCGTTTTTCTCTTCCAGCTGTTTTTTTGCCAGAAACACCGAATCAATCCGGCCGCGCAGTGACGCTGAATCAAGGGCTGCCATGGCGATAAGACTATCCTGCCAGGTAATTGTATTGAGGTGTTTAACAAAATCATTCAGGATTTCAGCACGTGCTTTTATGGTATCATACCCTTCATAATCTTTTGATAAGGAAGAGATGGCACTGTCGTAATACGCCTGGGACAGTTGGTATTTCTTTAGGGTATCATAATAGATTTCACCGAGGCGCAGGTATGCTTCTCCGTCGATCTGTTTGTTTGATCCGGTGCGAACAGAACGGTTGAACTCGGTGATCGCTTCATTGATATTTTTTTGCTTTAATTCAAACAGACCCATTTCGTAATAGATCTTATCACGAAACTCTTTGTTTTTACTATCCTTCAATAGTTTACGAAATGATTTTCGCGCTGACGCAACGTTACGGCTACGCGAAATCTCTGTTACCTGCGCCATGTAGAGGCGCGCATAGAAATCAATTTCGTAATCCGGATTAGTCCCGAGACACTTTTTATAAAAGCCATACGCTTCTGATTCAAATCCCAGTTTTTGATAAACCTGTCCCAGGATAAAATAGATCCGTCCAGGATTATCACGTTTTTTGAGATAATCCTCTGCCTTGCTCAGGCTGCGTACCATGTAATCATAATTGCCCTGCATCTGGTAGAAGAATGCCTTTTCCAGCAACAGTTTCTTTTTGTTTGTCTTGTTCAGCTCTTGTTTTTCCAAAAAGTCGATAGCAGCCTGGCCGTTGTTAAATTCCTGGTGCTCTGTAAAAGTTCGGATCAGGTTGATGATGGCAAGGTGCCTTGTATCAAAATCAGGGCTTTTTGTGTTGACGAACTTAAACGACTGAATGGCGTTCCCCCAATCGAGGGAGTATAACCTGGCTTTGCCCACCAGGATGTATGAATCGTCTACCCATTTGCTGTTGGGATGTCGTTGAATGGCAAGAGACGCCATCTTAATTGCTTCCTGAATTTCTTTGTCATAAGCTTTTGCTGCTGCGGAATCGGGTGAAGGGTATAAACGAAGGATTTTATTGTAGTCATCCTGGAGATTATCCCACAGTGTCTGCTCTATTTTTTTTAATTCTTCACGTGCGTAATAATATCCATTATAATGTGAAGTTGTGTTGTGGAAAGCTTTACTGGTCCAGCTGTTTCTTTGCGCAGAACAAGCGGATAAGAACAGGATGGACACAAATAAAAGGATATGAAAAAAACTTCTCAAGTTAGCGCAATTAGTTGTAGTAGAACGTTAAAAGAGGATATTCCATATTATAAAGCAACGAAAAATAGCAAAACAGTATAAACTAAATTAAAACCTTTCAGGTGAATACAGTCCAAATTTACGGTGGAATTTGGTGACACTATTAATCAGGGTTAATTTTGTACAAAAATCGTATTATTTGAGACCCAAGAAAACCCTTTCAAGTTGGCTTACCACACGGTATCAGCTTATCATCAGAAATGAAGAGAACTTCGCTGAGAAGACGAGCGTGGGGTTTACCTATTCCAAAGTAGTGCTGTTTTCGGTAATTCTCTTCACCGCCCTATTTGCCATGAGTCTCACCATGTCCAAAACTATACTGGCCCGGTGGTTTGATCCTGAACATGAGCAGATGGTGATGAATCAGCAATTGTACGACCTCGCTTTAAAAGTAGATTCGCTTTCACTGGAGGTGGAACGCAAAGATAATTTCATTCTCAGTTTCCAACGTGTGTTGAGCGGAGATACCAGTACAACACAGATCCAGCTTGCGGAACAACCCGAACAGCACTTCACACGTCCCACAGATTTAAAACCGAGTGCAGGTGATTCAGCATTTCGCAAGGAATACGAAAAGACCGGCTCCCTCATTAAATTGGCCAATAACAAGTACCGCGACTTAGAGGAAACTTTCTTCTATGCACCGATCACCGGTTTTGTATCCGATGGCTATGATGTGAAGCGCGATCATCTTGGTGTTGACATCGTGGCTAAAGCGAATGAACCTGTAAAGTGTATCGCCGATGGTACTGTGATCTTCTCGTCCTGGACACAGGACTCCGGATATGTGATCATGGTGCAGCACCGCGGCAACCTCATCTCATCCTACAAGCATAATGCGCAATTGTTGAAAAAAGTTGGTACTTTTGTTAATGGAGGCGAGATTATCTCTATAGTTGGCAACAGTGGAGAATTAACCAATGGACCTCATCTGCACTTTGAATTGTGGCATAATGGCAATTCAATGAACCCGGAGGAGTTCATTAATTTTTAACTTTTTAAACTACCTTTTATGTTAACCTCAAAAGAACAAAAGCGCGCTGCCGAGGAGATTAGTAACTCCAGTAATACCATTGGAAAAGGAACCTTTCTTGAAGGAAATGTTGAAACGTATGGCAACATCAGAATAGAAGGAAAAGTAACTGGAAATGTTAAATCAAAATCGAAAGTAGCACTTGGTAACCAGTCGCATGTCGAAGGCAATATTCTTGCTTTGAATGCCGATATTGAGGGTGAAGTAAAAGGTAAACTTGAAATTTCTGAATTACTTGTATTAAAAGCCACCGCGGTGATCAATGGCGATATCATTACCGGTAAAATGGTGGTTGAGCCGGGTGCTGTGTTTAATGGCACTTGTAAAATGGGCGCGGTTGTTAAGGATATAAAAATTGGAGGAGAAAGCAATGGCATCACCCGAACCCTCACCCCGCAAGAAGCTAAAACCGTATAACAATTACTTAAAATACAGCAGTCTTGCTTTTCAGCTATTAGCTGCTATTGCTATTTTTGGATGGCTGGGATATAAACTGGATGTGTATCTGGGCTACAAGTTTCCTGTATTCATGCTCGTTTTTGGTTTTATCGCCTTTGCCGGCATGATGTATCAGCTGTACCGGTCAATAAAACGCGACAACCCTTGAGACCGTTTTATGCTGTACTAACCGGCGTTGCTATTCTCCTTGCCGGCGCAATTCTTGTGTTGGCGAATTTGTCATTTATTGACAAGCCTTCTTTTTTTTGGGAGACGCTTGTTCTTTTAACTTTTGGAACGGGTCTGATCTTTTATTACGTCTATAACACAGACCAGACCACCTTCACAAATTTTTATCTTTTCACCCTGGTGTTGAAACTGCTGGCGTATGTTGTGTACTGTCTGATTATGATTGTGATGGACCCGCCAGGAGCTACTGCCAATGTGGTTCTTTTTATGATTATCTACCTCGTATATACCATCATTGAAATAATTTTCCTCTATCCACGCATCACGCGATAGCATTTTCCATTCGAGCGGTAAACGATTCAAAAACTGTTAGTGTCCGGAACAAACTGGAGTTGTTAAAAAAATTACGTTTCAAACTAGAAAACGCACTATTTTCAGTAATCACAGAATGAGGGCACACCCACACCATCGTTCAGCATACTGGTGTTGTCGCATAACATTATCTTTGGTCTGGCAGGGGGTTTGCGCGGATAGCTTGATCCCGTCCCAACGGGAAGGTTCAGCGACAACACCAGTATGCTGGGCCAAGCCGGCCCTGGAGGCGAAAAAAACGTAAATGAAAGATTCATCTAATTAATATCCATCAACACTGAAGGAAGCATACCGCTCCCCACACAATTTTTTCGAAAGAGATTGATGTTCTTGATGAGTTTTTTCCCGGGGCACTAATAATTCAAAACGTCATTTTTCAAGCTGAAATTTGGCCAGCCTTTAATCCACTCCCTGGCCGTTTTCTTAAAGCACAGCGACCCTGTTCAACCCTGCTAAAATTTTTTGGAAAGATTTTTTTCTGGACCGATAATTAATACCTTTGCGCTCGGATTTGAAAACCCCTTAAAACAAGCCAAATGATCGTGTTTCTCAACACTTTAAGCCAGTTTCGCTCCCGGTTTTTGTGTGTTTTGTTGATTGTGTTTTCTGCATTCGGAGCATTGGCTCAGGCGGCGGAAAATCAAGAAACAGATTCACATGCAAATGCCGATCACAAGGAGTTTAAACCCAGTGAAGTGATTCTTCATCACGTTCTGGACGATCATATATGGCATTTCTGGGACGGCCATTACGGAACATTGTACCTGCCTGTCATCGTTTATTCCTCCGAAAAAGGCTTCGATGTTTTTTCGTCACGTAATTTTTATAACGACCACCACGAAGTTGTACCCTACAACGGCTACAAACTGGACCATAACCACATTTATCTAGCCGATTCAGGAAAAGCTGTTTTTGACCTCTCCATCACGAAAAACGTAGCCATGCTCTTTATTAATGCAGCGCTACTGTTATTCATCTTTCTGGGTGTTGCAAAGGCTTATAGACAAAATACCGGAAAAGCGCCGAAAGGCATTCAATCGTTTATCGAGCCGATCATTCTTTTTGTTCGTGATGAAGTGGTAAAGCCAAACATTGGCCATCACTATGAAAAGTATATGCCTTACCTCCTTACGTTATTCTTCTTTATTCTGTTTGGAAATATACTTGGATTGCTCCCGGGCGCTGCGAACTTAACCGGTAATATCGCAGTAACCATGACCCTTGCTGTGATTACTTTTATTATTACAAATGTCAATGGTAATAAATCATACTGGTCGCATATTTTCTGGACGCCGGGTGTACCCCTGCCGTTGCGGATTGTAATCCTGCCGGTTGAGATTGTAGGAATTTTTACAAAACCAATCTCGTTAATGATTCGTTTGTTTGTGGCGATTACGGCAGGTCACATTGTTATCCTGAGTTTGATCTCGCTGACGTTTATTTTTGGAAGCATTTACGTGGGAGTTGCATCTTCTGTTGTAGTACTGTTTATTAATTTGATTGAAATACTGGTAGCAGCTATTCAAGCCTATGTATTCACTTTATTTACGGCGTTATACATTGGGATGTCGACAGCTGAGGATCATCATTAAAAAGAATTTTGTTTCACACTTAATTATACAACTATGTTTTTAGCTCTTTTATTACAAGAAATGAGTTTGGCAATTATGGGCGCTGGAATCGGTGCTGGCCTTGTTGCAATTGGCGCGGGTCTTGGTATCGGTAAAATCGGTGCTTCTGCCATGGAAGGAATGGCACGTCAGCCGGAAGCTTCTGGAAAAATCCAGGGTGCTATGCTGATCATTGCTGCTCTTATTGAAGTTGCGGCCCTTTTCGGGTTAGTAATTTGCTTGCTCATTGCGCTAGCGTAACATTCAGAAACCTGGTGCTGCGATTGGCAGGCCGGGTTTCTTTTTTAAAACGAATTTACAACCAACGATATGGAATTACTTACCCCCGGCACGGGTCTTATTATTTGGCAGACCATCATTTTTGTTGGCCTGTTTTTCTTATTGGCCAAGTTTGCATGGAAGCCAATATTAGGCGCCTTAAAAGAGCGTGAAACATCCATCCAGCACGCACTGGATTCTGCCGAAAGAGCAAAACAAGAAATCTCATTGTTAAAAGCAGACAATGAAAAGCTTCTGAAAGAGGCACGCGAAGAACGCGAACGAATTATGCGTGAGGCACGTGAAACAGCCAATCGTATGAAAGAAGAAGCGCAACTTGATGCCAAGAAAACGGCTGACAAAATCATTGACGATGCGCGTGCTGCCATTAACATTGAAAAACAAGCTGCCCTGAAAGAAGTAAAAGTACAGGTAGCCTTATTCTCACTGCACGTGGCTGAAAAGCTGATGAAGAAAAATCTTTCGGATGATAAAGCACAGAAAGAGCTGGTGACGAATTACATCAACGATTTAAAGATCAACTAAAAGCATGGCAGATTCAAGAGCAGCCTCGCGTTATGTAAAATCACTCTTAGGTCTTGCCATAGAGAAAAATGTGTTGGATCAGGTCCATAGCGACATGCTGTTGTTTTCAAAAGTGGTGGATGAAAACAGGTCGCTGGGCCTGATGCTCCGTAATCCGGTTATTAAACACGACAAAAAGCGAGATATCCTGGAAGCACTTTTTAAAGGTAAAGTGAATGCACTCACGATGGCATTTCTCGATATCATTACACGTAAAAACCGCGAGCCATTATTACCAGCCATTACCAGAGAATTCCATAACACCTATAATACTTACAAGGGCATTGGTAAAGCAACAATTACAACAGCGTTTCCACTTGACAATGAATTACGTTCCGCTTTTGGTGCGATGGTGAAAAAGCTCAGCGACACGAAACAAATCGAAATGGACGAAAAAATAGATCGCGACATGATTGGTGGCTTTGTTCTTCAGGTTGGTGATCGCCAGATTGATGCTTCCATAAAGAGCAAACTCAATACGCTGAAAGTGAATTTCAGTAAGAATCCATATATCAAAGAATTTTAAACACACACCCGCTACGCACACAACCCCTTATAATAAACGACAACAATAACGATTTACGATAATCATGGCAGAAATCAGACCCGAAGAAGTATCAGCAATATTGCGTGAACAACTTTCACAATCGCGCACGGAAGCCCAATTGGAAGAAGTAGGTACCGTACTTACCGTGGGTGATGGTGTAGCACGTATATACGGTCTTACACAGGCTCAGGCCGGAGAACTTTTAGTTTTCGAAAATGGTCTTCAGGCACTCGTGCTAAACCTTGAAGAAGACAACGTAGGGGCTGTATTGCTTGGTGATTACAAAGACATTAAGGAAGGCGCCACGGTTAAACGAACCGGCAAAATTGCCTCGGTAAAAGTAGGAGACGGTATGTTGGGACGTGTGGTGA
>DASPIZ010000055.1:0-159978 GCA_035628875.1 Ohtaekwangia sp. | reverse complement strand
GAAGAGAAATATTTTCTCGGTGGTGTGATCAATAGTTTTGAAGACGCGTTCCAATTTCGTTTCCTCCAGAATCATATCAAATTAAATTATGAAGAATGGGAAACGCCGTTATACAATTCCCTCCGTTTTACGAATGCTGGTCTTGATCCGAATAATTTCTGGATAAGGAAAGGCAATGAACGTATTCTTTTACTGAAACAGAATAATGCGGATTCGACCTTATCAATTGTTTTTAATGAAGTAGACCTTAAGAACATAACGAGTCTTGTGGAAGGGACAACCCCCATCAGTGGTATCATGAATGGTGATGTCAATCTCGGGTCGGCACAACAGGCTTCTTTTAATACAGATTTTAGGATTAAAAATCTGAATATACTGGAACAACCCTGGGGCGACCTTGCTTTGCTTCTTGGAAAAGAGGGAAATAATCCGCTTGATTTTAAGTTGACCGTCAATGGTGAAAATGCTGAAATGAATGCCTCCGGAGTACTTACCAGTGATGAAGAACCGGTCATTGACCTGAGGGCTGCTATACCCAGGTTGAACCTGGCGATTGTTGAACCGCTTACCATGGGGCAATTAAAAAACCTTACAGGAGAACTTTCTGCCACATTGGATGTTCATGGAAAAACAAAAGATCCGGCGATCACGGCGCGACTCTCAATTCATAAGGCAGATTTTATGGCAACATATGTGAATAGCGAGTTCTCTATTGTCAATGAAAATATTGACTACAGAGAATCGGTCCTTACACTGGATAAATTTGAGATTTTTGACCGGAAGAAAAATTCTGCCGTCATTAATGGTTCCCTGGCCAGTCTTGATCAGGCGGGATGGGATCTGAATCTTTCTCTTGATGCTGACAATTTTCAATTACTGAATACAACGGCGAAAGATAACGACCTGTTTTACGGAAATGTCCGGATCAATACTGCCGCAACGATTCGTGGCACCTCCATTCTTCCTGTTATTAAAATGGATGTAAGCCTCGTTGAAGGCAGCCAGGTTACTTATGTTGTTCCACAATCAGAAAAGGGAATACTTGACCAGAAAGGTATCGTTGTGTTTGTTGACAAGGACGCGAAGCAAGATCCTTTTATGGCCAAGATCAATCCAAACGATACAGTAAAATCCACTTTCTCGGGAATGGATCTGACGGCCAATATTGCGTTAACAGATCAGGAGTCTTTCAATGTAATCATCGATCCGCTTACAGGTGATAATCTAGCCGTTAAGGGTAATTCAACACTCACGTTACACATGGATCCTTCAGGTGAAATGGAATTAACGGGTCGTTACGAAATTTCGGAAGGATCATATGACCTATCGTTTTATAAGCTTGTTAAAAGAAAGTTCTTAATCATGAAAGGAAGTACCATGACGTGGTCGGGAGACCCGATGAACGCGCAGATGAACATCAGTGCACTATATGAAGTTGAGACATCGCCGATTGAACTTGTAGCAAACCAGGTGGGAGACGATGAACTAGCGAGGTATAAAGAAATGTTGCCATTTCAGGTTTTTCTCATGATTAAGGGCGAATTGCTTTCACCGGAGATCAGCTTCCGACTCGATATGCCGGAAGACGAGCAGAATGCTTTTGGGGGAAATGTGTATGCTAAAATACAGGATATAAACACGAGAGAATCTGATTTAAATAAGCAGGTTTTTGCTTTGTTGTTACTGAAACGTTTCATCTCCGATAATCCTTTTGAGAATAAAGCGGCTGGTGGTCTGGCCAGTTCTGCCAGAACCAGTGTGAGTAAAATTCTTTCAGAACAATTGAATAGGTTGTCATCCAATGTAAAGGGTGTAGAGCTTTCATTTGATTTGAAATCCTATGAAGGATACTCTAGTGGTAAGGCTGAAGGCAGAACTGATCTTGAGCTCGGCGTTTCAAAATCTCTGTTGAATGACCGACTGGTAGTAAAAGTAGCGGGTAACGTAAATCTAGAAGGCGAAACTGCTGATCAGCAGAATTCCGTAACAGATTTTATCGGCGACCTTGCCCTGGAATATAAATTAACCGAGGATGGCCGTTTCCGTATTACCGGATTCAGAAATAGTAATTACGATATGATTGATGGTGATCTTATTGAAACAGGAGCAGGGTTGATCTACATTAAAGATTATGATTCACTCCGTGAGTTGTTTAAAGCCAATGAAAAAGATAATTAGCAATATCAAATATATTCCCAATATTACAACGCTGTGGATCTTCGTCATCCTCGCGGTTTTACTTCCTGCGTGTAATACAACAAAGTATCTGAGTGAAGGCGAATCTTTTTATAACGGTGCCGAAATAAAATTTAAATCGCAGGCGCGCGGAATTGGTGGAAAACGGGGGATTGAAAAAGATCTGGAGGCACTGATCACACCAAAGCCAAATACCAAGGTCTTCGGTATGCGACCCGGGGTTTGGTTTTATTTTCGTCAGCGTGATGCAACAAAGAAGAAGGGACTGAAAGCCTGGATACGGAAAAAATTTGGTCAGGCTCCGGTGCTTATGCAAGATGTTTCACCAGAACGTACCGCAGGATTACTAACAGGACAACTTCAAAACGATGGATATTTTAAATCTGAAGTTGAGTATGAGGTGAAAGAAAGGAAAAAGGAAAGTAAGGTAGTGTACACAGTGCTCTTACACCCACCTTATACCATTCAGGACATAACGTATCCAAAAGGCAGGGATAGTACTTACGCCAGGATTTTAAGAACCCTTTGGGAAGATGCGCTGATTGAGCAAGGTCAACGTTATGACCTTGCAAGGCTTCAGGCAGAACAGCAACGCATTGAAACCGTTGTAAAGAACTTCGGTTTGTATTTTTTTGATGACCGGTATCTGATCTTTCAGGCAGATAGCACCGTCGGATTTAAAGAGGTTGACCTTGATCTTAAGCTGGAAAAAGGGATTCCTCCCCGCGGCAAAAGGATTTATCATTTTAATGAGATCAATATTTTTCCGGATTATACATTGGATGCCGATACGTCGAAATTGACGTCCAGCCATGTCGTTGTGGACAGTATGAATTATTATGACGTGACAAAAAAGTTTCGACCCACAGTAATTACCGATGTAATTAACCTTCGTAAGAATAATATGTACACCAGTGACGACCATGACCTTACATTAAGTCACTTGATGGACTTGGGTGTTTTTAAATTTGTAAATGTCCGGTTTGATGAAGTTCATCCTGATTCGGCGTTGCTTAATGCGAATATTTTTCTTACACCGCTAAAGAAGAAATCTATTCGCGCTGAATTTCAGGCTGTATCAAAGTCAAATAGTTTTGTAGGTCCGGGCGTAGAAATAACTTTTACCAACCGCAATTTTCTGCGGGGTGCGGAGTTGTTTCAGTTGAAATTGAATTCCTCGTATGAATGGCAGATGGGTGGCAAGACCGGTAATGCATTGAATTCATTCGAACTTGGGGTAGAATCCAGTCTCACTGTACCGCGATTCATTGCGCCAATTCGCATTGATTACTCATCAAAAAAATATTTACCGAAAACCGATTTCCGTTTTTCTGTTAATCTGCAAAACCGGGTGGGCTTTTTTCGATTGAACTCGTTTAACCTTGGGGCAGGGTACATGTGGAGAGAATCCGCTTCCAAATCGCATGAATTGTTTCCGATTGATATTAATTATGTAAGGACCGATAAAAAATCACCCGACTTTCAGGCACTCCTCGAGCAAAATCCTTATTTGGAAAATTCATTTCAGGATCAGTTTATCATCGGGTCACGGTATTCCTACACGCTCAATACACAAATGAAGGATGATGCCGTTCTCGAATTTGAAGAGCGCCAGTATAAGGAACATAGCTTCTACTTTCGGGGAAATCTTGAAGTGGCAGGCAACGCAATACATGCCATTCAGCGGGCCATGCATCCGGACGAAACAGAATCATTTGAGATATTGAGATCGCCTTACTCGCAATACGTACGGAGTGATGTTGACTTTAGGTACTATTGGCAATTTAATCTTCAATCCAAGTTAGCTACGCGATTTATGGTAGGAACGGGATATGCTTATGGAAATTCTGAAACGCTGCCCTATATTAAGCAATTTGCTATTGGGGGTTCTAACAGTATCAGGGCGTTTCCTGCACGATCTGTTGGACCCGGAGCGTTCAATGTGCAGGAAGAAACATTGGATCCTGGCCCGGGGGATAAGCCGGTGGTTCAAAGGTTCATTGATCAGCGTGCTGACATTAAACTTGAGGCCAATGTTGAATATCGGCTCGACATCATAAAAGCTTTTAAAGGTGCCGTGTTTGTTGATGCGGGAAATATCTGGTTATGGCAGCCACGGGAAACTGCAGATGGTCTTGAGTATGGACAATTCGATAAAGATACTTTTTTGAAAGAGCTTGCTGTTGGTACTGGCTTTGGGTTTCGTTTTGATTTTAGCTTTTTTGTATTGCGATTTGATATTGCTTTTCCAATACGCAAACCTTACTTGGATGAAGGCGAACGCTGGGTATTCGATGAGATTGACCCACTCAGCTCAAGGTGGCGGTCCGACAACCTCATTTTTAATATTGCCATTGGTTATCCTTTCTAAAGTTGTGCTGGCATACTTTGGTTTCGAGGTTCCGGAATTTGCACTTTGTAAATTTTATTTTCTTTAAAAACATTGTAGATGGCGATGATGGCATGGTGCTTAGCCTCCATGTATTGATGCGGTTCGATACGGTCTGTCCAGAACGCTACATTGATCCGTATGTTTGGATTTTCGATGGCGGTAAAATAAAACTCTATTTCACTTTTTTTATCTGGTGCCAATGTAGCCGTGATGCTTTCACGAATAATTTTCTGAGCAAAAAGTATATCCACTGTATTGGGTATAATGAAATCAATCTCCACGCGGCGCTTATCGGTTAACGAATAATTAATAATTGCCTTCTGAAAGATATCTTTATTTGGAATAATGACGTGAAGGCCTGCTGATGTTCGAAGTTTTGTGGCGCGCAATTCGATGTCTTCAATGGTGCCCAGGAATCCATTTGTTTCTACAATATGACCCACATCAAATGGTCTTTTGAAGGCTATAAAAACACCTGAAATAAAGTTGGCTGTCAGATCCTGAAAAGCAAAACCGAGTGCTAAGCCAATAATTCCAACACCGGCAAGCAATGAAGAAACCGTTTTATCGAGTTGTAAAACACCAAGCGCGCTCATCAGTCCTGAAATAATAACGACACTGTAGAGTGCGCCTGAAACCAGTCCGCTTACCGATACGCTTTTTGTAAAACGCAATATGAAAGCAGCAGATATTTTTTTAACAAACTTTGCGGCAATGATAAAAGCAAAGATGATGACAATCGCTAATATAAAATTGGGAAGCATGCGGACAGCGTATTCCCACCACTGTTCCAGTTTTTCTTCAATTAAGTATAGTGGATCGCTTGTTTCCATATAGACTACCGTTCAAATTCAGTTTAAGTCGAAAGCTATGCCGGGCATTGATACAAAGCAACAACTTGATAGGGTATTACAATTTTATTCCTATTTACAACTTAAAATGATATGGAATTAAAAGAGCATTCTGTCATTGCACACCTTAGCCATGAAAGCGCGTTAAATCTTGATCACGATTTTGTTGAAACGGCCCGGGCCGTGCACCTTCGCTATGTGAAAGATTCTATACCGGGAATTCGTCGGATAAAAAAAGGAAATGGGTATGCCTATTACAGGGATGCCGAACGTGTTGTTGAAAAAAAGGAACTTATTCGGATTAAGTCACTGGTGATTCCACCTGCGTGGACTAACGTATGGATTTGTCCTTTTTCAAACGGTCACATCCAGGCTACCGGATTTGATCAGCGCAATCGGAAACAATATCGATATCATACGCGGTGGAGTGAGGTACGTAATGAAACCAAATTTCATCGACTACTGGAATTTGGAAAGGTGTTACCAAAGTTGCGTTGCGCGATAGAGATAGATCTGCGACGAAAGGATTTAAGCGCAGAACGTGTTGTTGCTACGGTAATTTCCTTGATGGAACGAACATACATCCGTGTGGGGAGTGAAGATTACGAAAAACTATATGGTTCTTATGGTATTACAACCTTGAAGGATAGTCATGTTAAAATTAACGGCAGTGAACTGCAATTTTCTTTTATCGGCAAAAAAGGAAAAGAGCAAAAGATTACCTTGAGAAATAAGCGTCTTTCCAGGATTGTGAAGCAGTGTCGGGATATTCCCGGAAGGGAATTATTTCAATATTATGATGCAGAAGGAAATCGAAATACAGTTGATTCCGGAATGGTGAATGATTATATCAAGACAGCAACAGGTGACGCATTTACAGCAAAGGATATTCGTACGTGGGCAGGCTCATTAAATCTTCTTCGATCATTGTGTGCGGTGGGCGAAGCAATCTCAACAACACAATGTCAGCGGAATGTTGTGCAGGCCCTTAACGAAGTAAGTAATAAACTTGGAAACACGCGTGCTGTTTGCAAAAAATACTATGTTCATCCGGGGCTGATACGCCTTTATGAGGAGAATGGACTGGCAGAATATCTCAATGCACTTGATAAAATTGAAGAACCTGATTTGAGAACCGATTTAACAAGCGATGAAAAAATACTGATGCGTATTCTGAAGAAATTAGGATAAAAGAAAAGGCCGTTACCGAAATAACGACCTTTAACCAGAACCCCACTTTTGGTTTATCTTGGTTCACCAGCATGCTCTTATGTACAAGCACATCTGACTGAATGAAAATGCATAAAAGTTATTGCTACTAAAGCATTGCTACCATGGGTAAAAGCTGTTTATTCTCCTTCATGGTTTATCATATATGAGAAAATTAAATACCAGCATATTGAACTTCTTTCACGCCAGGGGATTAGCCGGAACTGTAGAACAACGTACCCAATCACCTGCTATCCGCCAGAATTGACATTGTGACCCAACGTGGCATGGGATTGTCAATGCAATAGATATGTTTCACTTAAATTAAATTGATATGCTTCGCTGGACTGTGATTTTTCTCGTAGTTGCAATTATTGCAGCTGTTTTTGGATTTGGAGGAATTGCAGCAGGAGCTGCAGGAATTGCTAAAGTCCTCTTCTTCCTGTTCCTTATACTATTTGTAATTTCCCTTATAACAGGTATGGCCCGGCGACCTTGATGGTCACTGTGTCAGAAGAGAGGTTGTCTTTCTATGTGAAGGCAACCTCTTTTCATTTCATTCAGCTGAATTGAATACGAACAACCACAAAGCCATTTAATACAGAAGTTGAATTGAAGGGATATTAGTATCCGGGAGAATCGATGGAACTGACTCCGTTGACTGGCATAAGGTTTTCATTTTTTAACGATATGGACTTAATCCGATACAGCTATTTTCTAGGTTTATCTTTCATTGTTGTTGTCTTTGCGAACTGTGGCACTGATACCAATAAGCAAAACGTGGAAGAACTTAATCAGGAGAAATTCAATGACCGCGAAGAAATTAAAGATGCGCAATTTGTAGTAGATGCCCTGGATGCCGCATATGGTATTCTGGAAGTAGCCCAGTTAGGAGAGGAGAAATGTTCCGATATTTTGCTTCAAGGTAAGGCAAAGCAAATGATTGAAGGACAAACTTCTGTTTCAGTAAAGCTCAAAACATATGCGGAGGCTAAAGGAATCAGTATCCCGTTTTCTGGTCCGGAAAAAACAACCCTTCGTGTAAAGCGATTATACGATAAAGAAGGGCAGAATTTCGATAAGGCGTGGCGCAAGGAGATACATGAATTGACTATTGATTTTTCGCGTGAATGCGAAAAATATTATGACAAAGCGGATACATCCTTGCAGCCTATCATTGCTTCATCGATAAGGATATTACATCAGCACGATAGTTTACTAACCTATGATAAGCCTGAGTGACTAACATCTAAATTCGAACATCAATCATTTAATAAATAACATTATGAACACGCCATTAAACGACTCAAAAATAAAAATTCCGTACATGCGCGATATGACGCAGCAGATGAATCATATGCTTCATCTGGGATACGACAAAAACTTCAAAGTAGTGCCGGAAGGATTGCAGTTGTTGGAAACGTCACAGGTATACCAGCCCTCTGATTTATTGATTGTAAATTACTTCAGGTATGAAGGTATTTCCGACCCTGAAGATAATTCAATCTTATACATCATCGAAACAAATGACGGCCAAAAGGGTACGCTGCTGGATGCCTATGGAATGTACTCCGATCCGTTGATAGAGAAGTTTATGAAGAATGTAAAAATCGAAGATCGAACCACCGAGTGATGCTTCGTTTCTGGCGGATACTTAAAAAAGCAGCTACTGAATTCTTCGCAGATAATGGCATGAAGTTAAGTGCTGCTTTATCTTATTACACCATCTTTTCCATTGGCCCGTTATTGATTGTGGTTATTTCGCTCGCCGGGATTTTTTATGGGCGCGAGGCGGTGCAAGGAAAGATTTACGGGCAAATCAACGGCTTGGTTGGAAGTAAAGCCGCATTGCAAATCCAGGAGATCATACAAAATATTGAAGAATCACAATTGAGTGCTTCAGGAGCCGTTGTTGGAGTTGTTATTTTATTAATCGGTGCTACAGGCGTTTTTACGGAAATTCAGGATTCAATCAATTATATCTGGTCTGTGAAAGCTAAACCACAAAAGGGTTGGCTTCATCTGATTATGAATAGGGTGATTTCATTTTCACTTATTATTAGTTTTGGTTTTATTCTGCTCGTGTCATTGGTTATTCACGCCGTGGTGGATGTATTACACAATGCATTATTCAATTTCTTCGATGAGATGACAGTTTATCTTTTTCAGGGTATTAATTACATTTTTCTGTTTGCTGTTATTTCCTGTTTGTTTGCTATTATTTTCAAGGTATTGCCAGATGCTTCAATAAAATGGAAAGATGCTTTTATCGGTGCTGCTTTTACCTCAATACTTTTTCTTGTTGGTAAATTTTTGATCGGATTCTATTTGAGCCAGTCTAACATCGGTGTCACCTTTGGCACGGCTGCGTCTATTGTTTTACTGCTTTTATGGGTTTATTATTCGTCCATTATTTTATTCTTTGGCGCCGAGTTCACCAAAGTGTATGCCTTGCACTATGGTGGTGGCATCCAACCCGATACTTCCGCAGTCTTTATTATTAAGCAGGAAGCAAAGGAGCTTGACTTTGAAAAGATCAGGTAAGCCGGCAGCGGGATTTTTCTGTGTAGAATCTAATTCGCACCCACGCGTAGTTTTGTAGAACTAACGATGATCAGTATTATAATCCCTGAGGCATTTAATTTTCACATCATGTAAAGTAACCATGCTGCGAAAAGGTCATGGGTTAATAACCTCAATTATAATCGTATTTGTTATGAAGGAATTGATGCTTGTTTTGTCTTTCGTTATTGGGTATCCATTGTTTATGGCTTTTACTTATTTGCTGATAAAAATTATTTTTCCTTCTACGGACAAGGTAATGGCAGAACAACAGCGGGAGCGGGAGATGTTGCTGATTAAAGCGCAACGTATAAAGAAATATGAATCGACTAATTCAACCATGATTTTAACACAATGAGATTTGTATTCATCATTGTCTTAACTTTGATTACAACGGTATCTACAGCCCAGGTGGGACGTGTAGATATTACGTTGGATACTGTGCCACTTGGAGGTGACGAACAACGCGATAAGATGCAACGAATGAAGGCACACGATGAACTAAAAAATGATCTTGTTGTATTGCGTGATTCGATTAAGACGTATACTGTAGAAATAAGTCATACGCCTTCCGATAAAAATGTTTCTGATCAGGAGCATAGTGATGCAAAGAAAAAAATCAGCCAACACTTAATACAACTTGATAAGCTTATTGATCAGTTTCAACAAGCGCAAGCTGATGTTTCTCTCAATCGAAAAGCCTACGCAGCATTAGAAGAAATACGACGTGATTTTAACGCCATACGACAGGGCAAACAAAATTAGGTTTACCCCGCGTTCCTTTACCCTCTCCGATTTCCCCAATTGCGGGAAATACGTGTCTTTTTCAAAAGAAATTAAAAAGCAGGTTGTCATTAATTCCCCGTAATGTGTAATTTGATACCCAGTTCGCCAATATGTGGGTTTCCGGTACTTGGTACGAAATTTTGCAAATAGCTGGTTATCAATCTATTGAGGATACTTGAATTTTTGGTTCTAAGGTTGTATTAGCCTCAGTCGAAACCCAAAAGACCACCTGTATGCTATATCAACATATTACCCAAAAACAACAGCTCAAAATTCATCCGCAACAACTCCAAATGTTGCATTTATTTCACCTCAACACCATTGAGCTTGAGCAACGCATTCAAAATGAACTGGAAGAGAATCCTTTGATCGAGCAGGACTCTGAACAGGAATTGCAAACGGAGAAAAACGATAAAGACGAAACGCAGGAGTATCAGGATTGGGAAGAGTATGCTTATGATGACATTCCTGATTATAACAACAATCCGCAATTTTCCCGTCAGGAAATTTTACCGAGTAAAACATTGGTAACAAGTTCTGATTTTCGTACGGAAGCAATTAACCAATTGAATCTTTGCAAACTCAATGAAGAGGATGCTCAGCTCGGAGAATTTATTATCAACAGCTTAACAGAGGAAGGTTTCCTCGAAGGAAATGCAGAGACCGTTGCCGATGACTATTCCCTGAAAAATCTCAAACTGATCGATCCTGCGCAAGTGCAACGTATGATTCAACTCATTCAGGGTTTTGAACCTGTTGGGATTGGCGCCTCATCGATTCACGAATGCTTGTTGATTCAGCTGAAGCGTATGAATACAAAAGAGCCCGACGTTAAGCTGGGTATTAAGATCCTTGAAAATTTTTATAACGAATTAAAAGGACGAAACTTCAATCGCATTATTGATGCACTTGGGATCGATGAAGAGGATTTTACATTAACGCTTGATCTGCTCGGCACACTAAAGCTAAAACCTGTTCCTAAAGGTGACAGTTCGCCAGTGCAATACGATACCATTATTCCGGATTTTATTGTTATGCAGCAGGAGAACACGCTTCATGTGACACTTTATAAAGAAAAAGCTTCTTCCCTGAAGATAAATTCTTCCTGGAAGTCGAAAGTACAAGACATCGAAAAAGGAAATGGTGATCAGGCCACAACCCGTTATTTGTCAAATAAACTTAGCGCGGCAGAATGGTTTGTCAATGCCATTAAGCAACGTGAATCTACGATGCTGAAAGTGATGAAGGCAATTGTAAAAATTCAGTACGACTACTTTATGACCGGCGATGAGTTATTACTCAAACCTATGATTCTTAAAAATGTCGCAGATATGGTTGGCGTTGATATATCAACTGTTTCTCGGATTACTTGCAACAAATATGTGCAAACACCATCCGGAAATATCCTCATCAAAAATTTATTCAACGAAGGAATTGCAAATCAGGAAGGCGTTGCTGTAAGTGTTCGTAAAGTACAGGAAGCTATTCAGCAAGTCATTATGACTGAAGATAAATCAAGTCCGTACTCTGACCAACAGATAGCTACACTGCTGGCAAACCGGGGATTGAAGATTGCAAGACGAACCGTAGCAAAATACCGTGATGAGCTTCGTATTCCTGCGGCACAATTACGTTGGAATACAATACATCATCGAACTGCAGCTGCATAACAAACAACTAAAAAATGGCGAAAATTTTAATTATTGATGATGAAAAAGACTTGTGCCTTGTGCTAAGTCGTTTTCTTTCAAAACATGGGTATGAAGTTTCTGAAGCCAATAAAGGCAAAAAAGCACTGGAACTCATTAACGAAAGTGTACCAGATTTAATCCTTTGTGATTTTAAACTGGAAGACATGGATGGAACCTCTGTGCTGAAAGCAATCAAGGAGATCAATCCATCAACTCCAGTGATTATTATTACAGGATTCAGCAATATAAAAACAGCCGTAGAAGTAATGCGATTGGGAGCTGTCGATTACATTATTAAACCGCTCATCCCGGAAGAAATTCTTTTAACAATACGGAAAGCCCTGGATCGTGCAATCACGCCGGTACTAGGTTCTTTTAATGACAATGGTAACGCGAATCATTCGCGCGATAAAAATGGTTCCGCAAAACGCGGTCAGAGCCTTCCTAAGTCAGAATATATTTTCGGCGATAGTCCATATTTCAAAAGCATTCTTAAACAAATCGATCTTGTCGCGCCTACGAATTACAGTGTCATCATCTATGGAGAAAGCGGAAGTGGGAAAGAAGCGATTGCACAGGAGATTCACAAGCGAAGCAAACGCAGTCACAAACCTTTTATGGCCATAGACTGTGGTGTTCTTTCAAAAGAACTTGCCGCGAGCGAACTGTTCGGACATGAAAAGGGCTCTTTTACAGGAGCATTAAATCAAAAGATCGGAAGCTTTGAAGTAGCCAATGAAGGGACGATTTTCCTGGATGAAATTGCCAACTTATCGTATGATGTTCAAATCGCGTTACTTCGCGTTGTGCAAGAGCGGAAGATGCGGCGGGTAGGCGGAACAAAAGATATTGATCTTGACGTGCGGATTATCGTAGCAAGTAATGAAAAGCTGTGGGATGCCAGTGGGAATAGTAAACTTCGGGAAGACCTTTATCACAGGTTTAATGAATTTTCAATCCAGGTTGCGCCGTTGCGTGAACGCGTAAGCGACATCATGGTGTTTGCAAACCACTTCCTGGCGATCGCAAATGACGAATTAAGTAAATCAATCAAGGGATTCCATCCGGAAGTGGAACGGATTTTTAAAACCTACGTATGGTACGGGAATCTGCGCGAACTTAAAAACGTAGTAAAACGTGCAACACTCTTGTGCGATGAAGAATACGTGGATGTAAAGAGCATTCCATTTGAGCTTACAAACTTCACGAAGCTTCAGTTCGAAGGTTCCTCCGAGCCAATACAAAGCGTGGTGATGCAGATGCCACCCTCCATTCAAAGTACACCGCTTCCTTCATCGTATAGTATACCCGTAAAAAAGGTGGCACCCAAAGAGCAGAGCTTGAAAAGTGCCGGGATCGACGCCGAATACGAGCTTATCCTGGAAGCCCTTAAGAAAGTAAATTTCAACAAAAGTAAGGCAGCCAAAGTATTACAGATTGATCGAAAGACACTTTACAACAAAATTCGACAATACCAGGAGCTGCGTGGTGAAAAGTTTGAATCTGAAATATGAATCAGCCCGTTGAGTATCTAAATTCATTGTTCCAATCGGATGAGAATGCTGCCAGGTTTCGCGAAACATTCAGCGATTTCTTTCCTGCACTCATTTACGTATATGATTTAAATTCTAAACAGATCAGTTACCTTAACAACAAGGTAAGTGATCTGGGTGGAGAAGACGTCAGCCTAAAGAAGGATAGTTTGTCGGCGCTTGTTTTTCAGGCTGATATCGATTTTGTGCAGAATGAACTGCAAAAAATTATTTTTCTTAAAGACAAAGAGTCCCATACTTTTATATCACGCTTCAATGTGACAGGAGAATCATCACGCGTTTTTAAAAATGTAGGACGGGTTTTTCAGCGCGACCAGGAAGGTACCCCTTTGTCGTTGTTATGCCTGGCGGAGGATGTAACGGACCGGATAAAAAAAGAAGAAGAGGCAGTTGCTACGCGCCAGTTATTCAGTGAAGCTGAAAAGTTGCTCATGTATGGAACATGGAGCATGGATGCCACTGGAACGGATATTAAATGGACCGATGGGATGTTCCATATTCTGGAATATCAACGTGAAGACGTGTCAGATTTTTCCCTTCATTTCTTTACGCAACATATTTTGCCCGAACACATCGAAGATTTTAACAGAACGATAGAAAAGGCAATTCTCGACAAAAAAGGTTTCGCGATAGAATACATGGTACGTACAAAAACCGGACGCGAGAAATTCGTCTATACAAAGGGCGAAGCAATTCAAGATTCGGAGGGGAATGTTAAGCGTATCATTGGTATTACGCGAGACATAACAACTAACAAAAATGCTGAACAAGGCCGGGAACGCATCATACGTGAACTAAACAAGTCGAATAAGGAATTAGAGGAATTTGCTTATGTGGCTTCTCACGACTTAAATGAACCTGTTCGGAAAATCCTTACATTTTGTGATCGCATTCGCACTAAAGTTGGAACGTCACTCGATAAAGACGTGGTAAATTATGTAGAACGCATTAATGCATCAGCCCAAAGCATGCGTGCGTTGATTAGCAACCTGCTGGAGTTTTCACGGCTCACGCGTGTGTCTGAATCTTTCGGGCAATGCGATTTAAACACTGTATTGGATGAAGTGATGGCAGATCAGGAGTTACGGATTGAAGAAACCGCCACAACATTTAAAGTAAAATCCTTACCGGTTATTGAAGCAGTTTCTTCTGAAATGCGCCAGTTGTTTAATAACCTTATCGGAAATGCATTAAAGTTCCGTAAAAAGAGTGTTGCACCTGTTGTAACGATCTCATGTAAACGTTTAAATCATAAGGAGAAATCAGCCCATTTTTTACCTTTTGATCAGGTATTCTATCAGATTAACGTTGAAGATAACGGAATTGGATTTGAGCCTGAGTATGGTGAAAAGATTTTTGAAATTTTCCAGCAGCTTCACGGTAAAGCCGAATATTCAGGTACCGGTATAGGCCTTGCCATTTGTAAAAAAATTATAGATAACCATGAAGGCATTATCTATGCAACCAGCGAGCCAGGTACCGGTTCCGTGTTTTCAATAATTCTTCCGGAAAGACAATTTCATTAAAACTCATGCCCCAATCATCTGCGGAAACGCGTGTATTAATTATTGATGATGATTATGATGATTTTTTAATCATCAGTGATTACCTCAAAGCTATTGAAGCAAACCGATTCAATATCGAATGGTGTTATAACTATACCGACGCCGTATCGCAACTTGCTAATCGAGCACATCACATTTATTTTGTTGACTATCGACTGGGTGCTAAAACCGGACTTGATCTATTGCGCGACGCTGAAGCATTGAAATGCGAGGAGCCAATCGTTTTGCTCACAGGTTTTGGAAATCCTACCATAGATAATGAAGCCATGCGCATTGGTGCCATGGATTACCTTATAAAATCAGAGTTAACTACTGAAAAACTTGAGCGTTGTATCCGTTACGCCCTCGAACGCGCTGCTGCAATCAAGGCTTTGCGGGCCAATGAACAGAAATACAGGAACATTTTTGAGAGGTCAAAAGACGCCGTTTTTATTACCGATAACAATTTGCGTTTTAAAGATGTCAACTTTGCTACTTCACAATTGCTCGCCTTCGATAAAAAGGATTTACTCGGTCTTAGTCTGTATGATCTCATTGAGAATAAACCAGCAAAGGATAAAATTAGGGAAGGTTTATTACGTGATCAGGAAGTAGTGGACCTTGAACTGGTTCTTCGGGACAAAAGCCAGGAAAAGAAGTATGTCGTGTTAACAGCTACGGGTCAATTGGACACAAATGGTGAATCGTATATTCAAGGCATTCTTCATGATATCACCAATCTGAAAAAAGCTGAACGCGCAACATTGTACGCTGAAAAGCTTGCCTCGGCAGGGCGCCTGGTCCGTACGTTGGCACACGAAGTCCGCAATCCGCTCAATAATGTTCAGATGGCCGTCGAACAACTGAATACGGCTACACTGAGTGAAGACGACCGGATCTTTATTGAAATTATTCAGCGGAATGGAAAAAGGATTGATAACCTTATCGCCGAACTCCTCGATAGTTACCGGCCTACTGAAAAAACATTTAAAGTAATAAGTCTCCAAACTGTTCTTGCGGATTCGGTTCAGATGGCTTCTGATCGTATTACACTTAAGTCAATCGATATTAAGGTAAA
This sequence comes from Ohtaekwangia sp., assembly GCA_035628875.1. Classification (GTDB taxonomy): domain Bacteria; phylum Bacteroidota; class Bacteroidia; order Cytophagales; family Cyclobacteriaceae; genus Ohtaekwangia. The sequence continues at coordinate 144,116 of DASPIZ010000055.1, read as the reverse complement.
CTATCCTAGCGACGAGCCATGGCTGATACAGGCTGATGAGCAAAAGTTAAAGATTGCTTTTCTCAATATTGTTGTGAACGCCACCGAAGCAATTACCAACGGTTCTGGGAAAGTCGAGGTATGTTTACACGATCATAATGATGCTTATGTGGTTGAGATTTCTGACAACGGGTGTGGTATCCCATCGGAAATTCTTTCTAAACTGTTTGAACCCTATTTTACTTCCAAAAGAAATGGTATGGGGCTCGGCCTTGCATCAACGCTTAATATTGTGCAGGCACATGGAGGGACAATCGATGTGCAGTCTGAAGTGAATGCAGGTTCAAAATTTATTGTGAGTATTCCTAAAATTAAAGAGACCGTTAGCGGCGAGGTGTATTAACTAAACGTTTCTTTTAATATTTATCATTATAAAAAATAGGAGAGGGTGGATCACCCTCTCCGTAAGAATTAAAAGCCAAAACCTATATAAATAGTAGCTACACTGTTTTTTGAATCACTGGTTAGTTCTCCCGTAAGGTTTCCCTCTTCACCGATTTCCTGTAAGCCGTAATTGTATCTTGCTCCAGCGATAAATCCATTAACATCTATTCCGATACCGGCTGCAACACCATAATCGAAACGGTTAAAATTGTCAACGTCAATGTCTTTAACGCCCTCGATAGTGCCATCGTCGTCCATATCCTTGATGTTACTGGATGTCAGAAATGCAGCATAAGGTCCGGCGTGTATGTTGAAATATTTTCCAATATTAAAGACCGCAAGTACGGGTAGCTCAAGGTAGTTCATATTGAAACGATATTCTCCTTCTCCCTGAATGAAATTGTCATATTTAAGCTTAGCACCTTTACTACTGTACAACAGCTCTGGCTGAATAGAGAACATAGCTCCAACGGGAAGTTTGGCGAATAACCCAAGGTTAAGTCCTGCCTTCATGTTATTATCCGCGATTTTGTCAACCCGGAAATTTGAAAAGTTTACACCGCCCTTTACACCTAGGCGGGTTGGGTTTTCATCTTGTGCAAACCCCGGGATGGCACAACATAGTATTCCTGTTAAAAGTATTATCGTTATCTTGTTCATAATTTTATATTTAATTGTTTTATGGATTCTGGCTTGCTGTTTTTATTCTCATCTGTGCGACAGATTCTTTAGTGTACCTGTTTCACCTTCACGATAAGGCTCGTTCTTTAGTAAGGCTTTAGCCATTTCAAAGAACACAATCATCTTGTTCGATGATGAGTCCCAGTACCGTGCTTCTTCTACATTTATTTTTAATAAACATAACTTTGGATCATCTGTGCCTTCCGGAAACCACGCTTTTAAAATTGGACTCCAATATGCTTTTATCTTTTGCCTGTCAGTAACCAGGGAAGATGTGCCACGAATATGAATATAAGTTTGTTTGGAAGGATCAGCATACATGAGATAGATGGTGGGATCCTCCTCCTGATCGTCTACTTTTCCACTGTGCTCATTGGTGAAGAACCACAAAGTTCCGTCTTCTGAGGAGATTGTTGTCATGGGGCGACTCGAGACACTACCTTCTGTATCTGTTGTTGCCATCATACAAATTGAAACCTCATCAATCAGCTCTTTCAACTTTTGACTTGCTTTTTGATGGTTATAATCCTGATGTGTTGCCATGTTTAATTCGTTATTGCTCACTTAAGAGCGTGACTGTAAATTCATTTATCTGTTCGAAGCCTGCTCGTTTGCCTTTTCCACCATTTCCTCATTGGCGTATATTGCAAATTCCACACGTCTGTTCTTCGCCATGTTGGCTGAATTATCATTCGCATACTTTGGCTGTTCTTCCCCGTACCATTCTGTTTTAATACGTGAATCATCAATGTTGTTTTCTTCCAAGAAGGTACTTACAGATTCTGCTCTTCGTTTTGATAATTTATTGTTGTGTGATGAAGAACCAGAAGCATCGGTATGACCTTCTACAAGAATATAGGTGTCTGGATACTTATTAAGAATTTCCCCAAGTTCAAGCAATTTCGTTTTAGCAGTGGCACTGATGTCATCACTGTCGAGTCCGAATAATACACCGCTGTCGAATGTTACGTTGATTCCTTCACCTACGCGGGTGACTTCCGCTCCGGGAATATCCTCAATTTCCTCTGCTTGTTTATCCATTTGTCTGCCGATGATTCCTCCTGTTATACCACCAACGGAGGCACCGATAATAGCGCCAAGCGCAGTGTTTCCTGCGGCTTTACCAATTCCAGCGCCTACTGCCCCGCCGGCACCAGCTCCAATGGCAGCACCCTTCTGAGACTTGGTCAGGTTACAACCTGCCAGCATGCCACCAACCATAAAGAGGATTAAAAATACTGTTGTTAATTTCATAATTCATTTTTTAGTTAAACATAATGGTCGCTTTGACCTTGTGTTGTTTCTACATACAGGAAAAATAAAATGCCAGATCGTATAGCCATATCGTTGTTGATGGATGCTGTTTCGAAACAGCAAGGTGTTGAAAACTGGGTAAATCTGTTCCGACTACACATAAAAAAAGCTGATCAACTGATCAGCTTCTGGTTTCTTAATGATTCCTGCTTCTTATTCTCCGGCTAGTACAGGTTCCCTGGTTACCTTTCGTTTTTGCATCACAGGTGCTTTCGGAATGTAATGCGATGACAAGTTTTTCAGGATAGCAGGTACAAACAGTCGTACCAAAAAATTCGACTTTGCAAAGAGCTTACCGACGAGGAGATCGATCGTGAAATTGGTACCTGTACTCACCAGTGGATCCTTTCCATCTTCCCGGGATAATAGCTTCCCGAACATCTCGGAAGCGATGACCACAGGTCTGAATTCCTCTCTTATTTCATCAAGGTCTTTGGTGATCTGATTACGTTGTACTTTAAGGAGTTCCTCTAATCGTTCTTTTTCGTGAATAAGGTCCTCGTATGATGCGATGGGCTTTACATGCTTATTCATAGGTGGATTTGATAATCAGGTTTCTAAAATACGGACCAAACACACTTTTCTTCATTACCAGGATGAGCACGATCAATAGTGCAAAAAAGCCCGCCACAATAGCAAACCCGGCAAACATATTATTTAATTGTTGTCCGATCAGGTAACCTAATCCTATACCTATGAAGAGTAGAAAAAAGAATCCAAGTAAGGCAACAATGACTGTTGTAATACTTACCGCGGCTATTCCGGCTGCTCTATCAGTGGCTTTAAGTATCGAGTAGGCCATGTATGTTTCAATGTATTCGCTAACATGTTCCGTCAACGTTTCGGCTTTGTTTTTGAGTTCTTTCATATAATGCCATATTGAAGTTGAATTTACTGTCTTAGCGACATGTATTTACAATTTAAAAACTTATGCCCTTTTCATTTGTGTTTTCATGGTGATGGCTGTGTAAGTAATTCTACAGGCTCCTTGTGAATAACGTTGTGAATAGAATGTGTTAAATTTCTTGCTATTTACTGAGGGATAAACACGTACTTAGGGAATCGAAATTTATGACAACACCAGCTACTGTTTTAATTATTGATGACGAAATGGATTCATGTATCCTCTGGAAGGCGTTCCTGTCGCAACTGAATTTTAAAGTATTTACTGCATTAACCCTGCAGGAAGGTATGAAGTTGGTTGATACTGTTAAACCTGAAATAATATTCCTGGATAATAATCTACCAGATGGATTAGGATGGGAACAATTGGATGTGATTCAGGCGAAATTGCCCCATTGCAAAGTTAATCTTGTTAGCGCCTATCATTTCGATCCTGCAAGGTGGTTGCGGAAAAACGTCAATGTACTGGCAAAGCCACTCACTTTATCCCATATCCGCGCTTTACTGGCGTAAGTCTCTGGCATTATGTTTTAACCGGCAACAGTATGATCTTAACCGGTTACCATGAGAAAGCTGTTAATTGAACTTGCAGAGATTGCGAGGTTTATTGGTAAAACAATCCGGCATTTTTTTACTTCTGACTTTGAGTTTAGAGAGATTCTCAGACAATGTTTTGTCGTAGGCTATAAATCTTTCTTTTTAATAGGCTTCACTGCATTCATTGCCGGAATTGTATTTACAAAACAGTCACGGCCATCGCTCGCATCATTTGGTGCTGAATCATGGTTACCTTCTCTGGTTTCCCAGGCCGTTGTTCGTTCTCTTGGTCCCTTGATCACGGGACTTATATGCGCTGGTAAATTGGGATCTAACATCGGTGCTGAACTTGGTAGTATGCGCGTCTCTGAGCAAATAGACGCCATGGAAGTTTCAGGTACACGACCTTTTTCGTATCTGATCGTAACCCGGGTAGTAGCGACTACCATCATGCTGCCGATTCTCGTGGTGTATGCCGATGTTATTGCATTGATGGGTTCTTTCCTTATGGTGAATGTCTTTAATAACTCCAGCATACTTTTGTATTTCAATGAAGTAGCTGCTTCAGTTACGTACCTTGATATATTTTCATCGCTTATTAAGTCCGCGTTTTTTGGATTCGCGATTGGACTGGTCAGTTGCTATGCGGGATATAATACATCCGGTGGTACCTCCGGTGTAGGAAAGGCAGCCAATACCGCAGTAGTTGTGTCGATGATTTTCATTTTTGTGATAGACTTGGTCTCTTTGCAGTTTATAAACCTCTTCAGATAATGTTACACCGCGGCGAAACAACACCAAGGAAATTTGAATATCATAACGACGAGTGTGTGGTAAAGATTCGCGGACTGCAAAAGTCTTTTAATGATCGTGTTGTACTTCGTGATATTAACTTGGATGTATGCCAGGGCGAAAATCTGGTTATCCTGGGCAGGTCAGGCACAGGCAAGTCGGTGTTGATTAAATGTATGGTCGGGTTGATTAGGCCGGATGCAGGCGAAATCAATGTGCTTGGTTACGATGTAACTTCGCTTACGCCGGCGAAGTTAAATGAATTGCGACTTCAGGTTGGTTTTTCTTTTCAGGGTAGCGCCTTATATGATTCGATGAGTGTACGCGAAAACCTCGCATTTCCCTTACAACGTAATCTCGGCATTTTTAAAACCGCTGAATTGAATAAACGTATTATGGATGCGCTCGATGATGTGGGGCTGGCAGAAGCAGCGGACCGAATGCCATCAGAGCTTTCGGGTGGAATGAAAAAACGAATTGGGATTGCAAGAACATTGATCCTTCAGCCAAAGATCATGTTATACGATGAACCCACTGCCGGATTGGATCCAATTACTTCAAAAGAAATCAACGACCTTATTGTTGGGGTGCGTGATAAATATAATACTTCATCCATCATCATCACGCATGACATTACATGTGCGCGACAAACCGGAGATCGAATTGTGGCACTGATCGATGGCGTAAGCGCACTGGAGGGAACTTTTGATGAGTTGAAAACCACAAAACATCCAGAGCTTGAATCATTCTTTAGTTATTGAAGCGCGGATACATGATAAAAAATTTAAATACTACGTAAGATGAAATCCGAAGAAATTAAACAAAATATCAAACTAGGTATGTTTGTTCTGGCCGGACTGGTGTTATTTCTAGCTACCGTATTCCTGATCGGAAGCGAGAATAATATTTTCAGCAAAACTTTTGTTACACATGCTATCTTTAAAAACGTGGAAGGCCTCAAGGAAGGTGACAACGTGTGGCTTTCGGGTGTTAAAATCGGAACGGTTAAAGAAGTCCGGATTGTTAAAGAAGGGCATGTAGTGGTTGCGCTCAGTTTAAAAGAAAATCAAAATAAATTCATAAAAAAGGATGCTACGGCATCTATTGGGTCCGATGGTTTGGTAGGGAATAAAATCGTGGTGATCAGGCCTGGTGTTGCATCTCAAATACTTGAGGATTCCGATACGTTAGGCGCCCTTTCTCCTGCGGATACACAAGAGCTGATCAATATTGCACGCGATGTTGGTGATAATACGCGGTCTTTAACTTCCGATCTTAAAGTACTGGCGAAACGTATCAACGATGGACAAGGTATCGTCGGAGAATTATTGAATGATGGCGCTTTTGCACAGGACCTTCGTACTACTGCAGAGCAATTGCGCCTGACTACTTATCAAACTGCGAAGGCTTCCGGCGAATTACAAAATCTGTTTCGTACCTTAAACGAAGGCGACGGATTACTTCATATGCTGGCTACCGATACCAGCATTGCTTACACTTTTAGTAAAACGATGGCGAATGTGAATAAGGTAAGTCAAAACACGGAAGCTGTTTCTAAGGGCCTTGAAGACCTTGTTGATAAATTGAACAGTGATCAGAGTGCCATCGGTGTTCTGCTTGCTGATACCGCCTTTGCGGATAAACTTAAAGTTACCCTCGACAACGCGGAATCTGCTTCTGCGAAACTGGATGAGAACATGGAGGCGTTACAACATAACTTTTTATTCCGCGGCTACTTCAGAAAGAAAGCGCGGAGTGAAGAAAAGGCTAATAAGTAGTTCATGGTTCCTTCGGATTCAAAGTTCAAAGACCCTACCACCGGGTCCGATTGGCTTTGATAAAAAAGTAACTGCCTTTGGTTTCGAGTTTGACGCCCGAGGTTTGTTTTATGATAATTCATAGCTTACGTAAACTTCAAGAAGAACGAAAAAGGACCATTGAAAAATCTCGTGAATCCATTGCGTTTCTTGATTCCTAAGTCTCTCTCTCGGAGAGAGGAAGGAGTGAGGCCATAAAAAAAGATCAAGAAACGCAATGGATTATCCAGAATCGCCTTGAAGGTTTTCGTTTGGAGGTGTGTTATATAGGAGTTCAAGTTCAAAGTTGGTGTTCGAAACGATGGGTTGGATTGTTTAAGGTTTGACGTTTGAGGTTGGTATTTGAAAACTGTTTGGTAAGCAAATATAACTGGGAGAGTTTGGTTGCATCGCCTTGCTGATGTTTCGATAACGATAAACAATTGTCAAACCTTGAACTTTGAACCTCAAACTTTGAACTGTTTTTTGCTGGCAGTAATTTTTATGGATAACGATAAAACCTTATTATTATGAATAGCATATTATATATCATCGCTGTGATTCTTATCATTGGCTGGTTGCTGGGCGTTTTTTACTATAGCGCAACGGGACTAATCCATATCCTTATTGTAATCGCAGTCATTGCACTTCTGTTGGGTATAATCAGAAGAGCCTGAAGGATCAGACTCTGAATTTGGTTATGATTTGGACACACCACGTTTGTTGTGCCCCAACGAAGAGTTACAACGTGTTGAAATTGAAAACAAATTAAAAACCTGAGTATGGAAAAAAATGAAGAAATCATAGACGTTCTGAACGACCTCATCCAAATCAATAATGACAGGGTTACAGGTTATGAACGTGCTGCTTCGGAAATTCAAAATTCCGAATATGCAGAAATTACATCGCTGTTTTTTAAGATGACAGAAGATAGTCGAACTTATAAGAACGATCTGATTGATGCCGTGATCAGTTTAGGCGGTGAGCCTGCTACAGACACAACTATGTCTGGAAAGATCTATCGCATGTGGATGGATCTGAAAGTATCATTCTCTGGTAACGATTTAAGAGCTGTGCTGGAGTCTTGCGAATTTGGTGAAGATGCTGCGTTGCGTGCATATCAGGACGCGCTTCAAACAGAGTTAAGCTGGCCTCAGGACCTGTTAACGCTGGTCTCGAATCAACGTCAGGAAATCAGGACTTCGCATGATCGCATTAAACGATATCGCGATGAATTTCGGAATGTTGAAGATCTTAAAACATAGAAATGAATGATGAATCCAACTTAAATATCTTTTGATGTAGATATATATCTACAAGAAATCTTAAGGTTGGATGCTAGCTTTAGGTATAGGTTTTTTTAATCTTATATCAGAAATAAATCTCTTACGTTAAAACTATTAATAACGCTATGACAACAACAAAAGTAATTGTAGGAATACTGGGTGCAGCTGCTGCTGGCCTTGTAATTGGAATGCTCGTTGCGCCTGAAAAAGGTGCAGACCTTCGTAAAAATCTAAAGTCAACAGCTGACGACTGGGTAGATGAACTTTCTCAATGGATCGGAAAAGGAAAAGAATATATTGATGAAGTAAAAAATCGCGCAACGGAAGAAGCAGCTTCCCTCCAGGAGAATGCTGAAGAGTCCATTGGATCGATGAAAGATGATTTGGCAAGAAGAAGAGCTTGAGCACCACAGTGATGAAACGCCCGGGAGATGATAAGATCACAAATACGGATGAGCAGGAAGTTGCTGTGAATCAAAGTGCAAAAGATGTGAACGGGTATGATGAGCCTGTTAGTCACGCTGTTCCGACTGAAAGTGGTAATCAAAATCCAGAGCAGAAATCCGGAAAAGAGGAAAAAAAGAAAACAGATCAACAGCCTCGTCATTATAAAGCGAATTAATATTTTATTATTAACTCAGATTAGAATTGACAAATATGTTAATGCATAAAGAGGGTATTTTATATGCCCTCTTTTTTTTAACCATAACTTCCGGATGAGTATTATTTTCTACGCTGAACCCTTAAAATCATCGCATACCGGATGAGAAAAAACTGGCAATTAAAATTTACAATTACTATTAAAGTATAATGGTATGGACGAGTCTCCGTTAAAGTTAAAGGACCTGGTATGTTTTTCTCATCTGAGATGGAATTTCGTTTATCAAAGACCACAACATCTTATCTCCCGGTTCACAAAATGCTTCCGGGTTTTTTTTATTGAAGAACCAATATATCAGGCTGATTCTGATCACCTGGAGATCAACACATCGTCGAAAAACGTTATCGTTGTAGTCCCCTACTTACTGGAGAACTCACAACGCGCTGACGTAAACCTTCGTCTTCAAAACTTACTTGATGGGTTGTTCTCATCGCAAAAGATTACCAATTATTTGTTTTGGTATGACACACCCTTGGCGTTGCCTTTCACTTCACATTTTCATCCCGCCTTTGTAATCTATGATTGTATCCGTGAAGTGTCATTATTTAAAGCAGCTCAAGATACGTTGACATCACTTGAAAACGAACTATTGGCAAAAGCGGATGTGGTTTTTGCGGGTGGTCAAAGCCTTTTTGAAGTAAAGAAAAAACAACATCCAAGAACTTTTTTATTTCCAAGCAGTATTGATCGCGACCACTTCCTCCAGGCCAGGCATATTAAATTTGATCCGCCTGATCAGGATGCTATACCGCATCCTCGTCTTGGTTATTTTGGTATTATTGACGAACGTATGGACATTGACTTATTGGAAATGGTTTCCCGCCTTCGTCCAAACTGGCATTTTGTAATGGTCGGTCCTGTGGTCGGAATAGATGCTGGGTCCTTGCCGAACTTCCATAACATTCATTATCCCGGTATGAAAGCATACGATGAATTGCCTCATTATATTTCTGGTTGGGACATTGCAATTATTCCGTTTGTACATAATGAATCAACCCGCTTTATATGTCCTTCCAAAACGCAAGAATATTTAGCCGCCGGAAAGCCAACTGTATGCACACCCATTAACGATGTGATCCGACCATATGGAAATAAAGGTTTGGTTCGGATTGCTGGCACACCGGATGAGTTTGTTCGCGTTTGTGAAGAGGAATTAAATCGCGACGATCGCAGCGACTTGCTTGAGCGTGTAGATGATTTCATTTCCCATAGTTCGTGGGATAAGACCTGGTCAGAAATGATGAGCATAATCGGTACTTCGCTGGTAGGTATCCCGCAAACAGAAAACATAAGGACAAAAGGATATGTTTGATAAGGACCACGTAGAATCCTTACTGGATGAACAAGATGAGATAAATCACAGAGACGCAAACATCATCATGGTATCATCATATTATTTTTTCAAAGGCAGATGGCATCAGATTTTAATTTTTATGTGAAAAACTAACGCTAAACTTTATAATTATGCCAAGGTCAACAACAAAAAAATCGGGTAATTCTACCGGAGTATCACAACTCGAAGAATACTTTCTACAGGAATTGAAAGACATTTTTGGTGCAGAAAAACAACTTACCAAAGCACTACCTAAACTTCAGAAAGCCGCCACAACAGAAGAGTTGAAAGAGGCCCTTGAGGAACATCTTGCTGTTACTCAGGAGCACATTGCTCGCATTGAGGAAGTATTTGAGCTCATGGAAAAAAAACCAAATTCAAAGAAATGCGAGGCCATGGAAGGGATCACAAAAGAGGGTGAGACCGTGGTAAAGGAAACTGAAGCGGGATCAATGACCAGGGATGCAGCTATTATTATGGCCGCTCAAAAAGTTGAACACTATGAGATTGCTACTTATGGCGGACTTGTTCAATTGGCTAAAACAATCGGCCGTGATGACGTTGCTGATATTCTGGCTCAGACACTGGAAGAAGAAAAAGAAACGGATCAACTTCTTACTGAAATTGCCGAAGCGCATATTAACGCAGAAGCACATGAAGAAGAAGCAGAATAAATGTTACAAAATCAACGATAAAAAAAACCGGCTGTTGCCGGTTTTTTTTATGAAAATAGTGTTGTGCTTAATCATCATCCTCCCATGAACGATTCAACGCATCATCCATTTCAGCCTCCTCGGCAATGGGACTACCGAGTATTGGTTGCCGACTTGGGTCGGTAGACCTTCTGTGATCCAGCCTCGTTTGTTGCCAGGATCCGTGTTCCTGATTCATCTTCAGGGGAGAAGACTCCTGCGCAAAATCACTGCCGCCGGAAAGTTTGTTACGCTGCTCGTTATCCTCCTGATACATACGCGACGGAATATTATCTGGTTTGTTAACGCTACGTCCGCCTGAATTTTTATTATGGTTTCTCATAAGCAGTTAATTTGGTAATTCAAAAATAAGCAAAATAGTAATACCTGCTCATGCGGTTATCGGCTCGTTGAATTTATATCGAGGCAGGAATGGTTAAGATGTTCTACCATTTCCTCCGGAGCGATTATCGTTTCCGCTGTAGAATTACCTCCTCAGCAGTAGACATACCGTTGCATTCAACCTTTGTAGCGCGTGGGTTTTGCCGGCATGGATTTTTTTTAATAATGGCTATAAAACAACTTAAATATAAGATTATGGTTTCAATGAAAGGAATATTATATACTACGCTCGGCGCTGCGGCTGCCGCTGCGCTTGTCGGAACTATGCTTACACCGCGCAGGCGTTCTTCGATTGTGAAATTCGCAAAGGATAATTCCAATTCGTTATTCAATAGAGCAAAGCAATTTGCCTCCGGCCTTACCAGTCAATCAGCTGAACGGCGAGCAGAGTACACGCAGGCCAGCCATGCCGGTCACGCATAAGTACTGTTGATTCAACCGTTAAGTTCCCATTTATCTTTGCCCCTCGAAAGGCAGCGTGATGGTAATGTATATTCATCCTGGAAAATTGTGGTGTTGAAGCGCAATGCATCGACACCACTTCCTTTAATGAAAACCTTATGAAAGACGTAAACGAAAACTCAGAAGTTACATCCGGCTATCATGAATCATTCTGGACGGATTCTGTTCCTCAATTACCTTTTGGCAGCCTTAACACCGACGAAGAGACTGATGTAGTGATTGTAGGCGCTGGTATTGCGGGTTTATCAGTAGGGTATGCATTGACGAAGGTGGGTAAGCGGGTGATTATCCTCGATGATGGTTTAATTGGAAGTGGAGAGTCTGGACGGACCACGGCGCACATCTCTACTGCATTGGATGATCGTTACCTCGAAATAGAAAAATCACTTGGCGAGGAGAACGCAGCGTTAGCAGCCTCAAGTCATAGCGCTGCTATCCATTTTGTATCGCAAATTGTCGCAGATGAAAAGATCGATTGTGACTTTGAAAAACTTAATGGTTACTTGTTTCTTGATCCTTCTGATCGAATTCAAACGCTTCGAAAAGAGTTTGAGTCCACACAAAAGGCGGGACTAAAAACGGAGATTTTACCGGCCGTTCCCGGAATATCCAATCATGAGGGACCATGTCTGCGTTTTCCGGATCAGGCGCAGTTTCATCCTATGAAATACTTGTTAGGACTAAGTAAAACAATCGTAGAAAATGGGGGACGCATTTTTCAGTTTAGTCATGTAACTGAAATTAGCAAAGATGGTGTCCAGGTTAACGGCTTGAAAGTAAGAGCCAAGCACATTGTAGTAGCAACGAATTCGCCCATCAACAACCGGGTTACCATGCACACCAAACAATTTCCCTACAGGACGTATGTTGTTGCAGCGGAAATCCCAAAAGAATCGCTTCCCCGTGCGTTGTGGTGGGATACTGGCGATCAGAATTCACAATGGGTTGCAAAACCATATCATTATGTACGAACACAATCTTTCAATGATACCGCAGACCTTTTGATAGTGGGTGGCGAAGATCATAAAACGGGACAGGCCGATGCTGAACATATCAGCGAAGAAGATCGTTATGCCCTACTGGAACGTTGGGCCCGTGATCATTTTCCGATGATCACGAACATAGCATATACCTGGTCCGGTCAGGTACTCGAGCCGATCGATATGATGGGATTTATCGGGCGCAATCCTGGCGATGATAATATTTATATCGTTACAGGCGATTCAGGCAATGGAATGACCCATGGTACGATCGCCGGCATGTTGATACGCGACTTAATAACTGGCGTGCCTAATCCGTGGGAAAAACTTTATGATCCGGCGCGCGTTACGTTTTCGGCTGCAGGTGATTTTGTTAAAGAAGTATCGAACATGGCAAAGCAATACCTGGATTATTTTACACCAGGGGAGATGGAATCGGTGGAGCAACTACGTGCAGGTGAAGGAACAGTAATCCGCAGTAAAATTCAGAAGCTTGCTGTGTACAGGGATCCTTCCGGTCAGGTTCAGGCTTACAGTGCGGTATGTCCGCATCTCGGCTGTTATGTACATTGGAATGCAGACGAGAAATCTTTCGACTGCCCATGCCACGGTTCAAGATTTTCTTGTGAAGGGAAAGTGATGAACGGCCCTGCGATTAGTGATTTGAAACCTATCGATATAATGGTTTCTGGAAATAAGGTCGCTGACTTGTAGCACACAAGTGAGTGACGATCCATTCAATTTTTGGATTTTTTCTCTTTATCATCCTTCTTTCCGAATAGTTTCTCTAGGAAACCTTTTTTCTTTTCGGGTTCTTTCGAATGCGCGGAATCAGTTGTCTTTAGGCTTCTTTTTGTTCGCTGCGCTTTTGTTTTAACGGATTGTTCGAGAGACGACCGTATACTACAGTTGAATGCATATGTAAGTGTTTCGCCAATAAGACTCCACATGTCGCCGGAATATTCCCTGATCTTACCTTCGATTACAAGTGAATCATTGGCCGGATGATTTGAGGACGATCGCCATGAAGCCAGTTCGAACAAGCTGTCTGTTCTAATCTGTTGGCTGTTTTTATTTAATGTTTTGTATTGCGATGCCGAAACATTATTCACGAATGTTTTCACAGAACCTTGTACAGTCGCATTCGTTACTTTACTGATATGATGAATATCAAGGCTACCTTTCGTAATGTTGAGGTTATAATAAACTTTTAAAAAGTCTCCAAGCTTAACAAGTGACACTCCCGTGAGACTTGCGTTCATTTCAAATAAAGGTTGGCTTTGTAATGGGTTAAGCGCGAGGTGTAGCGCGATATCTCCATTATACGCATTTCCTTTGCCGGTAATACTTGCCGGTAGAATGGATTCTTTCTCGTCTTGGTTTCGAAGGTTACTTCCCGAGAGCGTTATGTTGTCAATGACCACTTCAATTTTTGGGAAGCTGTGAAAATCACGAAACCAGATGGCGCCCTGCACAGTGGAAAAATTGTTGATCGGCACGGGCGTAAGGCTATGAAGAACAGCGATCCATTCGCCATTGAGATTGGTTTGGGATGTGCTCTCTGAAGGTCCTCGTACAAAATTGATGATTGGGTTTTCGATAGAAACATTACAGACTACACTGCTACTTAGTATTGAATTCCAGTCAATGGAGAATTTTATTTTTTCTGCCCTGAAAAAAGGAACGGGAATGTTAGTCGTAGGTTTTGCAAGTTGAAGCTTGTGAATAACATAAGCACCTTTCCAAACAGTAACGTCTATATCGGTATACGTTGCCTTGTAATCTGGAACATTTTGTAGTCTGTCGTTGACTGCCTTTTTGATGTAAGAGGGTATCCATATGCCAAGAACGACAGCGAGCACCAGCAACGCACTTCCCGACATCAGTGACCACTTTACCAACCTGGATTTTCCCTTCATATACTAACTTCTTAAAAAATCAATACCGCCCTGCAATACAAAATGTTCAAACAAGTTTTGCTGGAGCTGTAGAATCTCCTCAACAAGCTGCATTTAGATTAAGTCAAATCGTTGTTGTAGTGTAGGCACGCCGTTGGGCATTGCGTTTGTAAAGTATGCATTGGTCTAGCAGTTGGCGATAAAAATGCCACTATGAAAATCGCACAAGTTTCCCCATTATTTGAATCGGTGCCCCCAAAATTATATGGTGGTACAGAACGTGTCGTATCGTTTCTTACAGATACACTAGTCGATATGGGCCACGATGTTACCCTGTTCGCTTCTGGTGATAGTATAACCAAAGCCAAACTACAGTGTGTCACACCTAATGCATTACGGCTGGCAGGAATAAGGGATCCATTTTCCCTTCATACGTTACAGTTGCAACAAGTGATCGAGATGGCCGATGAGTTTGACATAATTCACTTTCATACAGACTATTTTCATTTTCCTGTTAGCCGCTTAAGTACGTATAACCATGTAACTACATTACATGGAAGACTGGACCTTCCTGAGTTGGCTCCGCTTTACGCGCAATTTGATGATATTCCACTCGTATCGATTTCCATGGCGCAACGCATCCCTGTTAGCTTTGCGAACTGGGTTGGGAATGTTTATCACGGGGTTCCCGGGGCATTGTTAAAACCAGGTGATGGTAAAGGGGGTTATGCCGTTTTTATCGGGCGATTCTCTCCTGAGAAAGGTGTTGATCAGGCGATTGAAATTGCTGCGCGAGCCGGATTGAAAATCAAAATAGCAGCCAAGGTCGATCCTGCTGATCACGAATATTACGAAGGGAACATCAAGCCCTTGTTGAACTTGCCACACGTAGAGTACCTCGGAGAAGTGAATGAGGAGCAAAAACAGGAATTGCTGGCGAATGCGCTTGTCTTTTTATTGCCCATAGCCTGGCCGGAACCTTTCGGTATGGTGATGATTGAATCGCTTGCGTGTGGTACCCCCGTTGTTGCTTATGGGCTGGGTTCCGTTCCGGAAGTCCTGGAAAATGGTAAAACCGGTTTTGTTGTGCATGATATCGAACGTGCTGTTCATGCCGTGGCGCGGATAGATCAAATCAGTCGGGATTATTGCCGGCAAACTTTCGAAGAGCGTTTTGAAGCACGGCGCATGGCGATTGAATACGTAGAAATTTATGAGAAAATAATCCGGGAAGATAAACAGATTCGGCTACCGGCAGCTTCAAACGAGAAAACGGTATTTAATGAATATAAAAATATACTATCAGCATAAATTATGATTCGTGATCCTGAAGTATTAAAGGAAGAGAATGACCGCTACTATATCCTGGCCTCATCATCATACGCTGATGACCAGACAAGGGTGTTGAACTTTGGTGATACATTTGCCGTCTTCGACCGATGGGGTGATACAAAACAGATCGGAACAAAGGTACAAGGGATTTATCACGAAGGAACACGTTTCCTGAGCGATCTGGAATTCAGGATGAACGGACAACGGCCTGTCCTGTTGAGTTCGACTATAAGAAGTGAAAACGAAATTTTTTCTATTGATCTTACCAATCCCACTATAAAACTTGATAATGGTTTATTGATTGAGAAGGGTGTAATTCATATTGGTCGAAGTAAATTTTTGCAGGAGGGGATTTGTTACGAATCCATTATTCTCCACAATTACGATGTAAGGCCGTACACGCTAAATGCCTCGTTTAATTTCAAAAGTGACTTCAGCGATATTTTCGAGGTGCGCGGAATTAAAAGGAAATTGCGGGGTGAAGTTTTACCTCCTGAAATTTCAAACGACGGTCATCTTAAATTAGCGTACATTGGCCTTGATCATATTAAACGCACCACATGGATTCGGTTTGAAGCCGGACGAGAATGGATTGAAGGATCTTCCATTGTTTACCCCATAAGGCTGGAACCAGGTGAACGCCATGAAATACGTTATACGTTGCAATTTCAGGTTGGCGACAACGACTTTGCTCCGGATAATCATCTTGAGGCATTCAGGTATATTCAAAAAATGCGTGATGAGGGCAAGGAGAAATTGGCAGAGATTACTTCGGGAAATGAAGAATTTACCAACTGGATCAATCGCTCAAAGTTTGATTTACTTTCCCTCCTGCGACACACACCATATGGTTTTTATCCTTACGCCGGTGTGCCCTGGTACAATACACCTTTTGGTCGGGATGGTATTATCACGGCGATGGAAGCACTTTGGATTGCTCCGGATATTGCTAAAGGTGTGTTGTTGTTTCTCGCAGCAAATCAGGCACGTGAGCACGACGCATTCCGGGATGCAGAGCCTGGAAAAATTTTGCACGAGGCAAGAGGTGGTGAAATGGCTGCATTGAATGAAGTTCCTTTCCGGCAATACTATGGAACGATTGATGCTACGCCACTTTATATTTCGCTCGCGGGTCAATATTATAAACGTACCGCCGATAAGGAAACAATTAAAAAGATCTGGGAAAGTATTAACCTGGCGCTACACTGGATTGAAGCGTATGGAGACATTGACAAAGACGGATTTGTAGAGTATGAACAAAAGCAGGAGAGCGGTTTGTTTAATCAGGGATGGAAAGACTCTCACGATTGTATTTCTCACGAGGATGGACGTATTGCACAACCTTCTATCGCGTTGTGCGAAGTGCAAGGATATGTGTACGAAGCATATCTTCAGACGGCTTACCTGGCCGACATGATGGGTGAACCCGATAAGGTACGAACATACAAGACGAAGGCGAAGAATTTGAAGAAACGTTTTAACGATGTTTTCTGGGATAAAGAGCTCGGATGTTATGTGCTTGCACTCGATCATGAAAAAAATCCATGCCGTGTAAGAAGCTCTAATGCCGGACAATGTTTATTTACTGGAATTGTGGCTTCGAATAAGGCTGCAAAACTTGTCGAGACAATGATGCAATCCGACATGTTCAGCGGCTGGGGTATACGCACATTGTCCTCCACATCGGCGCGTTACAATCCAATGTCGTATCATAACGGTTCTGTCTGGCCTCACGACTCGGCGATGGTAGCTGCTGGTATGGCGAAGTATGGGTTTGTTAAGGAAAGTATGCGTGTAATGGAAGGGTTGTTTAATGCTTCCTTATTCATTGACCTGAAACGTATGCCTGAATTATTCTGTGGTTTTCCCTGGAGACCGGGTGAGGCCCCTACATCATATCCGGTAGCATGTATTCCGCAAGCATGGTCAGTGGCTTCCGTATTTTTGTTACTTCAGTCGTGTCTGCAGCTTACCATCGACGCACCGAATAAAAAATTAGTTTTTAATGACCCACACCTACCGGAATACCTCGATCGCGTAGTAGTGAAAAACCTGCAGGTGCCTGATGGTGCATTTGAGTTAGAATTTAACCGCCATGTCTGGGATGTAGGAATACATACCCTTTCTAAACCAGATGATTGGCAGGTTGTTGTTTATAAATAAATCGGTGGATACACCGCTGAACAAAAATTAAAAGTAAAATGGAAAAGCGAGAAAGTATTATTCCCGAACAACGGGTAGGCAATCAGTTAGATACCTTTAACTCAATAACGGCATCATCTGAAGAAGAAGCAAGGCAAGTTTTTTTAATGGCTGTAAACCGGCTATTGGATGTAAATGTCTGGAATAAAATTTCAGGTAAACTTTCTTCAACCTTCCGGTTAACCGATGAAAAAGGAAACGAAATTGGCGGTCCGGCCAAACCGGGTAATCATTTCAAGATTGATATTCCAGGGCCTGGCCCTGCTTCCGGAGAGGGTAACGATTGGGTGAAAGTAGAAGCGCTGGAGGACGAAAGAGATCCATCTGGCAAAAAAGAAAGTGTAACGCTTCGCGTACGACCCACAGCCGACCCGGAAAACAATGAAAAAGACACCGCCCATTTCTTTGACGAAGCGGCAACCAGTTCGTTTCGCGTTGAACGTGAAGGAAACACGGTTACAGCTTCCGTCCATGGCCGCAATGAACAACCAAATACCGATGTTGAAAACACGTCGGACAAGATGAGGAATGCCTTGGTAGGTACGGGTGCTGTGGCTGGATTTTCGGCACCACAATGGAAAGCACTTGTCAACGGTTTATTGGATACGTCTATTCGTACGGATACTGATTAAGTTCCATCATGTTCAAGTTCAAGGTTGGATCATGGTTTCGTCAGGGACTTCGGAATTGTTTGACGGTTGTTCAAAGTTCATGGTTCAAAGGTGAATTTCTGCTAACGAAGGGTTTGCGAAAGTTGCTAAAGGTTTAAGGTTTGATGGTTTAAAGACTGGATATATAGGAACTTAGCTTATTAAGACGGTAAAATTTTTCATTTTCGCGTCAATTTACTTTATTTCAAACCGTCTTATGAGCACGCGACCATTTCTATCACAAGCCATGAAAATATTTTTTCTGGTTTGTATATGTTTATCAAAAACATCCGCGCAACGTGTTGTGCCTGGCGACTTCCCTGACCCTTCCGTAACGAAAGTCGATAACGCCTATTGGGCAACAGCAACCACTTCTAACTGGGCACCTGTATTTCCACTTTTAAAATCCACTGACCTTGTCAATTGGCAAACGCAGGGATTCGTATTTAATGAATTACCGACATGGGCGGACTACTATTTCTGGGCACCGGAAATCAGTTATGATAATGGCAAGGTGTACGTTTACTATACTGCACATAAAACGAATGGAAGTTTATGTGTTGCCATCGCCAGCGCCGAAAAACCACAAGGTCCGTATAAAGATCATGGTCCGCTGATATGCGAAGAGGCAGGCTCTATCGACGCGTTTCCGATGCGCGATGAAAACGGTAAGTTGTATCTCCTCTGGAAAGAAGACGGAAACAGCGTACAAAAACCTACACCGATCTGGGCGATTGAAATGAATGAAGACCGCACTGCCCTTATCGGTGAAAAGAAAGAATTATTCAGAAACGATGTAGAATGGGAGAAAAACCTGGTGGAGGGTGTGTCAATGATTAGACACGGGGGCTATTACTATGCTTTTTATTCTGGCGCGGGGTGTTGTGGTAGGGGATGTTCATACGCCACCGGTGTTGCACGTGCTAAAAATTTATTAGGTCCCTGGGAAAAAGATCCAAAAAATCCCCTGCTCACCAGTGATGATGCCTGGAACTGCCCTGGTCATGGTACTGCCATTAAGAAGGATGGCAAATACTATTTTTTGTATCATGCCTATCAGAAAGAAGAAGGTGTTTACACAGGTCGGCAGGGCTTGATTAAAGAGTTTACTTTTACATCAGATGGATGGATTGAATTCGCAAAACAATCATCCCTTTCTGATGCAGCCGTACCTGAACTTGTGCAAGATGAATTCGACGGGAAAAAGTTATCGAATGACTGGCAGTGGTCTGTCTTTCAACAGCTGCGATTGGAAATTGATCGTGGGAAATTAAACTTATATGCGTTGGCAGATGATTATCCTGCATTTGTCGCGCAAAAAATATTTGGTGATGACTTTACCGCATACACGGCGATCATGCCACAACAGAATACGGCTGAATCTGGATTAGCTTTAATCGGGGATGATAAACATTTGGTTGGTATTTCTTACTATAATGGAAAAGTTACTGTGTACAAGATTGATGGCGACAACCGTACACAAATAATTGAAAGGCATGTGGATCCAAAAGAAAAAAATCCGTTTTATCTGGAAATGAAAGTGATGAATGGAAGGTCTATTACCTTTTCATATAGGGAAAAAGGAAAAGCAGCAACGGTGTTAACGGATCAGCCTGTTGATGGTTATTTTCTTCCGCCCTGGGACCGCCCCGTAAAAGTTGGATTAACGTCGACAGGGCGGGCAGGGCAGAAAGGTGTTTTTGAAAATTTTATGATCCGTTATTATAGTGGTAAACAAAAATAACAGTAGATATAGCAGTTATGAATTCAACCTATCTTCAGGTTCTTGACAGTTTTACATCGCGATACAAGGATAAGCCGCTGGTTGTTCGTTCACCCGGAAGGATAAATCTTATTGGTGAACATACTGATTACAACGAAGGCTTTGTGATGCCCGCGGCGATTCATTACGATACCATTTTTGCAATATCCGAAACCGCTGCGTCAATGGCTGAAATATATTCGCTTTCGTTTGATGAGGTGGTTCGTGTGGATGTCAATAATCCGGAAAAGGTTGTAACACCGAAGTGGGCAAACTACTTATTCGGTGTGATGAAACAATTTTTAATGCAAGGCTATACGTTGAAACCATTTCGTTGTGTGTTCGGTGGAGATATTCCCATGGGGGCAGGGTTATCTTCATCGGCCTCTATGGAATGCGGCTTTGCGTTTGCGCTCAATGCCCTGCATCAATTTAACGTACCGCGTGAAAAATTAATGTTTATGGCGCAATGGGCGGAACATCATTACGCCGGCGTGAAGTGTGGTATTATGGATCAGTTTGCCTCCATGATGGGAAGGGAAGACCATGTAATGGTGTTGGATTGCCGTTCTATGGAATATGATTATTCTCCAATCAAACTCCCGGATCATACCATCGTGTTGTGTGATTCAAAGGTTAAGCATGCACTTGTAGATTCGGAATACAACACACGACGGAATGAATGCGAGCAGGGTGTTGCCATTTTAAAAAAGCACTATCCGGATATAAAAAGTCTGCGCGACGCTACCGTTGAAATGTTGAATAACCATCGGGACGAAATGCGGGGCAAGGTCTATGACCGTTGTCTTTATATCGTTGAAGAAATTCAGCGCGTGCGCGAGGCAAGTGAAGACCTTAAGGCAAACAGGCTGGAAGCATTCGGAAAAAAAATGTATGATACCCATGACGGGTTGTCTAAACGATATGAAGTAAGCTGTAAAGAGCTTGATTTTTTAGTAAATGAAGCCCGTAAATTTGGGAGCATCGCTGGTTCGCGTATGATGGGCGGAGGTTTCGGTGGGTGTACCATTAACCTGGTTCCCACGATGGAAGTAGACCGGTTTATTGCAACTGTCTCAATTGCTTTTCGTGCCGCCATGGCGCATGAGATGGCTGCCTATATTGTGCATATAAAAGATGGTACAAACATTATCCACGATTCCGGGGAAAACATTACCTTGGCACGTGCTTAGGCAAAGCTTCGCGTTACCACGTACCTTACCTGTGATGGCGATCGCGATTTAATAAATGAATAGATGAAAAAAATTCTTGTCACCGGTGGCACCGGGTACATTGGTTCCCACACGGTTGTTGAACTTATCCATGAAGGATTTGAAGTTGTGATCGTTGATGATCTTTCTAACTCTCAGGTTGAAGTACTCGATGGCATTGAGCAAATCGCTGGCGTGAGACCTACCTTTTATCAGTTTGATCTTTGTGATGAAATTAAAATGCAAAGATTTTTCGAGGAACAATCCGATATCAGCGCCATCATTCACTTCGCCGCGAGTAAAGCGGTGGGTGAGTCGGTTGTTAAACCACTGCTGTATTATCGAAATAATCTTTTCTCCTTGATATTTTTGCTGGAGGCAATGAAAAAGCTGAATATCCAGCACATCGTTTTTTCATCATCGTGTACCGTGTACGGTCAGCCCGATAAATTGCCTGTAACGGAAGAAACTCCGTTTAAACCAGCTGAATCGCCTTACGGAAATACAAAGCAGATCGGAGAAGAAATTTTACGTGACACCTGTCGCATTACGCCCGAAATTAACGCGATATCGTTGCGTTACTTTAACCCGGTGGGGGCACACGATTCCGCGCTTATTGGCGAGTTGCCACGGGGTGTTCCAAACAATCTTGTACCGTTCATAACCCAAACGGCTGCAGGTTTGCGTCCGGAGTTGTTGGTATTTGGAAATGATTACAGTACCGCCGACGGATCTGC
Source organism: Ohtaekwangia sp. (assembly GCA_035628875.1). Classification (GTDB taxonomy): domain Bacteria; phylum Bacteroidota; class Bacteroidia; order Cytophagales; family Cyclobacteriaceae; genus Ohtaekwangia. Next base: position 122,062 of record DASPIZ010000055.1, on the reverse strand, counting down.
GATGCGAGACTATATTCATGTTGTCGATCTGGCCGTTGCCCACGTAGTGGCGTTGAAACGAATGCTCGAAAGAAAACAAAAACAAAATTACGAGTTCTTTAACATTGGTACCGGTAAAGGTCTTACCGTTTTGGAAATCATTACTATTTTTGAACAAGTCAATAATATCAAATTGAACTACAAAATTGTAGCGAGAAGACCTGGTGACGTAGAGAAAATTTATGCGGATACGTCATCGGCAAATAAGGAATTGGGTTGGACCGCTAAACGAAGCGCAGAAGACATGATGCGTTCTGCCTGGAAATGGCAGCAATTTGTCATGCAGACTTTGAGTTAACGACGCGTGTGCAAGCTAATGTCCTCGCTTGTTTCAATAGAAAAATTGGAAACACCTTTAAAACATATCATCAATCTTTCATAAACCAGATCCCTCAATTATGCGCACTATATGGATGAACCTGCTTCTTTTCGGCGTTGCTATGTCGATCGCAGGATGTAAAAATTCAACTGAAAAAAAAGAAATGGCTGCCGACTCTACGGCAACGGTATCAAAAATGCCTATGGAACCTCAAACATTTGGTAAACTTCCCGACGGACGTGAAGTAAAAAGTTACGTTTTGAAAAATAAAAACGGCATCGAAATGCATGTTATCAATTATGGTGGCATCGTAACACACCTCAAGGCACCTGATAAGAATGGCACCCTTGAGGACATCGTGTTGGGATACGATTCCCTGGAGGCTTATGTAAAGAATTCGCCTTTTTTTGGTGCGCTCATTGGCCGGTATGGTAACCGAATTGCAAACGGAAAATTTACTTTAGACGGAACCGAATACACATTGGTGCAAAACAACAATGGTCAGCATTTGCATGGTGGTACCCAGGGCTTTGATAAAGTGTTCTGGAATATTGAGCCGCTTGAATCGGAAGAAGGACAGGCATTGCGCCTTACGTATCTCAGCAAAGATATGGAGGAAGGATATCCTGGTAATTTGTCGGCACAGGTGGATTATATTCTTACCGATGATAATGAATGGATCATCAATTATGAAGCGACTACCGACAAAAAGACGATTGTTAATCTTACCCAACATACCTATTTCAATTTGTCAGGGAATGTTAAACGCGATATTCTTGATCATGAACTGGTGATTCATGCCGACCAATACGTGCCTGTCAATAAAGTTCTTATTCCTACCGGTAAGCTTGCTCCGGTAAGCGGAACACCTTTTGATTTCAACACATCTACCGTAGTGGGTAAGCGCATCGATAACGCAGATGAGCAACTCAAGATCGCCGGTGGTTATGATCATTGCTGGGTTCTCTCATCTCCCGATAGCGTAAAATCAGCAGCTGTACTGTCTGATCCGGGCAGTGGCCGGGTGATTGAGGTATTCACAACTGAACCCGGGATTCAGTTTTACTCTGGTAACTTCCTCAATAAAAGTTATGTGGGAAAAGATGGGGTCGTTTACGATCACCGTTTTGGCCTTTGTCTCGAAACCGAACATTATCCCGATTCACCAAATCAACCAAACTTTCCTTCCGTAGTGCTGAACCCGGGAGAAACGTATAAAACGCAGACGATATACAAGTTTTCCGTAAAGTAGAAGTCGGTACAGAATCTGTTTTTTTAGCAAAAAAGGGGCTCGTTATTGAGAGCCTCTTTTTTTTTGACCCTTATAGTAAAAAAGAATATAAGGTACCGGTGATTTTTTGCTACTTTCGAAAAAGAACTTCATTTTTATCGATTGAACGAACGATATAGATCACCTAAATCTATTACACTAACAACCATTCGCCTTACCCAACCCTAACCTTAACCAATATTAAAAACTCTTTATGAAGCAGTTACAAACACAGGATTACGTTATTTTCTTCATCTACTTCTTTATTGTGGCATTTTACGGCTACTGGATATACAATAGAAAAAAGAAAACCGCCACAGATTCGAAAGACTTCTTTTTGGCTGAGGGATCACTTACCTGGTGGGCCATTGGTGCCTCATTAATAGCATCTAATATATCTGCAGAGCAATTTATCGGAATGTCGGGTTCAGGATTTAAAATGGGGCTGGCTATTGCAACGTACGAATGGATGGCGGCGGCTACCCTTATCGTTGTGGCGATATTCTTTATGCCGATTTACCTGAAGAATAAGATCTACACGATGCCGCAGTTTCTTACGCAACGATATAACAGTACGGTGAGTACAACGATGGCCATCTTCTGGCTGTTGTTATATGTGGTCGTTAACCTTACCTCAATTTTATTCCTTGGTGCCCTGGCTATTACAACGATATCAGGAATCAACTTCTGGGTGTGTATGGTCGGACTCGGCTTGTTCGCGATCATCATTACACTCGGTGGAATGAAGGTAATCGGCTATACGGATGTGATTCAGGTATTTTTCCTTATCCTCGGTGGTTTGGCGACGACCTACCTCGCCATCGATCTCGTGTCTAATCATTTTGGTACAGGCGGAATTGTGGAAGGATTTAGCTTCATGATGAATAAAGCTGATGATCATTTTCACATGGTATTCGACCAGGACAATTCGAATTATCTTGATCTTCCCGGTCTTACCATATTGTTAGGAGGGATGTGGATTGTAAACCTGAACTACTGGGGATGTAATCAATACATCACACAACGTGCGTTAGGTGCTGATCTTCCAACTGCACGTAACGGTCTTTTGTTTGCAGCATTTTTGAAATTGCTTATGCCGGTAATCGTAGTACTTCCGGGAATCGCAGCGTACGTACTATACCAGGAAGGTCTCTTCCAGACCGAGATGCTTGATGAATCAAATTCACTCAATCCCGATCGTGCTTATCCGGTGTTACTGAACCTTTTACCTACAGGATTGAAAGGCCTTGCATTTGCAGCATTAACAGCAGCAATCGTGGCGTCGTTAGCAGGAAAAGCAAATAGTATCTCAACCATTTTTACACTCGATATCTATAAGAAATATTTTAAACGCGATGCTACGGAACGCCAGCTTGTGTTTACAGGTAGGGTAGCCGTTGTAGTTTCCATGCTGATTGCCGGTCTGATTGCGCCATTCATGGGTATCGATAAAAAAGGTGGATTCCAGTATATACAGGAGTATACCGGGTTTGTGTCACCAGGTATCTTTGCCATCTTTATTCTTGGCTTTTTCTGGAAGCGCACTACATCTGCGGCTGCGTTGACCGCTGCGCTGATCACTTTCCCACTTTCATTACTGTTGAAATTTATTCCTTCGGTAACAGATCTTTCCGCCTTTAGTGGTTATGGTCTGGCTGCCTTGAACAGGGATTCAGGACTTTACGAAATTCCATTCCTTGACCGGATGGGAATTGTCTTCGTGGTTTGTGTGGCTGTTATGGTGATCATGTCGCTGCTCGACCCGAAAAGCAAAAATAACCCGCAGGGACTTGAGGTTGACTCAGAAATGTTTAAACCCAATCAGGCATTTACTATAGGGGCGATTATTATTCTCGGTATTTTATCCGCCTTGTATATTGTATTCTGGTAATCAGTATTGAACGACTATTAATGTCCTGCAACAATCAATGCAGGACATTTTTTTTGCTGTTATAAACCTGGTCTGCTGGCTACGTCACTGTAAATATTTTTAATTGTTTATATTTCAAGCCTTAAAGGTGTTTCTTAACGTATACAGTTTTCGAAAACCAACCTCAAACCTTAAACGTCAAACCTCAAACAAGTAATCGAAAATTCTTCAGGTCTCGACTCTTGAACTATGAACTTTGAACCTTAATCTTGAACCATTAAATCATGAACCGGATTGATCGCCTCACTGCCATTCTAATACAACTGCAAACGAAACGCGTCGTTAAAGCGGAAGAAATTGCAGATCGTTTTGAGATTAGTCTGCGCACGGTGTACCGCGACGTGAAAGCGCTGATGGAAGCGGGAGTTCCCATTGGTTCGGAAGCCGGAAAAGGCTATTTCATCGTCGATGGATATCACCTTCCGCCAGTCATGTTCACCCAAAACGAAGCAAGTTCACTGATGCTGGCCGGGAAACTTGTAGAGAAGATGACGGATAAATCGATACGTAGTTCTTTTGAATCTGCATTGCTTAAAATTAAATCGGTACTCAACGAATCAGAAAAGGATCGCCTTGAAAGTTTGCAATCCTACATTGAAGTGTCTAACCGACCCAGGGAGGAGAATCCTTTTCCGGATCATTTCCTTACGGATATTCAGGAGGCTGTAGTACAGAAGTCGGTACTGCGCATGGAGTATTTCAGCAGTTACAATGAAGAGAACTCAACACGGGAAGTAGAACCTATTGGGTTATTCTATTATAGCGCGGCATGGCATCTCATCGGCTGGTGTCGCTTGAGAAACGGATACCGTGATTTCCGAGCTGACAGAATAAAGACCCTGAAGAAGACGGATCAACATTTTGATGCGCGAAATCTTTATACCCTCAAAGAATATCTTGCCACTGTTATGCAGGGTAATAAAGAAATGGAAAAAGTGGTTGTTTTGTTTGATCGTTCGGTGGCCAGATATATTGGCAATATGCGATACCACTACGGTTTTATATCCGAGGAAGATGCCGGTGATGGTAAAATACGCATCGTCTTTCTAACCAGTTACATGAAATCACTGTGCCGGTGGCTGCTCATGTATGGAACCCAGGTACAGATCGAGTCACCTGAAACGGCCAAAGAAATTATCAGTGCTCTGGTTGAAGAACTAAGTGACTATTATCTACGGGTAAGCACCGCAGACTAATCGGGGTATCAAGTTGTGGATTTTGCGAAAAGAGCTGTGAGTCGCGAGCTATTAGCGTCCGGGATAAACTCACTAAGAGCGTCAAATCACTTTCGGAAAAATTGTATGGGGAGTGGTATGCCTCCTTCAGTGTTGATCAATATTAATTAATGATCTTTCATTCACTTTTTTTCGCCTCCCGCGCCGGCTGGGCCCAGCATACTGGCACTGTCGCTGAACATGATCCGCACTTGCCCTTCCAGGCCAGAGATAATGTTATGCGACAATACCAGTATGCTGAAGGATGGTGTGGGTGTGCCCTCTTTCTATGAACGATCAAAAAAAGTTTATTTTGCGATTCTAAATTTGATTTTTAACAATCTTCCATTTTTCCCCGGACACTAATAACCTCAAACTTCAAACAATCTCGCAACCCAATCGCCTCGACAAAACTCCAACTTTGAACTTTAAACTTTGAACCTTGGACTTTTTCTTCACAATGTCAGGCCTCGTCCTTCACGGCAACAACAATAAGACTCTTCATTGAAATTTTTTCACCGTTCAATTCCTGTTCAGGCTCGGCCTTTTCCCCGATATTTAAAACTTTAAAAGAATTCCTGGACAGTAAATCGATCAATTCTTCCTTTGAAAACATCGTGAAACCATATTTAACAAACGGAAGTTGTTCCATGCTTGATCGCGGTCTTATTGCAATGATCAGCTGTCCATGAAGAGTCAACAGCCTTCGGATTTCGTTAAGGGTACGCGAAGGATCTTCCCAGAAGTAAAGTGTATTTACGGTGAAGACTTTGTTAAATGCATTGGCAGCGAACGGAATGTTGTCAGCGGCAGCATGGATAAATTTTGCGCGACCTTTTTTCACAAGGTCTTCATTTAACCGGGTTGCTTCTACTACCATAGCTTCTGAAAAATCACATCCGGTGTACCGAATTGATGGATCACCAGATATGATTTCGTTGACGAAAAATCCGTTACCCATGCCGATTTCCAGGATGTTATCTCCAGCACTAGGAGTCAGCGATGCGATCGTATCTCGGTTGATGTATCGATTGCCGTCATTCATCCGAACACCCAATTGCTTTCCGAATTCACCGTCGGGTTTACGAAGTTGTGCAGCAATCGCTTTTAATTGTTCTTCATCCATGTTTCTCTAAGTTGATGACGTTCCGTCTGCACCTCGATGTTAGTATTGGAACACCGGTTTTATACCTTATTTTTGTCAATCGATTTGATGTAAAGAAGCGTGGAACGGCAACAATTTACCATACTTTCTGAAAAGAAAAGTGCTGAGAATAAGAAGTTTTTAGCTGGATTAAAGAAAAAGGATGCGCGCAAAGTGGATGACCTTTTTCATGCAACTCACCATGAAGTGTTTGAAAATTTTGATTGTCTTTCCTGCGCAAATTGTTGCAAAACCACAAGCCCGATTTTTTATCAAAACGATATTGAACGCCTGGCAAAAAGCCTGCGCATGCGACCGGGGGACTTTATCACAACCTATTTGCGGATCGATGAAGATGGCGATTACGTACTTAAATCTTCGCCGTGTCCATTTTTAGATGCAGATAACTATTGCCAGGTTTATCACGACAGACCGAAAGCATGCCGCGAGTATCCTCATACCGATCGTAAAAAAATGGTTCAGATCTTGGATTTGACCCATAAGAACACGCTGGTTTGTCCGGCCGTTTTTGAAATGGTAGAACGACTAAAGAAAATTACTTGATACAATCCCTACGGGATTTGTACTGCCGTTAAAAATGCCCAGCTTTAGGAAGCTGCACCTTACAAGCTTATTTCACCACAGCATGCCTGCGATAAGGATAATTAAAAATACCAGCACGATAATCATAACGGATACGGTATTGGTTTATGTGCGCCGTAGCAAAAAATAATTGTACAGTGGGAATAACACATGAGTTTGCCATGCGTGATTCGCTGTACAATTATTTTTGGGGCGGTTCATTAGTTTGTTTTAATGATTTCTGGATTTCCACGATAGTCAATATCACTGGCTACACCTGTTTCCATTTCCAGCCTGCGGATTACATTAACTTTCGCGGAGGATGCGCCTTGAACGTCAATAACAGCTTCCTGCACTTCCAGATCATACGCTCTTAACTTCGATCCAAGCTGGATCTCCGCCAGCATAGATTGTGTTGTTCCTCGCAGATCAACCTCCGACTTTGCGTTGAGGTTGATTATGACATCTTCCGATTCGATTTCGCCGCTCACTTTTATTGGTCCTCGAATTTGAAGCTCCAGGTCATTGCTGTAAAACTTTTCAAAGTCGATAGATCCGAACCCTGTTGCCTCAATCTTTTCAAGTTCGGGCATGGTGATCGAAATATGAACCTGATCGTTTAGTACTTTGTCCATATTTAAATCCCAGTCAAAATTTTTCTTTCGTTCGAAATCAATGACGAGCGTTTTGCCCGAGCGAAAGATATTGTACTTCAATTTTTCAGAATCAGATCCTTTTAATTCTACGGCGAATTCATTCCCGCGATAAATCTTCACATCAAAAATTCCACGCATGTCGAGTTCATCAAAATCGCGCAGGTCGGCCTGATTTACTTCCTCTTCTGTCGGTTGCGGGCAGGTGATGCAGTGTAATCCCTTATCCGTCATTTCCCACGTTTGACCGTCGCGGGCATCGTACTCTATGTATTGGTCAAGTAAATGCACCATCCCGTTTTCAATAATAAACGGTTTGTTATAAGGAATATACAACGTCATGTCTAACTCCTGCCCACGGAAAACGGCATCAGGCTTAAACGTAATGTTGCTGTCGAAGGTGAAGACAGAGTCTTGCAATGTTACGTTGTAGTTCACCATTTGTGCGTTCTCAATAGCATGTAGCCTGGTTGCTCCTTGAGCCCGGAAATTTTGCTGTAATTTAAATTCCGGTCCCGCATGACCCTTAAGTATCAATGCACTTCCGTGATAATCATCCATACCGGTTTCGCGAATCCTTAATACCGTTGTTTTTCCGGTAGGGGTATAGTTAGTTTCAATCCGGTGTTCACCGTCTTCCTTAAAGGCCATAACGATTTTAGGAATACCCACTGCCAACATGGCTGAGCAAAGAATGAATAATACGAACAGTGACCATCCTACCGTGGCGCTGAAAACAATCCGTCGCGCGATGGTTGAAATACCCAAGAGGATAATGAACAGCGGTGGGATTATCGCTGATATAAATGCAGCCGTAATAACCCATCCCGGAAAGGCCCGCATGAATGCATCGACGGGAATACTGAATTGATTGTAATCAGTTGCCCATGGCAGGTTTCCTGCACCGGTTATAATCCCGAAAGCCACGCCGCCTGTAACCAGTACTGATAACAGCAGGCCTATGCCCATGATCATGATTAGAATTCCAATCACAACACGCAACGCTTCTACAAGCGGACCGATTATTTTAGCAAGTGCCTGTAGAACGATACCAATTACCCGAAAAGGGAACAACAATATTTTAGTCGCTGTACTTTCTTCGCGGTCAGGCTCTAATTGGTTTTTTTTTATATTCGATTCAATATTCGAGAGGGTAACTGGTTCGCCCTGCATCTGCATGCGGTCGGTAAGCGTTCTCGCTTCAGGAAGGATCACCCAGAGAATGATGTAGAGAAAAAGACCGAGTCCGCCTGCTATGGTAAGGATTACGAAAAGTATCCGCACAGCAAGAATGTCAATACTAAGATAGGAGGCAACTCCACCTGACACACCACCCAGCACTTTGCGTTCCGGATCGCGGAACATTTTTTTACCGACTTCAATTTCATTGAGGTCATAAGATCCCGGAACAACAATCCACATAACAATGTAAACGAAAACTGTAAATCCCCATGCGAAAGCAAAAATTGCGAACAGTAGTCTTATCCACAGTGGATCAACGTTCATATAGTGGCCAATACCTGAACAGACGCCTCCAAGTACTTTCCTTTTTTGATCGCGTACCAATGATTTCGGTGCGGTGTATGTAGAACCAGCGAACGCGCCAGCGGAACCTGTTGCAGATTCTTGTGCATGAGGCGCGCCTGCGATCGTGCTTTCAAACTCGTCCTGCTCGGCTGCCTTGAAATCGCTCACGCTACCCATGGTAGTAATTAAGGAGGCAACGTCTTCCGCAGTAATAACCTGTTTTCCTTCGTTCAGCTTGGAAAGAAAAATCTCCGCAATACGGCTTTCGATATCAGCCATGATTTCTGTACTGTCTTCGAAAGTTGAAAAGTACTTGTTAATTGAATCGAGGTATTTGCGTAGATTTTCATACCCATCTTCTTCAATATGAAAGATGATGCCGCTGATGTTGATGCTTATATTCTTTTTCATATCCGATATTGCATTAATGGGCTTGTGATTTTGACGTGATCATTTGCGTTGAGTGGACAAGTTCATCCCAGGTTTCCGTAAGTTTAGTCAGGAATTTACTTCCTTTATCTGTTAGTTTATAGTACTTCCGTGGTGGTCCGGATTTGGACTCAATCCATTTGTACTCCAGTAACCCCGCATTTTTCAGCCGCGTTAGCAGGGGGTAAAGCGTTCCCTCCACCACAATAATCTTTGCCGAAGTTAATTCATCCAGCATATCGGATGCGTAGACCTCACCGCGTGAAATTATGTGGAGGATGCAGTATTCCAGAATGCCTTTGCGCATCTGAACTTGTGTGTTTTCAACATTCATACATCCCGTGTTTAAATCAATCTGCTCTTGTATACGGCAAAAGTACTATGTATGGCCAAGTACTGGGTAAAAAATTTTAAATAATTTTATAAGTGTTTAACCGCCAATAACTTGTAAAAATAAAATCCCCCTATTTAGCCCTATCCCGCCGTGCAGTGCCTATCTTTCTGTGAACATTCCAACGTTCTTCTATGATTCGCCGGCAAATAATTTCGTATTGTGCAAGAACCCGCCTCGCTGACCCGGCCCGATCGTGTAGCCATTTTGTTTCGCACTCCATAGTGTCGTATAGCCAATACGTTGGTTGCGAAGACCGCATGATCATGCGCATATACCAGGCATAGAATTTTGATGCACCGGCTACCGGAATTGTCATAATCGTTTGGTCCTTTAACTTTTGAATGCGTGATCCTGATCTCGTGAAATAATTCCGATAAGAACAACCCAACATGAACACATTATGCTTTAACTATTAATAATCCTATCACTGTCTTTTTAATCTCTTGTGTATGAAAAAAAAAATCTACCCCCTCCATGTAGCGTTAACGCTGCTATTATCTTTTTCCATTTGCACTTTGTCTCATGCCCAGGATCGGCTATGGGGCTTAACCACCAATGAAAATGGCGGATCTGTGTATCACGTAAATAAAGATGGGTCTGACCTTACACCTTCTATTGCTCTTGGATATGATTATCCTGCAGGCGTCGATCCACAATACCTCACGCAGGCGAATGATGGATCACTGTATGGTATCAATGGGCGTGGTTCAGAAAACGCGGACAAAAGCATACTTTATCGGATCAGCAGCGACGGGGTGACCAAAATTTTCAATTTTCCATATCCCGTAACAGAAACAGCAGGCCTTGTAGAATCTAGCCATGGATATTTGTATGGGGTTGGAAAAACGCCGGGCGGAAACAACCGCATCCTTTTCCGGTTTAGGCCTGATGGATCAGGTTACCAATCAAAAACAATTTCGGTTTATGCTTTCAATGCCCGCGGAGGTCTGATGTGTACCGAAGCAGGAACCATTGTTGGCATGAGCGAATCGGGTGGCGACAACGGAAACGGATTTATCTATAAGGTCAATCCGGATTTCAGCGGCATACAAATCATTTTTCATTTCGACAAACCAGGTGGAAAAAGACCATTCGGAAAATTAACGGAAGGTCCCGATGGTTTCCTATATGGTCTTACTAATTCCGGCGGACTGTACAATTATGGGGCTATTTTTAAAATCAGCCAGGACGGTCAGTCCTATACCAAGCTCCATGATTTTAACCTGACACAGGGCGCCTTTCCAACGGATGGGCTGGTGATCAAAAACGGTGTCGCTTATGGTACGACTTTAAAAGGTGGAGTTGATAAAAAAGGCGTCGTCTTTAAAATCGGTTTAGATGGATCAGATTATACTATACTGCATAGTTTTAGTGGTGCAGACGGCGAATTCCCTTTCGGAAACCTGGTTATAGATCAAAACAATACGATATATGGAATTGCAAAGGGCGGGGAGTTCAATGAAGGCGTACTCTACGCGATTCACGCTGATGGAAGCCAATTTGTTAAACTTATAAATTTTCATCATGAAAATCCAACCGGAAACCTGATTGCTGTAACATATAACAGCGTTCCTGCTGTTGGTTTATCATTCCCGGCTCATCAGGAGACCGGAGCACCTATTCACGGAAAATATAGATGCAATCGTGTTTCTTCTGCACTGAACTATACACTTCAGCTCAGTGAACATGCTGACTTCCGTGATACGGTAGCGACATTAAACGGTCTTGTTAATGAATTTGATCTTGCATCGCAGTCGCTGAAATTCTCTACGCAATATCATGCACGGGTGAGAAGCAGCGTGTGGCCAGCCTATGGGTCAGTCACATCTTTTACAACACGTAGTGAAACAGATTATGCTTTCATTAGTAAACCTTCCAACGGGGCGACGGGTCAGGCAACGATGAATCTTAAAGTAACAGTTAACCAGGTTCCTGGCGCAACGCGGTACACCATCCAACTCAGCAAGACTCCGGATTTCAGCGGAGAGATTCTTTCTGACACAAGTAAAACTGACGGTCAGCGTACGATGACATTTTCTCATTTAGATTATGCAACGGTGTATTATGCAAGAGGAAAATCAAATGTTTCCGAGTCGTTTGGTCGCGTTTCATCCTTTACGACACAGGCAGAAACGTTTATTACGATTACATCACCTGTGAATGGTGCAACAGGGCTGGACCAATCGTTGTTTACTGTTTCCTGTTCATCGATGAATGCTGCAGAAGCGTACACAATTGAATTAAGTGCAACACCGGATTTCGCAGGACCAAACATTTTGCGCAGCAGCCTTACTAAAGGGCAACGAATATTTAATTTTAAAAATCTGAATCCGGCTACGACGTATTACCTACGGGCGAAGTGCGAGCTGTCAACGCAGTTCGGACCAGTGAGTGCATTGACAACACGGGATCCAATCAGTGCAAAGCGGATCTGGGGAGTAACGACAAGGGGAGGCGCAGCAGACCTTGGAACGATATTTAGCTTCAGCCTGGATAGCGGAAAGTTTACGAAACACCGTGATTATGAACATCCCGATCAATACGGTTCACTTTCCGGAAGTCTGATACAAACGCCTACCGGATTTGCCGGATTGAGTATTTCGCACGGCACAGGTGGTGGTGAAGTTTTTACCTTAGACAAAGATGGCTATACGCTGTTGGAAACCTACGGCCCACACGAGGGGAGTGTTATGATGGGTTCAGACAATTACATTTATGTCGTTGATGACTGGATCAATTATTTCCGTGGTGGCATTTACAAGATTTATGCAGACGGTGACTCGGTAAATGCGCTCGACCGGATTATTTTCAGATTCCGGTCAGACTGGCATGGATCAAATCCAACGGCACAGCTACTGGAACAACCAGATGGCTATCTGTATGGAACCGCTTCGAATCGGGGCAGTCTGAATAAAGGGACATTGTTTCGTTTGAAAATGGATGGATCAGGCCATGAAGTAATTCATACATTTAACGGAACGCAGGGAGCGCATCCCGATGCATCTTTAATCATGGGTGCTGATGATTACTTATACGGTGTTACACCATTCGGAGGATCTTATGATAAAGGCGTCTTGTTTAAAATACAGCCTGACGGGACTGACTTTGCGGTACTTTATGAATTTAACAGCGCACAAGGCACTAATCCCATGAGTAATCTATTGTGGTATAATGGAAAGTTATATGGCACGGCTTCAGCTGGCGGAGCGTATGACAACGGTGTTGTTTTTAGCATCAATCCGGATGGAACTGGGTACACTAAATTGTTGGAATGCGATGGCGTTGCGTCGGCAAATCCATATGGCGGATTAACACCGGACGAAAACGGTGTGTTATATGGCACGACAACGGCGGGAGGCGACCATAACTTGGGCGTAATTTTCAGTTTGAACCCGGATGGTTCTTCTTATGAAAAACTGTTTAGTTTTTCCCAGGAAACAGGCGGATCTCCAAATGGAAATTTGCTCTTGCTTGATGATACGTTCGTGACTCCAGCGCCTTCATTATTTACGGATGCCCACACAAACACCTTGGCGTCTGATGTGCTGGTGTACCCAAATCCATTTACAAATTATTTTACCGCCAGGATTAAAGATCAAAACGAACATGCTGTGCGGTTAACCATACGAGACCTCAGTGGGGCGGTGGTGATGGAGGCCAATGCAAATAGCGATACGCAACTTGGTGATCAGTTAAAACGGGGAATCTATGTGCTGACCGTTCATCGCGGTTCAGTTATAACAACACACCGATTGATCAAGAATTAGGAATTTTTAAAAACACAAAGGTTAGAGGTTGCTCGAAGGGGCAACCTCAATTTAGTATGAAACCCTCCTTAAACATAAAAGATGATTTAAGAAAGTTGGTTATCGCTACGATAACGCACACAAGCGAACCATGCTGTATTTAGGGAATCTTGTATCCTTCTGTTTCCTGGCTACAATCTTCAGTGACTAACAAAATAAACGCAGTTCAACTGTCAGATGATTTCGTCTGAACCCTTCTTGCTTTAACGTGCTTAATTCAAAGACCCGCTGGTAAAATGAAAAAATTAATTCAAACATAACGTGCGGTTTAGGTTTTAGGCATTTCACATTTCTGCGCGTTGTAAGACCAAAATCAAATGCGACCGTCCAATCCTAAATAAGCATAAACAACCCTTTTACTACATTGCATTAAACCTGCTTTTTTTTGCTGAAAACCGTGCACGCCACTTTCTACCTTTGTTTACCGAAAATGCGGTTGTAATTTAGTAAGCTCGATGAAACGGATACCCCTGGTTTTATGCTTTTTAGTGGTGTTTTTTATGCACGCCGCAGGTCAGCCCAATGCCTGGATAAACCATTCACAACCGTATTTTAAGATACCGGTAGCCCAGCAAGGCATTTACCGGCTTACCTATCAGAACCTTCAGCAGGCTGGCTTTCCTGTCGATGGTGTAGATCCTCAATTGATCCAGTTATTCCATCGCGGATATGAACAGGCTATCCATATTGAAGGACAGGGCGATGCCCAGTTCAACGCTTCCGATTTTATCGAATTTTTTGGTAAACGAAATGACGGTACGCTGGATGCGGATTTGTATAAACCCGCATCGTTACAACCGCATCCTTATCATAATTTATACAGCGACACTACGAGCTATTTCCTGACTATCGGTACGGTGGCAGGTAAACGGATGACTTTCTTCAACGAAACCAATACCCAGAATCTTCCTATAACACCTTTTCATTACGATGAAAAGCTGATGGTTTTTGCCGATCAATATTCTGGCGGTATAAACATAAGTGACGAAGTTTTTACAAGTTCGTTCGATGAAGGCGAAGGTTGGACTGGTGTGCAAATCCTGCAAGATAAGTTTGTCACTTATACGTTCAATGCGATAACGTCGGTGGAAACAAATGCCAGCGACTTGCCACAACTCGAAATTTTGCTGGTAGGGAGGAACAATGCGCCCCATCAGGTTGAAATTTATGTTGGTGCTGCCTTTCGTTTGCTCACTTCCGTAAGTTTTGATGGATTTAAAACTAAACAGGTAATACAATCCTTAAACTGGACGGATATTGGTGCGGATGGCAATCTTCCAATCCGTATTAAGGTTGCTAACACAGGGATTCCCAGCAGAGCCAGTGTTTCGTATGCAAGGTTAAGGTATGCGCAAAAAACAGACGCTGCCCTTGCGGTCAATAAAACTTTTATTCTTCCTGAACACGGCGGTGGGAAGGCGTATCTGGAAATTAAAAACGCCGCAAGCAATCTTCGGTTATTTGATATCACTGATCCTGACCAGGTGATGCGAATTGGTGCCACTGCAGTGACCTCAGTTGTGCAGGCTGTTATTCCGGCCGAAACGCAACGTAGCGTCTATGCTTCCAATGCGGTAATCACACCAGCTATCCGCAAAACCAGTTTTCGATTGATCAATCCTTCTTCCCACAATTATATAGTCATCTCGCATCCCCAATTACGCAAGCCTGCCGGGGACTACAACGACCCGGTAAAGGCGTACGCAGGCTACAGGGCATCAACAGAAGGCGGAGGTTATGATACGCTTGTTGTCAATATACAGGAGTTGTACAACCAGTTTAATTACGGTGAAACTTCTCCGCGGGCAATTTTTAAATTTCTGGAGTTTCTTTCTACCGTTAAAATCCCGTCCTATTTATTTCTAATTGGTAAGGGACTCAACATACAGCACAAATATCACCGCGTACCGGGAACGTCATCGTTTAAAGACCTGGTTCCGACGAGTGGATATCCTGGATCAGATGCATACTTTTCAACCGGATTAGGCAACACAACCTACGAAGAAGCGATACCAACGGGAAGGCTAACAGCGATAAAGCCATCGCAGGTAGCAGCCTATCTTGACAAGATCAAAGAGATGGAAGCACTGCCCTTCAACGATCTATGGAGAAAGAAGATTCTTCACCTCAGCGGTGGAATCGAAGAAGGTGAACCTGAACAGTTCAAGGCATTCCTTGAAGAATATGCCAGTATTGCCGAAGCGCCTTATTTCGGTGGTAAGGTAAGTGCGATTGCAAAAAGTTCACGCGATCTGCAACTCATTAATATAGCAGAAGAAGTAAACGCTGGCCTTAACCTCGTTACCTTCTTTGGACATTCCTCGCCAAGCACACTCGATTTTGATATCGGATTTGTTACCAACAAAGTGTTAGGATATAACAATCCCGGAAAGTATCCGATGCTTATTATGAACGGATGTGAAGCCGGTGCATTTTTTCTGCGTGATTCGCTCTTCGGTGAAAACTGGGTGATGGCAAAAAAGAAAGGAGCGTCAGCTTTCATCGCCCACTCTTCCTATGCACTGGTTTCCACCTTGCATCAATACACATCTTCCTTTTATGAAGTTGCTTATGGTGATTCAGTGTATTTGAAAAAAGGAATAGGCGATATCCGGAAGGAAACCGCCAGAAGATTTATTGATAAAACATACGCCTCTATACTTCAACTGTCGCAGGTGCAGCAAATGATCCTACTTGGTGATCCTGCAGTAAAATTATTCGGTGCTCCCAAACCAGACCTGGAAATTAATCCGAACCATGTTTCTGTTGTGTCGCTCTCAGAAGCTCCGGTTACAGCCTTGGCAGACTCTTTCGCGGTTCAGTTTATTGTTCGCAATTATGGTTTAGCAAGCCAGGAACCCTTTCGTGTTGAAGTTACCCGTACATTAAACGATAACACGACACTTGTCTACGATTCCATTTACCAGGTTCCATCATTTTCCGATACATTAAAGTTTATTATCCGGCAGGGAACCGAAAAACGTTCCGGGAATAACCGGTTTGCGATTTATGTTGATGCGGATGACATTATTACTGAACTGAATGAGGAAAACAACAAGGCGGTTCTTGATTTCAACATGCCGTCCAATGGCACTAAAAATCTATTCCCTTACGCTTTTGCCATCGTAAACAAGAGCCCGGCGATGCTTTCATTTCAGGCCAATGATGGAAATACACAAGCGCGTGATTTTTTATTGGAGATCGATACGGTTAACACGTTCAATAGCGATTATAAAAAAGCATATACATTAACCGGCAACATACTCTTTCAAAAATCGGTTGATGTCGCAGAATTAAACTCCGATACGGTAACCTTCTACTGGAGAACGCGCTTAGCCAATCCGTTGGATGGTGATGCGGGATCATGGCAAGTGAGTTCCTTCACATACATTGACCAGGGCGAGACAGGCTGGGCACAGGTTGATTTTCCACAGTTTTTATCCGGGGCCGCTGAAGGATTAATTGTAGACGAAAGCCTTCGCAAAATAAGATTTCAGGAATCTTCCACGCCGCTTGATATCGTAACGTTCGGCGGCAGTGCAGGGAAACCGCGCGACTCTGTCAGCGTGAAAATTGGTGGTGCGGAATACAACCTTTATGGACAATCCAATGGAGCTTTTGGATGTAGAAACAACACGATCAATCTCATCGCTTTTGACAAGCGCTCTACGGTTCCTTACGTTGGAATTTATTTCAAATGGTACGAAATACTTTATACCTATGGCGGACGCCGGTTGATTTGCGGACGCGAACCCTTTGTTGTAAATAGTTTCATGTACAACGAGGTGAATACGGGAAAAAATAACGACCTAATCCAATACATTAATAATATAGCGGAGGGTGATTCGGTTCTCTTGTACAGTATCGGTAACGCGTCAATTCATCTTTGGGCAGCTGCTGCTAAACAGAAGGCCGGGGAACTGGGTATTTCGGAAGCGCAATTAAATGCGTTAGTCCCGGGTGCACCAGTTGTGATCTTGGGTAAAAAAGGCAGTCAGCCAGGGTCAGCACATATTTTTACATCGACCGGTGCTACCGCCAACAAGGCAAAGCTCGTCGTGAATAAAACCATTACCGGTAGGTATTCGAATGGAACGTTGACTACGCCGCTGATCGGACCTGCAGCGGATTGGAACAGATTGATTTGGACGATAAGTGAACATGAACCAGCCGATGAAATTACATTCGATATCGTAGGTGTACAGATGAGCGGTGAATCGGAAATACTTTATTCGGGTGTTCAGGGTAATCTCGATTTATCCGGCATCAATGCGGACGAATTTCCCTATTTGAAAATCAGATTTAATTCGTCAGACGAAATATTACTTACATCAACACAATTGCAAAAATGGATCGTGCTTTATTCACCCGTTGCTGAAGGTATATTGCTTCCGGAAAACAATGTTGATCAGGTTACCTTAGCCGAAGGAGAGACCTGGGAAAGCGATTACTTATTTATTAATATCAGTGATAAAGCATTTTCCGATTCGCTCGACGTTAAGTTGCTGGTGTACAATCAACCGAATCACGAAAATAAAATCCAACGGTTCAGAATAAAGCAACCCTCTCCAGGCGATACAACCCGTTTCACGATACATTTTCCGACAAACAACGTAGCAGGACTTAATGATGTAGAAGTAACGGTGAATCCCCGTATCCTTCCGGAAATATATTACGATAACAATGTAGTAAGATTGAATAGTCATTTATCGGTATTGCATGATGTGAATCCGCCGGTGATGGAAGTTACTATCGACGGACGTTTTGTGGAAAATGGTGATTTCGTTTCTCCGGATCCGCTGATTGCAGTAAAAATCCGCGACGAAAATCCATTCATTTTAAAAACAGACACAACAGGCATGCGGTTGTTTCTTACTTATCCCTGTGAAGGTGAATGTGAGCCACGATATATTGTTTTGAGTGGCGAATCGGTTAGGTGGTATCCGGGTACAGCAACAAGCGATTTTTATATTGAGTATCAACCAACGTCTTTGCCATCCGGTAACTATACCTTGCGTGTTGAAGGTGCCGATGCCAAGGGAAATACCAATACCGATCCTTATGAAATTTCATTTGTGGTAAAAGATGAAACGCAGGTGACTTTGATTCCACCTTACCCAAATCCAACTACCGGATCTGCGAGTTATGGATTTTTATTAAGTGGTAACATGGTGCCTGACCAGTTTACGTTCTCACTGAAAGACCTTACCGGTAAGCCGGTATCTGAGCTTAATTTTGGTTCGGAAGATCTTATCATAGGGAAAAATAGTTTCACGTGGGATACAACCGACCAACAAGGACAAACACTTCCAAATGCAATTTATGTTTACGAAATAAGCGTTCAACTTGGTAGTAAATCGTTCACAAAGCGCGGAAAAGTTTTCCTCTGTCGTTAATTTTAAGGTATAATGCCGAAACGCCGATGTGAAACGTATTCCGTATTACTACCTAAGTAACCATACGACTATCATGTCGTTTCATATCTCCGTACCTTTGCGTATTATATTTATGTGTTTCCGCTTGTCGATACAGGATTCAGGGGTAAACACATGATAGTTTGTTCCGCGCTTAATATTAAGAATGGTTACCAAGGCTTCTATCTTGATTGTCGAAGATTCGTTCGTTGTAGCTTATCATCTTAAAACCACACTTGAGCATGAAGGATATCATGTGCTCGACACCCAGGATTCAGGGGAAGGTGCTTTGGCCTTCTTGAAAAATACTCCGGCTGATCTTGTGTTAATGGATATTATGCTGAATGGTACGCTCGACGGCGTTGAAACGGCACGCATCATTAAATCAGAATATAATCTTCCTGTTATCTATACGACGGCCCTTAATGATCGTGATACAATTCATCGTGCAAAGTTTACAGAACCTTATGGCTACCTGACAAAACCGTTCGAAGCACGCGAAATTTTTACGGTAATCGAAATGGCGTTGTATAAACATCATATTGAATCAAAGCTTAAAGAAAGCGAGGAGAAATATTTTTCTACGGTGCGGTCAATTAGTGATGCTGTCGTCGTATTGGATCATCAATACAAGATTACGTACATCAATCCAAGTGCCGAAGCACTTTCCGGCTGGAACCTCGCTGAAGTACAGGGTGGGTTGTTGTTTGATTTTTTTAAGTTAAAAAATGCTGAAACCGGTGAATATCCGGTCAATCCGATTCAATGTTCTTTGGAGGCCGGAAAGGTAAATGCGATGCCGGATAACCTTTTACTTACCCGTAACAACAGGGTAGAGCAACCGATTGGCGAAGGCAGTCTCAGTCCGATAATGGATGGTAAAGGAAACTTCACGGGATTGGTGATGATCTTCAAAGATACTTCCGAAAAGATGGTGCATGAAAAATTACTGCGTAGTTTTGAGAAAGCACGACTTGCTGCGTTGTTGGAGGGCCAGGAAAAAGAGCGCAGCCGTATTGCAAAGGACTTGCATGATGGATTAGGCCAGATGTTAACAGCGATCAAAATGAACATCAACAGTTCAGCAGTAAAGGAAAATAAGACAGAAAATTTGTCGAAACTGATTGAGGAAGCTGTGCAGGAGTCTGTACGAATTTCAGAAAACCTGCTTCCTTCAAAGTTGAATGATTTTGATCTGGGTACGTGTCTGAATAGTTTGTGTAATCAGATTAGAAACGTTACCGGGAGCAACATTCAATTTGAATCACTTGGTGGCCGCATCGAACTGGATCAACAACAAAAAATAAACTTTTACAGGATTGCGCAGGAAGCCATTAATAACGCCATCAAACATGCATCGGCCTCATCCATAAGTGTGCAGCTTGCACAGGATGAAGCCAATACGCTCCTCACGATCGAGGACAACGGCCGGGGTATGCAGGCTTCGGGCTCAACGAACTCTTTCCATCATGGCCTGGCCAACATGCGGGATCGCGCCCAGCTAATGGGTGGTAAACTAACCATAGAATCTGACACCAACAGGGGAACATTGATTATTGCTGAAGCACCTTATAATACTAAAGCCGTTTCTATATGAATGAATTCAAAATCCTTATCGCCGATGATCATGCCATGATACGTGATGGTTTGAAAAACCTGATCCGGCAACACCATGAATACCAGGTTATCGGAGAAGCTACAGGAGGAAACGAAACGCTTGAACTCTTTGGTATGCTGCATCCCGATCTCCTTATCGTTGATATTTCTATGCCTGACATGAATGGGATGGAAGTTAGTCGCTTAATTCTGCAGGATCATCCGGATGCTAAAATTATCGTTTTCTCGATGTATGATGACGAAGACTACATCAGTCGCTGTATTGAACTGGGCGTCAAAGGATATGTTATTAAAAATGAGAGTGGCATGGAACTCGAGCACGCCATTAAATCTGTATTGCAAGGCGAAACTTACTTTAGCCGCCAAGTGCAGGATGTGATCTTTAAAAATTTCTCTGAGCATATTGGTAAAAGAAAACAACGCGAGGAGTCTATTAAATTAACGCAGCGTGAATTGGAGATTGTGAAACTCATTTCTGAAGGATTTACAAGTCAACAGATGGCAGATAAGCTCGCCATAAGTTCGCGCACGGTTGAGACACACCGCGCTAATCTTATGAAGAAAGTTGGAGTTCGGAACGCCATTGAACTAGTAAAGAAAATCCAGTCCATGGAGCTGATCTGAGAATTGTATTGCGATCATAATTATTTGCCCATTACACATTTCAGTCTTTAATATAAACCGATCTTTGGGTAAGGGGTATTAACGGGGAACAATTACCTTTATTAAAACACATGGTCTATGAAATTAAAACGATTGATCTGGTATTCGTTTCCCGTGTTATTTGTTATCGTAGTTTATTTTCTGGGACCTTCACCAGAACAGCCTCAGTTTAATAAAGTCATTCCAGCGATACCTGCTGAGCCAGAAGCGCTCGAACGGCACGTTGCCTTTAACGATGCTAAACACAATATTAAACCAGGCAATGACGCTGAAGTTGTGTGGTATGATAGTACGAAAGCACGAACAGAATATGCCATCCTTTATCTTCATGGGTTTTCAGCCAGTAAAATGGAAGGTGATCCGACCCATCGCCAGTTCGCGAGAGCATTCGGTTGTAATCTTTTTCTTTCG
The DNA here is from genome assembly GCA_035628875.1 of Ohtaekwangia sp. Taxonomy (GTDB): domain Bacteria; phylum Bacteroidota; class Bacteroidia; order Cytophagales; family Cyclobacteriaceae; genus Ohtaekwangia. The sequence continues at coordinate 100,650 of DASPIZ010000055.1, read as the reverse complement.
CGGCTTTCAGATCATGGCATAGATACCACTGAGACGTTAATGCTTTTTTCCGTTGACCGGCTTTGGGAAAGTGCAAAAGAAGCATTGGCCATTACAAATCAACTCGGTGAAAAAGTAATTATCGTAGGCACTTCAACCGGAGCGACAATCGCTTTGAAGCTCGCCGCCGAATTCCCTGACCGGGTGCACGCCTTAATCAATCTTTCTCCCAATGTGGAAATTAACAATGATGCGGCTTTTTTATTAAACGATCCATGGGGATTGTATATCGCCCGTGCTGTAATGGGTGGTAAATACAGAGTAACGGGTGCAACAGCAGAGCATGCGCGCTACTGGAATAAAAAATACAGGCTCGAATCGCTAACAGAGTTACAGGAGTTAACGGAAGAAGTGAATAGCAAGGCACTTTTTCAGCGAATAACACAACCAGTCTTGACTTTATATTATTATCAGGATGAAACGCACCAGGACCCGGAAGTGAAAGTAAGTGCCATGCTTTCCATGCATGAACAGTTAGCGACGCCCCCGGAATTGAAAGAGGCCGTAGCCATTCCAAAAGCAGGTGCGCATGTTATTGGTAGCTCACTTACATCAAAAGATCTGCCTTCTGTTTATTCAGCAATGGAAAATTTTGCCATTGAGAAACTGAAGATGAACCCCGTAGATAGTGACTGAATTACTTTTGGTTTTGTAATTGCTCCAATGCTTTTAATAGATCTTCGGGCGTATCGATGCCTACTGTTTCGGTAAACGTTTCAGCAACTGTAATTTTAAATCCGTTTTCAAGCCAGCGAAGTTGTTCCAGTGATTCCGCTTTTTCCAGGGAAGAAACTTCAAGCTTTGTAATCCTTTCGAGGATATCGGTTCGGTAAGCATACATCCCGATATGTTTGTAAAACACATGCTTTTCCAACCACAAAGATTCGTGCGCGTTTCGTATATGTGGTATGATAGAACGGCTGAAATACAACGCCTGGCCTTCTTTGCTAAGAACAGCTTTCACTACATTCGGATTGAATAATGCCGAATGCTGATCGATCGCTTTTACCAGCGTCGCGATTTCCGTTTGTCCATTTAACTTCCCGGCAAGGAGATCAATTTGATCCGGCTGGATAAAAGGTTCATCACCTTGGATGTTAATTACATAATCAAATTGTTCGGGCTGCAGCTGCAAAGCTTCGTAACAACGATCGGTCCCGCTCACGTGATTTTCATTCGTCATGCATACATCGCCCCTGAAATTTTGAACATGTTGAAAAATTTCAGGATGATCCGTCGCAACCACTATATGGTGAAGGCTATTTGATTGTTTTACCTGTTCGTAAACCCGTTGGATCATTGACTTGCCTCCGAGATCTACTAGGGGTTTTGCAGGAAAACGGGTTGAAGCGTATCGCGCTGGTATAACGCCTAAAATTTTCATGGTATTACTATTATCCATTAGACACTTCCCTTACGCGGAGTGATGTAGTTTCATCGCCCAGCACTTCTATCTCTTTTCCACGTTCAACGTATTCTCCCTTCGTATAGGCATCATACAACGTTCCTTCAATTATGACTTTACCACCAGGACGCAGGATAGTATGTGTAAAGCCACGTTTACCAATCATTGATTCTTTTAGAAAGGAAGAAGTGAATCCCTGCTCACGTGATTGTGTATCAGTCAATGCAATCTTTCGAAAATATTTAGAGTCCGCTATCTTTGATCCACCGGCAAATAAAAGTATAATCGCTCCGAGTAATCCGCTTAGTGATACAATCAGGGCAATGAGAATATCCTGTCCGGCAACAAAATCAAAATTGAAAGCATCGTTATTCAACATGATCAGCGCAAGCGATCCAACGGTAAATATAATACCGGCAATACCAGCCACTCCGAAGCCGGGAACAACAAAAATTTCCAGACCGATCAGCACAATACCAATAAAGAAGGCGATAATCTCCCAATTGTCTGCAAGGCCGGTGAGGTAGTAAGGAACCATGTACAACACCAATGCAATGAGCGCAGCTAGACCAGGGAAGCCAACACCTGGAGTTTGTAATTCGAAATAAATGCCGCCCAGAATAATGAGAATGAGTATTCCGCTAAGAAAAGGATTCATGAAAAAAGCGATTACCTCGTCGACACCACTTAATTCAAAACGTACGATTTCATAATCGATGATCTTATTTTTCGCAAGGACCTCTTCGATAGAGTTCACCTTACCTTCACAAAAGCCATGTTTGATCGCTTCCGCAGTAGAGAAGGTAAGTATTTTACCGGCAGGCGAGATGCTATCGATCTCGACATCTTCATCTACCATGGCTTCGGCTATGTGAGGATCACGGTTATTTTCCTCTGCGGTTGAACGCATGATCGAACGCATGTAACTCTGATATTTGTCTGGTGCTTTTTGGCCAGTACCATCCACTACAGTAGCTGCTCCGATGGTGGCTCCCGGCGACATGTAGATGCTATCGCATGCAATCGAGATGAGCGCGCCCGCTGAAGCAGCATCAGCATTGATGAAAACCCAGACTGGTTTTTTGAAACGCATAAGGATATCAACAATCTCCTTAGCGTCGGTTAACACGCCGCCATAGGTATCCATTTCGATGATTACAATATCAGACTTGATTTTTTCTGCATGGTCAATGGCCAGTTCAACATAGCGCTTCATGGGCGGATCAATTTCACTTTTGATCTCCATAACCATTACCTGCTGTCGTTGAGCTTCGCTGCTGAAAACGATATGACTTACGATAAGGAAAACAAAAAATACAATTTTACGCATCATGGATTATTCACTTTTTTGGAACGTATGCTTAATACAGGATTAATTTTTTTGTTGTGATGATTCAGTTTTTTGTTTTCTCGTCATTGCCCTGGATAAGGAAGAATGCCACCATTCATCGAATTACCTTTTAATCTTCAAGGATGTAGGTTAAACTTGCATAAAAATAGCAATTAAAAAAGTAGTGGGTATGCCTGAATTTAACTTTTCCCATCGCTTTTCGGGGGTAGTTTGGAATACAGTAGCATATCCTAAGGAAGATCTCGTCTTATTGGAAATCCGGGATACTTCCCACAAGCAAGTCACCTTTTCTGCCCTGAATTACAAAACGAATCAATTTTTATGGCATGGCAGAAAACTGGACGAGCCCTGGTGGGTAAACGTGTCGGGAATTGTAAACGGTGTTGTATTGTTTACAGTTTACCTGGATACGGCCAATCCCGATAAAAAAGCGGTACTTGCCTATACGCTCGAGGATTTAAAATTGCTGTGGTGGCACAACGATTTTTCCATAAGCATGATTTGCGAAAACAGCATTGTGGGTTATACCTCCAAACTGGGCTTGAAAGAGGTAGTGTTGCAGGTGCAGTCCGGAAAGGAGTATGCCGCCCATGAAAGGACAGAAACACGCGAAGTTCAAATATCAGGAGAGGTATTGAAACCAGTGCAGTACCTGGAGGGAATGCCCTATTTTGAAACTGTTAAAATATTTCTGGCCGAACGGTTAAATTTTTTAGTGCTTAATTCGTTAGAATACCTGGAAACATCTTCCTATATCGCCATTTCGTGCTATGTTAAGCATAATGAACTGGCGAATTATTTGATAGTATTAACGTTGAACGGCGATCTTGCATTAAAAGAAATTCTTGATCCTGCCGTTAAAGGAATTGGCTTGGATACTTTTTTTGCGATTGGGCGTTCCTTATTTTTCGTCAGGAATAAAATGGAGTTTGTAAGTTATACAATGATATGATACATACATTTATACTGGCGGGTGCCGCATTTTTTCACCCGCAGCCTTCCTACGATTCACTCGGTGTTGAAACCGTGAATGGTAAAATCTTTGTAATTCACAAAGTGGATGAGAAAGAAACCCTTTATGCAATCTCCCGGCGCTATGGTGCTTCGGTCGAGGTGATTTTGCAAAGTAATCCAGGCATGACAGCTACCCTGGAGATCGGACAAATCGTGAAGGTTCCCTATACCAGGACAGTGGCAACCGCTTCTTCAACGCATGGCATTCATAAAGTCGAACCAAAAGAAACCATGTATTCCATTTCGAAACTGTATAATGTGACAGTGGATGAAATTAAAGCCTGGAACAACTTACCGGATAACGCTATCGCTATTGGTCAGGAGTTGATCGTGAAGAAACCAAAAACCACAACACCGGTTTCCAATAAAACTGAAAGCCAACCGCCGGCTAAAAATAAAATGCATACCGTGGCTTCACAGGAAACCTTGTATTCGGTATCCCGGCAATATGGCGTCACGGTTCAGGATATAAAAACCTGGAATGGACTGCAGTCGGACGAATTAAAGGTTGGTCAGGAGATCTATGTTTCACAACCACAAAAAGGGAATGAAGTTACAACACCCGCAAATACGAATCCGGTAGTAACCGCGACACCTGCACAAAAGGAACCTGAAGTAACGCAGAAAACGCCCGCTGAAACCGTTGAAACAGTAACAGCAAAAGCAGATCCGGCAATTGCATCAACACAAACCAAGACACAGGCGCCGACGCAAACACAAACGATCAGGATATCAGAATCTCCCAAGAACAGCGATGAAGTGATGGAGTCAGGATTGGCCCAACTGATTGAGGGAACAGAGGGGAACAGGAAATATCTTGCATTACACCGTACTGCGCCTATTGGAACCATCCTGAAAGTGAAGAACGAAATGAATAACCGCGAAGTTTTCGTTCGTGTTATGGGCAAACTTCCTGATACGGCAGTGAATAATAAACTGATCATCAAATTATCACAATCGGCCTACGACAGGCTGGGCGCTATTGACCCTAAGTTTCGGGTTGAAGTAACGTATTATAAATGATGTTGGGTTTTGGGTATTAGGCATTGGGTATTAGTATTCAACGACATTGTATTAGTATTAGGCATTCACTATTGCCGGAGAAGGTTTATGTAGGCTTCACTAAAATTATATTGTAATATAAATGGCTGTGTTTTAGAGACAATCATGATCATGATAACCTGGTCTTTATATCATTTAGTATGCATCACGTGATCCGGTTTGTGTTTTTATTTTCTCTCCAGGTGACTTGCTTCCCGGCGGTATCTCAAAACCTTGTTCCGAACTCCGGATTTGAATCTTATCTGAGTTGCCCGGGAAACTTTAGCCAGGATCCGGGTGAATTTAGAATCAGCGATTGGTATTCAGCAAATTCAGGTACACCGGATTATTTCAATGAGTGTAGTCGTGGAGAAGCTGATGTTCCCCACAACTGGGCCGGCGTTTCATCACCATACCAGGGCAAAGGTTATGTTGGTATTTTTATGTGGATGGACAGCGATAATGATTATCGCGAATACCTTGCGTGTAAACTGCATACGCCGTTGATCGCAGACTCTGTGTATGTGATTACTTTTCACTATAAGCTTTCTTCGTATTCCATGTATGCCATCGATCGGATTGGTATGGTCATCAGCGACACGGTGATTCGGGTCAAGCACGATCAGGCCATGCAGTTTTCGCCAACATTACAAACCGTTCAGGATACAGCGCTGACACAGCAAACGGGTTACTGGGAAAAGGCGCAGTATGAATATTTGGCAAGAGGAGGGGAACAATTCATCACCATTGGCAACTTCGACGACAACATACGAACAAAACATTACCGAATTCAACACCGCGTGATTCAACAGGAAATGCTCGCCAACAGTGCATATTATTTTGTTGATGATGTTCGTGTTTTAGCAAAGTATACACCCGATACACTGGTTATTCCGGTGAAGCCATTCGGAGATGAGCGCATTGAATTAAATAAACGTTATGTACTGGAAAATATTCAGTTCGAGTTCAATAGTTATAAACTCATGCAGGCCTCAAAAGATGAATTGGATAAAGTGGTTTTCAGCATGAAAACTCATCCACATTACAAAGTAATTCTTTCGGGCCATACGGATGATGTGGGAGATGACCGCTATAATATGGCATTATCGGCGAATCGTGCGAAGAGTGCTGCCTTGTATTTGATGTCGCAAGGTATCGCTTCAATCCGCATCGAAAGCCGTGGCTATGGCAAAGCCCAGCCGTTACTTTCAGGTTCTTCTGAAGAGATTCGTCAAAAAAACCGGCGCGTTGAGATTATGTTTATTCAATGATGAGCAGACGTCGCAAAACGTAATTGTACCTTTTTACTCGAGGCGTACTTATTGGCGGGTCGTTTGGTCGTTTATGCTATTTTCCGATGAGTAATTATTTTGGGATGGCGCATAGACGATTACTCCGAAACCATTTCGAATACTGGTTTCTTCTCAAGTGTTTGATCAGCTTCGGTTAAATAATTTTTATTCTGGTCAATAAATTCGTTGTATGTATAAACGATGTTATCGTATTCCATACGGTAATTGTTGATTCGTCGCTCTGCTCGCAGGATTTGATCAACCAACCGCTGGAGTGTCGTGTTGTATGCAAATTGTGGTTTTGATTCAGCATCAGCAATGAGTTCAACAACGAGTGCGTTTGAAGCAAAGTCATATTCTTCCACCACATCTGTGTTCGACATGGACTTTTGTGTATACCTAGAACGCGCAAGCTGATCGAGCCGCTGTTCAAAGATTTCAAATTTTTCAGCTTCTTGGGGATGTGTAATGCTAAGTTCGTGCAACAGGTTGTGCATCGCCTTTAATTTCTGATTGTCATCGTTGATCATCACATTCCATGTCTGTAGCATACTATCCTGTAATGCGAGATACATCTCTGTAACGGAATCGGCTTTGGTAAATGAAGGTAACGTCGCATCGCCTTGTTTCTTCCCACAATTAGCCAATGCTAATCCACATAATGTGATGATAAGACTTGAATAAATTTTGTGCATAAAGACTAAAGGGCTCCTCCTTACCTGATACGATTATAAATAAATGAAAGTTCTCGGTGTTTTCGTTAATACGTCAGTCATGTATGGTTTGTGCCACTTTAGTGCGCTTAAACGGATTAATACGAACTGAAAACGTGGAAGAAACACAAATATTTAGGGCTATAATTCACTTTCGGTAAGCATTCTGGCGTCCTACGGGTACACGACATCAAAGCTTTTTGGAAAAATCTGGTTAAGGTGGTGTTTCAGGTGTTTGATATAATCAGCGGCTAGCCAGGCTATGGTATGGAGTTCCTCTCTTTCTCTCCCCGTATTACAAAGACTGTTATATTTATTTTCGGATGTCGCTTCACAGATAGCACAAATCCGTTCATTGATCAGGCGCCACAATTGAATAAGGTCGTCTTTCGGCATGGACTGATAATCATTAATGCCAACCCAGAAATCTTGGTTATACAAAATGCAAGGAGGCTCTGATTCGTACTGGGCGCTGATAAATCTTCGTAAATTATTCTGGGCTGAATCAATGAGGTGTCCGAGCACTTCGGATTTACTCCACTTATCAGGAAATGGCTTTGCGGAGAATTCCTCTTTCGTCAGCGCGTTTAACTGAGGTATATACCGCTGAACAATGCTGCGAAGTTCATAGCCGGAATTTTTCATTTATTAAATTAGTAAGATTTCATTGGTCTTAAAAACGAGGCATGAGCCAAATTCACAACGATGAAGTTAATTCCCAAACGAAATTTTATAGACTTGGTTACTTTAATTTGTTCTTGTTACCTAAGGATCGAACCATCTCTGACAATCCGGAGGTCAGGATAAGGAGAATCTCGATTCGTTACAAAAATTTATCAGACAAGTAACTTTAAATGTCCCGGATACTGATGATTTATCCAATTGGATAGCTGAACGATGGAGAAGGGTGAAAGTCGAATTTATCATCGTTCAATGGATTTATAGAAACAATCTTAATTACCTTACGTTGATTTTTGATATGGTAAAGTATCTCGATTTTTTGTTTGCGCTCGACTTTCTTTATCGATACTATCCGAAGTATCATACCAACGAAATGTTATTGTTGGCTGATGATATTTTAAAATGGCTCAATAATGAACTTCCTGAAGACAGCAGCGCTTTAACCTATCTAAAAGCTTCTTTTAAATCTCCCTACGATGCGATTAACCTATTATGGAGAGAGATATCCCTGCTCGCCGGCCCATTCTCGCGACTGAACTAATAATAGGTTTATCCTCGGCAATTATGCACATGAAACAAGCTCTTTAGCAACAACGGGTGAGCGAGCGATGTCGGCGTCAGTAAAACGTCGTCACTTCCAACCCCGACCCTTTATTCCCTAAAGAGACCCATCACACTTAGTGTTGAAATTGAGCGATGATTCCCCTTTAGGGGCAAGTTGAGCGATGTCGGTACACTATTGAGCTTAAGTGACCAGAAAGAGTTGCAGGCTGATTTTTATGAACCTGCGTTATTAGCATTTTTCAGACCGTTTACGAGCATATCGGCAAGTTGCTCACCGAGTTGCGCAGGATCGATGGCAGATCCAGGATCATACCACATTGGCATCCAGTTGAGCGACGAAAACAGGGTCATTACGGCCAGCTTTTTATCAATTGTATCTTTAAATTCCCCGGTACGCACACCTTCTTCAATGATACTTTTAAAGCGGTTAATGTAGTTAATACGGAGGAGAAGAAAATCGCGTAAAAAAGGCTGACTTAAATGGCGGTGTTCGTTCATAAAAACCGCAGAGGCCGTCAGGTCTTTCGCCATTACCTGGATATGTCCAATGATTCCTTTACGAAGCATCTGGCTGGCGGAAAGATTTTCTTTTTCTACTTCTTCCAGCGACTTTCTGAATTCCGCGGCCATGTCAAAGCACAGGCTTCGCAGAATCTCTTCTTTGGATTTAATGTGTGAATATAAACTCGCAGCCTCAATACCGAGAAGTTGGGCCAGGTCACGCATGGAAGCTGCCGCATACCCTTTATCCTTAAAAAGCTCTGCAGCTTTACGGATCACTTGTTCCTTGCGCGATAAATTAGAATTAACATCACTCATATTCAGCAATATGGTCAAAGATAAGGATTATCACATCTTCTTTCAAGCCAATTAAAATACATGGAAGGAAGATTATGCAAAAAAAAACCATCTTGCTTTATAACAAGCGTTAGGAATAAACAAAAAAGCCCGGAAATAAATCCCGGGCTTGTGATGGAATTAACTCCTTAAAAGATCACACCAAAACTGAAGGCGTTAAGATCCGGGCCTTTTCCTTCACTGAACAGTTCGCTGATATCGTAGTTGAAAAACACATCGGTAGACCTGTAGCCGAGTTGTAACCTTCCGCCGTATCGAAAGTTATTTAAATAAAAGTTATCCCGATCTTTGTCTTTTTCCCTACCACCATCGTTGTAAACAAGTTTTGAATGACTTCCAACCCGGTACGCGATGTAGGGACCAATTCCAATCCGGAAGGAATTGCCGTGATGATTCCAAAACCGGTGCTTCTGAGTGCGGTCGCCAAAATCAACAACGGGTATGAGTGACGCATACAGGTATGATGCAGATAATTTACTTTTGATAAAATCAACGTCTTCACGCGTGTCGCGGGTAAAGGTTACGCCATCGTCACCTTTGGAAATGAGTATATCATCGTTTTGAAATTTGAAGTTATACCAGCTCATCCCCAGGCTCCATTCAAGAAATAGTTTTTTTGCGATCCTGCTGCGTTGTACGGAAGCAATGGCCAGATACCATGAACCCCACGGACGAACGGAATATAATTCATTATCAGCATCGGGAAATTTTCCATTCTCCAGATAGTTATTCGTGCCGAGATCAAAATTAAATGACTGCCATGTTCTTCCCCAGCGCCGGCTTCCGATGTTGATATCCCAGTCGTCATCTTGATTGTAATCATCATCATCATGATCAGCGTTGTAATCATCGTCGGTATCTTCATCCCTGTCAGCAGTGACTTCTTCGTCTGTTTCGTCCGGAGAAACTACTTCATCATTTTCGTCGATCACAATTTCGATGTCTTCGTTGTCTTTCAGCAGCGCAGTTGTATCATTCTTTTCAAGTTTGTCGAGCACATCACGAAACAATTCCTGAAAATTATAATGTTTCAGAATCTCAATGTCGTCACGGTCGTCTATGGTAAAAACGATCTTACTGGTTTTAGCAAGGGAAATGATAATCGTATCGCTTTGCTGACTATAACCTACTACGGACACAGCCATCAAACCGGCTAGTATTAGAATAATGCGTTTCATGTTAATTGTTTTTTTGTCCACGTTTCTTATCTGATTTGAAATTCAGCGCCAGAATTTCATTTTTCTTTTGCCGCAGATCACCAAACGGATCCTGATTGGTTTTCAGGTCCGTTGCTTTTCTTAGCAGCTTTTGAAACGTAGATGTTTTCTTTTCAGCAGAGGTTGCATCGTCTGACTCGATTATTTTTTTGTCCAGGTACTCCGTTGTTTCCGCTGCTGAAAAAACCAGCGTAATGGATTGTGTGTTTTCAGATGGTGATGCTAAAGTTTCTGAAAGAGCGGATGGTTGCCCTATAGTAGCAACGCCTTTCTCTTCAGCGTCATCTGGTTGGGACGGTGCTTTTGCCACTGTTGTTATTGGTATTGCATGTTCAGTTCTTTTCGTGATCGTTTCTGTGGTGGTACGCTCCGTTTTTATTTTTGTCACTGTTTCATTCGGAGCTTCAGCATCCAACATTTTATTGACTTCATTAACAGTTGAGCCAGCAGATGATTCCCTGCTGAGATCATTGGATATGGATTCAGGCATCGCATGACTTTCAGTTTCCGCTTTAACCGAAGGAGATGTCAATTCAACCTGCGCAATAGTTGGAGGTTGATCTGGTAACGTTAATGTGATTAGAGCGCCCGTTGCACCGATAAATAACAATGATGCGGCTAACTTCAGCCAGATACCGTTATGTTTTTTTTTATCGAGGTTGATTTCGATTTTATTCCACGCCAATGGCGGTGCGGGCTTACTGTAGGTGGAAAGTTTTTTATGAAATAAGTTATCGGGTTGCTGCTTCATGATCGTTGATATTTTTTGATGAAACCCAATCTTGCGATGTCAGTGCTTTTTGAAGATAAGTTCTCGCTCTACTAAGCTGAGACTTCGAAGTATTTTCGCTGATGCCGAGGTGTTCGGCAATTTCTTTATGTGAGTAGCCATCGATAGCGTACATATTAAATACAATACGGTAGCCGGTGGGAAGTTCCTGAATCATGGTAAGCAGATCTTCGGCTTCGAGGTGATCACTTAAGTTTGCATAATCCGGTTCCCGGTCTGCTTGTTCAAGATCTGTTACCAGATACATGCTACGTGACTTCCGCAGATAGGTTAGCGATTCATTCACCACGATGCGACGGATCCACCCTTCAAAACTACCCTCCATTTTGAATTGCCCGATCTTGTCGAAAACCTTCGTAAAGGCCGATACAAGTATGTCTTCAGCTTGCATGGAGTCCTTAATATACCGGCAGCAGAGCGTGTACATCCTGGTGGAGTACAACTCATACAAACGCTTTTGCGCATTTCTGTCCTGCTTCAGGCATCCCTGAATGAGTTCTTCCTCCCTCACCCGGTAAATTTTTAGTTCCATCGACTGGTTTACGCGTACAAGATGCATAAACGGCAGGAGGGGTTGCTTCGGATAGAAAAAGTTTTAAAAGTTCATGGTTCAAAGTTCAAAAGTTCAAGGTTGGAGTTCGGTAACAAAACGTTTTGCGAAAGTTGTTCGAGGTTTGATGTTTGAGGTTTGATGTTGGTTTTTTGATAGTTGACACGATTCGTTTTTCAAATTTACGTTTGGCTTTGCGTAACGCTGCGATTCCTATGTTTGCGGTTAAGCGCATTTATCAAATTTCGATAGTACAATGGTAGTGTTTTCTCACCGCGAAGTCGCGAAGACCAGAGGCACGCGAAGTGTTAAATAGGATATTACTTTGCGAAATTTAGCGTCTCAGCGCCTTCGCGGTTAAAATGTTGCTATAAGCTCAAAGTTCAAGGTTCATGCTTCAAAGTTTTGGTCATTTCCTGATTGAGTTTGGAAATTGTAAGGTTCTCTTTAAAGGTTGGTTGGTTTTTTAAATTTATGGCAATCCAATGTTTCTCCTCAGGATCTGCGATTCTACTGTATACAGAACTGCCAGAGCCCTATTCCTGGCTTGGTAGAGGCTGGGGCTCCAGAATGGAAACTGGTTTAATACGCAATTTTTGATATTTTCGGTGATGGAAACCCGGGAACCAGACATTGTTTTCAGTAAAAAAAAACTTACGATAGCGGAGTACCTTGAGTTGGCCAAAACAACCACAGAAAAGTATGAGTTTTATGAAGGTGAAGTTTTTGCCATGGCAGGTGCCGGAATACAGCACAATACCATTGTAATGAATGTGCTTAAAAGTTTATTATTGCAGCTAGATGGCAAGCCATGTAGGCCGTTTGGAAGTGATCAACGCGTACATATTGAAAGAAATACGCTTTACCTATCCTGACATCTCAGTGTTTTGCGGTGAAATAGAAACTTTAAACAGGGATAATTATAATGCTGTAAATCCAACAGTGATTATTGAGGTGTTATCATTGACTACAAAGGATTATGATCGTGGCGGGAAGTTTAAACTTTACCGCGACATTCCATCGCTGAAAAATTATTTACTCATCGATTCCAATGCCGTTTCTGTTGAATCCTTTTATGTAAATGATGTTGGCCATTGGGAATTACAGGAATATAAAACCTTAAATGAAAAGATGTATATCAACGCGCTGAGCCTGCACCTTGATTTGGAATCGGCTTATAGGAGTGTGAGGTTATAAGAATCAGGCTATAAAAAAAGGTACCCTTTGAAGGATACCTTTTTAATATTAATAAACTGATTTAATCAGGTTCTACACCTGCGCTTCCAGCTTTTGATTAAGAACTGATTTAGGTACAGCGCCAACTTGCTTATCCACAATTTGACCGCCTTTGAAAACCAACAGGGTAGGGATGCTCCGAACGCCAAAACGAGCTGTTACCGTAGGATTTTCATCCACATTAAGTTTTCCAACAACCGCTTTACCTTCGAAATCTCCAGCCAACTCTTCCACCACAGGGCCAATCATCTTACACGGACCGCACCATTCAGCCCAGAAATCTACCAGTACCGGCTTATCCGAATTAATAATCTCGTCGAAGTTTGCGTCGTTAAGTTCAATTGCTTTTCCCATTAGAGTAAAAAAGTTAAAGTTTTAAAATTTTTTAAGGTTTTCAAGTACCGAACGCAAAGGTACATGGAATAGTTCATTATCGAAACCGAGTAAGCGAATTGCCTGTCCGGCTGATCGTTTGTTCAAATGGCTTCCCGAGTAGCCTCGAGCCATCAGCTTCGAGTTACGAGTTCGTTTTCGATAACCGTTAAGTTTTTGAACCTCAAACCCTCAAACCTCAAACCTCACAATTTCGCAAACCCCTCCGTTATCGAACGCCAACCTTGAACTCCTATATAACACACTTCCAAACGCAATGGATTCACGAGATTTTTCAATTGTCCTTTTATTCGTTCTTCCTGAAGTGTACGTAGGCTATGAATTATCGTAAAACCAACCTCAAACCAAAACGTCAAACCTGAAACAAATGGCAGTTACTTTTTTATCAAAGCTAATCGGACCCCGGTGGTAGGGTCGGAACTTTGAACCATGAACCTTGAACCATAAAACTAAAGAACAACTTCCACTTCCACTGCTCCCACTTTTTTCATTTTCCTAACCATGTCGTTTACCGGATGAATGCGGAATCTTCTGCTCATTAACTCGAGGTTAATGTTCTCTTGTTCATCACGTATCTTAAGGTAGAGTGGTGTGTTGCCGGAAAATTCCTGGCACACATCTTCAATTTTTCCAATAAAGTCTTTACTGATTTCGGTGGCATTAATACGAAGCTGAACTCCCTTGCTGCGTTTTATTCCAATTTCATTTAACAGATCTATGTTCCGGATCTTAAATTCTATATTTTGTTGTCCCCATGAATTTTTGATCACGGCGCCTTCCACAAAAAGAAACCAGCCGATGTTCATGAAGTTTTTGAATTTTAAATAATCTTCTCCAAACAAAATAAATGTACAATTGCCACCATAATCCTCAAGGGTAAACTTCCCGAAAGGTTTTCCGGTTTTTGTTGTGCGATGTTCCACCATGGAAACAATGCCACCAAGTTTCAGGTCGCGGCCCAGTAAAGTTTCGATCTCGTTCAATTGACTACATGCTGCGGTGCAGAATGCGTCCATCTCAAAACGGAAGTTATCAAGAGGGTGTCCGGAGATGTAAATACCGACAACTTCTTTTTCAAGATTTAACTTCTCGATCTCGCTGAAAGGTTCTACAAAATCAATTCTTGGTTTAGGCATCACTGTACCCGAACTTCCTCCGAAAAGACTGGCTTGTGCACTTTGTTCTTCCTGCTGTGTCTTGATCGCATACTTAATGGCTTTTTCCGCTAAGCTGATATCACCATCCTTCGCATAGACATATTGACGGCGGTGGATTCCTTCAAAACAATCAAATGCTCCGGATAACGCCAGGCATTCAAAAGTTTTCTTCGTTACTGATCGCTGGTTTATGCGTTTAGCAAACTCGAAGATGTCTGCATAAGGACCATTTGCATCGCGTTCGAGAATGATGGCTTCAACGGCGGCCTCACCAGCACCTTTAATAGCGCCCAGCCCGAAGCGAATCTCTCCAGCTTTGTTCACTTCAAAGTATACACCCGATTCATTTACGTGAGGTCCCAGTACTTTGATGCCAAGGCTTCGGCACTCTTCAATAAAGAAGGTTACATTTTCCAGGTTGTTTTGAGAATGTGTTAAAACGGCGGCCATATATTCGGCCGGGTAATTAGCCTTAAGATAGGCGGTATGGTAAGCTACAAGCGAATAACAAGTCGAGTGTGATTTGTTAAACGCATACTGCGCGAAGGCTTCCCAGTCGGTCCAGATCTTCTCGCAAATTTCTTTTGCATGACCGCGTTCTGCACAGCCCTTGATGAATTTATCTTTCATCTTATCAAGCACCGCCTTTTGCTTTTTACCCATCGCTTTACGAAGCACATCGGCATCACCTTTGCTGAACCCGGCGAGTTTCTGTGAAAGCAACATCACCTGTTCCTGGTAAACCGTGATACCGTACGTCTCATCCAGGAATTCTTCCATCTCTGCGAGGTCGTATTTGATCGGCTCTCGTCCGTGCTTGCGGTTAATAAAAGCAGGGATGTATTCCATCGGTCCCGGTCGATACAATGCGTTCATCGCGATAAGATCTTCAAACTTATCGGGCTTTAGCTGCCGCAGGTATTTTTGCATACCGGGACTTTCAAACTGAAACGTTCCCGCTGTTTCGCCACGCTGAAATAACTGGTAAGTTTTTTCATCATCGAGTGGTATGTCATCTACCACAATCTGTATTCCTTTACTTTTCTTGATGTTTTTTACAGCACTGTTGATAACAGAAAGCGTTGTAAGGCCGAGGAAGTCCATCTTCAGCATACCGGCACTTTCAACAACGCTGTTATCAAACTGAGTCACCAGCATATCCGAATCTTTCGCTGTCGACACTGGTACGAACTTGGTTAAATCATCTGGCGTGATGATGACACCACACGCATGGGTACCCGTATTCCGAACGGATCCCTCGAGGATGATTGCCTGTTGCAGTACTTGTGCTCTCAGGTCATTGCCTTTTTTAATATCAGCAAGCTCACGAACTTCCTGGAATGCGTCATTCAACGAAGTGCCCGGACGTTCCGGAATCATTTTCGCAAGAATGTTTGCATCGCTCAACGGAAGTTCCATTACCCGTGCGCAATCGCGGATGGATGATTTGGCTGCCATCGTACCATAGGTAATGATCTGGGCGACCTGGGTCTTTCCATATTTTTCGATCACGTATTTAAGCACGCGATCACGACCTTCATCATCGAAGTCAATATCAATATCGGGAAGTGAAACACGATCAGGATTTAAGAAACGCTCAAACAGCAAATCGTATTTGATGGGGTCAACGTTTGTAATACCGATACAATACGCAACAGCAGAGCCTGCCGCAGATCCGCGACCCGGTCCAACCGAAACACCAATCTCCCTGGCTTTGGACGTGAAGTCCTGAACGATGAGAAAGTATCCGGGGTAACCTGTTTTCTTAATGGTCTCTAATTCGAAGTCAAGACGATCGCGTATGGCATCCGTGATCTCCGCATATTTTTTATGCGCTCCTTCATACGTAAGATGACGGAGATAATCGTCTTCAGTTTCAAATTCTTTTGGAATATCAAACTTCGGAAGCAGGACATTTCGTTCGAGGGTGTAGCTTTCAATTTTATTCAGAATCTCGCCAATGGTTTCGATCGCCTGTGGTAAGTCACGGAAAATGGATTTCATTTCTTCGGGCGACTTGTAGTAGTATTCTGTATTAGAAAGCCCATAACGGTGACCACGACCGTAACCAATAGGTGTGGATTTAAATTCGCCTTCTTTTATACACAGCAAAACATCGTGGGCATTGGCTTCTTCTTTATCGAGATAAAACGATTCATTCGCTGCAAAATATTTTACACTGTATTTTTCTGCGAAGCGCAGCAGTACACCGTTTACGTGGTCTTCTTCGGGAATGCCGTGCCGGTTGAGTTCGATGTAAAAATCTTCACCAAATAAATTGTGCCACCATTTGAATGCCTCTTCGGCTTGTTTTTCTCCTACGTTAAGAATGAGGTGAGGTACTTCGCTGGCCAGGCCACCCGTTGTAGCAATGAGATCATATTTGTATTCCTGTACAAGGGCTTTGTCGATACGCGGGTAAATGCCATACAATCCTTCGATAAATCCATAAGAACTTAATTTGGCAAGGTTGTGATACCCGTTTTTATTTTTCGCTATGAGTACCTGGTGATATCGTTTGTCGGGATTGTCTTTTGTGAACTTGAGCTTTTTGCGTTCGTCTGCAAGAAAAAATTCACAACCGACAATGGGTTTGATTTCATGGTTGATGGCTTCGCGAACAAACTTGAATGCACCATACATATTGCCAAGGTCGGTCAGTGCAACAGCGGGCATGTTGAGCGACTTCGCTTTCGCGACCATGGACTTAATGTCCGGTGTAGCCTGTAGCACGGAGAACTGAGAGTGTGCATGAAGCTGGATAACGGGATTGTCGCTGAGGTCGTGATGTCGTTCACCAAGCGTATATCCGGCCTCTTTCTTTTTCTCACGCTTTGTAAAGTTTGCAGCTTCAAGATCGGGTTCTTCGTATACAATTTCTTCAATGAATGTTTCGTCAAAGGGTTTAACTACCTTTTGTTTAACCAACCCGAAGAAACATCGTGCCGTAGCTGCCACGTCGTAAGCCGCGTCATGGGCATCGCCAAAATTTTTACCGAACAGTTTTTCATGGAGTTCGACGAGTCGCGGCATTTTTAACCGGCCCCCGATACCGCCTGTCATGTTACAATATTCCGTGGAGGAAATTCCGGTGTCAATCTTGGCCAGGTTCAGGAATTGTTCCGGCGCAAGCGATTTTCGAATAAACTCGGCACCAATAATATTGATGTCAAATTCTATGTTATGTCCTACAAGTAAGGAAGTTTTGCTTAAATCCTGAATGAATTCCGCCAGCACATCCATAAGATCATGCCCTTCCTCCATCGCGCGTTTGGTAGACACGCCGTGAATCTGTTCAGCTTTGTAAGGAATATCGAATCCATCCGGCTTAACAATCTTGTTATTCCGATTGATCAGCTTTCCTTTAGGATCATGGAGTTGCCACGCAAGTTGAACCAGCCTGGGCCAGTTATCGAGATCTGTAATCGGTGCAGTCTTATTATGCGGAACCCCCGTGGTTTCGGTATCAAAAATTAAATACATCTGAGAAAAGAGTAGTGGTTGGGTGTAAAGTTAAGCCTTCCTGCGACCAAGTAAAGTGATTTTTTATTCCAAATTGGGATTTAAGTTCATTATTGGATAAGTGAATTATCCGGTTTTTGGTTCATCAGAACATTTACATATTGATTTTCAAATGTTTATGTTTTAGGTCTGATTATTGGAATTAAGCACCATAACCGTTAAAAATATGAAAACAGTTTTTTATTCAATTTTCAGGTTTGTTAAGAAAGAATGGTTTCTTTTAATCGCCATCAGTGCTATCGCCGTTATCATATTATTGTTCGAAACGCTATGATATTCTTACCTGTCCGCTATTTAGAATATATATAAAGTAAAGTATGCTTTGGTAGAATTCGCTTTGAGAACTAATTTTCGCAAAAATTCTGAAAGCATTTTATGAATTGGTTCACTAAGCTTCTGACGAGTAGCATCGGAAGAAAACTTCTCATGGCGTTAACAGGTATTTTCCTGATTCTTTTTCTCGTCGTCCACCTTGCAGGTAATCTTCAGCTTTTAAAATCCGATGGGGGCAGGGCATTCAATGAATATGCTCAACTGATGACAACCAATACGTTTATTATTGTCATCTCTTATGTTAATTATGCCTTGATTCTAATCCACATTATCTGGGCTATTTTGTTGTCCGCGAGAAATCGTGCAGCAAGAGGATCCCAGGGTTATGCGGTAATTAAAAACTCGTCACACTGGACCTCACGTAACATGGGTATCCTGGGTACATTCATTCTCATTTTTCTGATCATACACCTGCGTGGGTTCTGGTATCAAATGCACTGGGGTGGAATACCAACTCAAAATTACGATGGCGTTATTGTAAAAGATCTTTATGCAGTGGTTGATGCGGCTTATTCTCAACCGATGTATGTAGCCATCTACGTTATCAGCATGCTTTTGCTGGCGTTTCACTTATGGCATGGATTCATCAGCTCATTTCAAACATTGGGATTAAACCATCCAAAGTATAATCCTGTTATCAAGTTTGTTGGGAAAGCGTTCGCCATCGTTGTGCCTGCGTTATTTGCCCTCATTCCAATTTGGATGTATCTCGATTAAAAATTTCAGTTTCTTACTTATATGAAATTAGATTCAAAAATTCCTGAAGGCCCCTTAGCCGAGAAGTGGACAAAACATAAGTTCAATCTTAAGCTGGTTAACCCGGCGAATAAGCGCAAGTACGATGTGATTGTGGTGGGTACCGGACTGGCCGGCGCTTCGGCTGCTGCTTCTCTTGGTGAATTGGGCTACAACGTAAAGGCATTTTGTTTTCAGGATAGTCCGCGGCGTGCGCATAGTATCGCGGCACAGGGCGGTATCAATGCAGCAAAGAATTATCAGAATGACGGTGATAGTGTTTACCGACTGTTCTATGATACAATAAAGGGTGGGGATTACCGTGCCCGTGAAGGAAATGTTTATCGCCTGGCCGAAGTAAGTGTTAATATCATTGACCAATGCGTGGCTCAGGGTGTTCCATTTGCACGGGAGTACGGCGGACTTCTTGCAAATCGTTCGTTCGGTGGAGCGCAAGTGTCCAGAACGTTTTATGCACGTGGCCAAACAGGCCAGCAGTTGTTGTTGGGTGCTTATAGTGCCCTGAACCGCCAGATTGCAAATGGCAAAGTAAAAATGTATAGCCGTACCGAGATGCTGGATCTCGTTATGGTAGATGGTAAGGCACGCGGGATTATCACACGCGATCTTGTTACCGGAAAAATTGAAGCACACAGTGCACATGCCGTGTTACTTTGTACTGGTGGATACGGAAACGTATTCTTCTTGTCTACCAATGCAAAAGGATCTAACGTAACGGCTGCATGGCGCGCTCATAAAAAGGGTGCCCTATTTGGTAATCCATGTTATACACAGATTCACCCGACATGTATTCCTGTTTCAGGTGATCATCAGTCTAAGCTTACGTTGATGTCTGAATCGCTTCGTAACGATGGTAGGGTATGGGTACCTAAAGTGGCACGTCCGGGATTAAAGGCAAAGGATGCAGCAAACATTCCGGAAAGCGAACGCGATTATTTCCTGGAACGCAAGTATCCCGCATTCGGTAATCTTGTACCACGTGATGTTGCATCCCGCAATGCAAAATACATGTGCGATGAAGGTCGTGGTGTAGGATCAGGGTTAGCAGTATTCCTTGATTTTTCGGATGCCATTAAACGAGACGGTAAAAAAACAATTCAGGCAAAATATGGTAACCTGTTTGATATGTATCAACAGATCACCGGGGATAATCCTTATGAAGGGCCAATGATGATTTATCCTGCCGTGCACTATACCATGGGCGGACTTTGGGTGGATTACAACCTGATGACATCAGTGCCGGGATTATATGCGCTGGGGGAGGCCAATTTTTCTGACCATGGGGCAAACCGTTTGGGAGCAAGTGCGCTGATGCAGGGACTCGCCGATGGTTACTTTGTAATTCCTTATACGATTGGCGATTATCTCGCTCAAATGCCGCATGAAAAAGTGAGCACAGACCGTCCGGAATTTAAAGAGGCGATGGAGAAGGTAAATGCTACCATCAACAAGTTGTTGTCATTGAAGGGCACAAAAACGGTAGATGAGTATCACCGCGAACTGGGTCTTACCATGTGGGAATATTGCGGCATGTCGCGTAGCGAAGAAGGATTGAAAAAAGCCAAAGTGAAGATCCAGCAATTACGTGCTGAATACTGGCAAAATGTAAATGTGCTGGGTTCATCCAATGAGTTGAACCAGGAACTGGAAAAAGCCATGCGTGTTGCCGATTTTATGGAGCTCGGCGAGTTGATGGTAGATGATGCATTGAATCGCTCTGAATCTTGCGGAGGTCACTTCCGGGAAGAATCTCAAACACCGGATGGCGAAGCACAACGGAAGGATGATGAATTTGCTTTCGTGTCAGCCTGGGAATACAAAGGCGAAAACCAACAGGCGGTTTTACACAAAGAGGAATTGAAATTTGAGAATGTGAAGCTCACACAGCGGAGCTACAAGTAATTGATCATTAGAATTCACTTCAACCATGAAGATAACACTTAAAGTCTGGAGACAGAAAAACGACAAAGCAAAGGGTGCTTTTCAAACTTATGTAATGGATCATGTTTCTTCCGATATGTCTTTCCTGGAAATGTTTGATGTATTAAATATTGATCTCATTAAAAAAGGTGAAGAACCTGTTGCGTTTGATCACGATTGCCGGGAAGGAATCTGCGGGGCATGCAGCATGTATATCAATGGACGTCCACACGGACCGTTGCAAACCACAACGTGCCAGTTACACATGCGTACATTTAAAGATGGTGAAACCATTACGGTTGAGCCATGGAGGGCAGCTGCTTTCCCTGTGATCAAGGACCTTGTCGTAGATCGTAATGCATTTGACAGGATTCAGCAGTCCGGAGGCTATGTTTCGGTTAACACTGGAGGCGTACCGGATGGTAACGAGATTCCAGTCCCAAAGAAAATTGCCGATGAAGCTTTTGATTCTGCTACCTGTATTGGATGCGGTGCATGCGTAGCGGCGTGTAAAAATTCTTCTGCTATGCTTTTTGTCAGTGCAAAAGTTTCCCAACTCGCCTTATTACCACAGGGTAAACCTGAACGAAAAGAACGTGCTGAACGTATGGTTGCTCAAATGGATGCGGAAGGCTTTGGATCGTGTACCAACACCGGTGCATGTGAAGCCGAATGTCCAAAGGGCATTAGCCTGAGCAATATTGCCAGGTTGAATCGTGAATACTATTCGGCCACAGCAACCTCTTATGAGATTGAGGTCAAGGGCAACGACTAAAACCCTTACACATATTACATCACTAACCCCGGTCTCCCGGGGTTTTGTTTTACTGGTGTGAAATAAATTGATAGCTTTATTCTTTGCTCAGCGAACCAGGCTAAATCTGAACGGATTGGTAGTTTTTAAGACCAAGTAATCCGTTTAAGGAAGCTTATTGTAAAATTGGCATGGATGTAGCAAGGGATCCTGAAACCCTAACATTTTATTTGTGAACCGATTATTTGCGTTGCTTATTTTTTTGGCCGGATGCAGCCCTAAAGTGCTTCCGCCGGATCCGGATGCATTGAAGCCGTCATGGCTAAAGTCACAGCCATTTGAGAACGGTTATTACACCGGGATAGGCCATAGCAAGAAGGAGGGAAATAATAATTATATACAGACGGCAAAGAAAAGTGCCCTCGACGATCTGGTTTCCCAAATCAAAGTAAATGTTTCCAGTACATCGATTCTGACACAACTCGAGGTGGACAGGAAACTTACCGAGCAATACGAGCAGATTATTCAAACTACAACGGCTGACGAAATTGAAGAATTTGAAATGGTCGACGCCTGGGAAGATGGTTCTAACTATTGGGTTTACTATCGGCTTTCTATTTCCCGTTACAGGCAGATTAAAGAAGAGCAAAAGCGAAACGCTGTTCTGTTAGCCACAGACTATTTGACAAAAGCCCGTGAAGCGGAAAAAGACAACGCATTGTTACAAGCCATGAGTTTTTACTTTCAGGCTTTTCGCAGCATTGAAAAATACCTTGGTGAAGCTATTCCGGTTACAATTGAACAACGCGAAGTTTTGCTGGTAAACGAAATTTATGCTTCCATCCAATCGATCCTGCACAACGTAATTTTGCGAATCGATCCAACAGAAATCCGGTTGAACAGGAGGGTGAATCAGGATGCCCATACGGTAATGGTGAGTGCCCTCTTTAAAGAAAACAATCAACCTGTGGTGTCTCTTCCGTTGCATGCTGCATTTGAAAAGGGTGCAGGCGATGTTTTTCCAACTTACAAAACCAACGAATCAGGGAAGTCAAAAATATTGTTGAATACAATCAGTTCAGGCGAGTTGGAACAAACTGTTGTCGTCAAAGTTGATATCGATGCTTTGAGTGGATCAGCAGGTTCTCCGATCTATTCGCTGATCGCAAAAACATTTCGTGTCCCGCGGGTACAGTTGGTCTTAAAGGTAGAACGTCCTGTGGTTTACCTTACGGCAAACGAGAAAAGCTTTGGTGAGGAAAAAAATATTTTGCAAATCACAAACAAACTCAAAAACCTGTTGGCGAATAACGGCTTTGAATTCACAGAAAATAAAGGCAGTGCAGACCTTTGGTTTGATGTTAAGGCAAATGCGGAACAGGGTTCGGTTACCGGAAGCATTTACGTTACTTATCTTACCAGCATCATAAAAGTGGTGACTGTAAAAGAAAATAAAGAGATCTATGCAACTACCTTGGATAGGATAAAGGGCTATGGCCTGGATTATCCGAAATCAAGTATAGATGCTTATAATAAAGCGCTGGAAACACTGGAAAAAGAGAAAATAGCTGAACTTATATCTACAGTACTACAATAAATTCAATTATTTCAAACGGTTTTGTGATTTTGGTATTTGTTTTGCCTTACCCTAACTTGTAAACTATTAAACTCCACGATAATGAAAAAACTTACTTATTCCACCCTTGTTCTCCTGGCCTTGGGTGCCGTGTTTATATCAGGATGTAAAAGCAAAGAGAAAACGAAAACACCGAAAGGTGAAGTCGAAGTTGTGATCCCATGTTCAGGACCAGATTTCTTCACCACCAACAAAGCGTTCAGGGCAAACTCCATCGGCGAAAGCCAGGATCAGCAAACTGCCAAGAAGAAAGCTTTGGCTAACGCCCGAAACGAACTGGCTCAGGCCATTCAGACTACGGTAAAAACGGTTACAGACAATTACGTGAACTCCCGTGAAATGAACAACCGCGAAGAGATCGAAGAACGTTTTGAAAGCCTGAACAGGGAAGTTGTGAATCAAACGTTATCCGGTATCCGTACCATCTGTGAGAAGAACACACTTACACCACAGGGTACATACAAAAGCTATATTGCCATTGAGCTTTCTGCCGATGAACTGGTGACCAAGTACAATGAAACATTATCTAAAGATGAACGACTGAAAATTGATTATGATTATGAGAAGTTCAAAGAAACTTTCAACCAGGAAATGGACAAGCTAAGTAATCAATAGATTTACCTTTAGTAGGAAATAAAAGACCACCTGATCCGGTGGTTTTTTTTATTTTATGATTTTCGGATTATTTATTTCATGCCAATCGTATCATCATCGAAACAAAACTGACGCAGATGATTTTCGAATGTAGCCGGAATATAGATGTGTAGGCTTTTCGGGTATGGTGGTAAAAATTAAAATAAAGTCGCTTCAACCGATTGAAATTTTGTATAATTGTAATACATACACTTTTTTAAGTGTGTTCCCGCACATGTACTGTGCTAGTAAGCCGGATAAAGAAGCACGTTAAAATGAGAAGGATTATCAACGACTTTGGGAAACGGATATGGCTGATCTTATTTCTGCATTCTTCAGCATTGAGGCTGTCGTTGTTAGTATTGTCCATAACATGCGCTTTTAATGTAATGTCCTCATTCGCGCAGGAGCCGTTTACATCGATTATCCCTGTTGCACCTGAAGCTTTATCGAATTCAAACGCACGCTGTTTTTTCAAGGATAGTAATGGATACATGTGGATTGGAACAGGAGATGGGCTGATACGCTACGATGGAAATAATACTTTCCGTTATGTAAACATTTTAAATGACAGAACAACAATTGCACACAATACAATAAACGTTATTACCGAGAGTAACGATAAACAGCTTTGGATTGGTACAGCACAAGGTTTATGTATTTATAATCGTGAATTAGACAATTTTATAAATATTGATTCGATAAAAGGCAATCGCAATTATCTTAACAACAGGTATATAACGGATGTTGAATTTGATGACCAAGGTCGCGTTTGGATTGGTACACATGAGGGTGGAATTAATGTATACAACCCTGGTAACCGCGAATTCGAATACATCATATATCCACCACAGGGGGGTATACTTCCATCGTCTAATTTTATTCATATCCTGGAAAATATCAATAATGTAATGTGGTGTGCGAGTAAGGGCGGACTGTTATTGTACGACAGCCGTACCATGGAACGTCTTCCGCTAAATTCTCTGAATCGCTTTTCAAACGCTCAAGTCAGTGCTATCGTTCCTGAAAAGTCTGGTAGTATTTTGATTGCAACATTAATGGGTGAAATTACCCGGTTAGTCCACAGCGAGGGTCATTATGTGTTTGATGAAATCCTTTCGGGTGAAAACTTGGGTCAGAGTTCAAACCGTATCCTCTCGTTATGTTTTGACAAGAAGGGAAATATTCTGATCGGTGGAGAAAATTCCGGTTTTAATGTTATCGATCAAAAAACAAACGAGATTACCCGTTGGCCTGTCGGGGAAGCCAGCGCCAAACGGTTACCAATCAATTCTATTGAGTCGATTTATACGGATGATCTCGGCATGACTTGGATCGGCACTTTCAGCAATGGCGTCTATCTGCTCGATAACAATAGGAAGAAATTTGAGACAACGGAAAAATCTGGTGAAAATATTAATTTGGAGTACAGTGAAGTGCGAAGTTTTGCAGAAGATGCTCAGGGAAATATCTGGATAGCATCCTATGGTGTGGGACTTTCGAAAATTCCTTCAGGAACCAATTTGTTAAAAAGCGTTGACGACATTAATCGTAAGATAAGTAACAAGAATATCACCTCTATGATTTTTGATACCCGAGGTGAATTATGGGTTGGTAGCGCTGGTAAAGGCGTTTACAGGGTGAATCCGACAACAAATAAACTCACCAACTATTCGCTTACTTCAAAGGGCTTTGGAAACAATCAGGTTTTTTGTCTCTATGAAGATCGTAATGGAACCGTTTGGGCAGGAACCTGGGGCAGTGGTCTTTTTTTCTTCGATACGCAGAAAAACGAATTTGTTAACGCAATAGAATATGATGAGCCAAATCATATTCCCAACACTGCTTACGTTTCGGATATTTTAGAAGACTCGGAAGGAACATTTTGGGTTGGGACCTTGTACGGTTTATACGAGCTAAGAAGAAAAGTGGCAAACGCATTCACTTACCGCGTACACCTTCCGGACGGGACTAAAGGCTGTATCACCGGAAC
Source organism: Ohtaekwangia sp. (assembly GCA_035628875.1). Classification (GTDB taxonomy): domain Bacteria; phylum Bacteroidota; class Bacteroidia; order Cytophagales; family Cyclobacteriaceae; genus Ohtaekwangia. The sequence continues at coordinate 74,802 of DASPIZ010000055.1, read as the reverse complement.
GGAGATTCAGGCCATTATTGAAGACAAGAACGATAATTTATGGGTTGGTACAACCGACGGTCTCAATCTCAAAAAAAAGGGCTCGACTGAGTTTACCGTGTATCAGACGGGAAAAGGTGCAGTGGTTAACACGATCCGATCGCTGCTTATCGATGATCACCAGAATGTATGGATAGGTGGCAATAATGGGATTTCAAAATTGAGTCCAAACACAGAAACCTTTATTCATTATACGCGAGAAGACGGATTAAAATCGAATAACTTCCAAAGGAAAGCCGCGTTAGCCAGTTCATCCGGAAAGTTTTTCTTTGGTGGAAATAATGGCTTCGAAAGTTTTTTTCCGGATAGCATACGTACGATATCATCCAAGGGAAGAATCGTTTTGTCGGATCTTAAGATCGCTAATCAATCAGTGAAACCGGGCAGCGTAGATTCGCCCTTGAAAAAACACATTAGTTTAACATCTGATCTGGACCTGTCTTATCAACAACGCTCTTTCGTCATCGACTTTGTTGTTTTGGATCACCGGCAATCATCCAATTATTCCTATTGCTACAAGCTTGAGGGCTTCGACCAGGATTGGAACTGTGTCGGCACAAACCACAATGCTACCTACACAAATATTGATCCCGGGAACTATGTGTTTCTTGTAAAAGCAGCGAATCGCGACGGTGTATGGATCGATGAGCCGTTGAGGCTTAGCATCACGATCGAACAAGTCTTTTGGAAAACATGGTGGGCGTTTTCTGTTTACGTCTTTGTTTTAATTGTATTAATCTATCTCGGGCTAAGAATCCGGATTGAGCGGTTGAAGCTGAAGACTGAAATCAGATTCGAAAAGCTTACGCGTGAGCAGGAACATAAATTAAGCGAATCAAAGACCCAATTTTTTACAAATGTCGCCCATGAGTTTAGAACTCCCTTAAGTTTGATTCTAATCCCTTTGGAAAGTCTTATGGAGACAAACCAAGTGCCTGAGGTGTTGCGACAACGGATCTATACGGCCTATAAGAATGCATCGAGGATGAAACGCCTTGTCAATGAGCTTTTAGACTTTAATAAACTTGAAACGGGAGATCTCAAATTGAATGTTCAGCATGGTGAATTAGTTCAATTTATTATAGAAACTTCTGCTGCTTTTAATGAAATGGCGGCAAAACGGGGAATCATTTTTTCAGTAACGTCTGATATACCGGTTTTAATGGGTTGGTTTGATCGTGACAAAATGGAACGGATGATTTTCAACCTGCTTTCAAACGCTTTCAAATTTACGGCCGATGCAGGCGAGATAAAAGTGAGCATAAACACGAAGCACTCAATAATTGCTGATGGTACGCTTTCACGATGTATTGAAATAGTGGTCGAGGATAATGGAGCCGGAATATCTTCTGAAGAACTTCCTCATATTTTTGAAAAGTTTTATCAGGCTAAGTCTTCCCAAAAAATTTCTAGTCCGGGTACCGGCATAGGGTTGTCGCTCACCAAAAATCTTGTTGAACTACATCATGGTACCATTTCAGCTGAAAGTATCCTTGATCATGCAACAATTTTTACGATTTTACTTCCGATCGATGCCAGTGTTTATCAAGTGGATGTAAACATTGTAACACCACCGGATGTCGTAGAAATGGAAAAGCGCGGGAATGATGGTGTAGCGCTTGCTGACAAGGAATGTATCGAAATTGATCAGGGGACTGATAAGCCTAAAATCCTTGTTGTTGAAGATAATTTTGAGTTAAGAGAGTATCTGGTATTAGAGTTACAAACGGAATTTTCAGTTCTTGAGGCAGAAGACGGAGCAGAAGGACTCTCTGTTTCTTTGGAGCATAATCCTGACCTGATCATAAGCGATATCATGATGCCGGTAAAAGATGGCATTCAATTTTGCCAGGCGATAAAATCGGACCTGAATACGAGTCATATTCCTTTTATTCTCCTTACCGCGAAAGCAACAACGGAGGACCAGATCAACGGGGTGAGGAATGGTGCGGATCTGTATGTAGCAAAGCCATTCAATATACGGTACTTAATAGCCCATATACACCAGATGATTGACTCCCGGCGAAAATTGTATGCAAGATTCAGTCAGGATGTGTATTTAACACCGGGAAAGGCGACTACCAACGCCCTGGATCAGGAATTCTTGCAAAATGCCATTGATTACGTGATAAATAATTTGCAAGACCCACAATTGAGCGTAGACTCCATAGCAGCCCTATTTAATTTGAGCAGGATGCAGGTTTATCGTAAGATAAAAGCTCTAACCGGGAAATCTGTTGTTGAATTCATCCGGATGGTGCGCATGAAACAGGCCATTAAATTGATGGACTCGCATAAGCTTACGTTGTCTGAAATTGCCTTCGAAGTGGGATTCAATTCGGCGTCCTATTTTACCCGATGTTTTAAAGATGAATATGGCAAAACGCCTTCCGAATATCTGGATAAAACATAACCATTGACCCGAAGCATCCAATCAAGGAATGACTTCGCCTCCCTGGTCTGGGAACATTCCGTCGTTCTGTTTTGGAACCGGCTCCCGCAAACTGGTTACTATAACAGCGATCTGCTAAACATCTGTTCAAACTTATAGAACAGCCATTTCGGCTCAAAAAAGCATATTGTTTTAAAGTTTAAAGCAAATGTTCTAATCGTTATAGGCCTCATTGAATCTCAAAATGCAGATTCGTGAAATCGTTTGCAGGAAAAATTATTAAAAGTTGGGTCTTGAAACGTCAATTCTCCTAGTAGCTCTGCAGGCGAAATAATCCATTAAACCTAAAGAAGAAACAGACAGCGAAAACTCAATCTAAAGAAAGCCGGAGGTGGTTCGAACACCGTCCGGCCTAAACTCTTAGCGGTAATAGTTACCGAGGGTTGATTAATCAAAATGCGTTCATCTTGACCAAAACCAATTCCCTAGCTTATGCACAAATTTTACACAAAAATTTGGAGTCAATGGAATATTTCATTGACTAAATTTAAATTAATGGGGCTTTTCATGGGGGCATTACTGTCCAGCCAGGGCCTGCAAGCATTAAATAACCCATTCGTTCTTTCGGATTTCTCAGACCACCCGCCTAAGGCTATTAATGTTTCGGGGCAGGTTGTTGATGAGGACGGTAATTCGATGCCCGGAGTTAACGTCGTCGTGAAAGGAACAACCGAGGGCACCACAACTGACCTGAATGGTGAATACAGCATTTCTGTCGCTGATGGTAATGTTGTCCTTGTATTCAGTTTTATCGGTTATCAAACCGCTGAGGTCACGGTAGGTACCCAGACCGTTATCAACGTAACGCTCACGACTGATATCCAAACGCTTTCAGAAATTGTAGTTGTTGGATACGGTACACAAAAAAGAAGCTCCGTAACCGGTGCAATCGCTTCCGTGTCATCAAAGGAATTAAGCACACTTCCTACGACCAGTATTGATCAATCGCTTCAGGGACGCGCACCGGGCGTTACAGTAACCAATAACGGTGCACCGGGCACCGCGCCTGTGGTTAGAATCCGGGGTGTTGGTACGATCAATAATGCAAACCCTTTGTACGTTGTTGATGGGGTTCCGGTTGGTGAAGGTACGAACATAGATCCTAAAGACGTTCAATCGCTTGAAGTGTTGAAGGATGCGTTTGCTGCGGCAATTTACGGATCGCGCGCTGCGAACGGGGTAATCCTGATTACCACCAAATCTGCAACGCAGGAAAAACTTAGTGTATCGATAGATTCTTATATCGGTGTTCAATCTGCCTGGCGAAAGCTTGATCTCCTAAATCGTGACCAATATATCCAATACGCAGATGCCCTGGGCGACTTGCCACCCCGAGTTCAGAATGGACTTGATGAACCGATCTACCCGGGTGCAACAAGAACATTCCGTCAGACGGATACAGACTGGCAGGATGAAATGTTCCGCAATGCAACAATTCAACAACACAGGTTCGAGATTACCAAGGGTGGAGAAGTTTCGAAGTTTTATGTTTCAGGAAGTTATTTTGATCAGGACGGTATAATGCTTGGAACTGAGTATAAGCGTGGAAACGTACGCATGAATTCCGAACATAAGATAAGTAAAAGAATAACCTTTGGACAAACCCTTTATTTGAATTATGATCGAAGAAGAGCTGAGATTAATGGTGGTTCTATCGGATCAAACATAAGGTATGTCATCGCATCAATTCCGTACCTGCCGGTTTACAATCCAGATAATGTCGGCGGTTTTTTTGGGCCTCAAGCCGTTGATGCATCTGATCCGACCCAGCCTGTAAGAAGAGCTATACTCGATGAGAACTATACCACTGGTAACGGGATATTCGCTACAGGTTATCTTAACGTAAAGCTTATGGACTGGTTGACGTACAGGTTTCATGCTGGCGTAAACATCTCGAACAGTATAAATAATAACTTCAGTCCATCATATAGCAGCGGTGCCGGTGGATATGATAACAGGGGATTTGCGAATATTTCTGAAACACGGTCAAATTCGGTATCTCCTACACTCACAAATCAGTTAACAGTAAACAAATCATTCGGTAAACACAATCTTAATGTTGACATTATTGCAGAGAAACAATCCTCCAGAAGCTCTTTTATTACCGCCTCAGGAACCAATGAAATAACGGATGCAATTAATATACCTCGAGGTGTCGCTTCGCCACAGACCAACGGTGATATTCAGGAGCAGGTTCTCATTTCCTACATTGGACGTGTAAACTATGATTTTAACGGCAAGTACCTATTTGGAGCATCGTTTCGTCGAGATGGTTCATCGCGGTTTGCTCCAGGCAACAAATGGGGAAATTTCCCTTCTGTCTCTGCAGGCTGGCGAATAAGTGAAGAACCTTTCATGCAGGAATTGTCATCCGCAATTTCAGAACTAAAAGTTCGCGGTAGCTATGGGTTTGTTGGTAATAACAATATCGGGAATTACGCATATCAGGCCACATTGACAAATAATACTTATTATGAATTTGATCGTTCTTCAGGCGTTCAGACTCAAGGATACACAATCAACGCGATGGCGAATACAGAGCTGAAATGGGAGGAAGTGGAAATGCTAAACGTTGGTATTGATGCAGGCCTTTTTGGAAACAAGGTTAATTTCTCGGTTGAGTATTTCAACAACCTCACAAGAGACATGATTCTTGGTAGGCCCATAGCGACCTCGTTGGGTTACGATGTTGCACCTACTGCCAATGCGGGGTCCGTTCGTAATAAAGGAATTGAATGGCAACTTGGATACAGTGCTCAGGAAGGGGAATTCAAATGGAGCGCCAATGCAAACATGGGAATCATACGCAATGAGGTTGTTAGCCTTGGAGATAAAGGTAATTCCTTCGCACGCGAAAACTGGTACGGTGACAACCTGACACTTACGAGAGTAGGTGATCCGATTTCATTCTTCTATGGATACCAGGTGGAGAAAATTTTCCAAACACAAGAAGAAATTAATGCTGCAGACGCTATTGATGGAGATCCTGCAACGAAATATCAGGACAACGCCGCCCCTGGTGATATTATGTTCCGGGACAAGAACGGGGATGGTGTAATTAATGCTGATGATAAAACGAAATTAGGCAAGTATATCCCTGACTTTACCTACGGCTTTAACTTCAGTGCAAACTGGAAAAACTTTGATGCAACGCTCTTTATTCAAGGCGTGCAAGGTAACCAGATCTATAGCACAACAAAGTACCACCTGGAAGGAATGACAAGGCTGTTCAATGCGGGTACAGCTGTGTTAGATGCGTGGACCACACCGGGCCAATCTACATCAGTACCGCGTGCTGTTTCAGGTGATCCGAATCTAAATTCAAGAGCATCAGACCGATTTGTTGAAGACGGTTCTTACATGCGCATCAAAAACCTAACGCTGGGCTATTCTTTACCGTCTGAAACGCTCGGAGCAATCACAAACAGCAGCCTTACGAAATTAAGAATCTACTTATCGGCTACAAATCTTCTTACGTGGACAAAATATAAAAGTGGTTACGATCCGGAAATCGGTGCATTTAACGGGAATGGTGCAAACGCGTCTTTTCAAAATGGAATTGACTATGGCCAATATCCGCAGCCAAGAACCATCACAGTAGGAGTGCAAATAGGATTGTAAGTCTTAAATAATAATTGATATGAGAGTTAGAAATACAATATTAAAAGCGTGTTTGATATTCGCGTTGGCATCGGGATGTAGCGAGGATTTGCTGGATAAAATAAACAAGAATGACCTTTCAGCCGAGATCTATTACCTCAATGAAAAGGAGCTTGTTACCGGAGTTAATGGAGTGTATGCGGCGTGGCAGGGATTAGATCTGTACGCAAGGGAATACTTTTTTCTGCACGATATGAGAGGAGACGATATGCAGCCCGGAGGTGAGAATCTGGAACTTCAAAGAAGACAGGTAATTGAAGGAACGTTGGATGCATCAAATCCTGTAATGTTTTCTGTATGGCAGGGTTTGTACAGAGTAATTCACAGGGCTAACGTGGTTATCCAGTCGGCCGACAGGCCAGAAGTAAATGCTCCTGATGAAGTGAAAAACAGGATTAGTGGTGAGGCGAAATTCCACCGGGGCTGGGCGTATTTTGAACTTGTAAGTATGTGGGGTGGAGTGCCGCTATATACGACTTATGCGACAAGTCCTTCTGAGGCGGAAGGAAGAGCATCAGCTGATGAGGTGTATGCGCAGGTTATTGCTGACTTAACCGACGCAGTAAACGCTCTTCCTGAAACTTATGCGGATTCTGACATTGGGAGGGCCACAACATACGCAGCACGGGCGATGCTGGCCCGGGTGTACATGCAACGGGGTGAGTATGGGTTGGCAAAAGAGCAATTAGATCCAATCGTTAATTCAGAAGCGTTTTCGTTAACAGATGAGTACATCGACAATTTTCAGGAAGAACAGGAATTCAACGAGGAGTCTCTTTTTGAAATTGCCTTTAGTTCCAATTTCGGTGGTTTGGGTTGGAATCCTGCAGGGGACGGTGCCAACATGGAGGTTACTGTTCGCGGTCAGGAGTATGGACCAAATGCATGGCGTAACCTTATACCTTCGAATGAACTTCTTGCTGAATTCGAAGATGATGATCCAAGATTTGAAGATACATTCTATCAGATCGGTGATACTTATAATAACGGAACGATGACCATCACAGAGATGCAAAATGCCAGTCCTAAGATCAGCTGGCGCAAGTATACCATGATTTACAAAGTTCCATCGGAAGATCAACGTTCTGGAATCAATTTCAGAGTAATTCGCTATGCGGAAGTTTTGCTCATGCTTGCAGAGTGTGAGAACGAGTTAGATAATGGTGATGAAGCAATAGATTTGCTGAACGAAATTCGTGACAGGGCTAGTGTCATGATGCCTCACTATCCAACGGACGAATACCCTTGCTTATCACAAGCTCAAATATTTGAGGCGATCGTTCATGAAAAACGTATTGAACTCAGTGGTGAACAAATACGGAATCGTGACATTCTGCGTTGGAGAGAACAGAATAAATTACCAAGCGAACCCATTTCTTACTTTGATACCAAGCACCTCTTATTACCAATACCGCTACAAGAGATTGATAATAACTCAATGATATCGCAGGAAGACCAGAATCCAGGATATTGATCATGTATAGATTCAGGAATGGAAGCCAGATTGGTTTCCATTCCATACTCGTTCTTAGTCGATCCCCGTATTTATTGTGAATAGTATAGCATGGTAAAGATAAGTTGCAGAATCATTTTAGGATTCGTCGTTTCGTCTTTCTTCATTTTCGGATGCTCTGAAAAAGAAAAGGATGATAAGCTGTTCAAATTAGTTTCCTCGTCACACTCGGGAATTGAGTTTCAGAATTCAATCATAGAAACTGATTCTTTTAATGTGCTCAATTTCGAATATATCTACAACGGTGCCGGAGTTGGTGTTGGTGATGTAAACGGAGATGGTTTGATCGATCTTTATTTCGGCGGAAATATGGTGTCTTCAAAGCTGTACCTCAACAAGGGAGATTTTGTCTTTGAAGATATTACAGATAAAGCCAATGTATCCACTGCAGATTGGTGTACTGGAATTGCGATGATAGATATCAATCAGGATGGAAAACTTGATGTTCACGTTTCAACGATAACACCAAAGTTAAATGGTCATTCTGAAAACCTCTTTTTTATCAATCAGGGTAACGATGAAAATGGTGTTCCTGTTTTCAGAGAAATGGCACATCAATTAGGTGTTGCCGACACCAGTTATTCTACCCAAAGTGCATTTTTTGATTATGATCTCGATGGCGATTTGGATATGTACCTGCTCACCAATGCCAATGAATTATTCGTTCGAAGCAATCCTATTGGACAACGACATGACGGTTCAGGAAAAAGTGTAGATAAACTTTATCAGAATATCGGTAATGATTCACTCGGCAACCCCAGCTTCAAAGATGTATCGCGCGAAGCTGGTATTTTGTCTGAAGGATGGGGCCTGGGTGTCGTTATAAGCGACCTTACCCAGGATGGATATCCGGATGTGTATGTTGCCAACGACTTCATGTCAAACGATCACTTCTATATTAATAATCAGAATGGTACGTTCTCCGAGCAATCTGGCCAAAGATTAAAACACCAGGAAATGAACGGGATGGGTGTTGATATAGCCGACCTGAATAATGATGGCTTAAACGATATCGTAGTTGTTGATATGCTTCCGGAAGACAATCTCAGGCAAAAGACAATGTTTTCGGATCTCTCATACGATCGGTTTCAGTTGGCCTTACAACGAAAGTACGAGCCACAGTATGTAAGAAATGTTCTTCAGCTAAACAACGGCAACGGAACGTTTAGTGATATCGGGTATTACGCTGGCATCCACGCCACCGATTGGAGTTGGAGTCCGCTAATAGCAGATTTTGACAACGACGGTTGGAAAGATATTTTTATAACCAATGGGTACGTAAGAGATGTTACCGATCTTGATTTTGGCGTCTATGCGAAAGATGTGGGCATGTTCGGGACGAAGGATGCCAGAAGACAAAAATTAATAGAAGGTGCCAATAAGCTACAAGGCATCAACAAACCAAATTTACTCTTTCGCAACAATAAGGATCTTACGTTCACGAATACCGCGGAGGACTGGGGACTCGCTGAGCCCTCTTACTCGAATGGATCCGCGTATGCAGATTTAGACAACGATGGTGATTTGGATATCGTGATCAATAACCTGAATAGTAAAGCCTTTTTATTTGAAAACCGATGTGTTACTTCAGACTCCACGAGAGGGGAACATAATTTTCTAAGAATAGATCTGATTGGTACGCAGGGAAACAGAGAGGGAATCGGTGCCACCGTTTCGATTTACTACAATGGAATTAGTCAATTTGTCGAGAACACTCCCCAAAGGGGATTCAAATCCAACGTAGAGCAATCCTTACATTTTGGACTTGCCAATATTGCTGCTATAGATTCTCTGATTGTAAAGTGGCCTGGCTTCAAAAGCCAAAAGATTACAAATGTAAAAGTGAATCAGGTATTGGCTTTACGTGAAGATGATGCCACAGAATCGAGCCTGCAAACAGTGCGGCATAGTTCGATATTCAACCAGGCAGACTTGGAAGAAATGGGTATTACATTCAGTCACCAGGAAAATAATTTCATTGATTTTAAAGTAACGGCAACGCTTCCACGAAAACATTCTCAACAAGGACCCGCTATCTGCACAGGCGATGTTAATGGAGACGAGCTTGTGGATTTTATTGTCGGTGGTTCTGCACATAGGCCAGCCGTTGGATTTATTCAAACAAGGGAAGGGAAATTCAGGCGGTTTGAATTGCCAAAAAAAACCGAAGAAGATATTGGCTTGCTACTTTTTGATGCAGATGGAGACAACGATCTTGACCTGTATTGTGTAAGTGGCAGTAGTGAATTAGGTAAAGACGACGAAAATTATAAGGATCGGATTTATTTAAATAATGGTAACGGTCAATTCAACCGCACTGCTGAATCAATTCCGGAAACGAAATCAAGTGGAAGTTGTGTGATCGGACAGGATTTTGACCGTGATGGAGACATCGACTTGTTTGTAGGTGGAAGGGTAAAACCTGGTAGTTATCTTTTAGCGCCCGAAAGTTATATCCTGCAAAATAACGGAAAGGGTGTATTCACAGATGTGACCGAAAACATGGCTCCCCAAATACGGAATATTGGGATGGTTACTTCTGCATTATGGACAGATTACAACAACGACGGCTGGATTGACATGCTGGTAGTTGGGGAGTTCATGCCGGTTACATTTTTTAAGAATGTTAATGGCAAACAATTCATTAATGATACTGAACTTACAATTAAGAATTCAAGTGGTTGGTGGAATAGTATTGCAGGAGGAGATATCGACAACGACGGAGATACAGACTATGTGATTGGTAATGTAGGATTGAATTCGACTTTTAAAGCTTCTATCCATGAGCCGGTTTCTGTCTATGCCAAAGACTTTGATGATAATGGGAGTGTAGATCCGATTCTTTCCCGGTATATCGGCGGCAACGAATATCCGGTACATCCGCGTGAAACTTTAACGGCACAGATCGTTGGCTTTAAGAAGAAACTTCGGTCCTATGAAATATACGGAAAGACTTTCCTCAAAGACCTGCTGACAGCTGAAATGATTCAAGATGCATACATTTTAAGGGCAACGGAATTTCGTTCTTCCTTGTTGGAGAATTTAGGCAATAACCAATTCGCGTTAAGGCCACTACCGGGTCCGGCACAGTATGCTCCGGTTTGCGGAATACTTTTAAGGGATATAAACAAGGATCATAACCTCGATATCATTTCTATTGGAAACGATTATTCAGCCGAGCCATTAAGTGGTTATTATGATGCCGGTATTGGAAATTGTTTACTTGGTGATGGGAAGGGAAATTTCAAGTCACTGGATGTAACTTTTTCAGGATTCAGCGTTGACGGGGATGCTAAAGCATTAGTTTCTCTTCCTGTAAAGAACAAAGAACTTTTCTTAGCTACACAAAATCAAGATGATATCGTTGCGTTTTTATATGCTTCTAAACGTGAAGGTTCATTTATAAAACTAAAACAAAGCGATTTGTATGCCGAATTTCATTTTACAAATGGAGCCAAGCGAAAAGTAGAATTTTACTTCGGAGAGTCTTACCTCTCACAATCACCGAGAACTGTTTCTATCCCTGAAGGAGTCGACAAAATTGTAGTGTTCGATTCAATGGGTGGTAGAAGAACACTTTCGATAAACGACAATTTATCCAATAACAATTTATCCAATAGTGTTAGTACCAAATCACATGCGTTGGGATTTTTAGATAATCATTGATCAGGTAATAAAAATAATAAACTAAAGACTGTCACTTTAGTTTGTTTTGGGTTAGTGCGGTGATGGCGACTTCGAACAATCGGATAGTCTCACCGCCTATTTCCAGATCGTGACAAATACATGAGCACGGGGAAATAGGCAGTGTAAAAACAATACGAACAACTAGTAATTAGAAAAGGCAAATGAAAAAAAACAGAATTTTAATCTTGATATTTTCAATGTTGGTTTGTGGAGCCATTGCTCAAGAGATCGAAAAATATGCGCCAACTGGTTTCGATCAACCACGCAACGAAATTACCCGCGGTAAACTGGATACTGTTTCATATTCGTCAAAAACCGTTGGCACAACGCGGCGGGCACTTGTGTACAAACCTCCGGGATACAAAAAGAATAAGAAGTATCCCGTCTTGTATCTCCTTCATGGAATTGGTGGTGATGAAAAGGAATGGCTAAATGGTGCTAATGTTCCTGTTATTCTGGATAATCTCTATGCTGACAAAAAGTTAGCTCCAATGATTGTCGTAATGCCCAATGGGCGGGCAATGAAAGACGATCGCGCGACTGGTAATATCTTCGATAGTCTGAAGGTGCAGGCCTTTAGTACATTCGAAAAGGATTTGCTTAACGATCTGATTCCTTTCGTTGAAAAAAAATATGCGGCTTATACGTATCGTGAACATCGGGCAATCGCTGGCCTGTCAATGGGTGGCGGTCAATCATTAAATTTCGGGTTAGGCAATCTTGACAAGTTCGCATGGGTCGGTGGTTTCTCATCAGCACCAAATACGAAGCAGCCGGAACTGCTGATCCCTGATCCGGAAGAAGCAAAAGCAAAATTGAAACTATTATGGATTTCGTGCGGCGACGCAGATGGATTGATCAATTTCAGCAAGCGTACGCATGACTACCTTTTTAAAAAGGGTGTACCACATGTTTACTATGTGGAGCCAGGTGGACATGATTTTAACGTTTGGAAGAATGACTTGTATATGTTTTCTCAACTGCTCTTCAAACCTGTCAATTCTGAAAAATTTTCTTCACTTACCGTTTTGGGTTCTCCAGCATCTACAAATGTCAGATCGGCAAAATATCCACAGGTACTTCCAGATAATCGTGTGATATTTCAAATCAAAGCGCCAGATGCTCAGCAAGTGCAAATTGATCTTGGGCAAAAATACGACATGACAAAAGACGCTGAAGGAGTTTGGACCGTTACGACAGATAAAATCAGCGAAGGTATTCACTACTATTCTCTCATTATTGATGGTGTGGCTCTGGCTGATCCGTCAAGCGAAACATTTTACGGTATGGGACGGATGGCGTCTGGTATTGAAATACCATCCAGGAATGGAGCGTTTTATGCGCTTAACGATGTGCCGCACGGAGAAATACGCATGAAGCGTTATTATTCAAATGTATTCAATGAATGGAGACGGTTCTACATCTACACACCTGCTGAATATGACCAGAACTCTGACAAAAAATATCCGGTGTTGTATTTATTACATGGTGGAGGAGAAGACGAAAGAGGTTGGTCGACTCAAGGCAAAACAGATTTGATTCTGGACAATCTCATTGCTGAAGGAAAGGCAAAACCAATGCTGATCGTCATGATGGATGGTAACACAGGCGGAGGCGGCATCAGGTCTTTCGGTGAACGTTCACTACAGGTTTTTGAAAATGAGCTTAAGCAGGTGGTGATACCTTTTGTTGAAGAAAACTATAAGGCTGAAACGAGTCCCGGCAAAAGAGCGCTGGCTGGATTGTCCATGGGTGGACTGCAAACATTATACGCGGGTGTTAAAAATCACAAGATGTTCTCCTATCTGGGTGTTTTTAGTTCTGGATGGTTTGCCAATAACAACACACTTTCTGGGCCACAGTACGCTTTCATGAAAGATCATGTCGGGGCGATTAATAACGATATAAAACTCTTCTGGGTCGCAATGGGCGGTAAGGAAGATATTGCTTATGAGAATTGTAAGGTTATGCTGAAAAGGTTTGATGAAATCGGGATAAAATATCAATACAGTGAATACCCCGGTGGTCACACCTGGCCAGTATGGCGAAACAATTTATTCGAGTTCGCACCATTGCTTTTCAAGTAGTAACATTTCACAGACGGTCATATGGGTAGTAGGAACGAAGTCACTATTTACGATATTGCTAAAGTTTTAAATCTTTCAGCTTCCACGATCAGCAGGGCACTCAATGGCTCTGAACTTGTGACCAAACAAACGCGGTCAAAGGTAGAACAGGTAGCCAATGAGTTGGGATATCAGAAAAATGCCTTAGCCAGTAGATTACGATCTCAAAAGAGCTTTCTTTTGGGTGCAATGGTCACCCAATTTAATACGACCATTGCGTCGAGCGTGTTGTCAGGAGCTGAAACAACGGCGAGGCAATTGGGGCATAGTATAATTGTTCATCAATCAATGAACAATCCTGAACTTCGCGCCAGTAACCTCGAAAATTTTAGAAATCAAAGTGTAGACGGAATCTTGGTTACCTCCGCTTATTTTCAGGAGTACCCGTCACTTGATCAATTTACAGCATTGGATGTTCCTGTGCTTGTTATTGAAGCATCCTCCATGCTTCCCAGTCTTCCAAGGAAACAGGCCAGTGACTTCCAAAACGCTTATGAACTTACGAACCACCTTATTGAAAAAGGTTGTCGCAAAATAGCTTATATGTCTGTCGACCTGGATAAAACGCGGCACGCAAACTTGCTTTCCGGATATCATAAGGCACTTCAACATAATAGACTTTCCGACGCCGATAAGTTTGTTCTAAATACCCATGATGTGCAGAATTCCTGGGCGGACATAGCTGAGATTCTCGGTTCGTTATTGCCGATGCCTGATGGAATTATTTTTTCTACCGAAGAAGTAACAGCGCTGGCTTTTACTTCTTCAAATACTTCAAACGCAAAGAGAAATGAATTTTGGGTAACGTGCAGGAAAGGTAAAGAAAATCAAGTGCTCGTCGAACTGGGCAAGTTCGCTGGGGCGCTATTGATCAGCCTGAGCAGACGCGATAATATTACACCAACGAATATGAATTGATGCGATCTGTCATCGTAATTTGTCTCAATCTTTATGTTAAGTAAAAATTATCATGGTCGTTTAGATGTTTATTCTGCGGTATTATTGCAAAAGCTTCACAGTTACAGTCGATGTTCCATTTGCGAAATGAAGAAACATCTGCCGCACATTAGCAATAATAACGAAAGGCTGGTTCAATATTTAAGCCTTTGACATAGTAAATTAGATGCGAAATTTTAAATAATATGAGATCATTGCTTTTAACATTCTTACTCACACTAAAGTTGGCCGGTGTATTGTCGCAAAATACTACATCGCATTTAAGGCTTTGGTATGACGAGCCTTCGGGAGAAGTTTGGGAGAATGCCCTTCCCATCGGGAATGGAAAAGTAGGCGCAATGGTTTATGGCAATGTAGAGAATGAAACAATTCAGTTGAATGAACACACGGTATGGAGCGGGAGCCCAAATCGAAACGATAATCCAAAAGCCCTGGAGTCGCTTCAGGAGATAAGAAGACTTATTTTCGAAGGAAAGCACAAGGAGGCGGAAGCCATTGCCAATAAGACAATCATTTCAAAATCTTCTCATGGTCAAATGTTTCAACCTGTTGGCAATCTGGAATTGTATTTTCCAGGTCATCAACAATACACCAATTACAAGCGAGAACTTGATATTGCGAGTGCCATTACAACGGTAACCTATACCATTGGCGATATCACCTATCGTCGTGAAGTTTTAACTTCTCTTACTGAGGGTGTAATTGCAATCAGGCTTTCTGCCTCTGCTAAAGGACAGATATCATGCATCGCAGAATTTTCCAGTCCGCAACCACGATCGAATACCGGAACCTCAGGTAACGACCTCACACTTGCCGGCGTAACAACAAACCACGAAGGAGTTGAAGGCAACGTTCGCTTCAAGGCGATTGCGCGTCTTAAAACCGAAGGCGGCCTGGTTTCATCTACTGATACATCACTCGTTGTGAACAATGCAGATGCTGTAACAATCTACATCGGCATAGCAACAAACTTCAACAGTTATAAAGATTTGACTGGCGACGAAAACAAAAGAGTTGATGCGCTACTTCGTACATCATCTGCAAAGGCTTTTAAAGACATTGCTAAATCACACACCAAAGCTTATCAGAAGTACTTCAACAGGGTAAAATTTGATCTTGGTGCAATCAACGCTGTGCAACTACCTACCGATGAGCGATTAAAGAGGTTTAGAAACGCTACTGATCCACACCTTGTCGCGCTGTATTTTCAGTATGGCAGATACCTGCTGATATCGTCATCACAACCGGGTGGTCAGCCCGCGAATCTCCAGGGAATCTGGAATCACCGAATGAATCCGCCCTGGGACAGCAAGTACACGATCAACATCAATGCTGAAATGAATTATTGGCCGGCGGAGAAAACAAACCTCGCTGAACTTCACGAGCCGTTTCTCAAGATGGTAAAAGAACTGGCTGTCACCGGCCAGGAAACTGCCAGCGTAATGTATGGTGCACGTGGATGGATGGCACATCATAATACTGATATCTGGCGGACTACCGGTGCTGTGGATGGTGCTTTCTGGGGATGTTGGAACGCAGGTGGCGGATGGACCAGCCAACACCTTTGGGACCATTTCTTATATAATGGTGACATCGCGTATCTCGGCACAGTTTATCCAGTGTTAAGAGACGCGGCAAAGTTCTATGTTGATTTTTTAGTTGAGCATCCGGATAACGGTTGGCTCGTTGTTAATCCAGGTACATCTCCGGAGAACGCACCAAAGGCACATGGTGGTTCGTCTCTTGATGCCGGCACAACGATAGACAACCAGATTGTTTTCGATGTTTTCAGTAATGCAATCCGCGCAGCTGAGTTATTGCAAAAGGATAAAGTATTTGCCGATACACTTCGAAAAATGTTGTTGCGTCTACCACCGATGCATATAGGTCGTCACGGACAACTACAGGAGTGGCTCGAAGATATCGATGACCCTGAAGATGAACACCGACACATTTCTCACCTTTATGGTTTGTTTCCCTCCTCACAGATATCACCATATCGTACACCTGAATTATATTCCGCTGCAAAAACTACACTAACCCACCGTGGTGATATTTCAACCGGTTGGTCAATGGGCTGGAAGGTAAATTGGTGGGCAAGGCTTCTGGATGGCAATCGCGCGCTCAAGCTGATTAAAGATCAACTTACTCCCGTAGGGACGAATCCCGGTGGCGGAGGTACTTATAATAATCTTTTTGATGCGCATCCTCCCTTTCAGATTGATGGAAATTTTGGATGTACGTCGGGCATTGCAGAAATGCTCATGCAAAGTGCTGATGGTGCTATTCATCTCTTACCTGCCTTACCCGATGAATGGGATAAAGGAAACATCGGTGGCTTACGCGCACACGGGGGATTCGAGCTTAGCGACATGCAATGGAGCGATGGAAAGCTCACCCAAGTTATCATCAAGTCAACATTGGGAGGAAATCTCCGACTGAGAGCCAACACTGAATTAAGGGTGTCAAAGGGTTCTTTGAAGGAAGCCGTTGGAGAAAATCCAAATCCCTTGTTTCATCTGAATTCAATCGCTGAACCGGTCATCTCACCGGATGCAAAAATTGATACATCTGTTGGAAAGACCTTCTTATATGATATAGAAACAAAAGAAGGACAGACGCTGGTGTTCCTGGCGAAATGATGACTTAAAAAACAATTACCTCTTAAAATCGGCTTTAAAATATCATGCTCTTCCAATCGTCTCAGTCAAGTTTTAGATATGATTCAAACTTTGTTCCTGACTGGATAACTTTTGAATAATCCGGAGCAAGAATAATCAGTACTTAATGTCAATACATAAAACCTTTATGAAAAATAACGTGCATATAATGGTAAGGATCACTTTCCTGCTGACCCTCTTGATGGTGGCGATACCGCATATGAATTTAAAGGCACAACCACCACGTGGTCCATTTGTAATTTCGCCGAAGGTCAACACCGACAACACTGTTACGTTTAGCTATCTCGCGCCAAATGCGAAAGAAGTGTAAACTGCGTGGTCAATTTTTAAAAGAACCTGCTGTAATGAAGAAAGATTCCCTCGGCATCTGGCGTGTTACAGTAGGTCCGGTCATACCCGACATTTAATGTGGAGACGTTCTGCTGAAGGATCGGCAGGTATTGATAGATAAAATCGTAACTGGTTTGAATTATAACGAAGAAAATATTAACTAATAACTAAGCATGAAAAGAGGAAAGTCGATTATTTTAATAGCTTGTGTCTTGGTCTGCCTGATAGGGTTTGACGTAACCGGCCAATCAAAGGGAAAACAACCAAATAAAGCCCCGGTGTTTTCAAATGCCGTATACCAGGGTAACGACAAAATATACAAGGACCACCCACTGAAAGCGGATGAGTTTTACAATCCAATTTTACAGGGGTGTTATCCTGATCCCGCGATTACGCGAAAAGGCAATGACTACTACATGGTTTGTTCTTCATTTGCTATGTTTCCTGGTGTTCCTATTTTTCATTCAAACGATCTTGTCAACTGGAAACAGATAGGACACGTGCTTGACCGTACTTCGCAGTTGGATGTACACGATACCGGAATAAGTGCAGGTGTTTACGCGCCGGGAATTACATACAATCCGAATAATGATACCTTCTACATGATTACCACAGCGTTCGCGGGAGGCTTAGGAAACTTTGTAGTGAAAACAAAAGATCCGATGAAGGGATGGAGTGAGCCGATAAAACTTCCCTTCGAAGGAATTGATCCGTCTATTTTTTTCGATGATAATGGGAAAGGGTATGTTGTTCACAACGATGCACCTGACAAAGGGAAAGAACTTTATTCTGGTCACCGTGTAATTAAGGTCTGGGAATATGATGTTGAAAATGACAAGATCATATCAGGTACAGATAAAATTATTGTGGATGGCGGTGTTGACCTTTCAAAAAAGCCGATCTGGATTGAAGCGCCCCACATCTATAAAAAGAATGGAATTTACTATTTGATGTGTGCCGAAGGTGGTACCGGAGGATGGCACAGTGAAGTGATCTTTACAAGTGAAAATCCGAATGGACCATACAAGCCTGCACCTTCAAATCCCATCCTCAGCCAACGGTACCTCGATAAAAATCGATCTAATAAAGTAGACTGGGCTGGCCACGCGGACCTCGTACTCGGACCGGATAACAAATACTATGGCGTATTTCTCGCCATACGTCCAAACGAGAAAGGTCGCGTAAATAGCGGTCGCGAAACTTTCATTCTTCCTGTTGATTGGTCTGGCACTTATCCTGTTTTTGAAAACGGATTAATTCCTATGGAGCCTAAATTGAAAATGCCGGGAGGTGTACAAAATAAAACAGGTGAGGAAGGATTTTTTCCTAATGGCAACTTCACATTCACCGAAAAATTCGTGTCCGATAAACTGGACTACCGCTGGATAGGACTTCGTGGTCCTCGTGAAGCGTTTATCTCAAAGACAAAAAATGGACTACAGATAACTCCATTTGAAACAAACATCAAGGAACTTAAGCCAACTTCGACGCTTTTTTACAGACAGCAGCATAGCAGTTTTTCATTTACTTCAACAATAAACTATAAACCTGCTTCCGAAAAAGACCTGGCCGGCCTTGTGTGTCTTCAAAGTGAAGCTTTCAACTATGTGTTTGGAATTACCCGGAAGGGCAATGACTATTTTGTCGTCTTGCAACGAAATGAAAAAAAATCAATTCGAAGTCGTGAAGTAATTTCCAACATAGTGGGAAGCACCAGGATTGACATCGACGGCCCTATCAGATTAAAAATAGAAGCAAATGGAGATGATTATGTCTTTAGTTATGCAGTAGGCGAAGACGATTTTGCACGCGTGGGCGATACTGTTTCCGGAGACATTCTTTCTACAGACGTAGCAGGAGGATTCACAGGAACCTTGCTGGGTTTGTATGCCACTTCGGCTAATGACGCATGGCCAGAGTAATTTTATCGTTAACTGCTCCCGATACTCCAACGTTTCCCACTGATGACCAGGAACGTTGGGGCATTGGCCATAATAATACATTTGATTACAGAATCAGAAACTTAATGTAGCCTGTTCAGGTTATTAATGCAGAACTAGCGGTCGTATTTTATTATCAAACATTAACAAATAATTAACAACCGATCTTATCCCGGCATCGTTTGCAGGTTAATACTAACACCTGTTAAGGCAAAAACAAGTAATTTTTATTAATGATTGATTTGATTTTAGATGCACAACGGCTACTTTCGCTGTACTATATGAAAAGAATGTCTTCCTATATCGGCGAGAAATTAAATGCGATCAATAAGTGTTGCTGTAAACAAATATGCCTGGTGAAGGAATATGGAACGTTGCATTGTTCTAACTAATAGAAAAAAACAAATACAACGAGCCTTTCCTGACAACGGGAAAGGCTCTTTTATTTATAACTAAAACCGAACTAACAGCCCTTAGCTATGGAAAGCTTTCGCTCAGAACTTGAAGATTTGAACAACCCGGTTGTATCCCGCGATATTATTAATCTTGAAAAACAGATCAGGCTGTTTCGCGATGGAAAAATCGATGACGATAAATTCAGAAGCCTGCGTCTGGTGCGCGGGATTTATGGCCAACGCCAGCCAGGTGTGCAGATGGTGCGGATCAAATTGCCACTTGGACGGGTTACCACAAGACAGATTCGCAGGATTGCAGACATTTCTGATGAATATGCAAGTAGTAATCTTCATGCTACCACCAGACAGGATATCCAGATACACTTTGTAAGTCTTGACCGTACACCGGAACTTTGGACCAAACTTCAGCAGGACGATATTACCATTCGTGAAGCATGTGGTAATACGGTTCGTAACGTAACTGCGTCTGATTTGGCAGGTATTGATCCGAAAGAACCATTTGATATTTCACCTTACGCGTACGAGACGTTTCAATATTTACTTCGTAATCCGGTTAACCAGGAGATGGGAAGAAAATTCAAGATTTCGTTTTCTTCCAGTGATGACGACACAGCATTTTCTTTTATTCATGATCTTGGTTTCATTCCTAAAATCGTGGATGGTAAACGTGGTTTTAAAGTGATGATCGGCGGCGGGCTTGGTGCAAATCCGACGTTGTCGTTAAAGGCTTACGATTTCCTTCCGGAAGATCAGGTGATTCCTTTGACCGAAGCTGTCCTGCGCGTCTTCGATCGTTATGGCGAACGAAACCGTAGGATGAAAGCACGCTTTAAGTTTTTGATCACTGACATCGGACTCGAAAAAACCATGGAGCTGGTTCGCGAAGAATGGAAAGCCATAAAGCACAAAGTATACCCGATCAATTTAGATATTCTTCCTCCGGCTATAATTCCGGATAAAGTCCCTGTTGCAGATGTTGAAATTAAAGACCTGACGAAATTTGAACGGTGGAGAAGAACCAATGTCATTACACAAAAGCAGGAAGGTTTCTTCGGCGTTTACGTCAAGTTATTGTTGGGAAATATGTCTTCTGCTTTAGCCAGAAAATTCGCTGATGTTGTAGATACATATGCTTCCAACGAAATGCGGGTAACGATAAACCAGGGATATCTGATACGGTTTGTTCGTCCTGAAGCATTGAAACCTTTGTATGTTGCCTTGGATAACCTGGGCTTAGCAGAACCTGGCTTCGACAGTGTGGCAGATATCACAGCATGCCCTGGTACAGAATCATGTAATCTGGCGATCTCGGACAGCACAAATGTCTCAGTCGCATTGGAAAAAGTAATTCGCGAAGAATATCCTGATCTCATTTTTAATGTGGATATAAAAATTAAGATCAGTGGTTGTCCGAACTCTTGTGGTCAACACGGGTTAGCAGGAATTGGATTACACGGAAGTACCATAAAAGATAAGCAAGGCAAGGTACTACCTGCTTTGATCGTTTTACTCGGTGGCGGTAAGTTGGGTAACGGAGAGGCTATCATCTCCGACAAGATCATTAAGATCCCAAGTAAACGTGGACCTGATGCACTGCGCATACTTTTAAATGATTACGAAGCCAATTCCCTGGATGGTGAATACTATCATGATTATTTCAAACGCCTCGGTCGTAATTACTTTTACACATTGCTAAAACCATTGGGCGACCTTACCAGTGTGGTTCCGACTGATTACATTGACTGGGGTGGTGATAAAAATTTTATACTTCACACTTCTGTCGGTGAATGTGCTGGTGTAATGATCGACCTCGTGTCTACTTTACTGGCTGACTCTGAAGAGAAAATTGAATTTGCGATAGAAACCATACGGGAAAAACAATATGCTGATTCAATCTATCATAGTTACAGTTCTCTCATCAATACCGCGAAAGCATTGTTGTTAACGCGCGATAAAAGATCAAGCACACAGATTCAGGTGATGAACGACTTCCAGAAAGAGTTTGTAGATACCGGACTCTTTACATTCGCACCTGATTTTGTTGAATTCGTATTGCGGATTAACAAAAACGAGCCAACAGAAGAATTCGCAATCTCTTACCTGGAGGATGCTAAAAAATTTATCGCCGATGTAGTGGTCTTCAGGAATGAAAAAGAAACCGTAACCAAATGATCACAACGGTTTTTACTTACAGCAAAAAACCGCGCTTAACTTTAGTAGGAGCGGGACCAGGCGATCCGGAATTGATTACGCTTAAAGCCATCCGCGTGTTGAAGGAAGCTGATATTGTTTTGTTTGATGCATTGGTCTCCCAGGAGATACTGAATTTCATCCCGGAAGGTATTCCAACGTTGTCTGTGGGAAAGCGTGCCAATGCGCATTCATTTAGCCAGGAGGAAATTAATGACCTCATTGTAGAGATGGCATATCTTTATGGTCATGTGGTTCGTCTGAAAGGAGGAGATCCTTTTGTTTTTGGACGTGGATCTGAAGAGCTGAATTTCGCACATGCGCATGGAATCGAAACTGAGGTTGTTCCGGGAATCAGTAGTGCAATTGCAGTACCGGCTACGTTGCAAATACCAGTAACCGCGCGTGGTATAAGCGAAAGCTTCTGGGTGGTTACGGGTACCACGAAAACAGGTGAGATCAGTTCAGATATTGCTTTGGCTGCACAATCTAACGCAACGGTAGTGATCCTGATGGGCATGCGTCGCATCGATAGGATCATGGAGCAGTTTAAGGCTTATGGAAAAGGGGACACGCCTGTAGCGGTAATTCAAAACGGAACCTTGACCGATCAAAAGAACATCGTCGGAACAGTTTCAACGATCACTGCCTTATCATTGGTACAAGACGCCGGATCACCAGCCATCATTATTGTTGGTGAGGTTGTACGTTATTCAAAAGAAGTAGAAAAGATGCTCAGTAGTGAAACATTAAAGAACTACGAATAACTGTGATTCACTGGCTTTTGTGGAGCATTATAAATGAATAGGGAGCTATAAACGTTTAAATTATGGTTGAGCGAAATAATCTTTTTCCGGTTTTCCTTAAACTCGAATCATTACAAACACTGATCGTTGGAGGAGGACATGTTGGTCTTGAGAAATTAACTGCCGTATTAAAGAACAGTCCTGCTGCCAATATTACCCTGGTGGCACGTCACATTCAAGATAGCATTCACGAGCTCGTTAAAAAGTATCCACAGGTTAAACTCATGGAACGTAATTTTAAATTGTGGGACTTATGGGATAAAGATCTTGTCTTGTTGGCCACAGATAACCGGCAGCTCCATGAAAGTATCCGGAATTTCGCACGCTCACGACGAATCCTCATCAATGTTGCTGATACACCGGATCTTTGCGATTTCTATTTAGGTTCGGTTGTTACGAAGGGAAACCTGAAGATCGGCGTATCTACAAATGGAAAATCGCCTACGATTTCGAAACGCATCCGTGAATATCTGGAGGAAGCACTTCCCGAAGATACCAACGATCTGCTGGACAACATGCAAAAGATTCGTGATCGTATTAAGGGCGACTTTAATCAAAAGGTAAAAGTACTGAATGACATAACCGCGTCATGGTTATTAGAAACTCCAGAACATGAGATTAGTAAAAACTAGTTTTTCCTACGTTTACACAATCGAAAAAGCCATACTTCATCAGTATGGCTTTTTACTTTACTCCACAACGTAGTGTTATAATTTTGGACCTTTCTTTTTTATCTCGTCAGGATTGTCTCCGATATAGGGTTTTTTTCCCGGCTCGCGCGTTGGCAATTCTTCCGGATTCTTTTCCGGTTCATTCGGTTCTTCCAGGTTTTTTGCACCCCTGTTCTTTTGACGAATAGTTTGATCCTGGGTTTGAAAATCCGGCCCTTGTCCCTGGTGTAAGGTTGATGGTGCTTGTTCACCATGGCCCGTATGTTGGGATTCGTCTGCGGCTTGCCGGCCCGAAGGTTTATCACCTCTGCCGATAGGATCCTGTTTGGATGTATTTTCGCTCATCGTCTCGGTTTTTAATTCGGTTGTAAAATCAATTTAAGATTTGCTTTTCCGCTTTGCGGCAGGGCGTGATTTGGATGTGCGTTTCTTTTTTGGTGGCACTTTAGCCCCTTTCTTACGTGCTTCACTAAGGCCGATTGCAATGGCCTGCTTTGGGTCTTTAACTTTCTGGCCGCTGCCACTACGTAACGTACCTGCTTTTCTTTTCTTCATCGCACGTTCCACCGTAGCACTCGCTTTTTTAGAATACTTTGCCATAGATTCTCTTTGTATTCTAACGTGCAAAAAACAATGCCTGATTTACTGGTCGCGGCTGTATACTATTTTACCCATACCCTATGGGTTGTGAGTTCGGCTTAATCGTTGATCATGAAGATCGATGGAGCGGATGATACGCCGGTGAGAACATTGCTTACCAATTCGCCCAGCGCCGGACCGTGTTTAAATCCATGTCCGGAACCACCGCCTAAGAAAAACACGTTGTCAGCATCGGGATGAATATCAAAAAGGAAATTTCCAGTGGGTGAGTTTTCGTATGGGCACACGCGGCTCTCCAGTAAGGGTGCATCTTGAAGTCCGGGGAAGCGATGTTCTAAAAATGTACGCGCTTCTTTTAAGACATCTTCATCAAGTATTCTTTCGTCTCCGGTTGGATCGAATGATACACCTCGTTTATCGACACCAACTTTAAAGCCACGTGAAGTGTTGTTGGCGATGCCGTAATAAAAATCCTTACCATCTGCGTCAACCCATACAGGAAAGTGATCATACAACAGGGATTGGTTTTCCGGAACACCGAAATAATAAACTTCCTGCTTTGTACAGGTGATGTAATTACCAAGGATATCCGGGAATAGTTTGCCCAACCACGACCCACAGGCGAAAATGTAAAAATCGGATTTCAAAGTTTCACCAGTGGATAAAGTCAGCGGGTCCATTGAACCGGATCGTATATTACCCGGTTTGACGGAAGCTTGTAAGTAAGTTCCCCCTTCCAGTTGGAATGCTTCACATACGGCCACGCATGCTTCCCTTGCTTTCAGATATCCTCCGAAAGGATCGAAGTAACCGTGATGGAGGTCTGATGTATTCAGAATGGAAAAACGCTTGTTTACTTGATCCGTTGTTAAGTATTCATATTCCATTTTCGCTGCGTTCGCGTAGGGAATCGAATCATCCACAAGTGCTGTATGTTCTTCGTGACATAACCAAAGTACGCCGGTATTGTAAAATAGTTTTCGGTTAAACCGCAATTCGTTTTCCTTCCATAGGTGTAACGATCGAACATTGAGATTAAAATAGAATTCATTTGCACCATAGGTCGATCTTATCACACGTGTTTCGTCGCCTGAACTCGATCGCGCGTTACCGGCGCCCCAAGCATCTACCATAGTAACTTCAAAACCTTTCCGGAGGAAATGCAAGGCCGTCCAGCCACCAAATGCGCCAGCGCCAATCACCGTAATAGATTGGCGGGGAATAAATTGAGGAAAATCCTTCGGCGGCCTATCGTTTTGCGCAGCAGGCGAAAATGTATTGAGGTTTAGCGTCATCGATTGGCAAAGCCGGATTGCGTTAACGTTTCCAATTGGTTGGATCTACCCGCCAGGCTTTGAGTGAAATCAACTGTTCTTCGGAAACATAATGATGCTCCAATGCATACATTAGCAAGTGACTGTAATCACTAAGGCTGATGAGTGAAGTATTCGCTTCGTAAAAATTACGGGTTGCAATGTCGAACCCATAGTTGAAGATGGAGACCATACCCAACACATCGAAGCCAGCCTCGCGTAATGCAGCAACTGCTTTGAGTGAACTGCCACCAGTTGAAACCAGGTCTTCCACGACTACAACTTTCTGTTTTTTAACGATCCGTCCTTCGATTAGATTTTCCATCCCATGGTCCTTGGGTTTTGGTCTTACGTATAGAAAGGGCAAATTCATTTCGTCGGCAACGATGGCTCCCTGCGCGATGCCAGCTGTGGCAACGCCGGCAATCGCTTCAACGCTGAAGAAATTTTGTTGTATAGCCTGAACCAACCCGTCTTTGATCGTAGCGCGAATCTCCGGATAGGACAGCGAGAGACGATTGTCGCAATAAATGGGTGATTTCCATCCGGAAGCCCATGTAAAATGTTTTTCGGTATTGAGTTTAATCGCCTCAATTTGAAGAAGCATAGCGGCTATTTTGCCGGCGGTTTCCTCTTGTACTTTTAAAATTGGCATACTGCCGAAAGTTATGATTTAAATTTATTCTGAAGAATATTTGTGTTCAATCGTTTTTAGGGCATTTATTATAAAATAAGGGTAATTTTTTTTTAAACTGCTTGCCTGCGACTAAATATTTTATTCTTTTGCAAGCGTGGTTCCGACTGCCTTAAAATAAAATGATGATCATTTTTATCAATGATATCCCTGTACGGATTCTGAAAGAGACCGAAAGCCCTGGTGAAGGTCGCGTGAACCAAATGGTTGATACCGCCCTTGAGCCCCTCACGCAAGCGAAGCTTATTCATCATGTTTGGATTAAAAATGCGGGTGAAAAAGAAATCGACATCTTATTGGCATGCCTTGATTCGCATGTTCCGACCAACGTGATTTCAGTTTTTATTTCTGTATTGGATTATGCAAACAGTAAAAGTTTCCTGCTGAATAAATTCAAGGTCATTAAAGCAGCTGGTGGTTTGGTGCGGAAGAAGGAAAAATCACTGATGATTTACCGGATGAAAAAGTGGGATCTTCCAAAAGGAAAAAAAGAAAAAGGGGAGAAATATAAAGAGACCGCATTGCGTGAAGTGGAGGAGGAGTGCAATGTGAACGTTAAACTCGGAAAAAAAATCTGTACTACCTGGCATACATACACCATGAACAAACGTGCCATGATCAAAAAGACGCGTTGGTATGCCATGGATCTGATTGATGATTCACGCATGCGACCACAAACAGATGAAGACATTGAAGAGACCCGTTGGATGAACCGTAAGGAGGTTTACCATGCCCTGGAGCATTCGTATAAATCCATTAGTTATGTTTTCGAGCGATTTTATGCACTTACCGAACCCAAGACGGCCCGGAATTAATCTGCCTGACTACTTAAAGTTTGTAAGGTAAAAAATCAGAAACGTCTCCATCGTACTTGTGTACCTCCCGGATGATGGAAGAACTGATCCACGTGAGTTGCGGCGACGTGATCAGGAACACCGATTCCAATTCTTTGTACAGTTTCCGATTTACTTGTGATATGCTGTTTTCGTATTCAAAATCGGTTGTATTCCGTAAACCGCGAAGTAAAAATTTAGCACCGTGTCTTTGCGCCAGGCCCGCCGTTAATTCTGAATAGGTAAGCACCTTGATGTTAGGATAGTTTTGAAATGTTTTTTCGATACGGTCTATCATCAGCGCAATATCAAAATAACGTGTGTTTTTCTGACTGTTAAATCCAATCGCGATAATGATTTCATCAAACAGTTGAAGGCCGCGCAATACGATGTCTTCATGTCCTTTGGTAAATGGATCAAAGGAGCCGGGAAAAAGGGCGATACGTTTAGCCATAGCCAGAAATTAATAGAAATTAAATGTCGTGAAAAGCTTAAGAAATACCAATACTTAATCCGATGTCGTTGAATTAAGCCTCTACAAACTTTCTCCTTTGGAGAGGACAAGACGAAGCCATAAAAAACACAAGCATAATTTAACGACATTGATAACTAATCACGAATCGATTAGGTGGATGCTGTAAAGGTCGAAGAAGTGATGGTCCTGGACTTCATCAAATGCGAAACCGAATTTCAAATGAGCAGGATGATTGCCGAACCCAACATTGTTGATGTACTTATAGAACTCATTATAATGCGGTGAATTCTTTCCGATATAACCCCATAATACAACTTCACTGGTTTGCTGATCCATATTCAGCGACTTCATCACCATCATAATGTATTTGATGTAATCAGAGAATTGTTTGATGGCAAACTGGTTGTAATAAAGTAGTTTTTGATCCCTGCATGCAATGATGTGCAGCTTAAACCGGTCTACATAAATGTACAACGGATTGTCTTTACGCTGCCTTGACATGTGAACAACGCCTTCAATTAATGCTGCAGACTGATGGGTGTACAAGGGTTTATTTGTAGGATAAACACCATCGATCCATTGTTTCAGGTCTTTATTGATCGCGAAGATGGTAATTGCTTTTGCAAGATCATTTGAGGACGAAAGAAAAATCTCCCGCTCGGGATCAATATGTGCATTAAACTTCAGGTATTCTTCCTGCGCTTCTGGCGCGTATAGCGCCTCCGGTACCTGGATGAATTTCTGGTTTTTGAAAGCCACCTTGATTTTTTTCCAAAACCCTGCTTTTAGTATTGCATGTGAATCGAAAAGTTGATCAAGAAGCTGAAGCAGCTCTTCGTGGGAAGTAATATTGGGTAAAACAAAGTCCTCCATAAGGAGGACTGTCTTATCATCTGGATGAATTACGGCAAGTTGAAAATCGCGCGTACCTATATTGACCAGCAGATGGTATTGATGAATCTGATCTTCATCAAAACGTTCATCTCTGACCTTCTTAATTAATTTATAGTTGAGCGCGATAGTCTGCAAAATTTATTCCCAGTTTCCAGCTGTACCTACATCTACTCTTGAACCAAAGCCAAGTGGTTTACGATTTTGTGCTTCGTTGGTTTCTTTTCTTTCCGGATTAATCGGCGCAGGATCTTTAACTTCGATGACGCTGACGAGGCTTTGACCGCGTTTAATTTTTCCAACAAAGATCTCAAAAGGTTTATTTGATCCGGGCACAACAGAAAGCGTGCTCAGGTCAACGTTTGGATTTAACTGGTAATCCCAAAGTTCCGCAATGCTTTGTCCTCTTCGGATTTCAGCACCAGGCTTTAAATTTGCAAGATTCAAAATCGTACCTTCATTTGTGAATCTGTAGATTTCTGTTTTTCCATTAGGAAGTCTTAAACGATAAGCGTTCGATCCCTTAACAACGTAATCGCCTTCTTTCACGAAGTACCCGCCAAAGGTGCCATCTGCGGTAGCATTCAGGGCAAAATTCTTTTTGAAAATGCGGTCTTTCGCAGCGCGAAATCCAACGGTATCGATTTTAACGTCAACTTTCTCCACGCCGTAGGCCAACTGTGTTATGGTTTCCGTTCTCACAGTAATTGGCACCTGGCCATTTTGGATAAAATTGATCAATGAATCCCAGTTCGATGTATAGTTACCGTATCGTTCAAGGTAAGCCTTTTCGGCTTCGCGGATGATCGCAAGCTTGTCTGTTATTTTTTGTTCCGTCGACTCGACGTAATCTTTAAATTCAATGGTCGAATTAATGTTGTTGTATAGAACGTAAGCAAGTCCGATGCTTACAAGAAACAGTACAATGGAAAGAATTCTTGTCAGATTCATTGTTGAAGGTTTAAGTCTGCAATTATACTTATTTTAATAGGTATATAACAAGGTAGTTTATACCGAAAACCAAATTAAATCCTGTAAAATCCGCTCAATTTGCGAAAGTCATTGGCGGTTTTTGCAATTTTTAAAATTCCGTGAAGCTGCCCGGCCCCTATTGTGTTGATTTCTAGTGGCGTAAGAAATTTCACCCCGTCAATGATCTGTAATTCAGGGTCCTTTCCCGATTGCAGATTCCCATCGTAGTTGGTTATCTCAAAGAATAACTCAATGGCATGAAGAGGCTGTTGTATCATCTCGCAACCAAACAAAAACCTCCCTACTTCAACCCGCAGGCCAGTTTCTTCGAGAAATTCTCTCTTTAGCGTTTCGGCAAGCGATTCACCAAATTCCATCCCACCACCCGGCATGGCCCAAAAGGAACCCTTTGTTAATCCTTTGTGGTTCACCATCAATAAATTGTCTTTATCCCAGCACATCCCACATACCCTGAAACGAACCTTGTTTCCATACAATTGAGCGATTTCTGAATTCATTTCCGTTTCCTTTTGTTTTAATTCGTAACCGTTTTGGAAGTCACATACAATTGTGAGAAATTTTGGTAATTCTGGCAAAATTGTTGAACGGAGGTTGTTAAATTTGAAAAATTAATAAAGTATGAAGAAGTATTTATTTATCCTGATGGCGTTGGTGTGCGTAGCCCCGCTTTACGCACAAACGTCAAGCGCACAGAAAGCAAATGGCGCCATCATCACATTCGAAAAGAAAACACATGATTTCGGGGACATTAATCAAGGGGATAAAGTTGAAGAAACTTTCCATTTTACGAATACCGGTACAGAGCCTTTGATCATCACAAACGTAGAAGTAACGTGCGGTTGCACTACACCGAAGGGCTGGCCCCGTGATCCGATCCCGCCCGGAGGGAAAGGTGAGATCACTGTAGCATTTAACAGCGCCGGTAAATCCGGACGACAAAATAAAGTTGTTACTGTTGTATCAAACGCGGTCAACAGCGATGGTGGCCTAATCAGTTTTGTTACAAATGTCCTTGCTAAAAAAGAGGCACAGTAGGAATGATCAAACAGAATAAAAAAAATAGCCTTCGAAAGGGGCTATTTTTTTTTGAGTATACCCAGGCCCATGAAGGACCATCCAAAAATCAAGAACAACCCACCAATTGGGGTCACGGCGCCCAAAACACCCCAGCCGGTAAATGCCAAAACATACAGACTACCGGAAAAAAACAGCACACCAAGCACGAAGCAGAGTGCCCCATATTTTAACCTCAACGAAAAATTGAATTGCATTAACGCTCCGGCGGCCAACAATGCAAATGCATGGAAGAATTGATAACGCACAGCCAACTCATACGTGTCCAACCGGCCGGTTTGTAAAAGCAATGGTTTTAATGCGTGGGCTCCAAAGGCGCCCAGACAAACACCTAAAAATCCGAAGATCGCACCAGCCAGTAGCGTTGAACGTTGGTTCATGTTATTATAAGTTAGTTGATATCTTTAGTTGATCTGGTTAAAATCAGGCAAAGAAAAAGTTTGATCGTTTTAATTAAATCACTTCTTACTGTAATCGCGTTCTCCGAAAATGGCGGTGCCAATACGCACGAGCGTGCTTCCCGCTTCGATAGCGATGTTGTAATCACCACTCATGCCCATAGACAACTCCTTCATTTTAACCTGTGCTGGCAAATTCATCGCCTGTAATTTCCTGAAAAAAAGGCCAAGCCCGGTAAATTCTTTCCTCACTTGCGCCTCGTTTTCCGTAAATGTAGCCATTCCCATCAATCCCATAATGCTAATATGATTCAGTTGAAGGAATCCGGGATCAACAAACAATTGCAAAATATCCTCCTCGGAAAAACCGAATTTTGATTCTTCTTCAGCAATGTGAACCTGCAGCAGGCATGCGATAACGCGTTGATTTCTTTGTGCCTGTTTATTAATTTCTTTCAAAAGTGAAAGGCTATCAACAGCATGAATCAAGGTAATGAATGGGGCAATGTATTTTACCTTATTTGATTGAAGATGTCCAATCATGTGCCATTCGATGTCTTTCGGAAGAGCTTCATACTTTGGTACGAGTTCCTGTACTTTGTTTTCTCCAAAAATTCGCTGACCACGATTATATGCTTCCAATAATCGTTCGACAGGTTGGGTTTTGCTTACCGTGATTAGTTTACATCCCTGGGGTATGTTTTGGCGGAAATAATTGATGTTATTCTTAATATTCATTCCTATTTTTAGCGGTTTAATCGGGAAGACAAAAATATGGCGATCCTCGGAACATTACTAAAAAAGGGAATACGCATTCGGGAAATGCTGGAGCAGGAATACAGTTCGCCGTTTGATTTGCAAAAAAAAGAATTAAAGGAGTTGTTGATTACCGCCAGCCAAACCGAGTTTGGCAGGTACTACGATTTCGCGCACATACTTCAGAGTTTTCGCAAAAACGATAAGGAGTTTTATAAACGTTTTAAAAAGCAGGTGCCGGTTCATAGCTATAACAAGATTTATGGTGATTGGTGGAAACTCGCATTAAAAGGAGTTAAAAATGTTTGCTGGCCCGGTCGTGTTAAATATTTTGCCCTGAGCTCTGGCACATCGGAAGCTTCTTCAAAATACATTCCCGTAACGAAAGACATGACGAAGGCGATTCAGAAGACCAGTATTCGTCAGATTTTAACATTATCTAAGTACGATCTTGCTCCTGAAACTTTCGAAGCTGGTATCCTCATGTTAGGCGGAAGTACACACTTGAACAGGCGAGGAAGCTTTTTTGAAGGAGATCTTAGTGGTATTCAGGCAGCGCGCCTTCCATTCTGGTTTCAACATTTTTATAAGCCAGGAAAAAAAATTGCCAAAAACAGAAACTGGGATGATAAGCTGGATGAAATAGCAAAGAATGCCCGAAGCTGGGATATCGGAATTGTAGTAGGTGTTCCTGCCTGGATCCAGATTCTCATGGAAAAGATCGTGCATTATCATAAAGTGAAAAACATCCATGAGATATGGCCTAACCTCAAAGTATACGTTCACGGTGGTGTTTCATTTGACCCCTACAGAAAAGGTTTTGAGAAATTATTAGGAAGACCGATTTTCTATATTGAAACATACCTTGCGTCGGAAGGATTTATTGCCTTTCAAACCGCACCCAACCGCAGGTCTATGCGCCTCGTTTTGAACAATGGTATATTTTACGAGTTTGTGCCATTTGACCAAAAAAACTTTGATGCAAACGGAGAGCTAACCCCCGATGCACAAGCCTGTTTGATCGATGAAGTTGAAGAGGGAAAGGAGTATGCTATTTTACTGTCGACTTGCGCGGGCGCATGGCGTTATCTTATCGGTGACGTAATCAAATTCACTTCCGTTGAAGAATGTGAGGTTGTCATTACGGGGAGGACAAAACATTTTTTGAGCCTTTGCGGTGAACACCTTTCGGTAGATAATATGAACAAGGCCATTGAGCTTGTATCGAACGATTTTAATATCACCATTCCTGAGTTTACGGTTGCCGGTATACCACACGGTTCATTGTTTGCGCACCACTGGTTTATCGGTTCGGATGGCGACGTTGATCCGGCGGTTCTCAAAGATAAAATTGACGAACATTTGAAAGTCTTAAACGATGACTACGCCGTTGAACGCAGCGCTGCACTGAAAGAGATTATTGTTGACGTATTGCCAATAAAAACTTTTTATGACTACATGGAGTCCAAAGGAAAAGTAGGTGGACAAAATAAATTTCCGCGGGTGATGAAGAATGCCCAGCTGGCGGACTGGAAAAATTTTATTGAACAGCGTTCGCATGGACATCATCCTTAACGGAATCGCTTCCGGAATTGTACTGGCTTTTTTAATCGGTCCCGTTTTTTTTACCATTCTTCAAACCAGCATGGAGCGCGGTTTTTGGAGTGGTTTCTTTGTAGCAGTAGGGGTATCGTTGAGCGACGCCTTTTACATTGTAGTATCCTATCTGGGACTGGTGCAATTTTTACAAACCGAAGCGACACGGAATTACCTGGCTTATGGGGGAGGTCTTGTTCTTTTCGGCTTTGGTATATACTACCTGTTCATTAAAAGCAGGAGCCTTAATAATTTCTATCCTGACAAAATCAAATACCGGAGTCCGCAACGTCTTATCGCCAAAGGTTTTTTGATTAATGGATTAAGTCCGATGGTGATTTTTTTCTGGATTGCTACCGTGGGTATTGCCACAACACAATTCGGTTATACCAGTGCAAAGGAGGTTGTTTTATTTTTTACAGCCATTGTACTCACTGTTTTTGGTACCGATATTCTGAAGGCAAAACTGGCGGATAAACTTCGCCTGCTGATTACTCCGCGTTTTATTCGCATGCTTAATATTGTGCTTGGTATCGTACTCATTGTATTTGCAGGGAAACTGATTTTATTCCCGGACGATTTACCACACTGAGCTGTTGTGTTTGTTTTCGACACTTTATGAGTTATCGAAACCAGCTGCGAGCGGTCAGCTACGAGCTGCGAGCTTGTTTAATTTTAACTTTTACGATACCAACAGGAGCCACGTTGTATGCAAAAGCTTTTAGCTTTTCGGAAACCAAACATCAAACATCAAACTTCAAACCACGAACAACTTTCGTAAAACGTTTCGTTACCGAACTCCAACCTTGAACCATGAACCATGAACTTTTGAACTTATAGCAACATCTCAACCGCGGCGCAAAGCCGCAGAGTTACGCAAGCCAAACGTAAATTTGAAAAACAAATCGTGTCAATTATTAAGAAACCAACATCAAACTTCAAACATCAAACCTCGAACAACTTTCGCAAAACATTTCGTTACCGAACTCCAACCTTGAACTTTGATCCATGAACCATGAACTTTGAACCTTGAACTTTCCGATCAGTCCTGAAGAACGTTGGTTACAAAAGTTGATTTTAAACCCAGCCATAGTAGGAAGAACACCATAGCCCAGGTGAGATAGATGAAATAATAATCGGTTGTATCGCGGAAGCGGGTTTGTTTGATTTCGGCTTTTTCGTATTGGTCAATTCGTGCGAATACATTTTCAAGTGCCTGATTGTCGGTAGCACGGAAAAATTCTCCGTTACCAATTTCTGCCATACGTTTCATCGTAGTGATGTCAACGGTATTTTCAATCATGTTTGGACGACCGAAGAAGTCTGTTCCGAAGGGCACGCGTCCCTCTTTGCCTATGATAATGGTATAGATGGTTACGCCATAGGCAGCGCCCAATTCGGCAGCAGTGATTGGATCTATATTTCCTGCGTTGTTTTCACCATCACTTAAGAGAATACATACTTTTGATTTTGCTTCTGATTCACGCATGCGGTTTGTGATCACCGCCATGGCACTTCCAATCGCAGTTCCTTTCGCTTCGATCATATCGAAACTTATTTCACTGATGTATGTCTTTAATAATTTATAATCCGTGGTAAGGGGTGAAACAGAATAGGCGTCACCGGAAAAAACGACAAGTCCGATTCTGTCATGTTTGCGGCCATCGATGAAATCCAGGGCTACTTGTTTAGCAGCCTCCAGACGATTCGGTTGAAAATCCTGTATGTCCATGGATTTAGAAATATCCAGACCCAGCATGATGTCAATACCTTCTGTCCACTCTTCAACTTTTTCGTTGTTCTTCTGCGGACGAGCCAGCGCGACCATCACCAGCATTAACGCGAGCATAACAAAAAGTTCGGGGACGAAACGGACCAGGTTAAGGGCAGAACTCTTTAATTCTTTTTCCGTAACAGCGACAGGTAGTTTTTGATTAAGTTTTTGTCTGATTAACCATCGTACTAGAAATAAAACAGGTATTGCTGCGGCTGCGTATAAAAACCCCGGTAATTCCCAGGTAAAGCCTTTAAACGTTGCATAACCAAACCAATCCAGGTAATACCACGGGTTAAATGAACTATCCATGTTTCACCTCCTCTACTTTTTTATTAAAGTGTTGGTCAGCAAATCCCCTCAACTGTTCCAATGAATCTTTCACTTCGCGGTTAGATCCATAGATGGCAGCGTCTAATGTGCGCAAGGTTCTGCCGAGCTGTTCATCCTTTTCAAGCCGGAATGTTTCTTGCGTTGTTAATTTCGTGTAGGGCTTTGCATTCAGTTGTTCCATGTATTTTTTCCAGGTACTCACTGCAGCTTCTGTTTCGGGAGGTGAAATTGTTTCACGTTGTTGTGCGTAGCGGTTAAAGGCCATAACGAAATCGGCATGTGCCCGCTTCATTCTTTTTAGTTTATAGTACTGTTGAATCTGCGATCCAAAAACAACCCATACAATGGCAGCGATCATAACGAGTAGCCCGGCCACAATAATGATGAGTGGAAAATTCACTTGCGGTGGAACTTTCTCATAGCCGATGGTGGCACGAACCGGGAGATCCTTGGTGAGCGAGTCCGGGAGCGAGGTAATGAGCTGCTGCAGGCGTATAGTGTCAGGGTTGGATAGGTGTCGGGTACAATCCTGTGCATTTACCTGGAACACCGGAAGCTGCAGGCGTTGAAGCCGGTCAACCTCAAACGCAGTCAGGTAATACACGACGCTGTCGTAGCTTAGGCTATCCGTGGTAATAGTCTCAAAATATTCCTTCTCCCTGAATTCGAACGGGGCATAGTTGAAACCTGAATCCGGAAAAAGGACCTGTTCAGTGCGGGCGTATTGTGCGCTGAGATAATATCTTACTTCATCACCAACGCGTACACTATCGAAAAGAAAACCACCGCGTACTTTTACGGTTTGTCCCCATGACAATGAGAAACCCATGAGCACGAATATCACGGTAGCGAAGGATTTTCTGAAAGCGGTGTATTCCATTGCGGTTAATTCGTTTTCAGCGTTTTGTTTCTTACTTTAAACAGCTTCAGTAATTTAGGTACATAATCGTCATCTGTATCCAACGATAAAAAATTGATTTCATGTTTACGGCTGAATTTCTCAAGTTCTTCCTTACGTGCGGCATGACGTCCCGTAATTTTTTGTCTGAAATCACCAAACGAGGTATTTACCCAGAGGGTGCGTTGTGTCTCTTTGTCAAGCACTGGAATAATGCCCAATCCCGGCAGGCGTGTTTCGCGTTTATCGCTGATATGAATCACAACCAAGTCGTGTCTACGCGCCAGCGATTTTAGATTATTAAAGTAGCCCTCGTCAATAAAATCGCTGATCAGGATGATCACACTTCTGCGTTTGAGGATATTTAAAGCAAAAGAAAGCGCTTTGGATAAATTTGTTTTTAATGATTTGGGAGTAAGCTTGGCCAGCGTGCTGATGATCTCGTATGCCTGGGAGTGTCCCTTAATAGGCTTACGATATTTTTCTTTGATATCCGAAAAGCAGATCAACCCTACGTGACTGGATTCTTTCGCTGCAGATAGCGCAAGCACACCACAGATTTCACGACCTATATCCGCTTTCGTTCTGCCGGTGCTGCCAATGTCTTCGGAGGCACTTACATCGAGGATAAAAAATACGGTTTGTTCCTTTTCTTCTTTATAGGTCTTTACAAACGTGCCGTGTCCCTTAGCGGATACCGTCCAATGTATCGTCCGGATGTCGTCACCGTACTGATAAGGTCTTACGTCGTCAAATTCTAATCCGGAACCTTTAAAAACAGAATGAAAATCGCCCTGCATATGGCTGTTGATCGCCTTGCGGATTTGAATTTCATATCGCCTAAGTTTTTTTAAAAGATCTCGCATAGTAAACTTTCAAGCTTTGTGTGTAACGCAGTAGTCGTTAGCGTCAGGTTCATGCTGCACGTTAAGCGGGTGTGATGTGTGGTGTGTTTTTTGTTAACGTATCAATATAAAACTTTGATACAATTGAACCGATACAGGCATTTGTCAGTTTAACCTATGTTTGACCGGTACGATTCCGCAAAATAGAACAAAATGATTATTTTGCCCCACTTAAAACTCAATATAGGTTGCTAAACGCTTTAAAAGGTTTGAATATAACTGTGGTTCTCAGGTTTGTGTGGTTCGCTGCTTTTCTTTTTGTCTTTTCCTGTTCCGAAAAAAAGCCGGAGGGTGTATTGACGAAAAAAGAAATGGTAAAAGTACTGATGGAGGTTTACCTGGCGGAGGATAAAGTATCGCGTTTATCGCTAAAGCCAGATTCTTCTAAAAAAGTTTTTGCTGTTTTTAAAGACAAGGTCTTCGATAAAGTAGCTGTAAAAGATTCGTTGTTTGACGCTTCCTTCGATTATTATATGAATCGCCCCAAAGACATGGAGACGATCTACACGGCCCTGGTTGACTCCCTGAATCTACGGGAGCAACGTTCGTCTTTCAGTAAGGAGTAACATGATTTACCCATCCGATTTTGAAGAAAAGTTAGGCTTTGACCAGATACGGGTTAAACTTAAGTCGTATTGTTTGTCAAACGCCGGGGCCGACTGGGTTGACCGCATGCGCTTTAGCAACAATGCTGAGTTTATTCGTGTTTTGCTTCATCAAAGCCTGGAGTTTAAACAGATCCTCGAGAAAGGCGAGAACTTTCCGTCCCGGCACTTTTTTGATTCTGCCGAATGGCTGCAAAAAATTTCGCTGGAAGGCAACTGGCTGGAATCGGAAGATTTCCTCAAGCTGGCGTATGCACTCGAAACCATTATCGCCTGTAAAAATTTCCTTCAAAAGAATAGCGTCATTTTTCCTGAATTGTTTCGACTTTCGGAGCCAGTAGTTATCACCGATCAACTGGCAAAAGCTGTTTTCGCTACGATTGATGATAAAGCGCTCGTGCGAGATTCTGCCAGCCCGGATCTTGGTCAGATCAGGAAAAAAATCCGCGATGAGCAAAGTCGTCTTCGTCGGTTAGCGGATCAGATTTACAGGGCTGCTGTTGCAGAGAAATGGGTGCCTGAAGGCGCTTTGCCAACTATTCGCGAAGGCAGGGTTGTAATTCCTATTCAGGCCGAACATAAGCGTAAGCTAAAGGGATTTATCCTCGACGAATCGGCAACAGGTCAGACGGTCTTTTTAGAACCCGCCGAAATGCTGGATGCAAATAATGAGATCCGCGATTTGGAACACGCTGAAAAAAGGGAAGTGATTCGAATTCTTGTCGCACTCACCGATAAGTTTCGCCAGGAGCTTCCGGCATTGCGGTTAGCGTTTCAGTTTCTTGCGCAAATTGATTTTATCCGGGCGAAGGCAAAGTTTTCACTCGAGATCAATGCCGATCTTCCGATCCTTGAAAAAACAACGGAGATGGTCTGGTACAACGCGCGACATCCGCTGTTGTATTTGAGTCTGAAAGGCAAGCGTGAAGTTGTTCCGTTAAATATTGAATTGCATCATCAACAACGGATGATGCTGGTTTCTGGTCCAAATGCCGGTGGAAAATCAGTAACATTGAAGACAATCGGGTTGCTTCAATACATGGTGCAAACCGGATTGTTGATTCCATTGTCAGATCGTTCGCGAGTTGGTGTATTTCAGCATATCTTCCTTGATATTGGTGATCAGCAATCCATTGAAAATGATTTGAGTACCTACAGCAGTCACCTGCGGAACATGAATGTGTTTCTGCAACAGGCTACAAATAAATCGCTCGTTCTGTTGGATGAATTAGGATCCGGCACCGATCCGAATTTTGGTGGTGCTATCGCAGAAGCTATTCTTGATGGATTGCTGAAAAAACGCGTGTGGGGTGTAGCAACAACGCATTACTATAACTTGAAATTATTTGCCGGGCAGCACCAGGGAATTCAGAATGCTGCTATGCGTTTTGATGATAAGAACCTGGTTCCATTGTATATGCTTGATCCGGGAAAACCGGGAAGTTCTTTTGCATTGGAAATCGCGCGTAAGACGGGCTTGCCGCAAGAAACATTGACACAAGCTGAAAAATTAGTAGGGAAGGACCTCGCCGGGTTCGAGACGCTGGTCCGTTCTATGGAGAAGGAACGTCAGGAAACGAGTGAGCGCATCCGGCAACTGGAGATTCAGGAAGTGGAAATGAAAAAGGCATTGTCGAAGTATCAGACGTTGTCGAGTGAGTTGGAAACCAAAAAGAAGGAGATTATCAACAAAGCCAAAGAAGATGCGGCTGAGTTGTTAAGGGATACGAACCGTCAGATTGAAAAAACAATCCGGCATATTCGTGAAAACCGCGCTGAGAAAAACGAGACCTTGAAGATGCGCAAGAGTTTGCAGGAGCTGAGTTCCAAAGTAAAAGCCGAGCACAAAAAGGAGATAAAACCTGCAGTGCCGATCAAGGAGGGAGATCGGGTACGTATCATCGGCCAGGAGGGAAGTGGCAAGGTGCTTTCCATACAGGGAAAGAATGCTACGGTTCAGTTTGGTGAATTAAAGTCACTCACTAAAATTGAAAAGCTCGAAAAGATCACGGCTGCCGTTGAGAAAGAGATCAATACCCGGTTACGGTCTGCCGGAATCAATGTGTTAGAAAAACGAGCCAATTTCAGCAGCACACTGGATGTACGCGGTCAGCGTGTGGAAGAAGTTATTTCGATACTTGATCAGTTTATGGATACGGCTATTTTGCTCGGACAAGGTGAACTCAAGATACTTCACGGTAAAGGAGAAGGTGTATTAAGAAAAGTAGTTCGCGATCATTTAAAGCGATACAAGGAAGTAGCATCGGCTACAGATGAGCATATTGAACGGGGCGGCGATGGTATAACGGTTGTGGTGTTGAAGTAATTAAATAAAAAAGACCTGCTGAATACAACAGGTCTTACTTTTATATGCAGTGTTTTATTTAATTGCTCTTGGTAAAGGTAAATACCCAATCACCAGCCACTTCTGCTGTACGTCCACCAGCAAAACCATCACCTTCGTAGTTAAAAGACATGGTCAGCTGAGCGTCTGAGACTTGATAGTTTATATCTAAATTATCGCCGCTTCTAATTAGCTTATTGGTTGCTGGCGATCCAAAAGATAAATTGCCACTGGCAGGCCAAGGTCCGTTTGCCGGGCGATTCGAGGTCGTATAGGATAATTGATCATCACCTGCACTTCCCGATATGGTAATCGTGAAACCTGGATATTCTTGTGGGTCTGTATCTAGTGTCACTTCTTGAGCGGTCCAGGTACCCACTAATTTTTCAATTTGCTGATCATTTTCAGATTTTTTATTGTCATCTCCTTTATCGCAGCCTGTAAGAAAAACCATTGCGCTAAGGGCTAAAAGCGATAAAATTCGGTTTACATGTTTCATTTTTTATACGTTAAGTGTTACGAATATGAGGCTAAAAATAATAAAATCAAAACTTCTACTGGTCATCCGAGAGGTTTCAAATGGGGCTTTTTTTTGCTATTAATCGGGTGAGGCAGTTACGGGTAACCATTTCTTTGTCTGGTGATTCTGTGCATTATAAGTTCTATGTCCACGCTTACTATTTAAATGCCATGATGTTTAACAGATGGGCATGTACCGGATATTCTTCTGCATTGTTCGAGGCGATGAGGATCAGGGCATTCGGATTGGCGTTTTTTAATTGATGGCAATACCATTCGAAGGCTTGTTTGTCGAGGTTTGTGCCTGGCTCATCCAGAAAGATCATATCTGATTTTGTATAAAAAGCCAACGCCAGCTTTACACGCTGACGCATACCGGATGAGAAATTTCCGATGAATTTATCATGGGCATGGGTTAGATACATGCGCTCCATCAATTCATCAATGGTTATCCCGCCATAAGGAGTTTTTAATTTAAAATGAAATCGTAGTTGTTCCTCCAGGGTGAATTCGTCGATCAGATCCATATAGGGCGTTGCGATCGAAACATGGTTAAAAATTTCTTCTACAGGAACGTCTGTGTTATTTAGTTGATAAGCAATTTTCCCGACTGTTGGTGGGGATTGCCCCCAAAGGATTTGTAACAACGTCGATTTTCCCGAGCCATTTGGTCCTGTGATAGCATAAATGTTACCAGGTTCGAAGGTGTATGATAACCTGCGGAAGATCCACTCCCTGTTAAAGCGCTTACCCAGGTCGTTGCAGGTGATGCTGAGGCCGGTAGAGGAGGTGGGTGTCACGCTGCTCGGTATTTATTAGAGGTTGCCAATACTACTTGCCTTTACCGTTGATGGTGATTGAATGATAGCGTAAACCGAAGACAGTTAACCGGTCTAATCCTTAATCAAGTCCGCCGTATCCCTTCATAATGCCCCGCTCAGATGTGCGGATGAAATCGAGGATATAATCACGTTCGGTACTTGCCGGAATTTCAACTTCTACAATTTCTACGGCTTTGGAGTTGTTCATACTTCGCAAATAAATGTACCGGTAGATCTCCTGAATTTCACTGATTTTTTCTGATGTAAAGCCGCGACGGCGTAATCCTATCGTGTTTACGCCAGCATAAGATAGCGGCTCACGGGCTGCCTTTGTGTATGGCGGTACGTCTTTCCGAACAAGAGATCCTCCTCCGATGTATGCATGCGATCCGATTTTGGCGAATTGTTGAACGGCACAAGAGCCTCCAAAAATCACGAAATCGTCTATGATAACATGACCGGCTAATTGCACAAGATTGCCTAGGATGCAGCTGTTGCCCACAATACAATCATGGCCGATGTGAACGTATGCCATCAAAAGACAATTGGAACCGATCACCGTTTTCCATTTATCCACTGTGCCACGGTTAACCGTCACGCATTCGCGGATGGTGGTGTTATCACCAATTTCGGTAGTGGTTTCTTCACCTTTGAATTTCAAATCCTGTGGAATGCCGGAAATTACAGCACCGGGAAAGATCTTACAGTTCTTTCCGATGCGTGATCCTTCCATAATGGTGGTGTACGGACCTATCCAGGTTCCATCACCGATCACAGTGTTTTTATGGACAGTCGCAAAAGGTTCTATGGTAACATTGTTACCAATTTTTGCTTCAGGGTGTACGTTGGCGTTTGGAAATTGACTCATGAATCTTTTCGAACGATGCTGGCGGTCATTGTACCTTCACAAACAAGTGTATTGCCAACAAATGCACGGCCATACATCTTTGCTATTCCTCTTTTTATCGGAGCGACAAGATCACACTGGATGACCATGGTATCGCCGGGCAAGACCATTTTTCTAAATCTGAAATTTTCGATACCTAAAAAGTAAGTCCAGTAGTTTTCAGGATCGGGTACTGTATTCAACACAAGGATACCTCCAATCTGTGCCATAGCTTCGATTTGAAGAACACCCGGCATTACCGGATTGCCCGGGAAATGCCCTTGAAAGAAAGGCTCATTTACCGTAACATTTTTTACGCCGGCAACACTTTCATTATCGAGGTAGATGATCTTATCAATCAGCAGGAAGGGGTACCGGTGTTTCAAAATGGACGAAATTTTATTGATGTCCATTACCGGTGGCAAACTGGGGTTGTATTTTGGACGGCCTTTTTTATCGGCCTCCTGCATGGCTTTTTTCAGCTTTTTGGCAAAAGCCACGTTAGCAGCGTGTCCTGGTCGCGCGGCAA
Source organism: Ohtaekwangia sp. (assembly GCA_035628875.1). Classification (GTDB taxonomy): domain Bacteria; phylum Bacteroidota; class Bacteroidia; order Cytophagales; family Cyclobacteriaceae; genus Ohtaekwangia. Next base: position 32,097 of record DASPIZ010000055.1, on the reverse strand, counting down.
GAATCTGCGCCTTTAAAGGACGGCCTGCAAGCGTTAAGTCTCCAACGATGTCGAGGAGTTTGTGGCGGGCAGGTTCGTTTTTATACCGTAGTTCAATATTATTCAGAATGCCTTCCTGTTTTACAGCAACCTTTGGTTTGCCTAACATTTTAGCAATATTCTCTAATTCATTTTCCTGGACGATACGATCAACAATAACAATGGCATTATTAAGATCACCGCCACGGATCAGGTTGTTTTTATACAACATCTCAAGTTCATGCAAAAAACAGAAAGTGCGGCAAGAGGCAATTTCTTTTTCAAATTGACGAATATCCGTAATAGAAGCATGTTGACTACCTAATACAGGGGAGTTGTAATCAATCATAACCGTTACCCGGTAGTCATCGAGCGGTAGTGCTGCAATTTCCACGTTGCGTGCTGCTTCCCGGTAAAAAAGGGGCTCCTGTACTTCGAAAAAATCGCGTAAAGCGTTTTGTTCTTCAGTACCTGCACCCTTAAGGATATCCACAAACTCAATTGAGCTGCCATCCATAATAGGACATTCAGGTCCATCCAGTTGGATAATTACATTGTCGATCTCAAGGCCGGTAAGAGCAGCGAGCGTATGTTCAATCGTGCTTACTTTCGCGCCACTTTGTTCAATGGTAGTGCCACGGGAAACATCTACTACATTGTCGCAATCCGCATCAATAATAGGTGACCCTGGGATATCTATACGCTGAAATTTTATGCCGTGATTCGGCTTAGCCGGCAGAAACGTCATGTTGGTTTGTACCCCTGTATGAAGTCCTACACCCGAGAGGGTTACCGATTTTTGGATGGTTTGCTGTTTGATGTTAAGCATGCTGTGGAAAAGAGGGCAAATTTAACCGGTATCTCCGTATAATCAAACTTTATACGGGTTAGGATTTAGGGAGTATTATCGATTATAAAGGGTTGCGTTGAGGTTGTAAATGCTTTTAACATCATAACTGCGGCAATCGTTTATTTAAAGATGCCTACGCCTGCCTGTCGCTAGTCCTTTAATGAGATGTGTTCGCGCTTGAGATTCGCGACCTTATTCTCAAGTTCCCGGAGCCTTAAATTGAGATCAGGCAACTGCTTAAAAACCGCATATGATTTATAATACTCCTTGACGTCAAAGGCAGGCGAACCAATAATCTTTTCGCCTTCATCTTTGATTGTTTTGAGGATACCGGCTTGCGCTCCGATACTCGTTTTGTTGGCAATCACCAAATGACCAGACATACCGACTTGCCCTGCAATCACACAATTTTCACCAACTTTTGATGATCCGGAAATTCCTGTCTGGGCAGCGATCACCGTATTTTTTCCGATCTCTACATTATGTGCAATCTGAATGAGATTGTCGAGCTTCACACCTTGTCGAATGAAGGTTGAATCTCCGAATAGTGTTGCACAATCAATCACCGTATTTGCGCCGATGGCAACATTGTCTTCAAGAATGACATTACCCAGCTGCGGTATGGTTTTGTATGAGCCATCTTCCTGCGGAGCAAATCCAAATCCATCGCTACCAATCACTGTACCTGAATGTATGACACAGTTCTTTCCAATGCGGGTGTCGTTATAGACTTTTACACCGGCGTGTATAATGGTATTATCACCAATAACCACGTTATCTCCAATGTAGGCATGCGGATAGACTTTTACATTTTCTCCAATTTTACAATTATTTCCAATGTAAGAGAAAGCGCCGCGATAAACTTGTTGGCCTGTGGTGGAATGCTCACCAATAAATGAAGGTTGTTCTATACCGGTTTTCTGGAAACTCACCAGCTTGTGATACTCCTCCAACAACATCGTAAAACTGATGTATGGATCATCAACAAGAATAAGTGAAGAAGTAATTTCTTTTTTAGGCGTAAAATCCTTTTTTACAATAACTGCGCTTGCCTGAGTTGTATATATGTATTGTTCGTACTTCGGGTTAGATAAAAATGCAATTTGCCCTTTTTGAGCTTCCTGGATTTTAGCAAGCATGTTAATCTTGTCTGCTCCATTTCCCCTCACTTCACCACGTAACATCGCAGCAATCTGGCTGACCGTAAATTCCATAGGCACTTGTTATTAGACAGTTGGTATTCCAAGGCATTCGGGTTATGCCCAATACCTGATTCTACAAAGATACATTTTTGGGCCAGCACAGATAGTTTTTTTTAACGATTTTACTAATCGCCTTGATCGTAGGTAAGTCTGAAGCATCGGCAATGTCCAGCATTTGTCCGGGCTTCATCAGGATATTGATGTGTTTGCCTTCTGCATATGCCTCGTTGGTAACAGTACCATGCGAAAACAAATACGGAGTTTCAGCACCCAAGGTATGATATTCTTTCTTTACGGCATCCCTTACCTTTTGAATGGTTTCTTTGCGTATAGGTTCGTTGCTTAAACTTACCTGGAAGAGCCGACGCTCTAAAAGCATGGAAGAGAGTAGTGATAAGATTTGATCATCGTTCGATCGCCAGAATTTAATCGCCCCCCAAATGTCATGATCATCCAGGTTACCAAAAGCTTCTAACGGCATTGGGCTTGTCTTGAACTCATTAAGCAAAGGATTGTGTTTTAGAAAAAACATCAGCGCATCACTGGCTGGAAGTTCACCACCTGCTTGTACCAAAGCCTTGGCCCTGCGAATAATATTAACCAGCATACGCTCAGTACTCACCGTAACCTTATGTAAGTACACCTGCCAGTACATCTGTCGCCGCGCATTCAAAAAATTTTCAATACTGTATAATCCTTTTTCGTCAACAACCAGCTCGTCTTGATGAACATTTAACATTAGCAAAATCCGATCAAGCCCGATGTTGCCTTCCTGCACACCTGTGAAAAAGCTGTCTCTTTTAAGATAATCAAGTCGGTCGATATCCAGTTGACTGGATACAAGCTGATGAAGAAACTTTCGATGGTAGCTGTTTCGAAAGATTTTTATGGCGATATCCAAAGCACCATTGAATTCTTCATTCAACGACTCCATAAAAAGGTAAGAGACACTCTCATGGCGGATGCCTGTAAGCAACGAATCTTCAAGGGCGTGAGAGAACGGACCATGACCAATATCGTGCAACAGCACAGCCAGTTGCGCTGCTTCGTATTCTTCATCACTGATCTCAATCTTTTTCTTTCTCAGAATGTCGAGTGCCTTGCCCATCAGATGCATGGCACCAAGCGCGTGTTGGAAGCGGGTGTGTAGCGCCGCCGGATATACAAAGTCTGTCAAGCCCAGTTGTTTGATGTAGCGTAAGCGTTGAAACCACCGGTGGGAAATGATATCCGCGATTATATTGCCCGGTATGGTAATAAATCCGTACAACGGATCATTGATGGTCTTATTTTTCTTCAAGCAGGTGTGGTTTTGTATTTGCTTTCGAAGCTGTAAAGCATTTGTTTGTAAAATTCATGCATTACAGGCGATCAAAAACGGTAACTTAACATTATTGGTTAAATTGGTAAAAATTTAAACTATGCAAAGATATAGCATTTTATGGGCGGACGATGAGATTGACTTGCTGAAACCGCATATCCTTTTTCTGGAACAACGTGGGTATGACATCACGCCTGTAAACAATGGTACGGATGCAGTAGAGATGACAGACGAAAAACATTTCGATGTTGTATTTCTCGATGAAAATATGCCTGGTATGTCGGGACTGGAAGCGTTGACGCAGATCAAGTCGCATAAACCGAATCTCCCTGTAGTAATGATCACCAAGAACGAGGAGGAACAGATCATGGAAGAAGCGATCGGTTCAAAGATCGCTGATTACCTGATTAAGCCCCTCAATCCGAGTCAGATTTTGTTGTCAGTGAAAAAGATCCTCGATAACAAGCGGTTGGTTATGGAAAAGACTAACCTTAATTATCAGCAGGAGTTTCGTAAGATCAGCATGGCGTTTATGGATGAAATGAACCACGATCAGTGGGCTGATATCTATAAGAAACTTATTCACTGGGAACTACAGATGGATCAGCCGGATAACCAGGAGATGGGTGATGTGCTGGATCTACAGAAAACCGAGGCAAACGCCAACTTCTGCAAATTCATTATGCGGAATTACGAATCATGGCTGAATAATGCCAATGCCGATAAACCTTTGCTTTCACATCAGGTAATGAAACGAAAAGTTTTTCCAGAGCTTGGTCAGGGAAAACCCGTATTTGTTATTCTAATTGATAACCTGCGTTTTGATCAATGGAAGATCATTGAGCCGATCATCAGCGAATACTTCACCATCGAAAAAGAAGAAACCTATTACTCTATATTGCCTACTACGACAGCATATTCGCGAAATGCAATTTTCTCGGGGCAACTTCCATCGGAGATGGCAAAATCTCATCCAGACCTTTGGGTTGGGGAGGATGTAGAAGAAGGAAAGAATAATTTTGAAGATGAGTTTTTAGCCAAACAACTTCGTCGGAATAACCTGAACCTGAAGATGTCTTATCACAAGATCAAGAACATGGAGGAAGGAAGGAACCTAGCGGACACCGTTAATAATCTTTTTCAGAACGACCTGAATGTGATCGTTTATAACTTCGTGGATATGCTCTCGCATGCCCGTACGGATATGGCGATGGTTCGCGAACTCGCCCCCGATGAATCGGCATACCGTTCACTCACGCGTTCCTGGTTTAACCATTCTCCATTGCTGGACATCCTAAAGAAAATAGCTGAAAAGAATGTAAAAGTCGTGTTAACCACCGATCATGGTACCATCCGCGTAAAGCGGCCGTTTAAAATCATTGGTGATCGTAATGTGAATACTAACCTGAGGTATAAACAAGGAAAAAACCTGGGCTACGAGGGCGCTAAAGTGATGCAGGTAGCCAAGCCGGAAAGGTTATTCCTGCCGAAGCCAAATGTGTCCACGAGTTATGTATTTGCAATTGAAGATCAGTTTTTTGCCTATCCGAATAACTTTAATTATTACGTGAATTTCTATAAAGATACCTTCCAGCACGGTGGAGTGAGTATGGAAGAAATGATCATTCCTTTAATTTTCTTAACTTCGAAGAATGTATCATGATCGTTGAGGTGGAAAGGTATGATGCCGTTTCCCTGCATGATCTGAAAAAAATTGCAGATGCAATCATCGGTCGGATGCAACAGATTAAAGTATGGTTACTGGAAGGGGATTTAGGGGCAGGAAAAACAACCCTGATAAAAGTGATTGGCGAAGCGCTGGGTGTTCGTGATACGATGAGCAGTCCCAGCTTTGCGATCGTAAATGAATATGAAGCGGAACGATTCGACCGGGTCTTTCATTTTGACTTTTACAGGATTAAATCTGAAGCGGAAGCTTTTGATATTGGCGTTGAAGATTATTTTTTTTCGGGCTATCCATGCTTTATTGAATGGCCCGGAAAAATTCCTTCGCTGATACCACCGGTATACGCGACGATAAGAATTGATATTGAAAACGAATCACAACGTACTATAGCGATTTCTGTTCATGACGGACAAGAAGAAAACGGGGTTTGAGGCCCTAGCGAAAGCAGCCATCACCCCTCAGGAACAACTCCTTGAAGTAAAGCGGCGGAGGCATTGCTTCTTCATTGGGTTGCCAAAAGAAGTATCTCTTCAGGAGAACCGCATCAGTTTAACACCCGATGCCGTAGCTATTCTGGTTAACAACGGCCACGATGTATGGGTGGAAACAAAGGCAGGACTGGGCTCCAAATTCACAGACAAACAGTATAGTGATGCGGGTGCCAAGATCGTGTACTCGCAGCAGGAAGTTTACCAGGCAGATGTCATGCTGAAGATCGAACCCCCTACATTGGAGGAAATCGACATGATGCACCAGGGGCAAACAATTATCTCCGCCCTTCAACTTGGTCATTTACGTATCGAAAATATTCAGGCGATGCTGAAGAAAAAAGTCACTGCGCTCGCCTACGAATTTATTGAAGATAAAGTTGGGGGTATGCCGATTGTGCGTGCCATGAGTGAAATCGCAGGAAGCACAGTGATGTTGATTGCTGCTGAATATTTGAGTACTGCCAACAATGGTAAAGGTGTTATTCTTGGGGGTATCACGGGTGTACCGCCCACCAAAGTCATTATTATCGGCGCAGGCACAGTTGCAGAATATGCAGCCAGGGCAGCCCTGGGAATGGGTGCTGATGTTCAGATTTATGATAATCATATTTACAAGCTGAGAAGGATCAAACACCTACTTGGTCAGCTTGTTTATACATCAACCATTGATACACTCACGTTGAGTGAAACACTTAAATCAGCGGATGTTGTTATCGGCGCGTTGCGGGCAGAAAAAGGAAGAGCGCGTCATGTGATCAGTGAAGAAATGGTAACACAGATGCGTCCTGATTCACTTATCATAGACCTTAGCATCGATCAGGGGGGATGTATTGAAACATCAGAGATTACTACACTGAGTAAACCGATTTTCCGTAAACATAGCGTGATCCATTATTGTGTTCCGAATGTTGCTTCACGGGTAGCACACACAGCAACCAATGCATTGAGCAATATTTTCACACCCACCATCTTACGCGCCGCAGAAGAAGGTGGTGTTGAAGCGATGATCTTTTCGCACAAGTGGTTTATGAAAGGCGTGTACACCTACAAAGGCGGACTAACCAATGAGTATGTAGCCCGCAAGTTCGGATTAAAGTATAAAAATATTGATCTCCTGATGGGAGCCGCAAGATTTTAGGGATGGGCTTAACGTTAATGCATCGACAGTTACAATAACGTTAAGCTGTGGATCACAACCGTGCTAAACTTTCTTCGATGGTTTTGATTTTTGCTTGCGCATCCGCTTTCTTTTTTCTTTCCATTTCAACCACCTGAGGAGGAGCACTGCTTACAAACTTCTCATTTAAAAGTTTTTTGTCGATCGCGGTAATAAAGCCCTTTAGATACACTAATTCTTTTTGCAAGGCTTCCCGTTCTTTTTCTGCATCAATTCTCCCTTCCATGGGAATGAAAAATTCCGTTGAACGAACGATGAAGGAAGCGCAATTCACATCAGGAGCCTGACTGACGAACGAAACTTCACTTAAATTCGAAAGTTTTTTTACAATCGGCCAGAAGGATTTCAAAGAAGTGTGCTCCTCCTCTTTCACCAGTAATTTAAGTGCTTCTTTCGGTGAAAGGTTTTTCGTGTTCCGCGTATTTCTTATTTCTGTAATGATTTCAAAAGCCACAGCTGATTCTGTAAGAACTTTCTTGTCCGATTTCTCAGGCACAGGCCATGAAGCAACCAGGATACAATCACGATCGGTTCTTTCCTGTAGTTCGTGCCAGAGTTCTTCAGTAATGAAGGGCATGAAAGGATGCAGCGCCCTTAATAGCGTTTCAAAAAACTTTACCGTTGCTGTATAGGTATCTTCATCGATCGGCTTGCCGAATTCCGGCTTAATGATTTCCAGGTACCACGAACAGAAATCATCCCAGATCAGTTTATAGATCGTCATCAGCGCATCCGACATCCGGAATTTACTAAAGTGATCGTTCAACTCCCGTAACGATTCATTCATCCGGGATTGAAACCAGTGAATGGCAACTTTGTTTTCTACGGGCTGATCAATCGATGTATTGGTCCATCCTTTCACCAGGCGGAAAGCATTCCAGATTTTATTGGCAAAATTTCTTCCTTGTTCGATGAGCTTTTCATCATACAGCAAGTCATTTCCGGCAGGAGAGCTAAAGAGCATTCCAGTACGCACGGCATCAGCTCCAAAGTTTGCAATAAGATCTAACGGGTCAGGAGAATTACCCAGTGATTTAGACATTTTTCTTCCTTGCTTATCGCGAACAATACCCGTGAGGTAAACATTCTTGAATGGCTTTTCTCCACGGTATTCATATCCAGCGATAATCATCCGGGCAACCCAAAAGAAAAGTATCTCCGGAGCAGTAACCAGGTCGTTGGTTGGATAAAAATAATTTAGGTCCTGATTACCCTTATTGCCATCCTTGAATATACTTGTATCGAAAACCGCCATCGGCCATAGCCAGCTGGAGAACCAGGTATCCATCACATCCGCATCCTGAAAGAGGTTTGTGGATTTTGCATTCGGATATTGGTTCTTATGAATAGCCTTCGCATCTGTTTCGGTTTTGGCAACAACATAGTTCCCTTCTTCATCATACCATGCTGGTATTCTATGTCCCCACCATAACTGACGCGAGATACACCAGTCGCGGACATTTGCCATCCAATGATGGTAGGTGTTTTTAAATTTTGCCGGAATAAGTTGGATGTCATCATTCATCACATGTTCCAGTGCAGGTTTTGTGATGGTATCCATCTTCAAAAACCATTGCAGTGATAAACGTGGTTCGATCACAGCATCCGTGCGCTCAGAGAAACCAACATTACTATTGTAATCTTCAACCTTAGCGAGCACTCCTTTTGCTTCCAGTTCTTTCGCGATTTTTTTACGGGCAATAAAACGATCTTCGCCGATGAAGAGCGCAGCCTTTTCATTGAGCGTGCCATCTTCATGCAGGATGTCGATTACCGGGAGATTGTGTTTCTTTCCCAATTCGTAATCGTTCATGTCGTGAGCAGGTGTTACCTTTAAACAACCTGTTCCGAAATCCATGGTTACGTAATCATCCTCAATGATCGGTATGGCACGGTTGATCAAGGGAATGATCGCTTTTTTTCCTTTGAGGTGTTTGTATCGTTCATCATCAGGATTAACACAGATGGCACTGTCCGCCACGATCGTTTCCGGGCGAACCGTAGCAATGGTAATATGTTCGTCACTTCCTTCGATGGCGTAGTTGATGTAGTACAGTTTTGATTGTACATCCCGATGGATTACTTCGTCGTCAGACAAGGCCGTTTTTCCAGCCGGATCCCAGTTAACCATCCGCAATCCACGGTAGATATATCCTTTTTTATGAAGATCAATGAAGATATCGATAACGGCATCATAATAATCGTCATCCATGGTGAATTTCGTCCGTTCCCAGTCGCACGAAGCACCAAGCTTTTTTAATTGTTCGAGGATGATGCCACCATATTTTTCTTTCCACTCCCAGGCATACTTTAAAAATTCCTCACGCGAAAGGTCAGACTTTTTAATGCCGCGCTCACGAAGCATAGCCACTACTTTCGCTTCCGTCGCAATTGAAGCGTGATCTGTGCCCGGAACCCAGCAGGCTTCTTTCCCTTCCATACGTGCCTTCCTTACCAGTACATCCTGAATGGTGTTATTCAGCATATGCCCCATGTGAAGCACACCGGTTACGTTTGGCGGAGGAATAACAATGGTATAAGGTTCTTTGTCAGGCGTGGGCGTAGCATGAAAAAATCCCTGGGTCGTCCAGTACTGATACCATTTATGTTCGACTTCCGAGGGATTATATTTTGTTGATAAAGACATGTGAAGAAGTGTAAAGAGGCCGCAAAAATAAAGAAAATGAGCTTAAAACCGAATTTATCATACATCAAGATCAAATCGGGCGGCAGACTTCGTAAATTTCTTTAGTCCTAACCTAACACGGATAAAAAATCGTATGTCATCTATAGCCATTGATCAACAGGAAACCTTTATCAGGTGGAAGCAAATGTGGAGCTTAACCGCATTGTATGCATCAATTATTATTGGATGGATTGCGTACCAGCAATACCAACCTAAATTACTGGTTCAGTTTAAGTTCACCGAGTTTACTTTTCTTATCATTGTTTCCCAGGCGATCATCCTTTCCATAACACCTTTGATTGCGGGGAAGCTTGGTGACCGGTATCGGTTTAAGAGCGGAACCCGGCTTCCGATTATCAGTTCAGGCATCAGCTTTGCCGCCATGGTATTTATGGCAGTAGCCTTTACGTTGTTAGGTAATCCTGGAGAGATCTTTAAATGGATATTGCCAGTATTAATCATCCTATGGTTGATTGCCATGAGTATATTTACAAGCCCCGCCTTATCCACCATAGAAACCTTCTTTCCGGTTGATAAACTACCGAAGGCCATGGCGGTGCTTACGATCACGGCAAATTTGCTCTATGCGCTTGAGCCTGTTATTATTGATGTCATTGATTTTCTAGGTGCACCGGTCACTTTTATCACAGGAGGGGTGCTGGTATTTCTTTCAGGATATTCAATGAAGAAAAACGCCATGAGCCTGTTCTCTAAAAACAATGGAAGAGAAGATGCTGCTCCTGATTCACCAATTGTGTTTAATTCTACACGCTCTTCTTATGGATATATATTTATTCTGGGCGTTGTGTTGGGATTAGCGACGACGTTTCTTTTTAATCTTTTTCCGGAGGTATTGCAACTTAAGCTTTCGGGTATGCTGCAACATTATAGCAGTAAAATCGTGCTCGTTGGAATTTTGGTTGTTTCGGGCATACTTGCTTTGCCTTTCAGCAACGTGGTAAACCTTTATGGAATGAAACGTTCATTCTGGTTTGGTGCAGCAATCACGGCGTTAAGTACCGCCGGAATTTTCGGCTTTAATTCATCGGTTGTGGTATTGGTCATGCTGATCATTTTTTCCATTGGATTTTCTGTTCTCTCTGTAAGTTCGCTACCCCTCGCCATAGTGAAATCCAATTTTGACGAAAAAGTTTTTTGTGTTGGAATATTTTTCAGCGGCGTAGCTGTGCCTGATGGTGTGGTAGAGATATTACTTTATTAAATGTAATGTGATTTTTATATCAATGTCGTTTACTTAAGCTTGTTTGTTTTTTGCCTCGCCCTGCCCTCTCCGAAGGAGAAGGTTGACGGAAGCTTGAGTAAACGACATTGGATTATGTATTCACATTTTATCAGATGCTCATCCTGATGCGCCACTCCTGCGGGTAAAGGTTATTCATTCTTCCGGGAAGAAGATTCATCCATCCCAGTGGTAGATGCTGATAAGTTGCAAGCGCAAAACCGCGATGGTTTGTCGTTGGATTTAACGCGTCTTTGCGGAGGTAATGTATTGCGTCTTCCCGGGATAGTTCAACAGTATTAAAAAACTTTTTATTAAGTTCAACAGACAGGGCAAGGGCATGTTCGGGAATTATTTTTTCATGCTTCACCGTTCCGAGAAACGTTCCTGCATAATGAATTCTGAATTGTCTTGCGATCTGTTCGATAAAACCCGCGTATTGTGAAGGAAAAAACTGAATCGTATTTTCCCGTTGGATAAAAGTTTTGTTCTCAGAATTTAAAATCCATTCCCGTACCTGGTCTGTGATCTTCCGGCTTGGTGTTGCGAAGACCGGCCGTGCACTTCGTGTATGGGTTAGCACTTCTGGTTCCGATTTTCGAATGACAGAAAGAAAAAATCCCTCACCCGCTACGTTGTGTGGATAAAAGCGATAACCTTTTACAGGAGATTGTTGAACTTCTTCAATTCCCCAATCCGGCTGCAGTTTTAACGGGATAAACTCAACCGGGTGATTTTCACTTAACCATTGCAGGTTGTACTCGTTTTCAATTGGATTGTAAGTGCATGTACTGTAGATAAGGATGCCACCTCCTTTAAGTGCCGGCCAGATATCAGCAAGAATTCTTTTTTGTCGCGCAGCACATAGCTGTACATTATCCGATGACCATTCTGTCATGGCGTTGGCATCTTTTCGGAACAAGCCTTCTCCCGAGCATGGCGCATCCAGGATAATAACATCGAATGCACCTGGTAACGCTTGAAAATCTGATGCATCGTTATTGGTTACGATAACATTGTTGCTTCCCCACTTTTGTAAATTTTCAGCCAACACATTCACCCGCGAACGAATGACTTCATTGGAAACCAATATGCTTTCCTGGTTTAGCAGGCTGGCTACATGAGTTGACTTACCACCCGGAGCGGCACAAAGGTCAAGTACACGAAGCGGTTCACCTAACGCAACAGTCTGCTTCAGTGCCTGTTCCAAAAACATAGAGCTTGCCTCTTGCACATAATAGGCGCCGGCATGGAGTGTTGGGTCTAATGTAAATAGCGGACGATCTTTTAAATAACGTCCATCGGTTGTCCAGGGGATACGTAGATTAGAATCGTCTTGTTGATGCTTTAAAGGATTTAACCGGATGCTAACAGGTGATACGCGATTGTGTGCCTCGACAAAATCGTTCCACGAATCGTTCAATTGATTCTTCATGTGGTTTTCAAAATCGGCAGGAAACGAATGAGGCATGGTGTTTTTAAATAATGGATAGCATAAGAACCGAAGTTACACATTTCAGGTTTTCATTTCGTGCTCTTGGTTTTCAGCAATAAAAATAGAGAAAGAACCTAAAACACGTTAACTTCCTGTCGTAAAGAATAGGTAATTAAGATGCACATGAAAAATCTTCCGCGTAAGAGTTGGATTGCCGTTAATGCCGATTCAGATTTTCCTATCCAGAATTTGCCCTTTGGTATTTTTAAATCGAATACAGTTCGGGGAGGTGTTGCCATTGGTAATTATGTTGTTGATCTGTCTTTTCTGCAAGACAACGGTTTCCTTGACGGATTGGAATTGCCATCAAAAATTTTTTATGAACCTACCCTGAATAATTTTTTTTCACTTGGGAAACAAAAAGTGAGGGAGGTTCGCTTGCGCGTGATGGACTTATTGCGCGAGGGGAATGATACCTTGCAACAAAATGAGTCGTTCAGAAAAAATGGGTTGATTGACAGAGATCACGTAGAGATGCTGATGCCCCTGAAAGTCTATAACTACACCGACTTCTACAGCAGTGAAGAACATGCGACCAATGTCGGATCTATGTTCAGGGATCCGAAAAATGCATTACTTCCAAACTGGAAACATTTGCCAGTAGCTTATCATGGCCGCGCTTCTTCCATTGTTGTTTCAGGAACACCAATCCATCGTCCAAGTGGACAAATAAAACTTCCCGACAGTAATGTTCCCCTGTTTGGTGCTACCAAGAAACTTGATTTCGAATTGGAAGTCGCATTCATCACATGTGGAAAAACATTGTTGGGTGAAAGCATACCGGTGTCGAAAGCCGAAGATTATATTATTGGATTTGTTTTATTTAACGATTGGTCTGCTCGCGATATTCAGCAGTGGGAGTATGCTCCTTTAGGACCGTTCCTTGGAAAAAATTTTGCGTCTACCATTTCGCCGTGGGTAGTCACCATGGATGCTCTCGAACCATTTCGAACGAACGGACCAATTCAGGATCCGGTTTTACCCTACTTGCAGGTGCAGGGTCCAAAACATTTCGATGTTGACCTGGAAGTTTGTATTCGACCTGAAGATGACACTGAAACCGTAGTGTGTCGTTCCAATTATAAATACCTATACTGGAATATCAATCAACAGCTCGCCCACCATACCGTCAATGGTTGTAACATTGAAACCGGTGATCTTTATGCTTCCGGCACGATCAGCGGCCCATCACCCGGCTCATATGGTTCGATGCTGGAACTTTCGTGGAATGGAGAAAGAGCCATCCGAATGCCAAACGGAACCACACGTTACTTTTTACATGACGGAGACACAGTTACCATGCGTGCCTGCGCCAGGAATGAAAATGTACGCATCGGCTTTGGAGAATGCAGCGGAAAAATTTTTATGTGATTTCGTTGACTTATGTGTTTGCGATAAGCTGTAAGCTGCAGGCTTTAAGCTTCAAGGGGATTTCAATGCTTGATGAGTTTTCGAACTAGCTTCGAGCCTTGAGCTACGAGCTTCGAGTTTTACTGGTTTTCGATAACCATTACGTTTATCGAAAACCAACCTCGAACGTTGGGATTCGTGAACTTTTTCGTTTACGATAAGCTACAAGGTGCAGGCTTTAAGCTGCAAGGCGATTTCGATACTTAATGAGTTTGCGAGTCAGCTTCGAGCCTTGAGCTACGAGCTTCGAGTTTGTTTGGTATTAACTTACTGGTTTTTGATAACCATTACGTTTATCGATAAACCAACCTCGAACGTCGGGATTCGGAACTTTTTCGTTTACGATAAGCTACAAGGTGCAGGCTTTAAGCTGCAAGGCGATTTCGATACTTAATGAGTTGCGAGTCAGCTACGAGCCTTGAGCTACGAGCCCGAGTTTGTTTGGTATTAACTTACTGGTTTTGGATAACCATTACGTTTATCGAAAACCAACCTCAAACCTCAAACCTCAAACATCAGACTTCAAACCTTTCGAAATCTCATGTTCTTTGAGATCTCCAACCTTGAACTTTGAACCGTGGACCTTGAACTATTAATCCCGATACAAGACCGCTTTCACCGCTTTAATCGTTTTTTCTACGTTTGGCAGGATAGCCTGGATCAATGTAGGCGCATAGGGTAGGGGTACATCGAAACTGTTAACACGTTGAATTGGTGCATCGAGGTAATCGAAAGCATGCTTTTGCACGTGATAGGTGATTTCGGTTGCAATTGATGATAATGGCCAGGCCTCTTCAACGATCACTAACCGGTTTGTTTTTTTAACAGATTCCACAACAGATGCGTAATCTATTGGTCGAACTGATCGGAGATCAATAACTTCAGCAGAAATGCCATCTTTTTCCAGTTCAGCGGCAGCGGCCAGGGCTACCTTCATGATTTTTCCGAACGACACGATGGTTACATCTGATCCGGCTTTCTTTATGTCTGCTACACCGATTGGAATGAGATATTCTTCTTCAGGAACTTCGCCCTTATCACCATACATCAATTCGGATTCCATGTAGATCACAGGGTCGTTGTCGCGAATCGAACTCTTTAACAGACCCTTTGCATCGTAAGGATTAGAAGGAACAACTACTTTTAATCCGGGTGTATTGGCGAACCAGTTCTCAAAGTTTTGGGAGTGTTGAGCACCCAATTGTCCTGCGTTACCGGTAGGGCCGCGGAAAACGATAGGTACATTATATTGTCCGCCTGACATGGAAAGCATTTTTGCAGCACCATTGATAATCTGGTCAATAGCCACCAGCGAAAAGTTGAATGTCATGAATTCGATGATGGGACGCAGGCCGTTTGCGGCTGCTCCTACACCGATTCCAGCAAAGCCTAGTTCAGAGATAGGGGTATCCAGGATACGTTCTGCTCCAAACTCATCCAGCATTCCCTGGCTAACCTTGTAAGCACCATTATATTCAGCAACTTCTTCGCCCATGAGCACAATGCTGGGATCTCGGCGCATTTCTTCATTCATCGCCTCGCGCAGGGCTTCTCTAAACTGGATAGTTCTCATAATCGTTATTGAAATCGCGTAAAAATAGTACCGGAACGGTGATTAGCCAAAAAAAACACACACGCGTTTTCGAGCCGTTCAATATAAAAACAAAAACCCCCGCCGTAAGCGAGGGTTTTCAGAGAAAGTTCCAATGAGTGTTTTATTTCAACGCGTTTCTGAACGTTTCTGTTGCAGCGAATTTGGTGAACTCAAGGTCGCCAAGGGCTGCCTCTTTCAATGAAGCGTCAGCCTGAACTGCATTGGTAATATGTTTTACAACATCATCAGCATTATCTAAACGTGCACTTGCAACTGCGGCGCCGTAATGAGCGACAGCAAGGCTACTATTTTTGCTGATCGCATCATTGAATGATGTTAAAGCGTTTTGATAATCTTTGTTAAGAAGTTGAGCAAGACCTTTGTTAAACAGGTTGTCAGCGTTATCTGTTGCACTAGAAGTAGACTGAACAGCAGCAGCATAATCAGCTTTGAAAATTTCTGCAGCGCCTTTTACGCCATTAACACCAGCAACATTGTCACCCTGAAGTCCGCCTACAGCCTGGCTTGCATGATCGTAAGCGCCATAGGGGTTTCCTTTGATCATCTCAACAGAAGCAAGGTTTGCATGAATTTCCGGTGCATCCTGGATACGTGCAGCAAGTTCAAGTTGAGCCTGCGCTTTATCAGCAAGTTCTGCTGCGTTAGAAGGATTTTCGATTGCCTGCGCGATATACACTGCGCCAAGATTGTTATGTGCATTCCAGTTAGAGCCTTTTTTAGTAGCAGCTTCGTAGATGGCAGCTTTTTCTTCCAGTGCAGGCGTAAGCGTTGCTGAGTACATCAATTCTTCAAAAGAAAGTGTATCAGGGTTCTGACCTTGTGTGATTTGTTTTGCTAATACTGAGATCTCAGCATCAGTCTTTTTCTCTTTTACAACAAGGATTTCAGTTTTAGCAGTTCTTAATTTAGGGTAAACATTTTTAAACACTTTTGAGTAAGTATTCAAACGTTTCATTTGTTTTTCCTGATCTTCAAAAGATCCACCTGAATTAATGATGTTCAGGTATTCTGCTTTCTCCTCTGAGCTAAGACCTTCATATTTTTCAAGTTCAGCTTTGAAACCAGTCCAGTCTTGGATAACAGGCTTCAGTATGAAATTGATAGAATCAGCCATGCCCTGGTAGTCGTATTTTTTCATCTGCTTGCGGTAGTAAGCTTCAATGGCAGCAGCACGATCAGGGGATAATTGAGCGTTGATACGTTCAGCACCTTCAGGAGAGTGAGTACCTGTAATCGTTACTGTGCGAGTAGCGTTTTTAGAAGCGATGAAAGCGTCTAATTCTTTGCCTTTGTTGCTTCTTACTTCAGAAGTTCTGAGGACAGAACGACCTTGTTCGAAGATGAAATCAGGAATAATTACTGGCTCAAGTTCTTCCTGGTTGTTATAGCCATGATCTGCGTATGCAGCAAAATAAACAGGCTTAACCAGCTTAGACGTGGTGATGATACCAGTAGCTACAGGAAGGCGTTCAGTTGTTTTTGATTTTTCTCCTTTTGACGCAGATCCTTCAACCTGAAGGGTTCCGGTCTTCATCGCAGGCTGATATGCAAAACTGAAACTTTTCGTAACACGTGGTTGTTCAGTTGAAGCATTCGGATAATCCTCTGCTTTGAAAGGGATTGGATCAAGCGCAACTTCTTGGTCGCCGTATTTGTAGAAGGTATTCACCGTGTACACGGTTCCTTTCTTCAGCATTTTTACCGGTAAGTTTGCCGCAAGGTCAAAGGTCACAGTGTCTTTATGAACTTCAAGGGGATTGGGAGTAACCGTAACTTGTTGGTCCTTCGCCATTTTTACCATCTTGGGCAATGTACAGCCCGCGAGGGTCATGATTGCCAAGACTAAAAATGAGTACAATACTTTTCTCATTGGAATTGTGGTTTATAAATTGTTTTTGAACAGGTTTGCAAAACTATACTTATGTGTGTTTTTTTGCAATTATAGTCAAAAAAATAAGATAAGTACCGATTGAAAGTAGCACGCTTGGTCGTAATATTTGTGAGTCGGATTTAGGGTCGATGAAATAACTATTTCGGTAGTCGAAAGTTTATTAAAAACAGTTATTATGAACCATTTAATTGATCACATTCAGCATTTTTTTGAAGTTTATGCCTTTGGGGTCTGTACCCGCCTGGGTGAAAAGTTGGGAATGTCCACTTCCAGTATCCGATTATTTTTTATCTACACGTCGTTTATAACGTTCGGGTCGCCTGTTCTGATCTATCTTTCTTTGGCGTTTATCATGAACATGAGGAAACACCTCAGGAAGCGAAATCCCATCTGGGACTATTAACACTTTAGCCTTTAGATTGTCTTTTCTTCAGGATAAAAAAATCAAATACAATACTTCCCTTATAAATCATATTGTCGTCGTAACGGGGAAAGTCCCGGTGAAGCGCCCGTCTTTTTTGACGCTCGCGGTTCAAATGTTTAAGAAAATCAGCGTGGGCATCGAGAACAGCTTTCGCATGTTCGTGTTGTCCTTTCAGCAGAAATACCAGGCCTGCAAGCCAGTCAAGACCGATACGTACAGGAAATTTCACCAAAAGATCAAGGCTGCTGAAATGCCTGTAAACCAGAAACAACCCGTTGCGAAAGTTAAGATAGGTCTTTCGCGGATTTAAATAATTAAGGGTTCCTGCGCCCAGGTGATACACCGTACTGTGTCCGCAATACATCACTTTCTGTCCAGCCCTGTGAATCTTCCAGCAAAGATCAATTTCTTCCATATGGGCAAAGAAATCTTCATCGAGTCCGTTGAATCTATGATACATTTCGGCGCGAATCATCATACAGGCGCCTGTGGACCAGAATACAGGGCGTATGTCGTTATATTGGTTATCGTCCTCTTCTGCATGATCGAAAATTCGCCCCCTGCAAAATGGATAGCCAAACGAATCGATAAGTCCACCTGCTGCACCAGCATACTCAAAATAATTACGTTTCGAATATGAAAGGATTTTAGGTTGAACAGTAGCCATGTCGTTGTTCTTGTCGAGCAGATCAACCATCGGTGTTAGCCACTTGGGCGTTACTTCGATATCAGAATTAAGCAAGACATAATAGTCGGCCTGCACTTGCTTCAACGCCCGGTTATAACCACCACAAAAACCGTAATTGTGCCCGAGCTTAATCACACGAACAGCCGGGAATTGTGCTTCAAGAACGCGAATGGATTCATCGGTTGATCCATTGTCAGCTACGATCACCTCCGCATTTTCACTGTGTTGAATAACAGAAGGGAGAAACTGCTTCAACAGATTCTCCCCATTATAATTCAGGATCACGACAGCCGTATGGCTCATCCCATCATACCACTTAAATCAAAACCCGGTATGTTGGGGATAAGACCTTCCGTACTTTTCCGCATTTCTTCTTTTGCCATAACTTCTGCTTCTTCCTGTGCTTTGTTCACAGCTGCAACAATCAAATCCTGAAGAATGGTTTTGTCATTTGGATTAATTAAGGAAGAATCGATATCCACTTCGATCAGTTGTTTTTTTCCGTTTACAGTAGCTTTCACCATACCCGCCCCGGATTCTCCATAAGCTTTTAGTTTGCCTAAATTATCCTGTGCCTCTTTCATGCGGGACTGAACTTCCTTCATTTTTCCCATCATTTTCATCATGTCAAACATATCGTGTTGGGTTACTGTTTATAATCATTATGTGTCATGTCGCGTTGTTAATTTTTTTATTGCCTTACCCGGCCTCTCCGGCGAGAAGGTTATGAAGCAAAACGACATTGATTCAGGTTGCAATTTAGTGGAAAATCTTTTCGGTTTACTTTCTTAACAGCACGACGTTGCCAGAATGTTTAAGGGTACGACCAGCCTGATCGGTAAATTTCGCAATGAAAACATACGTTCCCTCGGGCATTTTATTTCCCTTGTATGTGCCATCCCATCCTTCTTCGATGTTGGTGGTAGCAAAAAGTAATTCACCCCACCGGTTAAAGATCTGCATCTCAAAGGCAACATTGTATTGCTCTTTTGCGACCACACGAAACGTCCTGTTTTGTTCAATTGTACTGTTTGGAACGAAGGCGGAGGGATACGCAATGCGATTTGATTTAATGATGCGTAACTCGTTTGAAACGGAAGCAGTAACAAGTGGATCGTTTGGTTGGGCTACAATGCGGTAGAAGATCAGTTGTTCATCGTCAGCGTTATCCGGATCATTGTATGTAGTTGATTGCCCTACGTCTACAGAAGAAAGTAATGTGCCATTCACATTGTATCGTTGAACGACGTACGAATTTACATTATTGCTCCAGCCGGTGTAGGGTGTCCAGTATAAGGTTACTGAGTTGTCATCTTCCAAAGATCCGGTTAGTTTGAGGGGACATACCGGTGTACTTAAAGCACTTGTATTTCCACATACATCGTCGTACCCGATTTGATAGCACATATCAAGTTGTGTGTTGTATTCAGGATCGGTAAGGGTTGCTGCTGCCGATGTTCCGATGGAAGCGAATGATGGCGATTTGTAGATTGTGTAAAGTGAGGGTGTGAAGTTTGCGTCCGGAAACCAGTGCAGGTCAACCGCGTTATCATTTACCACGGTGCTGACGTTATTAATTGTGATTGGTACATCGGTTGAGATGGCGGTAACGGTATGGCTTTTTGAAAAACTTTTGTATCCACCTGGATAGTTGGAAACTAACCGGTAAGTGTAATCCGTTCCACAGCGTATATCCATATCGTTATATTGTGATGTTGCAGCAGCCTGATTCGGAAGTGGATCTCCGGGATTTTTTTCTATGCTGAAATCAATCAGTCCTCCCATGGTATTGGTCGTCCAGGTGATTTGGTTGTTGTTGTTTTGAGTGGCTACATGTAACGATGCACTACATAATGTGTTGGTATATACCGGAGGATCGCCTGTACATGGATCAGTTTTTCCTAAACGAAAACAATAATATTCATTGTCTGGATCGAAGCTGGGAAGGTTGATCTGATCTGTATTATAAACCGATTGATTGGGTAAGGCAGGTGTGCCAATCGTTTCGAGTTGATATAACACGTTATCAAATGCGGGATCTTGCTCCAGGTCGAGTACGATCGTATTGTCGGGAGTTACATTCAGTTGTGTAATATCCCTTGCCGGTGTTGCAGCAACAACATCAATGGTCTTTGTGTTTGCCGGGCAATTCGGCATATCTCCGCGTACACTGATGGGCTGGTCATTAACTGCAACCCCATAGCTATACGGCAGTGCGGACCCGGTGGCAACATTGGCATCCGGACCAGCATCATAATCGATGATGTATTGTGAAAATTGTGTATCTGTGATATTCACTTGTACCAAATGCCCATTACATGAATAGAGATCGAAAGCCGGTGGTGTGTCAGGTAGAATTTCCAGGTGAAGTGTTTCTTGCACGGGGTTAGCGCCAATTTGTATACGAATGGTATAAACGCCAGGTGTTGTATAGTTAAAGGTTGCCCCGGTAGAAGCAGCCAGAAAATTTCCATCGCCGAGATAATCAATGGCGCAACCCTGGCCACCCAGCGGACAATCAGTCATGGTAAATGTAATCGTTGTTGGACAGGTTTGCGTATACGGAATTGAAACAGTTCCGGCAGGAGCGCTTGTATTCTGTGCCTGTACACAGTATGTAATAAAAGTACCAATCAGTATAACGATCCTGATAATCATGCGCTAAGATCAAGTTCTTTTAAAAATAATTCGGCATTCTTCATGTCGATGTGCATGGCACGATCATCTTCTATAAACGGTACGGTTGTACGTAAAGTATGGACCAGGTTTTCCAGGTAAGGAGAAGTTTTTCTCGGTTTTCTGAAAGTCAAGGCCTGGGCAGCGGTTATGAGTTCAATGGCCAGAATCGCATATACGTTATTTACGATGCGATGAGCCTTTGTTGCGGCATTTGCGCCCATGCTTACATGATCCTCCTGTCCATTGCTCGAAACAATAGAATCTACAGAGGCCGGTGTGCACAGTTGTTTATTCTGGCTCACCAGCGAAGCGGCGGTGTATTGCGGAATCATAAGTCCGGAATTGATACCCGGATTGGCGACAAGGTAATTGGGTAAATCGCGTGAACCGGAGATCAGTTGGAAAGTTCTGCGTTCAGAGATGCTTCCGAGTTCAGCCAGCGCAATGGCAAGAAAATCGAGCGCAAGTGCAAGTGGCTGTCCGTGAAAATTTCCCGCGGAAATAATTTTATCATCTTCCGAAAATACATTGGGATTATCGGTGACGCTGTTTACCTCGGTGAGCATGACTTGGGTAACATAGGCAATAGTGTCGCTACTTGCGCCATGTACCTGCGGAATGCAACGGAACGAGTAGGGGTCCTGTACGTGTTTTTTTGGTTGATGAAGAAGGTCACTTCCCTCAAGGATAGCAAGAATTTCTTCAGCTGTTTTAATTTGTCCAAAGTGTGGACGAATGGCATGTACTTCCGGAAGAAAGGGTTCGGGCCTGCCTTCATACACATCCAGCGAAAGCGCTGCTACAATATTGGCGAGTCGTTGAATGCGGTTCGCATGGATCACACACCACATGCCATATGCACTCATGAATTGTGTGCCGTTCAATAAAGCGAGACCTTCTTTTGCTTTCAGTTGTATGGGTGACCAGTCCGATTGTTTGTAAAATTTTTCTACTGCGATAATATCATTTTTATAATGTACTTCACCGAGTCCGATTAGCGGCAAGGCCAGGTGTGCGAGCGGAGCAAGATCACCGGATGCGCCTAATGAACCCATTTCAAAAACGCGGGGTATCACCTCGTCGTTGTACATCGCGATGAGTCGTTCTACGGTGGTGATTTGTACACCTGAGTAACCATAAGACAGTGATTGTATTTTCAGGAAAAGCATCAGCTTCACGAGTTCAGCGGGAACATCAGGTCCGGTACCGCAGGCATGTGACTTCACGAGATTCTCCTGGAGTTTTTCAAGCTGATCATGGCCGATATTTCGATTATATAACGAGCCAAACCCTGTGTTGATGCCGTAAATGGGTTGCGTAGAATGGGCTATTTTTTTATCCAGGTATTCACGGCAACGGATAATTTTTTTCTTTGCATCATCGGTAAGCTGAAGCACAACCTTATTGTTCAGGAGCTCTGTAAAATCCTGTAGGGTGAGGCTTGAACCGGAAATAAAATGCGTACGCATACCACGTTACTTTGCCGTGAAAGGTATTAAATATCTGCCGGACTTCAGGAAGTTTTCAGTTAATCCGCATTTGTTAAAGTTCAGTTGCCTGGAGTTTTTGGATCAACCCGTCAATCGTAAGTTTTTCCTGTTCTCCCTTTGTCATATCCTTAAAGCTGTACTGGCCGCTTTGTATCTCGTCGGATCCAATCATGATACAAAAAGGAATGTTTTTCTTGTTTGCATAGTCCAATTGTTTCTTGATCTTGGTTTGATCGGGATAAATTTCCGAAGCAACACCGGCTGTTCTTAAACGGGTTAATAGCGCTAAGCCATGACTAAAACTTTCCGGATCAAAATGACAAAGCAGTACTTTAGATGAAACGGCGGTATTCTTAGGGAATAACTTCAATTCTTCCAGGGCATCGTATAAGCGGTCTACGCCAAATGAAAAGCCAACGCCGGATAAATTTTCCTTATCACCAAAAGCCTGTGTGAGATTATCATAACGTCCACCACCACTTACACTTCCGATGGATACGTTGTTGATCTTAACTTCAAAAATACATCCGGTGTAATAGCTTAATCCACGCGCAAGCGCAATATCAAACTCCACGTGTTCAAGGTCGGCGCCGTAATTTCTGATAAGTTCAAAAACCTGATCTAAATCCGACAGGCCTTTCATGCCGGATTCACTTTCGTTGAACTTATTTTTTAATGTATGCAGCTTCGTATCGTTCGAACCGGTTGTATTTAGTAATTGAAAAAGTAAATCCAGGCTTTTATCTTCAAAACATTTTGCGCGGAGTTCTTCTTTTACTTTCTCCTCACCAATTTTGTCGAGTTTGTCTATGGCCACGAATAAGGAAGTTTCATTGCCTTTGGCGCCAATAGTTTCTGCTAATCCGGACAGCACGCCGCGGTGATTTACTTTAATGGTGTAGTTTGTAAGTCCTAATCCTGAAAAAACTTCTTTGATCATCAGGATGATTTCGGCTTCACAGATCAGTGAATCAGTGCCGACCACATCAGCGTCACATTGATAGAACTCACGATACCTTCCTTTTTGAGGTCGATCTGCGCGCCACACCGGTTGAATCTGATATCGCTTGAACGGAAATGAGACATCGTTGCGATTCATCACCACATACCGCGCGAAAGGAACGGTTAAATCATAACGCAGTCCTTTTTCGGAAATTTCGGATGTTAAGCGTTTAGCGTTTCGCGACTGCAGTTTTTGGTCATTAATATCTTTAAGGAAGTCACCTGAATTCAGGATTTTAAACAGCAATTGATCACCTTCTTCACCATATTTTCCAGTAAGGGTAGAAAGATTTTCCATGGCTGGCGTTTCCAGGGGCTGAAATCCGAACTTTTTAAAAACTGACCGTATGGTGTCGAGGATAAATTGTCTTTTGGCCATTACAGCCGGACCAAAATCGCGTGTTCCTTTCGGTAAAGTTGGTTTTTCCATAAGTCGCGCAAATTAACGTACCGAAGGGGTTATATATCAAATGTTGTAGTGGTAATTTCCTTTCCTGAAACCGGGATGGGTTGTAGGGCCCTGAATTTCACTGAAAACTTTGCCAGGTTCTTTGTAAAAATCAAATTCCGGGTTAATTTTGCGCTCCCTTTTAACAAAAACCGCCATGGCAGTAACACGATTAAAGAGAAAGAACCGCAAAGACAAGGCTAAATCAGCGGTTAGACGTCAGACATTGAAGATTCAAAACGCGAAACCCGTTATTAAAAACGTGGATATCGAAGCAGTTAAGAAAGAATTTGAAGCTAAGGCAAAGGCTGTTAAGTAGTCGATTCCTGGTTTTTTAGAACTTTTTATAAGGAAAGCGCTTGTGAGAGCGCTTTTTTTGTTGTGTGGCAGTAATTTGGTTAATGGCGAAACATCGCAATTTATCTTTTACTAAAAGACATCTCCAATCGGCTATTCTTCTATGTGTCCTCCCTGCCTTGAAATCTTGCCTCCTTCCAATTGGCAGGGTTGTTTTTTATGTATTCAGAAATACGATTAAACGATTCATCACTTCTGATGATATGATCATGAAAACGTGATTGCCATGCGAATTGTAATCCCAATTGGTTGCAATACCGGGTAACGGATGATTTGTATGAACGGATGATGGTTGATATGGTATTTGGTTTTGGCGAAATCGCGGCCATTTGGTGATTTTTGGGATTGGTTTTTTCCGTTTCGGTAGGGACGTTGCATGCAACGTCCCTACCGAAACGGAAATCATTCGCAACGTTGTTACCATTCAAAATCAATATCCCGTGAACGTGATTGGGCATCACCACAAATTCACCTAATTCAACGTTCTTCGCATGGTTTTTTATTTGATCCCATAGCACATGGGCAATGGCGCCTGCGGGCGACATGTTCATTTTGTTATTGTTAATTTCGCCGAAAAAATGTTCGCGGTTGTGGGTGCAAATTGTAATAAAGTACGCACCATCGCTGCCATAATCCCAATTTCGCAATCGGGCGGAATCGCTTCTATATTTTCCTTTAAATTTTTCGGACATTATGCGCCAAATTTTGCCCAACGTGATGATCCTTAATCTAACTTTTATTGAATATAATACTTTTCGTTTATACTAAAACTGGCAATGACGCTCAGTCTGTATTTTCGAAAACATTAAACAAATGCGAACCTCAAACCGGAACATCAAACGTCAAACAATTTTCGAAACGCCTTTGTCAAAAATACTCCCTAACTTTGAATCTGGAACTTTGAACTTTAAACTCATGACGAAAACCCACCACTTCGTAAACTGGAATGTAAACGGCATCCGGTCTATCATAAAAAAAGATTTCATCAAGGATGTTGAGCAGATGGATCCCGATGTTCTGTGTCTGCAGGAAACGAAGGCTGGTCCGGAAGATGCGCGTTCAGCACTGGAGTTATTGAAAGGATATCATGTGCATGTGAATTGTTCAAAGGCGAGAAAGGGTTATTCGGGAACCGCAATCATTTCGAAGGAAGAACCTATCCAAGTTACATGTGATATCGGGATGGGAGAGTTTGATCAGGAAGGCCGTGTGATGACCGCTGAGTTTGCGACTTATTTCCTGGTTACAGTTTATACGCCAAACTCCGGTGAAGGACTGGCGCGTCTTGACTGGCGGGAAAAATGGGATCAGGAATTCAAGCAATATTTGTTGTGGTTGAATAAACGTAAGCCGGTGATCGTATGTGGTGATTTCAATGTAGCCCATCAACCCATCGACATTGCGCGACCAAAAGAAAACTTTAATAAATCAGCGGGTTATACGCAGCGTGAGATCGACGGATTTACACGTCTTCTTGAAGCCGGTTTTGTTGACACATTCCGAAGGTTTTATCCTGAAGAAGTGAAGTATACGTACTGGAATTATGTAACCAATGCCAGGGCAAAAAACACCGGTTGGCGTATTGATTATTTCCTTGTTTCGGAAAGGTTGGTCCCACAGATAAAGGATGCCATGATCTACAATCAATACCTGGGTTCCGATCATTGTCCTGTCGGATTGAAGATCGATTTGTGATTTTAATTGATAACCACACGCATAGTAGTTAATCTACTCAGCACGTTCAATTTCCGCACCCAGCGCTTTTAATCTTCCTTCGATGTTTTGATACCCACGATCAATTTGTTCGATGTTGGAGATTTCGCTTGTTCCATTGGCGGATAGTGCTGCAATCAGCAACGCTACCCCTGCACGAATATCCGGCGATGACATTTTGATTCCGCGTAACGATTGTTTTCGCTCCAGGCCAATCACTGTAGCGCGGTGCGGATCACATAAAATAATTTGAGCACCCATGTCGATCAGCTTGTCTGTGAAGAAAAGCCGGCTTTCAAACATCTTCTGATGAATAAGCACAGTGCCTTTGGCCTGCGTTGCTACAACAAGCACTATACTTAATAAGTCAGGCGTAAAACCGGGCCATGGTGAGTCAGCGATGGTAAGGATTGAGCCATCGATAAATGTTTCAATCTCATAGCGTTCCTGTGATGGAATAAAAATATCATCTCCCCTGAACTCCATTTTAATGCCGAGACGTTTAAAGATATCGGGGATGATGCCAAGCATATCGATGCGGCAATTTTTGATGGTTACTTCAGATTGCGTCATGGCGGCTAAGCCGATGAAACTACCAATCTCAATCATGTCGGGCAACAGAGTATGTTCTGTACCTCCTAATTTTTCTACGCCTTCGATGTAAAGTAAGTTGGATCCAATGCCAGTAATCTTTGCACCCATGCGGTTTAGCATAAGGCACAACTGCTGAAGGTAAGGCTCGCAGGCTGCGTTATACAATGTTGTTTTTCCTTTCGCGAGCACGGCTGCCATCACGATGTTTGCTGTTCCGGTTACAGAAGCTTCGTCCAACAACATGTAACAACCCTTCAATTCCGAAGCATCAATATGGAAGAGATGTTCTTCTGCATTAAAATTAAATTTTGCGCCGAGCTTCTCGAATCCTAAAAAGTGTGTGTCCAATCTTCGTCGACCAATTTTATCACCTCCTGGTTTTGGCAAACTTGCTTTTCCGAATCGTGCGAGAATAGGTCCAAGTAACATAACAGAACCTCTCAGTGCAGCTGCTTTCTTTCTGTATTGATCAGATTCTAAAAAAGGTATATTAATGTTTTCAGCTGTAAACCGATAAGAACCCGGACCAAGGTTTTCAACTTTAGATCCAAGGTCACCAACCAGTTCAATCAGTTTATTGACATCAACAATATTGGGAAGGTTATGAATGGTAATCGGCTCTGCGGAGAGGAGGGTGGCGCTTACTATTTGCAACGCTTCATTCTTTGCGCCTTGTGGGATGATTTCACCTTTTAATTTCTTCCCACCTTTTATTCTAAAAATGCTCATCGGTTCAATTGGAGAGTTTTATTTCCGGTTCAAGATCGGAAAACAATTGAAATAACAAAAGAAGGCACGAAGTACGAGGGACAAAATACGAAGGAAGAGACGGGAGCGAAGAGGAATAAATTATGAGGTAAGAATTACGATAGCGGTGTCATTCACCTCGTGCCTCGTACTTCTTACCTCGTACCTTCACAATCATGTGTCTCTTCTGCGACGGAAATTATTGTTGTTGCTGCCACCTTTGTTTTTGTTAAACGGGCGATGGCCGCCACCTTGATGACGCTGGCCGCCAGCCTGATGTCCGCCTTGCTGCGGGCGAGCTTTCTTGCGCTCTTTGTATAATTTTTCGAACAGGTTGTCTTCACGAACTTTGTCGATGGTCATGTTTAAAGCGCCACCTGACATCGCCTGAATATCCTTTAAGATGACAGAGTCATCCAACGTTTCCTTGTTCCAGTTACCGTAGAACGTCTTCATCAGTTTACCAAGATAGATAATAGCATCCTGACGTTCCTGAGGATCTTCTTTCTTCAAGGCTTCCTTCACCAGTTTCTCAATGTTTTTTCCGTAGTGTTTGAATCTCACATCACTCTGTGGATAGTCCATTCGCATGGGTTTCTTAAACAGGATTTCTCTCTCCGGCACAGGGAACGGATTGTTTACATCGAGGTCGAAATCTGCAATGATGTAAAGATCATCCCACAGGCGCTGCGGGTCATCCCCTTGCTCTTTAATGGAAGGTGTAAGCTGCTTAATCAATTCGATCAAGGTGTACGCGAGGTCGGTGCGTTTTTCTTTGTCAGGTACGTTGCGGATGTATTCAATTAATTTTTGAACATTACGCCCATACTCTTTCAAGATGATGCCAGGACGTTGGCTGTTGTATTCTAAGGTCATAAATTGTTTTAGTAATCTTTCTGGAAGATTTTTCTTTTTTGCTGTTTTGCTTAAGCCTTAACTTCTGCGAAAAACGAATTGTTATTTAATCAAACGTTGCGGCAAACTTGGGTGTGTTAAGGACTTTCAAGGGATATTTACCTGCAAAATAGCGGTTATTTATTCAATATTAAAATTTAAGGCCAATAGCTTGAAATTTTACTTCCAATGGGTGAAAATTCCGGCCGATGGCTACTCAACAATCCTGAGTTTGGCAAAACTCAACAAGAGGGTTTTTTCGCCCACTGCCGAAAAATTGATTTTAGCTTTCCGGTCTGCCCCACTCAGGTCCATTTGTGTTACTGTCCCGAAACCAAATTTGGGATGCTCCACCTGCATGCCTTCCTTTAACCCGGAGGTATCACTGGGTTTAAAATCCACAGGAGGTTTATACGCAGAAGGTTTCGGCGCTACGCGTGTTGATGAAATGGTTTTTTTAATTCCATTTACCAAGTTCTTTGCATACTGACTCGACGGCGCCGGTGCAGATTCCAGCCCGGCAAACTTGGTGCTAACCTTGATGAAGCTTTCATCGATATCGTCGAGAAAGCGACTGGGCTCACAGTTTTTCAGTCTACCAAAACGATAACGCGTTAGGGCATACGATAAAAATAATTTCTTCTGCGCACGCGTAATTGCCACGTAAAAAAGACGTCGTTCCTCTTCCAGATCCGCGCGACTACTCAACATCATTTGTGAAGGGAAGAGATCTTCTTCCATGCCCACCATGTACACATAGCGGAACTCAAGTCCTTTGGCCATGTGAATGGTCATCAGCGTTACCTTATCGGGATCCTTGTCTTTGTCTTCATCCTGACCTGTAACGAGGGAAACTTCCTGTAGAAACGAACCCAGACTTTTGTCTTCCCGTTCCGGATTGTCTACAAATTCTTTTATGGCGTTCAGTAATTCCTGAACGTTTTCATATCGGCTAAGTCCCTCGACGGTTTTATCTTCGTAAAGTTCGCGGAGCAGTCCTGAACCTTTGGCGATTTCAAAAGCCGCGTCGTAGGCATCTTTGCGTTGTACTTCAAGTTGAAAACGGTTGATCATGGCTACGAAATCTTCAATCGGGCCGGCAGATCGACCACCGATAAAAGTCTGTGCATTTTGAATTACTTCCCAAATTGAAATGGCATGATCATTCGCAGCAACAATTATTTTATCCACCGTGGTGTCGCCAATGCCGCGTTTGGGGAGATTGATAATTCTTCTGAAAGAAGCTTCATCTTGTTGGTTGAGAGAAAAACGCAGGTAGGCAAGAATGTCTTTGATCTCTTTACGCTGGTAGAACGATAATCCACCTACCATTTTGTATTTGATGTTCATGCGGCGTAGCGCTTCTTCAATTGCACGCGACTGGCTATTGGTTCTGTAGAGGATGGCAAAGTCACTGAACTTAAGCTGATGCTGCATTTTCTCCTGGAAAATGGATGTTGCTACCAGTCTACCTTCTTCATTGTCAGAAAGTGCTTTGATCAATTCTATCAGGTTACCATCTTCATTGGCAGTCCAAACATTTTTGGGGAGCTGTGCACGGTTCTTTTTAATAACAGAGTTTGCCGCGTTTACGATATTTTGCGTAGAGCGATAATTCTGTTCAAGCTTGATGATCTTGAGTTCAGGATAATCCCGTTCAAAATTTAAAATATTTGAAATGTCGGCACCGCGAAAAGCGTAAATACTCTGCGCATCGTCGCCAACAACACATATGTTTTCCCTTACAGATGAGAGCTTACGAATAATGTAATACTGGCACAGGTTGGTATCCTGGAATTCGTCAACAAGTACATATTGAATACGGTGTTGATATTTATTGAGCACCTCCAGGTGTTCCCGAAAAAGCTTATCCGTGTTGAAAAGGAGATCATCGAAATCCATGGCGCCGGACTTAAAGCAGCGCATGGCGTAGGTCTTGTATATCCGGCCAATTTCAGGACGCATGTTTGCCGCATCGTCGGCCATTAATTCAGCATGACCAAGATATTCCTGCCAGCCGATCAACCGGTTTTTTGCCGCTGATATGCGATTAAAAACTGTGCTGGGTTTGTAGACTGTATCGTCGAGGCCCATCTCTTTTACGATATTTTTAATCAGCGTTTTTGAATCGTCGGTATCATAAATGGTAAAATCGGAAGGATAACCCAGGTGACGTGCTTCCGCACGTAAGATGCGCGCGAATACAGAGTGGAAAGTCCCCATCCAGAGGTTTCGCGCATCATGTCCTACCACCTTTTCAATACGTTCGCGCATTTCTTTTGCCGCCTTATTGGTAAAAGTAAGCGCCATGATGTTGAAGGGGTCGACACCTTTGCTCATCAGGTGAGCGATTCGATACGTTAATACCCGCGTTTTGCCAGATCCTGCGCCGGCAATCAACATACAAGGCCCATCGGTATTCACTACACCTTCCCGCTGGGGTTCATTAAGGGTTTCTAAATAATCCATCGTAAAATATAACCTGCAAATAAACTCACTATTTCCCGGATTTTCTGGTTTTGTTGTCTTAGAAAGTCTGGAAAGAAGGGAATGTTTTTTTAACTTTTGAAGTTTAATTTTTCAGAAAATCCCCAGAAAGGGGCATAAAAAATAAAAATCGCGGTTGAAGAGACAACATATTTATCGAATGAAAAATTGCATCCTGTAAAAA
Organism: Ohtaekwangia sp.; assembly: GCA_035628875.1. Taxonomy (GTDB): domain Bacteria; phylum Bacteroidota; class Bacteroidia; order Cytophagales; family Cyclobacteriaceae; genus Ohtaekwangia. The sequence continues at coordinate 1,307 of DASPIZ010000055.1, read as the reverse complement.
TTCCCGGAATCCGGTAAATTGCAGCGAAATTAACTAATTTCAATTGTCCCATCTTATTGGGTTGAAATTTTTAGCGTGCTTTTGGACTTTAGTCCAAGGGAAGTTCTGAATGAAGTCGGCCGGGCAAGAGGCCTTTGAAAGATAAATAACACAGTTCCAAATGATTAAAGTAGGTGAAGTTTTAGTATCAGATGATGTGCGCGACAAGGAATTTGTGTGCAACCTTGAAAAGTGCAAGGGCGCCTGTTGTGTGGAAGGTGACTATGGTGCTCCGTTGGAGGAAAATGAACTTCCGATCCTTGAAGAGATTTACCCGATCGTAAAACCATATCTCTCCCCGGAAGGGATCAAGGCAATTGAAAAGCAGGGAAAACACACTGTGGATGATGATGGCGAGCTGTGTACACCTGTAATTGATGGCCGGGAATGCGCGTATGCGATGTATGATACGAAAGGTATTTTGAAATGTGGCATAGAGCAGGCTTATCTGGACGGAAAGATTACGTGGAAAAAACCCATATCATGCCACCTATACCCTATACGCATTACTTCGAAAAAGAATTTTGAAGCCTTGAATTACCATAAATGGCACATCTGTTCACCAGCCTGTGCGTTGGGTAAAGAGTTGCAGGTTCCGGTTTATAAATTTTTAAAAACACCCCTGATTCGGAAATACGGTGAACAGTGGTATAGCGAGTTGGAAGAAAAGATTATAGAATCGCTGAAGGAAAAATCACTTAAGGAAAAGAAAAGCGAGAAACCAGAAACACGGAAGAAGTAGAAAATGAGAAGCTGAATGGCCGAGTGTTTGTAGCAAGCTTCAAGGAGCAGGCTGTAAGCTGCAAGTGCGGTGTTAGCTCTTTAAGTTTTTCGAGAAGCGTGGAGCTTCGAGCCGCAAGTTGTATTTGATTCGAAACCCTCGTGTTTTGAGATACTTAGGTACAGCCCGGCGAGCTGTACGGGGATTAGTTATTCGTTATCAAAAGCCAAATCATGCTATTCATAAATTATGTCCCTTGAAGTCGATTTTTTGATTTTGCTAGTGAATCAATTTTTTCTTTTGATCTTGGGGATCTTTCAGCATAGAAATCAACCTCAGACCTCAAACTATTAGTGTCCGGGAAAAACTCATCAAGCGCATCAATCACGTTCGGAAAAATTGTGTCGGGAGTGGTATGCCTCCTTCAGTGTTGATCAATATTAATTAGATGATCTTTCATTCACGTTTTTTTCGCCTCCCGGGCCGGCTTGGCCCAGCATACTGGTGTTGTCGCTGAACCTTATCCGCGCAAACCCCTGCCAGACCA
>DASPIZ010000054.1:0-4791 GCA_035628875.1 Ohtaekwangia sp. | reverse complement strand
ACTGTCAGAGGCCTACCAGATATTTCTGACGCCGACCAAAAAAATCAGCCCCGTTTAATGGCAATCTTAAAATTACGGAAGTACGCCCGGAGAAAACGTAGTGCAGCCGTTATATAATTTTCGACTGTTCGTCTACTAATATTCATCTTCCTCGCAATGTCCGCATTGGAAAAATTTTCGATGAGCCGCAATTTCACCGCCTCTTGACATCGATCTGGTAGTGTAGACACGCTTCGTTCGAGAACCGCCTGAACAAGGTCAGATCCCTTTTCCTGCTCGCTCATGTTATCGTACATTGCTTCAAAAAACCGATAGTGCTCGGCATACTTTTTCCTGACAGAATGATGTCTAAAATACCGGATTACCTTGTATTTAACCATTTGGAACAAGTAGGCCCTCAGACCGGTGACATGGCCAAGTTCCTTGTGCCGTACCCATAAGGATTCAAAAATTTCCTGGATTATCTCCTCACAATCTTCCTTACAGGAAATGTTCTTGCGAACGTACCTGAACAAATCCGAAAGATACCGCTGGTAAATAGCGTGAAAAGCCAATTTGTTGCCGTTGACCAACAACGTGACAAGTTCCGAGTCGTTAAGGTGTTGATATGTGTTCATAACTAAAGCGTTTAAGTACCACCCGTGTCCAAATTGAGGCCATGCGCAAACAGGTACAATCCCGGCAGTAAACTGGTTTGTATTATGCGTACATTCAGAAACTCAACATTCGCAATGCTGCCCGGTACGATCTTCAAAGTTCAATGTAAGCCCGCTACTCGTGGAAAATCCGCATCGCCAAGTAAGTAAAAAATACCTGAAATGACAAATATGTCATTAACAATTTATCACCCTTTGAAGAGTATTGCTCTGTGTCGCACATTAGGAACCAGATATTACTTAAAAAAATCGGTGACAGGTTGAGAGCACTTCGTGAGAAAGCAGGACTCACGCAAGAAGACGTCTTTAACGACACTGGAATTCATATAGGGCGCATAGAAACAGCCACATCAAATGTAACAGTTAGCACGTTGGATGCCATCTGTCGATACTACAAGATTGATTTGGACCAGTTCTTTAAGGGAATCTGACATTAAGGACACAATTGGACAATCTATTCCTCGGTTTGATCCCATATTCATATTCAATTTACTTTAGTTCGTAGTCATTCTGCCCTTTCGAACCTTGAATTAAACCATGCTGTAAAATCAGATTCTGGATAATGTCTGCAGATAGCATCACTTAATCCGGTAATAGCGGTTATGATATCATCCGCTTCCCCCCGTTCGAGCCAGTCTTTTCGCATAACGTGTAAACTCTTTAGGTGTTCCGCGGCATTAGTTACAGTTGCCTCATCTTCCTCTAGACCTAAGAACCGCAACTTCTCCGGCACTTCCTCAACAAACTGCAACGTCCCTTGTATTCCGTCGTCAATCTCAGCACGGCGAAGTCGCATTTGTCCAGGTGCGGGACGCCCTTCATATCCTACCATGGCCCATCGAAATCCGATTGCAACTAGATTTTCAAGCCTGAACGAAATTTCACCTTTGTTAGCTTCTTCCAGGATTTCACCTATATCAGCGATTGTGATCTTCATAAAAATTTCATTAGTATTTTGTCATTCTTGGCCGCAATCTTTCGATCCAATGTGGAAATAAACAAATCACCTTTTTTTTCAATACGCATTAGCGCGTTGGCCATTGAAAAGTCCTCCGGTAGTAACCTATCATTGATCTCCTTCCATTCCAGCGGTGTGGAAACATTTGGGTGTTTGTAAGGTCTGACAGAATATACCGATGCAACAGTGTCTGCATAGTCATTCTGATTCGGATCGAGGTATAAGCTTGAGCCACGGTCCGCCACTGTAACCTCCGTTGTAGTAATTGATGGAACAAGTTCATGAATAGCACCGCAGATGTTTGCAGCGATCGTGCGGGCTTGAGGGAAATTGAATGCTGAACACGGCACAAACAAGTGAATTCCGGTTTTACCGCTTGTCTTGGGAAAAGCTTTCAATTTGAATTTATCAAAGAAATCTTTGGACGCCTTTGCTGTCTGTATTGCTTTACGAAAATCGCCATCACTGGGATCCAAATCGATGACGATGAAATCTGGGCGAAGAGAATTGTGTGTAGTCGACGTCCACGGATTTATATCGATACACCCTAAGTTTACGGCATAAAGCAAGGTTGCCGTATTATTACAAACGAGATAATCAATAACGTCACGTTTTCCAGGCTTTTTATGCTTCCTTGGAGTCGTGAATATGTCAGCGCAGCCCGGATTTCTATCCTCCATATCTTTTATGTACAGGCCGCGAGCCTGGGGTCCCTTGGGCTTTATGTGCAGTGACAACGCCCGGTCCCGCAAATGGGGAAGTAAGTATTTAGAAATCTCATTGTAATACCCAATCAAATCTCCCTTAGTTATCCCTTTCCAAAGCTCACGGTCAACATTGTACAACGTAATCGTGCATGAATCTATCTCAAATTCATCCTGGTTTTTTATTACCTCACGCTCCAGTTCCGGCCAGTTGCTGCCTGACGACGTAGGCAAACTTCGCTTGTGGATGGCATTGTTTCCATCTTTGCTATGGCTGCCCCGGTCAGGTTTTAAGATTCGTCCCTTCGGGGACGCTTTCGCGATTTCCGTTTGTACTTGTGAAGCTTTCTTGTCTTCTCTGAATCCAAGGAAAATTGCAGGCTTTCTAATCTTTCCCGATTTTGTAGTAGTTGCAAACTTAATGTTTGCCACCAGCTGCGGCTTCACCCAATGTGGTTTACCTTCGGTATATTCTACATCGTTATCAAATGGGTTTTTATCAATCTCGATCTCCTTTAACCTTTGCAATATTATTGGCATGTCACGTTCCTTAAACCCTCCTCCAGCATGCCCTTTCCATTTTAGCTTTCCTTTTTCGTAAGCGCCAAATAATAGAGTCCTAAAGGTGTTTCGTTTCTCCGATTCAACCCATCCTCCGATGACAAACTCCTGCCTTTTTTCAGTTGTAACTTTCAACCATTTTTTACTTCGATCATTAGGAATGTATTGGCTAGCCTTCTGTTTTGCGACAATGCCTTCCAATCCAAGGCCCTTAACATGTTCAAACAGCTCCCTCCCGTCTTCAAAATGACCGCTGTATTTTATCGTTCCATCGTCGTTGATAAGATTTTTTAATTTTTCTTTTCTTTCCAGCAATTTCTCATTCATCAAACTCTTCCCGTCTAGCCGAAGCAGGTCAAAAGCATAATATACGATCGGTGCTTTCTGCCCATTTACTCGCTGCAAAGCGTCAAAATCCGGCTTGCCATCTTCGTTGATGTAAATGACCTCGCCGTCCAGAATGCAGTTTAGATTCATCCTTTGCAAGGCACTTACAATGGACGGGTATTTCCTACTGTAATCTTCGCCACCTCTGGATTGAAGCATTACTTTTTCACCATTGCAGTGGGCAATGATCCGATAGCCGTCCCATTTAACTTCAAATACATATTCATCGTCTGTGAATGGCTGCTTGACTAATGTCGACAACATCGGCTTTACTGCTGTCGGCCTTTCCGCCTGCGTTGGTGCGGTTGTTCCCATAAACTTGACAGTGAAAATGATGTGCCCGTCAGCCGCAGGTATAAGAATTTAACTGGCCTGTAAAACAGTACTACAATGGAAAAGAAAGATGGAAAGAAACCTGGGCCGAAGGATCGCAGCTATGTGAACAAGTCGCAGGATCATGAAGTAAAGTATGAGTCTAAGAGGAAGACCCCGGCAAAGAAGTTTGGCAAAAAATAGCCACACCCCGAAATTAACATTTCGGCCGGTTATCTTTTCGAGGAAGGGAATTGTTAATACGTCTGCGAGATACCTATCACAGCGCGGACAAACAGTATTAAGGAGGCCCAGGCGAAAACACCATATACCCAGTTGATGCCCTCCGCGCTTTGAAATAGGAGACATTCTTCCACGAATTCTTTAAAATGGTCCTTCCAACTCATATCTCTTTTCTTAAGCGAATTATCCGACTTTCATTCATGCAGAGCCGGCATAGGAGAGCAGCTATTTCTTTTGCTTAGTCATTTTTTTCCTTCGTTTCCGTTCAGCTCTCAGCTGCATGTATATCTTGAGAGCCTGTGTAACGATTGACTCGTTACTTGAGTCAATTTTCTTGCTTCCACGGCCCATGATTTCCAAATACAATTCGGCAGTTTCGTCCGAACCATCATCCAGCCCCATAATGTTCAAAATAAGTAGATCAAGATGCGGCTGTAGACGAGCATCATCCAATCCAACGCTGCGTAAGCCTTCGAAAAAGCGCCTTGACTTCAACTCCTCTTTTATAAGAAAGACGCAATAGTCGATTTTATGCGGGAGCTTGACGAGTGGATATTTGTAGTGCGAATCCATAAGCCTTAATCCGTTTGTTTTAAAAATGATAAAAAAACTGCCTCGAAATAATATACTTTAAAAGTACATTTTAATATTTAAAAAATATATTAAATGCTGTATTTTATCATTAGTTCATTTAAAAATCTGATACCCAGGTAATTGGGTTTTAATTAATGGGTTTAGCATTCTATTTTGTGCCGGATTACCGTCACGGAACGAATGGCTGAAAAACTCAAAATAAACCGATTAAGAGTAGTACTTGCTGAGAAGGAGATCAGCCAGAAGGAGTTTGCGAAGATGCTTTCATTTAATCCCAATACTATTTCGCGGATCTGTAACAACGAACAGCAACCGACTTTAAAGACCTTACATAAGATGGCAAAGATGCTTGATGTTGATATCCGCGACTTACTTA
>DASPIZ010000053.1:0-8858 GCA_035628875.1 Ohtaekwangia sp. | reverse complement strand
GGTGCCGGCATGGTGATGATGATCGAGCCTATTGATAAGTGCCTGCAGGAACTCAAATTAAAGCGTACGTATGATGAGATCATTTACATGAGTCCGGATGGAGAACGTTTTAGTCAGGCCATTGCTAACGAACTAAGCTTGAAGCACAATATCATTATCTTATGTGGTCACTACAAGGGCGTGGATGAACGGGTTCGTGAACACCTGATCACACGCGAAATAAGCATTGGCGATTACGTGCTGTCGGGAGGAGAACTTGCCGCCGCGGTGGTAAGTGATGCTGTGATCAGGCTGATCCCTGGGGTGCTGTCGGACGAAACTTCCGCACTAAGTGATTCTTTCCAGGACGATCTTATTGCCCCCCCGGTGTACACGCGTCCTGCGGATTATAACGGCTGGAAGGTTCCTGACGTATTACTTTCTGGTCATGAAAGCCGCATAGAAGAATGGCGCCTGGAAAAAGCCCTTGAGCGTACCCGCTTAAAGAGACCTGAATTACTTAAAAAGCACTAAAACGTTATTTTCTAAAACATTTTCAGGGACAGTTTCTTAATACCAATTCTTTCCCTATTTTTGCAGTCCATTTTCAAAACCATCGCGTTATGGCCGATTTAATTAAAGTAGTAGAACAATCATTTCCTCCGGCACTTGAATCAATCCCTGAGTTTCACCCGGGTGACACTGTTAATGTTCACGTAAAAATAAAGGAAGGTAATAAGGAAAGAATCCAGCAGTTTCAGGGTACGGTAATCCAACGCCGTGGTTCTGGTGGCAATGGTGAAACTTTTACCGTAAGAAAGATTTCCAATGGAATCGGCGTTGAGCGTATATTTCCAATTATTTCGCCGGCGATCAGCAAGATTGAAGTGCTGAAACGTGGTAAAGTACGGAGAGCAAAATTGTATTACATGAAAGGGCGTCAAGGTAAGGCAGCCCGGATCAAAGAAAAGATATAAGTTCCATCAAGAACCAATGAAAGCCATCCTTGTCGGGTGGCTTTTTTATTTAGTCAGCTGCTTGTTAACGCCTTCTTCGAGAGGCAAAACCGCCAAATCAGCACCCATTAGCATACTGTTAAATTATTAATAACTTTGTGCCCTTCTCTTATTATTCAGACTTATGGCAAGACCTGTTTCAGACGTTTTAGGAAAAGATGCTGAATATTTGCTGAAGCATAAAAGTAAAACCATACCCCGGGAGAATTTATATCTACCGGGTCCGCGGTTTGTTGATGATGTCTTTATCCAATCAAACCGGAACCCACAGGTACTCCGAAGTTTACAGCAGTTGTTCAGTGCAGGGCGTTTGGGTAACACCGGTTATGTTTCAATTCTTCCGATCGATCAGGGTATAGAGCATAGCGCCGGAGCTTCGTTTGCAAAAAATCCGGCATACTTCGACCCAGAAAATATAGTAAAACTAGCTATCGATGGCGGATGCAACGGCGTGGCTACCACCTTTGGCGTACTTGCTATGATGTCAAGAAAGTATGCACACAAAATTCCATTTATCGTTAAGATCAATCACAATGAATTACTCACATATCCAAATAAGCATGACCAGATCATGTTTGGCTCCGTGCGCAATGCTTATGAATTAGGTGCTATCGCCGTTGGTGCAACAATTTATTTTGGCTCCGATAATTCATCGCGGCAGATCATTGAAGTTGCCAACGCTTTTGAAGAAGCTCATCAACTTGGCATGGCTACAATTCTATGGTGCTATATCCGCAACAATGCATTCAGAACAGGCGGCATTGATTACCATGTCTCTGCTGATTTAACAGGACAGGCGAATCATCTGGGTGTTACCATACAGGCCGACATCATCAAACAAAAAATGGCAGAAAATACCGGTGGATATAAAGCATTGAATACCGGTGGCAGCAGCTACGGTAAACTCGATGAAAAAATATATACCGAATTAAGTTCAGACCATCCGATTGATCTTTGCCGTTACCAGGTAGCGAACTGTTACATGGGCCGCGCGGGATTAATCAGTTCAGGCGGAGAATCTAAAGGAGCCAGTGACCTTGCAGACGCCGTGAGAACTGCAGTAATTAATAAACGTGCCGGAGGTATGGGATTGATTTCCGGCAGAAAAGCTTTTCAGCGTCCAATGAAAGAAGGTGTTGAAATTCTAAATGCAATTCAGGATGTTTACCTCGATAAATCGATCGATGTAGCATGATTATTAACCGGCTGAAAAACAGCCTAACTTTTTAAACACAATATTATGTCTTGGTTCAAAAGAAGCGATAAAGGAATATTAACACCCACCGAAGCAAAACGCGAAGTACCAGATGGGCTGTGGTTCAAATCACCGGCAGGTAAAATTGTACATACACGTGAGTTGAAAAATAATGCGTATGTGGTTCCTGAAGAAAACGATTTTCATGTAAGGATCGGTTCTGCTGAATATTTCGAACTTCTCTTTGACAATAATAATTTTGTAGAGTTGGATGCCAACATGGAGTCTGCTGATCCGCTCAACTTCGCCGATACCAAACCATATCCCCAACGCGTGCGTGAATCCCAGGAGAAATCTGAATTGAAAGATGCTGTACGTACAGGTTATGGTAAAATGAATGGATTAGATATTACCGTTGCGTGTATGGATTTTACATTCATTGGTGGCTCCATGGGTTCCGTTGTCGGTGAAAAAATCGCGCGCGCGATGGATCATAGTCTGCAAAATAAAAAACCGTTTTTAATGATTTCCCGTTCAGGCGGTGCCCGTATGATGGAAGCGGGATTGTCTCTGATGCAGATGGCCAAGACCTCAGCAAAGATTGCGTTGATGGATGAAGCTAAAATCCCATACATCTCATTGCTTACTGATCCTACAACGGGAGGGGTAACCGCTTCTTACGCCATGCTGGGTGACTTTAATATTGCAGAGCCTGCGTCACTGATTGGTTTTGCCGGCCCACGCATTATTCGTGAAACCATTGGTAAAGATCTTCCGAAAGGATTCCAAAGCGCAGAGTTCATCCTGGAACATGGCTTCCTGGACTTCATTGTTGACAGGCGAAATCTGAAGAGCAGGTTAACAACACTGCTCAAGATGCTGAAGAATTAATTATTTTTCTTTGGATTCGCTTATTGTGACGACCGCAGCTTCATGCTATATTCTTTAACCGTATCAATGAAGCACTTTACTTTATCCACTTCGGTGTCGGGATAAAGCCCATGCCCTAGGTTTGCAATGTGCCCCGATGTTCCAAACGCATCCAGCATTTTTTCGGTGGCTGTTTTTACATCGTGAAATGACCCATATAAAGCACAGGGGTCAAGGTTCCCTTGTAGCACTTTATCGGGAATCATGTTACGCGATTCTTTGATGTCCATGTTCCAGTCAAGACCAACAACGTTGCAAGACATGGCATTCATTTCTTCGCGTATAAAAAAAGCGCCTTTCGCAAAAACCGTTTTAGGAACTTCGTCAATGGCGTCACAAATCCGGCTAATGTATTTCAATGAAAATTCACGGTATTGTGCTGGCGAAAGTATTCCTGCCCATGAATCAAAAATTTGCAACATATCTGCACCGGCCTTGACTTGCGCTTTAAGATAATGAACTGTGCTTTCGGTGATCATGTCGAGTAGCTGATGTGAAAAAGCAGGTTGTGTGTACAGCATTTTTTTTGCTTCGCTGAACGTTTTGCTTCCCTTTCCTTCCACCATATAGGAAAAGATAGTCCAAGGAGCACCAGCGAAGCCAATTAACGGAACACGGCCATTCAACTCTTTTTTTGTAAGTCGGATGGCGTCTGTCACATAACTCAACTCTTCACCGCTTGAAACACGAATTGTCTTGAGATCTCCAGGGGACTTAATTCGTTTCGGGAACACCGGGCCACGGTTTTCTTCCATTTCATAATGAAGGCCCATCGCCTCAGGTATCACCAGGATGTCAGAAAAAATAATGGCTGCGTCAACGCCGAGTATATCTACGGGCTGAATTGTAACTTCAGTAGCCAGCTCAGGTGTCTTTACGAGCGTTTTAAAATCTTGAGCGAATGTGCGCACTTTCCTGTACTCTGGAAGTATCCTGCCAGCCTGACGCATTAACCACACAGGTGTTCTTTCAGTGGTTTTAGCATTTGCAGTACGGATAAGAAGATTATTTTTTAAAAGCATGGCGCAAAGATGAAAAAAATTAAACTGGCTGCTTACAAGAATGCATTGATTTCAATAAGCTGCCGTCCGGGACCGGATAAACTATGTGCATCGATTGTTGAAAACAAAAAAGGCAAGCCTTTCGACTCGCCTTTGTATTATATCTTAGATGTTTTAGGCTTCAGCAACCGCTTGAACGGAAACAAAAGACTTATCTGCTCTTCCCTTTTTAAATACTACGACACCATTTGTAAGTGCGAACAACGTATGATCTTTTCCGATACCTACGTTTGTACCAGGATGATGTTTGGTGCCGCGCTGGCGTACAATGATGTTTCCTGCAATCACTTTTTGTCCGCCAAAAACTTTAATGCCGAGGCGTTTACTTTCTGACTCGCGACCGTTCTTTACTTTACCTTCACCTTTCTTATGTGCCATGGTTGTAAATCGTTAATCTGGTTATTGATGTTTTGTTGCGAAAGCTTGGGAATTATCCGATGCTATCAATTTGTACTTTAGTGTACTGTTGGCGATGGCCGTTCTTCACGACATAGCCTTTTCTGCGTTTTTTCTTAAAGACAATCACTTTGTTGCCTTTTACGTGTTCAAGGATCTTTCCAGATACTTTGATACCACCTACAGTAGGGGCGCCAATTTGAATTGACCCTCCGTCATCTACAAGAAGAACCTTGTCGAAGCTTACCGCTGCGCCAGCTTCCCCTTCTATTTTGGGAGCGTAAATATATTGGTCTTTAGCCACTTTGAACTGCTTACCTGCAATGTCTACAATCGCGTACATAGCTTTAAAAAAAAATTGGACTGCAAAGGTATGAAAAGAATTGAGAATTCAGCGCACCTCTTCAAGAAAATCCTTGAAATCTGCGCAACGTTTAAAATTTCAGGGTTAAAAAAAACTTTAAATATTTTTTCACCCCGTTCAACTTAAATCCGATGTAAAAAACCGAAGGACTAAGGTACTATTTCACAGGAACTTATCTATCCACAATTCATCAACACGTTATCCACAATCGTTTAAAACGAGTCAAAAACCACGTTTTGTTTTTTAGAAAGGTTCTACTTCATTTGTACACTTGACGCGGGAAACCGATAGCCATCGGCTTTCTACAAGCAACCAAGAATTTAACGATTAGACTTTACAGGTGTTAGCTTTTGCTATCACCCTTTAAATATTTTTAGTTTCACTAAACACCCATTTACACACATGAGCCAACTGGAAGAACCCATTTTGCAAGAGAACAAAAACAGATTTGTATTGTTCCCTATTCAGCAGCATGATATCTGGAGGTATTATAAGCAGGCGGAAGCAAGCTTTTGGACGGCGGAAGAAATTGATCTTAGCCAGGATTTAAGTGATTGGGTTAAACTCAATGATGGCGAAAGGCATTTTATCACCCACGTGCTTGCATTTTTTGCAGCCAGCGATGGTATCGTCAATGAAAACCTCGCTGAGCATTTTGTAGCTGAAGTGCAATACACCGAAGCAAAATTCTTCTATGGCTTTCAGATCGCGATCGAAAACATTCACTCTGAAACTTATTCTCTGCTGATCGATACATACGTAAAAGATACCAAAGAAAAAGATAAGCTCTTCAATGCTATTGACACCATGCCATGTGTGAAAAAGAAAGCAGATTGGGCGCTGCGTTGGATTGATCAGGGAAGTTTCCAGGAAAGGCTTATCGCTTTTGCTGCTGTTGAAGGAATCTTCTTCTCTGGTTCTTTCTGTTCGATCTTCTGGTTAAAAAAACGCGGTCTTATGCCAGGTCTTACGTTCTCCAATGAGTTGATCTCGCGCGACGAAGGATTGCATTGTGATTTTGCATGTCATCTCTACACAAAACACGTGATCGGCAAACTTCCTGAACAAACTGTAATCGATATCATAAAAGATGCTGTCGAAATTGAAAAAGAATTCGTTACCGATGCGCTTCCTGTTAACCTTATCGGGATGAACGCGGCGCAAATGAGACAATACATTGAATTTGTAGCAGACCGATTGTTGAATGAACTCGTTGGCCAAAAGGTTTACAATGCGACTAATCCATTTGACTTTATGGAAATGATTTCGTTGCGAGGAAAAACCAATTTCTTCGAGAAGCGTGTTGCTGAATATCAGAAAGCTGGTGTAATGAACAGCACGCAAAAAGAAAGCTCACAGAAATTTTCACTAAACGAAGATTTTTAATTACATTCAAAAACTTTTTAGACTCATCTCCACAACAACCCATTTTACCCACGATGCTTGTACTAAAACGTGACGGACGCAGAGAATCAGTTAAGTTCGACAAAATCACCGCTCGTATTGAGAAACTCTGTTACGGATTAGATCCGAAGTTCGTTAATCCTGTAGAAGTGGCCATGAAGGTGATCAATGGCCTCTATGATGGTGTATCCACACAGGAACTTGACAATCTTGCTGCTGAAATTGCAGCGACCCTGACCACAAAACATCCCGATTTCGCAAAGCTTGCTGCGCGCATCGCTGTTTCCAATCTTCACAAAGTAACCAGTAAGTCGTTTTCAAATACAATGAAACGACTGTACACTTACGTGGATCCGAAAACCGGACAAAATGCGCCGCTCATTTCAAAGGAAACCTGGAAAATAATCAAGGAGCATGCTGCTGCTTTAGATGAAGCCATTTTATATGATCGTGATTTCAGTTATGATTACTTCGGTTTTAAAACACTGGAGCGATCTTACCTGATGAAGATCGACGGTAAAACCATAGAGCGCCCGCAACACATGCTCATGCGTGTCGCTGTTGGAATTCATGCCGAAGACATTGACGCTGCTATTGAAACATACAACCTGTTATCAGAAAAGTGGTTTACGCATGCTACGCCTACACTCTTCAACGCAGGCACACCAAAACCACAGTTATCTTCATGCTTCCTCCTCACCATGAAGGACGACAGCATTGACGGTATTTATGATACACTTAAACAATGCGCTAAGATTTCGCAATCTGCCGGCGGTATCGGTTTAAGCATTCACAACGTACGGGCTAAAGGCTCTTACATCAAAGGGACCGGAGGAACTTCAAACGGTATTGTTCCGATGTTACGAAATTTCGACATGACCGCGCGTTATGTTGATCAGGGTGGTGGAAAACGCAAAGGAAGCTTTGCTGTTTACCTTGAACCGTGGCATGCTGACATTTTTGAATTCCTTGATCTGAAAAAGAATCACGGAAAAGAAGAAATGCGCGCCCGCGATCTTTTCTACGCCATGTGGATCTCCGATCTGTTCATGAAGCGTGTCGAAAACAACGAGATGTGGTCACTCTTCTGCCCGAACGAAGCACCAGGATTAGGTGACGTGTGGGGCGAAGAATTTGAACGTCTCTATGAGAAATACGAAAAAGAAGGTAGGTTCCGTAAACAGATAAAAGCACAAGACCTGTGGTTTGAAATTCTGGAATCACAAATAGAAACCGGAACACCATACATTCTTTACAAAGACGCTGCAAACAGAAAATCAAATCAAAAGAATTTAGGTACTATTAAGTCAAGTAACTTATGTACCGAGATTATTGAGTACACATCACCAGATGAGGTGGCTGTTTGTAACCTCGCTTCAATTGCGCTTCCTAAATTCATCACAGAAGAAGGGAAATTTGATCATCAAAAATTATATGAGATCACCAAGGTAGCAACGCGCAATCTGAACAAGGTGATTGATGTAAACTACTATCCGGTAATCGAGGCACGCAATTCAAATATGCGTCACAGACCAATCGGACTTGGTGTACAGGGATTGGCCGATGCATTTATCATGCTTCGTATGCCATTCGATTCTGAAGAAGCACGCCGGTTAAACGAAGATATTTTTGAAACGATCTACTTTGGTGCGATGGAAGCATCCATGGAGTTGGCAAAACAACTTGGTCCTTACGAAACCTTCAAAGGTTCACCGGTATCCAAAGGAATTTTCCAATTCGATATGTGGGGCGTTACACCGAAAAGTGGTCGTTGGAACTGGGATCAATTGAAACAGGATGTTAAAAAACATGGTGTTCGTAATTCACTGTTATTAGCGCCTATGCCAACAGCATCGACTTCACAAATTCTTGGTAACAATGAATGTTTCGAACCATATACATCAAACATCTACACACGGAGAACATTGTCAGGCGAATTCATCATTGCCAACAAGCACCTGATGAAAGATTTGATGACACAGGGATTATGGAGCGAAACCATGAGACAGAAATTAATCGCCGCCAACGGTTCCATCCAGGCTATTCCTGAAATACCACAGAACATCAAAGACATTTACAAAACCGTTTGGGAAATTTCTCAAAAGGCGATCATTGATATGTCTGCAGATCGTGGTGCGTACATTTGCCAGTCACAAAGTCTGAATATCCATTTAACTAATCCGAACTTTGGTAAGTTAACTTCAATGCATTTTTATGCCTGGAAGAAAGGATTAAAAACCGGCATGTACTACCTGCGCACAAATGCGGCAGCTGATGCGATCAAGTTCACCCTTGATAAATCTGCTATTGCATTGTCGGCAACAGAAGCCAATAATCATGCAACTGCACAAACCGTGGCAGCAACAGCCGCCGAAGGTGTTGTGGTGGCTCAGGTACAGGATGCACAAACTTCACTGCAATACCAGCAACGCGGTGTCGCAGATTATGATCAAAAAATGTCTGACATGGCATGTTCTCTGGATAACCCAGATGCCTGCGAAGCCTGCGGAAGT
>DASPIZ010000052.1:0-42607 GCA_035628875.1 Ohtaekwangia sp. | reverse complement strand
CCGGTTTCTTTCCAGTAGATGTAGGCCAGCGAAGATTTGGTACCTGCACCATCTGCATGCATTACCGTACAATAGTTTTCATCAGCACCGAGATAATCCGGCACAATTTTACAGAATGCCTTTGGATATAAACCTTTATCAAGTTTATGAATGGCCTGGTGGACATCTTCTTTTGCAGCAGAAACTCCTCGTTGGGTATAGCGGTCAGACACGGCGATTGGATTTTAATTACGCGATGCAAAGGTGTAAAATCCCATCCACAAAGAACAGTATCCAAAGCAGAATGGGGTAAATTTCTGGTCTTGAGAATTAAAATTTCATTTTACGGAAGAACTCCCAAACCACGATTCCTAAACAGACGGATACGTTTAAGGAATGTTTGGTTCCTGATTGTGGTATTTCCAGCGCCCGATCCACAAGATCGATTATTTCATTGCTAACACCATTGACCTCGTTTCCAAAAACAAGGGCATAACGTGAATTTGGCTCCAGCGTAAATTGATTGAGGATTGTGCTGTCTGTAGTCTGTTCAACGGCAAGAATAGTATAACCCTGATCTTTTAAACGCGTAATGGCATCGGCCGGGCGCTCTGTATATTCCCACGGTACTGATTCTGTTGCACCCAATGCAGTTTTTTGAATTTCCCGATGGGGCGGAGTTCCGGTGATACCCGTCAGGAAAATCTTTTCGATTAAGAAAGCATCGGCTGTCCGGAAAGCGGATCCTACGTTATGCAAGCTACGGATGTTGTCTAACACGATGGTTATAGGTAATTTTTCTGCCGCTTTATATTCGCCCACTGAAATCCGCCCTAATTCTTCCAGCTTTAATTTTTTCATGGGCACAAACTTATATGTTTTCAGTGAATGCGATCCTAAGCCTTTGTATTTTTGAAGATGTATAAATTTTTCTGTTTATGCCTGATGTTCCTTAGCGCCAGGGCCACCGCACAGGATCCATGGAAGGATGTCTATAAGGAAACCACCTGGGCGCAACGGGATACCTGGCAACGACCGGAAGAAATTATTTCATTGTTGTCTTTAAACGACCGCAGCAAGGTCGCTGATATTGGATGTCATGAAGGGTATTTTACCTTCAAACTTGCTGAAGCTGTAAGGAAAGGCAGGGTCTATGCTGTTGATATTTCCCGTAGTAAAATTGAAAAACTGGAGGACCACCTTCGGGAGCGAAAAGTAAAAAATGTACATGCCATTGTCGGTGATCCCGACAATCCAAAATTACCAACGGCCGCACTAGACGCCGTTTTAATTGTAGACACATATCATGAAATCAAAGCCCATCAGGAGATGCTGCATCAGATCCACATGGCACTTAAACCGGGTGGAAAAATTTTATTGTGTGAACCAATTTCAACAGGCGTTTCAGCATTATCACGTGAGGACCAGGAAAAGAAACATGAACTGGATATTTCTTTTGCAAGGGAAGATCTGCTGAAAGCAGGGTTTAAGATCATTATGAAACGCGAAAAATTTGTAGACAGAACCCACATTAAGGGCGACACCATGTGGATTTTGTTGGCCGAAAAAACAGTGCGTTGAAAGACTTGTCATTCACAAAAAGATCCTTCCGCGATGTATAGTTTTTTAATCTCGTGTTGAATTAATCCCGCCTGTATTCCGGGGTCATTTTCAATTACCTCTGGCTGAAGTTCACCTTTCATCACCAGGATACCACCGTCGCGTTCGTTGAATACAGCTTCTGTTATAACATTGCCCGTGTTCTTCAACTGCTTCATGTATTGATCATGCTTCATCATAATCTCCGGGAAATTACCGGCGGTCACCTTGCTTACAATAGCATCGTACCGGATGAAAGTATAATGTGTCATTTCATATGGCTCCTTCACAGGACAAACACTTCCGTACCGCGGCTGATAGGGATATATTTCAATCCTCCAACGATTCGCCACAATGCCGGGGTCGGTTGCCAGCCATGCCTTTGCTTCCTCCACCGATGTGGTACTTAGAATGAAGAGTCCACCACCACCTTCAAAAGGTCCAGCCGCCAGAAGCTTGCCTTCTTTTGCAAGGCGATTAATGTTATCAAGATGTCCCTGCATTAAAGTTGCTGATTCCTCTTTGGTTATTTTCGGTGCGTTGGCATTTTTATTCAGAAAGACAATGGAGTACATTTTATCCTGAGCTTGCATTAGTCCAGGAATCAAAATGCACAATAGTATGATGGATGATCTCATAGCAAAATTTTGGTTATGGCTTCACGGGCTGAAGATCGCGGCTGACCTCCTTTGGTTTTCGTCCAATCATTAAAACGCCGAACAGGATAAGCGCTGTGCCCGCCAGTTGCAACGCAAGGATCGGTTCATGCAGGAAAATATACGCCTGGATAATGGTTGACACTGGTCCCACACTTCCAACAATCGCTGCATTGTCTGACCCAATACGTTTTATTCCCTGTGTAACAAGATACGAAGGAATTACCGTACTCAGAATGGCCATGGCAAAACTGTAAAGATAAACGCTGGTGTCAAGGTTAAACAACGATGTGTTATTCACGATACCAAAATGAATGAACACCGCGACGCAGGCAAAACTCATGGAGTAACTATTGAACTTTGATGCCCCTACATGGGGGATGAGCCGACCACTCCCTACAATGTATATCGCATACGTTATAGCACAAACAAAGATGAGTAACGATCCTTTGTAAAAATCCGGACTTGTTGTATCAAATGTAGCTTCGCCCCAGAACGCGGTTAATAGTCCGGCGTAAGTAATCACGATCGCAAGCCATTGATAGCCCCTGATCTTAACTTTAAAAACCAGTGATGATATCATCAATACCAGTGTAGGATATATAAATAAGACCAGCCGTTCTATACCCGCTGATACGTATTGAAGACCAAGGAAATCCAGTAGACTGGAAACATAATATCCAAGGCAACCGATAACAGCAACACCGATCCATTGTTTAAAGGTGAATTTTACATTACTGCTTTTACGGGATGTAACTACTGCGGAAATAACAAAAAACGGAATGGCAAAAGCCATGCGCAAAGCCAGGAGCGTAACGGCGTCAACAGAAGTGTTGAAGTAAGCTAACTTAACAAAGATGGCTTTTGTTGAAAAGCAAACCGCTCCGGCAAGTGCAAAAAGAATTCCGGTAACGAAATGAGATGATGTAGATTTTGGGATTGACATAAAAATAGCGAAGTGATTCGTAATGGCGTTTAGATTTTAAATGGTTTGACGATAAGATATGTTAACGCCAACGGTTCGCTACGTATAGTATCAGAGAAATTAAAATGCTTATCAATATGCTGGTGGTGATGGGGATATACATTTTAAAATTTTCTTTTTCAACGATGATATCGCCAGGCAGTTTGCCTAAGAATGGGATGCGGTCACTATACACGATCAAAAGTCCGCCGATAATGCAAAGAATTCCAACGATAATCAACAACTTGCCCATACCTAAAATAGAGTTTCGAAAGATAAGTAGGAAATGTTCACAATTTCAATGGTTGTAAAAAAATGAGCAAAGGAAGATTGTTTTTAATCCCAAACACAATCGCCGACAATACCCAGGCGATGGTTATACCGTTGCACATCAGGCAGGCCTTACCAAACATTCGTCATTTTTTTGTGGAGGATTTGAGGACGGCGAGACGTTACCTCAGCAGTTTAAAAATTTATGACTCAATAGAGCCGCTTCAATTTGAAATACTCGACAAGAAATCAAAGAAGGAATCGTTAACGCCGTTTTTTAAGTTACTTGACGAAGGCCAAAACGTAGGAATAATTTCCGAGTCAGGGTGCCCAGGCGTTGCAGATCCAGGCGCTTTGGCTATTCAATACGCACATGAACGGGAGATAGAGGTCGTTCCTTTGGTGGGGCCATCTTCGCTTCTGCTGGCACTCATGGCTTCCGGTTTGAATGGACAACGTTTCGCGTTTCATGGTTACCTGCCTATCGATCAACCGGAGTTGGTAAGAACCATACGGGAACTTGAACGCGAGTCCCGGCAAAAGAATCAAACGCAACTTTTCATTGAAACACCTTACCGGAATAATTCTGTACTGAAGGCTTTGCTTGCCAACCTCGGTACAAATACGTTGTTAACAATTGCTTTTGATTTAACCGGTGAATCGGAAAATGTTAAAACGCATACAGTAGGCAGGTGGAAGGAAATAAAACCGATGTTAGGAAAAATGCCAGCCGTGTTCCTTTTTTTATCGGCATAACAGCGGTAACGGTAAAAAACAATTGATTTGCCTCATAACCAGTGAGGTGCCCATTTGGGTTTTACGCAAATCAATCTAAATTTGCCGGCTGAATTAGTAATCCTTTGCTTTAACAAAATCACATAATTTATGCCTTATTTATTTACTTCAGAATCTGTTTCTGAAGGCCATCCCGACAAAGTAGCAGACCAGATCTCGGATGCGCTTATTGATTATTTTTTAGCGTATGATCCTTCTTCAAAAGTGGCTTGCGAAACGTTGGTAACAACGGGGCAGGTGGTTTTGGCGGGAGAGGTAAAATCACAGGCATATCTCGATGTGCAGGAGATTGCTCGTGAGGTGATCCGCAAAATCGGATATACCAAAAGTGAATACATGTTCGAAGCAAATTCCTGTGGGATCATTTCCGCAATCCATGAGCAATCACCCGATATTAATCAGGGTGTGGAGCGGAAGAAAAAAGAAGAGCAGGGTGCCGGCGATCAGGGAATGATGTTTGGTTATGCTACCAATGAAACGGATAACTACATGCCGCTTCCACTGGAGCTTGCGCATCTTTTGTTACGTGAACTGGCGGTGATTCGCCGCGAAGGAAAAGTAATGAAGTACCTTCGTCCTGACGCTAAATCTCAGGTAACGATCGAATATAGCGACGATAATAAACCGCAACGGATCGACACCATTGTAATCTCTACACAACACGATGATTTTGCGAAAGATACTAATATGCTTAAGCAGATCAGACAGGATGTTATCGATATTGTTATACCGCGTATCAAGAAAAAGCTTCCAAGACGTGTGCAGAAAATGTTTGGCGAAGACATTAAATACCACGTTAACCCTACTGGTAAATTCGTTATTGGCGGTCCGCATGGTGATACCGGCTTAACAGGACGGAAAATCATTGTTGATACTTATGGTGGTAAAGGAGCGCATGGTGGTGGTGCGTTCTCCGGGAAGGATCCTTCCAAGGTAGATCGTTCTGCTGCGTATGCAACGCGTCATATTGCAAAAAATCTGGTTGCCGCCGGAATCTGCGACGAGGTGTTGGTTCAGGTTGCTTATGCGATCGGTGTTGCTCAGCCTGTAGGTTTATATGTAAACACCTACGGTTCTGCGAAAGTAGATTTATCAGACGGGGAGATTGCGAAACGCATTGGAAAAATCTTCGATATGCGTCCGTATTTTATAGAACAACGTTTCAAGTTACGTACACCCATTTATGCTGAAACGGCTGCCTATGGACATATGGGACGCGAGCCTAAGATTGTTGAAAAAATATTCAATGCAGGTAAACCAAACGAAAAGAGAAAAAAAGTTGAACTGTTCCCTTGGGAAAAACTCAACTATGTAAGAGAACTGAAAAAAGCCTTTAACATCTAAATCAAGGTACAAGGTACGAGGTGTAAACCCAACTTCGTGCCTCGTACTTTGTACCGTACTTCTTCGTCTACGCTCTGCCCTTCTTTATTTTCGTTTTAAACTTTTTGATTTGGTTTCGTAAGGCTTCTGCGGCCAGGCCGGTTGCGGCTTCAAAAGAACGCGCTTTTTCGATAGCAAAAAGTTTATTGCCCGGAACGCGCAGTTTGATCTCTACCGTTTTATTATCGATTCCTTCATTGTTCAATCTGAGAAAGACTTCACCATCCACCATACGGTCATAAAATGTTTCCAGTTTATCCAGCTTTTTTTGAATGTAGTTAATCAGCTTTTGGTCAGCGTTAAAATGGATGGAATGAACTTGTAACTTCATAATTAAAAAATTTTAAGTTGAACAATAAAACAGTTCCGGCACTGCGCCGGAGCATTCGTAATTCGTAGAGGTCAATTCATAATATGATTTGGTTTAATTGCGTTATGCTTTGGGATGGGCCTGGTCGAAGGCCTTCTTAAGTTTTTCCATTGAATTGTGCGTATAGACCTGCGTTGCAGCAAGGCTGCTATGGCCAAGCAAATCTTTTACGGCGTTTATTTCGGCGCCTTTATTTAACAGGTGCGTTGCATAAGTATGTCTTAAAATATGAGGACTTGTTTTATCTGAAGACGTAAAATCCCGTAAATAATTTTTTACAATACGATAAACCATCATCGGGTAACAAGGGTCGCCATTGTCTGTGACGAGCAAAAGACCATGAAGTTTATCCTCCGTTTGTTTTTTCTTCATAGCGTTATAAGCCTTAAGGATAGAAACGAGACCAATGCCAAAAGGGATTATCCTTTCCTTGTTTCTTTTTCCCAATACTTTTAACGTTCTGTCGGCCAGGTTGATTTGATTTTCTTTCAGCGTAAGCAATTCTGAAAGGCGCATTCCGGTACCATAAAATAATTCGAGGATGAGCTTATTACGCCACCCTTCCAATGAATCCTCAAAAAAATGATTGTCCAATAAATTCACCATTTCCGCTTCCTTAACAAAAGCGGGTAATTTTTTTTTCGTTTTTAAGGCGCGGATCTTAAGCATCGGATCGTGCGCAATTATTTCTTTTCGAAGTAGAAATTTATAATATGATCGCAGGCATGCGATCTTTCGGTTAACAGAAGCGGGGTCTAGTTTTTCCTCCATGAGCGAAATAACCCAACTTCGGATCATACCATGATCGGCTGATTCTGTTTGTGGATGATGAAATGTATTGGTTAAAAAAGACGAAAACTGGTGCAGATCATTTTGATAGGCCACCAGTGTATTGGAGCTTACCCTTTTTTCGAACTCGAGGTATTTATAAAAAGAATCACACATGCTTCAGATCAACCTTTGCCTCTAAAGCAATCTAAAAAATAATCCCCTTAAGAAAAACTTCCTAAGGGGATTTGTGGAATAAATGGTGATAACTTGTGGATAACAATATCAAATTGCTAACCCCGTTAGTCGTCCACTCAAATATAAGTTAGCTGGCAGAAGGATCCTGCAGTCTTTGTTGCTCACGGTACGCAGCACGGATTATTTCATTCCGGCGTCTTACAGAAGGCTTTTCGAAAGCAGTACGCGAACGCAATTCTTTCAACACACCAGTTTTTTCAAACTTTTTCTTGAAACGCTTTAAAGCCTTGTCGATTGATTCGTTTTCTTTTACGTTGATTATTAACATACTTCTTAATTAGGGGTGCAAATATACGAAAGCATCAGTATATTATGCAAATTCGCCCGAACGTATTTGGAAAGTATTGGAATTGTTTGGGAATCACTTCAGCAGACAACGGCTGATTACAAGTTTTTGAATTTCAGACGTGCCTTCACCTATCGTGCATAGTTTGGCGTCACGATAATATTTCTCTGCGGGAAAGTCCTTTGTGTATCCATATCCACCGAAAATCTGGACGCCTTCATTGGCTACTTCTACCGCCACTTCAGAGGCATACAACTTTGCCATGGCCGACTCCTTTGTAACATCCATGCCTTTATTTTTAAGATCCCCTGCTCGAAAGGTAAGTAACCTGGCTGCTTCTATTTTTGTTGCCATATCAGCCAGCTTAAAGGATATTCCCTGGAAGCTGGAAATCGGTTGATTGAACTGGTGACGCGTTTTCGAATACTGTAAAGCGCTTTCGTACGCACCCATGGCAATGCCAAGACTCAAGGCCGCAATAGAAATTCTGCCACCATCCAGAATTTTCATTGATTGAATAAAGCCATCTCCCTCATTACCAATAAGCTGGGAATGATGAACGCGGCAATCATTAAAGATCAATTCCGCGGTTTCCGAAGCGCGCATGCCCAGCTTATTTTCTTTTTTACCGGAATAAAATCCCGGTGTTCCCTTTTCTATCAGAAAGGCAGACATACCATGAGAATCGCCAACCTTTCCGGTCCTTACAATAACGACCGCGACATTTCCGGATTTACCATGGGTGATGAAATTTTTAGCGCCATTAATAACATAGTAATCGCCATCGCGCACGGCTACGGTTCGCATATTTCCCGCATCGGAACCGGTGTTGGGCTCGGTTAAACCCCAAGCTCCAATCCATTCACCGGTTGCCAGTTTAGGTAAATAAAACCGTTTTTGTTCTTCGTTCGCGAAGTGAAGAATGTGATTCGTACACAAAGAATTATGGGCAGCGACAGAAAGCCCGATCGAGCCGTCGATTTTTGCAATCTCCATAATAGCCGTGATGTACTCCTGGTAACCAAATCCACTTCCGCCATATTCCTCCGGCACGAGCACACCCATAAGCCCCAGTTCGCCGAGTTTATGAAATAAATGAACCGGGAATTCCTGGGTTTCATCCCAATCCATCATGTAGGGCCGGATTTCTTTGGCACCGAAATTTCTGGCCATCTCAGCAATCAGCAATTGATTCTCACTTACATCAAAATGAACTGTGTTCGAATTTTCCATTACAACTTGCATTGTTCGCGAATTAGAAGCAGCGAATGTAGAAGAAAATCATATACCATGCAAACGAATGTTAGTATGGCGGCATGAATAATCTTAAAGATTCCAGCCTTTAATTTTAGAGCTTCAGCAAGTCGTCTTCTCAAAAATCTTATTTTCGCATTTCAAACCCAATATAGTAGAACATGAAAATAGCAGTAGTTGGCACTGGTTACGTTGGTCTGGTAACCGGAACATGCTTTGCAGAGACCGGCAACACAGTAACTTGTGTGGATATCGACCTTGAAAAGGTAAAAAAACTTCAGAGCGGTAAAGTTACCATTTATGAACCTGGCCTCGAACAATTGTTTGAACGCAACATCAAACAGAAAAGATTGTTGTTTACAACAAACCTTGAAGAAGGCATTAAAGACGCCAAAATAATTTTTCTTGCTTTGCCAACACCTCCCGGAGAAGATGGCTCGGCAGATTTAAAATATATTTTGAAAGTAGCAGATGACCTTGGGCCGCTGCTTACCGACTATACTGTTATTGTTGATAAAAGTACTGTACCTGTAGGAACAGCAGACAAAGTACAGAAGCGTATTCAGGCAAAAGCAAAAGCCGAATTTGATGTGGTCTCAAATCCTGAATTTTTGCGCGAAGGTGTAGCTGTCGAAGATTTTATGAAGCCTGAACGTGTGGTCATTGGAACTACGTCCGCGAAAGCACGCAAAGTAATGGAAGCTTTATACGCACCGTTTGTGCGACAGGGCAATCCCTTGGTTTTTATGGATGAACGCTCAGCAGAACTTACCAAGTACGCAGCCAATTCATTCCTGGCAACCAAAATTTCATTTATGAATGAAATTGCAAACCTCTGCGAACTATTAGGAGCGGATGTCGACGCCGTTAGAAAAGGTGTAGGAACCGATAGCCGTATTGGAAAGCGATTCCTTTTTCCGGGTATCGGTTATGGTGGCAGTTGTTTCCCAAAAGATGTACAGGCTCTTGCTAAATCCTCCACTGATGCAAACTATGATTTTAAGATACTGAAAGCGGTGATGGATGTGAACCATGATCAAAAAACACGTTTACTGCCGCGGATAAAAGAATACTTTAAAAATAATTTAAAAGGTAAGACGATTGCCGTATGGGGATTATCTTTTAAACCCCATACCGACGACATTCGCGAAGCACCAGCACTCTACAATATTGAAGCCCTGTTAGAGGAAGGTGTGACCATCAAAGCACATGATCCAGAATCCATGGATAATGTGAAGCGATTGCTTGGCGATAAAATTCAGTTCTGTACTACACCTTACGATGCCGCTGAAAACGCTGATGCAATTTTTATTGCCACCGAATGGCCTGAATTCCGTACCCCTGATTTTGATAAGTTGGGAACCATACTGAAAGGCAAAGTAATTTTTGATGGCAGAAACCTCTACGAATTAAACCAGATGAAAGAACTCGGCTACGCTTATTTTAGCATTGGGAGGGAGGTCGTGAATGGGTAAAAAGAGAATCCTTATTACAGGGGGAGCCGGATTTCTTGGCTCCCACTTATCTGAACGCTTTCTTAACGAAGGATTCAGTGTAATTGCTATGGATAATCTTATCACCGGAGATCTGCGTAATATTGAACACCTTTTTAAGCATGCCGATTTCGAATTTTACCAACATGATGTTTCTTCGTTCGTTCATGTTCCGGGAGAGCTTCATTACATTCTGCATTTTGCATCGCCTGCGAGCCCAATCGATTATCTGAAAATTCCAATTCAAACACTTAAAGTTGGTTCGCTTGGAACACATAATTTACTTGGACTTGCACGCGCGAAAAAAGCACGCATCCTCGTAGCATCCACCTCGGAAGTTTATGGTGATCCGCTGGTTCATCCGCAGACTGAAGAATATTATGGCAATGTAAACCCAATTGGCCCCCGGGGCGTATACGATGAAGCAAAGCGTTTTCAGGAAGCCATTACCATGGCGTATCACACCTATCATAATGTAGAAACACGTATTGTTCGCATCTTTAATACTTATGGTCCACGCATGCGTCTGAATGACGGACGCGTTTTGCCTGCTTTTATCGGACAGGCCCTTCGCGGTGAAGACCTCACGGTATTTGGTGATGGATCGCAGACACGCTCTTTCTGTTATGTGGATGATCAGGTTGAAGGGATATTCAGGTTGTTGATGTCTGACTATTCTCTCCCGGTAAACATTGGTAACCCGGATGAAATTACGATCAAAGATTTTGCTGAAGAGATCGTAAAACTCACTGGCACGAACCAGAAAATTGTATACCATCCATTGCCGAAAGACGATCCAAAACAACGCCAGCCAGATACAACGAAAGCGAGAACACTACTCGGCTGGGAGGCTAAAGTATCACGTTCAGTAGGATTAAAGATCACATACGAATATTTCAAATCGTTACCCAAAGAAGTGCTTTACGATCGCGATCATAAGAGTTTTGAAAATTACATACGCTAAATAAAAGCTGTCATGTCAAAAAAGATTTTAATAACCGGAGGAGCCGGATTTATTGGTTCCCATGTGGTGAGACTTTTTGTAAATAAATACCCGACGTACACCATCGTTAACCTTGATAAATTAACGTATGCCGGAAACCTCGAGAACCTTAAAGACATCGAAGGCAAAAAAAATTACCATTTCGAAAAAGGAGATATCCTTGACGTGGAATTCCTCGTCAGCGTTTTTAGTAAATACGACATAGATGGTGTAATTCACCTTGCTGCAGAATCGCATGTAGACCGGTCGTTGCATAACCCGGCTGAATTTGCGCATACCAACATCGTTGGCACATTGAACCTACTCACCACGGCACGTGCTGCGTGGCAAAGCAACTTCCAGGATAAGGTGTTTTATCATATTTCAACCGATGAAGTGTACGGATCGGCAGACAATGGCGGATTCTTTACCGAAGAAACGCCCATTGATCCGCGTTCGCCATATTCAGCCTCAAAGGCCAGTAGCGATCACTTTGTACAGGCGTTTTACAATAGTTTCGGATTACCGACCAAACTAAGCCGTTGCTCTAATAATTACGGTCCCTTTCATTTTCCCGAAAAATTAATTCCGTTAATGATTAATAATATCATCAATAACAAATCGCTGCCAGTTTACGGCAAGGGAGAAAACATTCGCGACTGGTTATTCGTAGAAGATCATGCAAAAGCAATAGACAGCATTTTTCACAAGGGAAAGGTGGGAGAGGTTTATAACATTGGCGGAAACAATGAATGGAAAAACATTGACCTTATCAATTTGCTTTGTCATATCATGGATAAAAAACTCGGACGTGAAGAAGGGACGTCGGCACAACTGATTACGTATGTAAAAGATCGTCCGGGTCATGATCTGCGCTATGCAATTGATGCATCAAAACTGATCAGCGAAACAGGGTGGCGTCCGGAAGTAACTTTTGAAGTGGGCCTTGAAAAAACAGTAGATTGGTATCTTGCGAATCAGGAGTGGTTAAAAAATGTAACCTCGGGAGCCTATCTTAAGTATTACAGTAAAATGTATCAGGAACGGTAGTAACATACGTTTCTTCGCGCACAGGGAAAGTATGGCACAAATGAAATTAATATTGGTATCTTCAGTTCTAAAATAGCTCATTGATGAAAGGAATTATTCTGGCGGGTGGTTCAGGAACCCGTTTGTATCCACTTACCCTTGCTGTAAGCAAACAGTTGATGCCGTTGTATGATAAGCCGATGATCTATTATCCGCTATCTGTACTGATGATGGCAGGGATCAATGAAATTCTGATTATCTCCACGCCACACGATATGCCGATGTTTCAAAAATTACTCGGCGATGGTAAGCGACTCGGTTGTTCGTTCTCTTATGAAATTCAACCCAATCCGGAAGGTCTTGCGCAGGCTTTTATTATCGGCGAAAAATTTATTGGAAAAGAAAAAGTCGCCTTGATCCTGGGCGATAACATCTTTTATGGTTCCGGTATGCGCAAATTGTTAAAGCACAATATCGATCCGGATGGCGGTGTCGTTTTCGCTTACCACGTAACAGATCCTGAACGTTATGGCGTTGTAGAATTTGATGCAGATAAAAAAGTGATCTCCATTGAAGAGAAACCTAAAAAGCCAAAATCCAATTACGCTGTTCCGGGTTTGTATTTTTACGATAACGATGTGGTGGCAATTTCCAAAGCACTTAAACCAAGTCCGCGTGGAGAACTGGAAATTACCGATGTTAATAATGAGTATCTGAAACGCGGTAAATTAAGAGTTGCCCCCATGAGTAGGGGTACGGCGTGGCTTGATACCGGAACGTTTGATTCATTAATGCAGGCGGCAAACTTTGTTCAGACCATTGAACAACGCCAGGGATTAAAGATAGGCTGTATTGAGGAGGTGGCATACCGCCGAGGGTTTATTACACAAGAGCAGCTTTTTGAGTTGGCAAAACCACTTGAAAAGAGCGGCTACGGTGTGTACTTAAAGAACCTTCCGGATTATATCTAGGTTGTTTCTGATAGTTGATTTGATTGGCTTTTAACGATAAATACTTTGCTTCAACAACTTTTCGCAAAAACGGCACAATGTTATTCGTCAGACGCTGCACTGATTGCTGATTGCTGGTCGCAAATTGAAAAACAGCATAATGAGCCCACGCGTCATTATCATACGCTGCATCATCTCCGGGATTTGATTTTGAAGCTTGAGAAAGTGAAATCAGAAATAGACGATTGGGATGCGATCATCTTTGCTACATTTTATCATGATTTCATTTACACGGTGACGCAGAACGATAATGAAATGCTTAGTGCTGAAGCTGCAAGGGGGCATTTAACACAACTTGGATTTCCTGCAAGCCGGATTATCCGTGTTGAGAAGCATATCCTGGCGACCCGGCAGCACGCTGTGTCCGTTGATTCCGATACTAACTTCTTCAACGATGCTGATCTGGCGATTTTAGGAGCAGACGAGAACGTGTACCTGGCATATACGCGGCAAGTCAGAGAAGAATTTCAGGTGTACCCGGATGCCATATTCAATGCCGGTCGTAAGAAAATACTTCAGGATATATTGGCGATGGAAAAAATTTTCAAAACCGCTTATTTCTTCGCCCATTTCGAAAAATCGGCAAGGCAAAATCTCAGTAAGGAGATGCTTGTCTTGTAATTAACCTTAATGCCGGCTCGTTCGTAAAGCGCCTTTTGCGCCCTCAATCATCATTTAAAAATTCGAACACTTTGGCGATACGCTAAAAAAATATACTTTTGCACCAAGTTTCTGAAAATTTAATTTTTAGAGGGGACGGACAAGTCCCCTCTTTGTTTATAGGATAGTTTGTATGGGTCTGGAGGAACAAATCACAAAATTAGCGGAAGACAAGCTTACAAAACCAAGTTTGTTTATCGTGGCTGTTGTTGTGTCTGCCCGAAAAGGCCCCAAAAAAGTTTCAGTGATTATTGATGGCGACGAAGGGGTAGATATAGATGACTGTGCTGCGTTGAGCAGATCGCTTTCTGTAACATTGGATGAGCTTTCGCTTTTTGAAGATAATTACTTGCTGGAAGTAACGACACCAGGAGTTGATCATCCCCTTGAACTAAAGCGCCAGTATCCGAAACATGTTGGACGAAAGCTGCGCGTTAAGTCAGGTGATAAACTAATTGAAGGAAAGCTTGAAGTGGTAGGGCAAGAAACAATTACGCTTCTGCAGGAAACAGGCAGTGGAAAAAAGAAACAAACAACAAGTATAGACATAAACTTTTCGCAAATCGAAAAGGCTTTTGTGTTAGTGAGTTTTAAATAAGACGTAACCATGGATGCACATGAATTAATTTCGTCCTTTGCTGAATTTGCCAGGCAAAAGAACATTGATCGTCCGACGATGATCCGGATTTTGGAGGATGTATTCCGCAATATGATCCGTAAGAAGTACGAATCAGATGAGAATTTTGACATTATCATTAATGCCGACAAGGGTGACCTTGAAATTTATCGCTTCCGCGAAATCGTAGATGACGACTCGGAAGACATTTGGGATTTTGATAAAGTCAGTTTAACAGAAGCACGGAAAATTGAACCCGATTTTGAAGTTGGCGAAGAAGTTTCCGAACAGGTTTACATTGAAGATTTTGGTCGTCGTGCCGTAACCACAGCGCGCCAGACTTTAATCCAGAAAGTAAAAGACCTTGAAAAGGATATTCTTTTTCAAAAGTATAAAGACCTGGTCGGTGAAATTATTGCAGGTGAGGTTTACCAGGTACTCAGCAAGGAAGTGTTGCTAATCGACGGCGAAGGAAACGAGATTTCTGTTCCGCGTAATGAACAGATCCAGAAAGATCGCTACCGCAAAGGTGAAAACGTAAGAGCCATCGTGCATAAAGTTGAAATGGTAAATGGTAATCCCAAGATTATCCTCTCCAGAACTTCTCCTGTATTTTTGGAACGCTTATTTGAGCAGGAAGTGCCTGAAGTATATGATGGTTTGATCACAATTAAGAAAGTGGTTCGTGAACCTGGTGAGCGTGCTAAGGTAGCTGTTGAATCTTACGATGATCGTATTGATCCGGTTGGTGCCTGTGTAGGGATGAAAGGCTCGCGCATTCATGCCATCGTTCGTGAATTGCAAAATGAAAATATTGACGTAATCAATTTTACTGAAAATCTGGAGCTCTATATCCAGCGCGCTTTAAGCCCGGCGAAAATCAGTTCGATTAAAGTTGATAAAGATAACGGTCGTGTTGCCGTTTACCTGAAGCCGGATCAGGTTTCTTTAGCGATTGGAAAGGGCGGATTGAATATCAAACTGGCAAGTCGGTTAGTAGGATATGAGATCGATGTATTCAGAGAACTTGCAGATGGTCAGGAAGAGGAAGATGTGGATCTGAATGAATTTTCTGATGAAATTGAGAGTTGGGTAATAGACGAGTTGAACCGGATCGGATTAGATACTGCAAAAAGTGTATTGGCGTTAAACCGCGATGAACTTGTGCGCAGAACCGACCTGGAAGAAGAGACCGTCGAGAATGTATTAACCGTTTTGCGGAGGGAATTTGAGTAACAAAGCGTGACGATTCACCTACTTGTGAATTTTACGAAGCGTTACCGGTAAGTTATTTTTCGCGCCTTTGGCGAATAGGGTTTTAAAGTCTTTAAAAAACAGGCATATTTGAGTATGGCAGAAGAAAAATTGATCAGGTTGAGTCAGGCAGCAAGGAAGCTCAATGTGGGTCATAATACCATTTTGGACTTTCTGGCAAAGAAAGGTTTTGAGGTTGAAAATAACCCCAACGCTAAGCTTACGCCTGAACAATTTGGTTATTTATCCAAGGAGTTTGCCTCTTCGGCCACTGAAAAACTGGAAGCCTCAGGACTTTCCATTGGCGTTAAACATGGTGATAATGTGGTTCTTGAAAACGAAAAGGACGCGGCGAAAAAACGTGGTGAAGAAGAGGAGCGCATTATGATTAAGAACCTCGGATCAAAAGATCTGAAGGCCAAGGAAGAAATCAAATCGGAGAAAGTTGAACGCGAAAAACCAAAACTGGAAGGAATAAAGGTTATTGGTAAAATTGATCTTGAGAAAAAAGCAACGCCGGCTGTCAGCGTAAAACAAGAGGTTCCAGAACCACCTCCGGTTGCAGAAGAAAAGAAAGTAGAAGAGAAACCCGTTGAAGAACCGGTTAAGAAGATAGAAGAACCTGCACCAAAGGTTGAAGAGCCAATAGCAAAGGTTGAGCCCAAAGCTGAAGCGGTTTCTCAACCTCCGGTACAGGTGCAGCCGCCGCAAGCACCGGAGCAGGAAACCATTAAGGCAAAAGCGGACAAGCTGAAAGGTTTGAAGGTTGTTGATAAGATTGAACTTCCTCCGGAACGGAAAAAAGATGCTCCTGTAGCATCCTCTGATACTCAAAAAGACAAAGGAAAACGTCCGCGTAAGCGGATTAGTCCAAATGAAGGACAGGGAGGACAACAGCCTCAGGCGGGTGGCCAACGCCCCGGCCGACCAGGACCTCCGGCGCAGCAACGACCGGGTCAGCATGCGCGTGGAAAAAGTGGTACCGCTTCTCCACGGGTTCAAAAAGAAGAACCTTCCGAAAAAGAAATTCAAGATCAGATCAGGGCAACACTTGCTAAATTAAGTGGCGGTGGGCAGAAAAAAGCTTCGGGCGCTAAGTACAGAAGAGAAAAGCGTCAGGCCTACTCGGACGCGCAGGAGCAGCAAATGATCGAGGATCAGGAAGCGTCAAAAACATTGCGCGTTACCGAATTTATCTCTGCCAACGACCTTGCATCATTAATGAACGTTTCTGTCAATGATGTAATTTCAACATGCCTGAGTCTGGGCATGTTTGTTTCAATCAACCAGCGACTCGATGCTGAAGCCATTACAGTTATTGCTGATGAATTTGGTTATGCGGTACAATTCACTTCGGCAGAAGATGAAATTGAATCAATCGTTGAAGTGGATGAAGAAGAATCGCTCGAACCACGCGCACCAATCGTTACCATCATGGGTCACGTTGATCATGGTAAAACCTCTTTACTTGATTATATCCGTAACACCAAGGTAACAGCCCAGGAAGCAGGTGGAATCACCCAGCACATTGGTGCTTATGATGTGGTAACAAAGAGTGGTCATAAGATCGCGTTCCTTGATACACCGGGTCACGAGGCATTCACAGCCATGCGTGCTAGGGGTGCTAAACTTACAGACATCGCCATCATCGTGGTGGCTGCTGATGATGATGTGATGCCGCAGACCAAAGAAGCGATTAACCACGCTCAGGTGGCAGGTGTACCGATTGTGATTGCGATCAATAAAATCGATAAGCCAAGTGCTAATCCTGATAAGATTCGCGAATCATTATCAAGCAACAATATTCTGGTAGAAGAATGGGGCGGTAAGTATCAAAGCCAGGAGATTTCGGCTAAGTCCGGGATTGGTATTGATGACCTGCTGGAGAAAGTATTGTTGGAAGCAGAGATTCTTAACCTGAAAGCGAATCCAAACAGAAAAGCATCTGGTTCTATAATAGAAGCATCGTTGGACAAAGGACGTGGTTATGTAGCCACCGTAATGATTCAAACCGGAACCCTGAAGATCGGTGATATCGTTGTGGCTGGCGCGCATTATGGACGTGTAAAAGCGATGTTTGAAGATACTGGTAAAAAAGTAGCGGAAGCGGGACCATCAACACCGGTTGTTGTACTTGGTTTGGATGGAGCCCCTCAGGCAGGTGAAAAATTTGCTGTAATGGAAACGGACCGTGAGGCACGCGAACTTGCGGGTAAGCGCGGCCAGTTGTTACGCGAGCAAAGCATTCGTACGAAGAAACACATTACACTCGACGAAATTGGAAGACGTCTTGCCATCGGAAGCTTCAAGCAATTGAATGTGATTGTGAAGGGCGACGTGGATGGTTCAGTGGAAGCACTTTCAGATTCATTGTTGAAACTCTCTACGCAGGAGATACAAGTTGCAATCATTCATCGTGGTGTAGGTCAGATCTCTGAATCGGATGTACTTCTTGCATCGGCGTCAGATGCTGTTATCGTAGGTTTCCAGGTAAGGCCTTCCGGAGCTGCTAAAAGGCTTGCCGAAAATGAAGAAATCGAAATTCGTCTGTACTCCATTATCTATGATGCGATCAATGATGTGAAGGCTGCTATGGAAGGTATGCTGGCACCTGAGACCGAAGAAGTAATTGTAGGTAATGCAGAGGTGCGCGATGTATTCAAGATCTCTAAGGTTGGTACCATTGCAGGGTGTATGGTTACCGATGGATCGATCAAACGCAATAATCCTATCCGTCTTATTCGCGATGGTATTGTTACATACCAGGGCAAGTTAGGCTCTTTGAAACGTCACAAAGATGACTCCAGTGAAGTGAAATCCGGATTTGATTGTGGTATTGGTATCGATGGATTTAACGACATCAACGTAGGCGATGTTATTGAAAGCTACGAACAGCGTGAAGTGAAACGGACACTGTAAATAAGCGAGACCTAAAGACTATACAGCCGATGTCGGCGAGTTAAGCTTTCCTTGAATCTTTTCCTTTGGAGCGGCCAGGGGTCCACAAAGCAAGGTTAATTCAACGACATTAATTAAACAACCCTGATTAATTTGGTCGGGGTTGTTTGTTTTATAAGGCGATCCGTAATCCTTCTTTCATCGCCTTTTCATATTTTTTCTGATCAAAGCGATAGAGGTAGGGCGCTTTGTGCGCACCGCCTTTTTTAATTTCATCCAACCGTTCCAGGATGTCGAGGGCCAACATCTTTTTTTGGAAGTTTCTGCGGTCAAGGTTTTTACCGAGAATGGTTTCATAAAGTTTCTGCAACTCCGGCATGGTGAACTTCTGGGGTAGCAGATCACGCACGATTGGGAAATTGTTCAACTCTCGTCGAAGTGATCCAAGTGCTTTCCGGGTAATTTCTTTATGATCAAGAATAAGCGATGGAAGCTTTTGTAAATCCCACCATCGGCAAGAAGCGCTGAATTCATCAGGCGTCGGAACCACGGTTGAAAATTCAACCAGCGCCCAGTAACCAATGGTTACAAACCGCTCATGAAGCCAGCTTTTCGTAACTTCTTTCGGAAGTTTGATCCCGTGTTTTTTTTGATCCCGTAAAGGGTCCCCAAATGTATGGAACTGCCGGAGATAAATTTTTTCAAGCCCGGTTCTAAGTTTTAAAATACGAATGGCAGCCTCATCGATATGTTCTTCCTTGTAAATAAATCCGCCTGGCAAAGACCATCGCTGCGTATCCTTCCACTCCAGCAGAAGGACCTTTAATTCATTATTGTGAAACCCAAAAATCACACAATCCACCGAAAGGTGTGATAAGTAATAGTCATCGCCCCGTTTATAAAAATCGGCCGGTTCCAACACCGGTTGTTTTTTCTTCATACAGCAATATAAAACTTAATTGTGTACGGAATACACAAGAAAAGACTTATTATTGTGTACCATCAACACAATGAACATATGTTTAGGACGAACATTTCCAATTACAGGCTGATACAAAGTGTCGGTATTATCATGCTCACCGTGGTTCTTACTTCTTGCGGAAAAAAAGAATCTCCTTATCGGGATTTAAACAAGAATGGAAAAAAGGATGTCTATGAAGATGTTTCAAAACCCATCGACAAACGGATTGATGACCTACTTCAGCAGATGACGCTCGAAGAAAAAGCAGGGATGATGTTTATCAATGGCGTGCGCATTAATGATGATGGTTCACTCGAAGACAAACCTGGAAAAGGAATGTTTGCTTTTGCCCCTACAGCTACGCATCTCATTGATTCATTTAGGATGACACATTTGAATATCTGGGCTGCACCTGCAACAAAGGCATTGGCGACATGGTATAATAATGTTCAAAAGTATGCTGAGGAAACCCGACTGGGTATTCCCGTTACCCTGGCGTCGGATCCGCGAAATGCGTTTAGCAATGCTATATTTTCAATGCAGGCAAATGCATTTTCACAATGGCCGGAGCAATTGGGGTTTGCTGCTATTGGTGATGAAAAATTGATGGAACAACACGCTAACATTGCACGACAGGAATATCTTGCTGTTGGTATTCGCGAAGCGTTGCATCCCATGGCAGATCTTGCAACAGAACCGCGTTGGGCACGCGTAAGTGGAACGTTCGGAGAAGATGCCCATCTTTCCGCCAAACTCATCAAAGCCTACATTAAGGGCTTTCAGGGTAATACGCTGGATAGCAATAGCGTCGCATGTATGACCAAGCACTTTTCTGGTGGAGGCCCTCAAAAAGAAGGGCTCGATCCCCATTTTGAATTTCAGCAGGGACAGGTTTACCCTGGAAATAATTTTGCGTATCACCTCATTCCGTTTGAAGCTGCATTTGAAGCAAACACGGCAGCCATCATGCCTTACTACGGTGTGCCTATGGGTCAGACAAGCGAAGACGTTGCGTTTGCGTTTAACAAAGAGATCATCGCTGATTTGCTTCGGAAAAAATACAAATTCAATGGTGTGGTCTGTACCGACTGGGGTCTTATAACGGATACGAATATGGGAAATACCGTATGGCCTGCACGCGCCTGGGGTGCTGAACATTTATCACCCGAAGAAAGAGTATTGAAAATTATTGAAGCCGGTATCGACCAGTTTGGCGGAGAAAACTGTCCGGAGTTGGTGGTAAGTCTTGTAAAAAAGGGCAAGCTAACCGAAGCGCGTGTTGATGAATCTGTACGTCGCTTATTGTATCAAAAATTTAAACTCGGACTTTTCGAAGACCCGTATGTAAATGTTGATGACGCATTGGCAACTGTTGGAAAGGAAGAATTTAAGAAAGCTGGCGACGCAGCGCAACGTAGGTCTATCACGTTACTAAAAAACGAGGTAAAAATGCTTCCGCTTACAGCTGAAAAATATAAGCTCTATGTAAAGAATATAAACCCAAAAATGGCAGCCAAATATGGCACCGTTGTTAGTACGCCACAGGAGGCTGACTTTGCAATTATCAGATTGAATACGCCATGGTATCCTGTAGAAACCGAGAATTCTTTCGCTCGGGGTTTTCATCATGGAGACTTAGATTTCAAAGGTGTCGAGAAAGACAGTATTTTACGCTTATTGAATTCCGTACCGACGATAGTGGATATCTATCTCGACAGACCAGCCGTTATTCCTGAGATCAGTGAGAAATCTAAAGCGCTTATCGCGAATTACGGAGCGAGTGACGAAGCTTTGCTGGATGTGATTTTTGGTAAGGCTAAGCCTGAAGGGAAACTCCCATTTGAATTACCTTCTTCGATGGAGGCGGTCAAAAAACAAAAAGAAGATGTTCCGTATGATTCCGAAAATCCGCTATACAATTTTGGTTTTGGACTATCCTATTGATTTACTGTTTCCGGTTTCGGTGTTAAAAACCTGAAACTCGAATTTTACCAAATGTGATGTTTATGTCGTTTCGCAGCTTCTATAAACCAGCTCCTCCGGAGAGCGCCGGGTGAGGCCATAAAAATGTAAGCTTAACGAAACGACATGAACCCTTATTTACTTATCGGCACTTTGTTGAGGATTGCCTTGATAACATCCTTCGTACGAACATTATCCGCTTCAGCTTCATAGTTCAGGATAATTCGATGGTTCATCACATCCGGGGCAACTTCTTTGATGTCTTCTGGTAAGACATAATCACGGCCGTCCATATAGGCCATCGCTTTAGACGCGAGATTTAAATTGATACTGGCCCGTGGAGAAGCGCCAAACTGAATATAGGGAGCTTGTTCTGTTAACTTGTAATCAAGTGGCTTACGTGTAGCATACACCAGCTCGATGATATAACGTTCAAGCGATTCAGATATTTTAACCTGGTTTACCTGTTCACGAATCGAAAAGATTTCTTCTTTGGTAAGAAGCGTATTTACTTTAAAATCAAACTGCATGTTCGAGATACGACGCATCACTTCCAGTTCCTGTTCCTTCGTAGGATAGTCTACAAACACCTTCATCATAAAGCGATCCACCTGTGCTTCAGGCAGGGAATAGGTTCCTTCCTGGTCCACCGGGTTTTGTGTTGCCAGCACAAGGAAAGGGCGATCTAACCGAAAAGTAGTTTCTCCGATGGTGACTTGTTTTTCCTGCATGGCTTCAAGCAAGGCCGATTGCACTTTTGCCGGAGAACGGTTGATCTCATCGGCAAGAATGATATTGGCGAATATTGGTCCCTTCTTAACCTCGAATTGTGCATCCTTTTGGTTGTAGATCATGGTGCCTACGAGGTCGGCGGGTAGCAGGTCCGGTGTAAATTGTATGCGCTGAAAATCAAGATGTAAAACCTGTGCGAGCGTACTTACCGTAAGCGTTTTTGCAAGACCGGGTACACCTTCAAGAAGAATGTGCCCATTGGTAAACAAGCCAGCGAGTAAACGGTTAACCATATACTCTTGTCCGACCACGACTTTACCTACTTCTGCAATTACCTGCTTGATTTTTAGCTGATGTTCCTGATGTTTTTCAACGATGGTATCCATTCCGATTTTGTAATTTGAATCCTCCAAAAATAGTGCAATTATTAGCAATTCGGTTCAGTTTTAGGATAGAATGTAAATGAAGTAGATCAAAGGTTATGGGCAGACGATTTGTAATGGGTGATCTTCATGGCGCTTATCGTGCATTGAAACAATGCCTGGAACGAAGCGCCTTTGATTATGCTGATGATGAACTCCTTTTTCTGGGCGATGTATGCGACGGTTGGCCGGACACCAAACAATGTATAGATGAATTGCTCCGTATAAAACACCTCACTTTTATCCTGGGCAATCACGATTGGTGGATGCTTAAATGGATGAAGACCGGATGGGTAGGTGAAATGTGGTACGACCAGGGCGGAAAATCTACTATAACCTCCTACGGGAATGAGGCTGTCCCGGAAGAGCATATCGCCTTAATTGAAGCAGCACAACATTTTGTAATTCGTGAAGGCACTTTGTTCGTTCACGCCGGCATCCGGGAAAATGTTGATATTAAATATCAGAACACAGATACTTTTCTTTGGGATCGATCATTGGTAATTCATGCGCTGGAACATTATGACAACCCGGAAAGACGACTCACAGTTTATGATACCATTTATGTTGGGCACACTCCTATCAAAGGAAATAAGCCCATGAAGGCATGCGAGGTCTGGTTGATGGATACAGGTGCCGGATGGTCTGGCGTATTATCTATGATGGATCTGCAGAATGGCGAAATCTTCACCAGTGATCCTGTACCATCCTTGTATCCCGGCGTTACCGGCCGAACGAAAAAGTGAATCAAAACATCACAATGTTTGTACCCCTTGGATTGGTAAGGTAAGAGTTGATCAGGTTTTGAACGGTTGGAGTTTGCACGCTGGATCGAACAAATGTTTTTGCTGATTCGAAATCTGTTATCGAAACATCCCGATTGAAATAGCCGAAGCCAAAGTAATTTCCTTTGTCAACAAGGATCAGCGATTGTTCATCTGAATTACGTCCCCGGCCAATAATGGCAGCGGAATTTCCCTGTGTTGTAAAGGAATTAATCGCTTTCATCAGGCGCTTGTTGTATTTTGTCACGCCCTCCACACACATGCATGCGCCTTTGCATTCACCGGTTTGATAGTTAAAGCACAACCCTTTGGCTACCTGTAATCCACAAAGCTTGGGGCACAAGTCGTATTCCCGTACCTTTTCCCAGAGAAAATTCCAAGTATCTCCCTTGGTGCTGAAACGAATGAGTGGCTGAGCGCCGCGGGTCACCGTGTTCACTGAAAAGCGGAGGTATCCATTTCGATCTTCGTATCCAAAAATGCCCCATTCTTCGGCCTTGAACTTTTGGGCTTGATTGTACTTTGGCCACAACCGGCGGATCTCCTGCGATTCCAGAATTAACGCGATCAATTCATTCCCTGTAAGTTCATACGTGATGTGATGAATTTCATTTCGGATTTTGGACCGGCTCCATTCCCGCGCATCACCGGTAAAATGTCCTGCAATACGTTTTTTGATATTTATTGCCTTGCCAACATAGATCACCTGACCACGGGCATTAAGGAAATAGTAAACGCCTGGTTTTGCCGGTAAACGATCGAACTCCTCTTTCGCAAGATTGGGAGGAAGAATGGTCTCTCCTGAATTTCGTTTCAGGGCTTTCGCAATGTAGTTGTCACGATCACGGCGCAACAGCAAATCAAAAATCTTGACAGTAGCAGAGGCGTCACCGTTGGCACGGTGGCGATCGGTTATTTCAATGCCGAGACTTTCCGCTAAACTTCCCAAACTGTATGAACGAAGACCTGGTATGATTTTGCGACTTAATCTTACGGTACATAATTTTTTTGCCTGCCACGATTGGCCCACTAGCTCAAATTCACGTTTTAAAAAGGAATAGTCAAAGTGGGCGTTGTGTGCGACGAAGACTTTGCCTTCAAGCCGTTTTATTAATTCCGGCGCAATTTCTTCGAACGTGGGCGCGTCCAGTACCATCTCCGTTGAAATGCCGGTTAATCCTGTGATATAATAGGGAATGTTTCGGCCTGGATTGATGAGGGTCTGATACCAATCCGTCACCTGCATCCCATCATGAAGGTAAATGGCCACTTCGGTAATGCGATGGTTTGCAGCATATCCCCCGGTTGTTTCTATATCCACGATCGCATACATGGCTGTAATTTAGAATTTGCGTTCTTCACTTAAAAGCGGAACTTGAAGCAAATTTTATCCCCATAAAAATGAATGGGATTATACGTTTTCTGCTTTCCGGACTGGCTGTATTGCTAACAGCTTATCTGTTGCCGGGGGTGGATATCAGTCATTATGGGTATGCTTTGCTTGTAGCGGCGTGCATTTCGTTCGCCAACCTCTTTATTAAGCCGATCCTGATTATTTTCACCATTCCCATTACGGTTGTTACGTTAGGATTATTCCTGCTGGTAATCAATGCCTTCATTATTCTAATAGTAGATTATCTGGTGTCCGGCTTTGATGTTGATGGATTTTGGTGGGCCCTTGCCTTCAGTTTGATACTTTCTGTTTTTAACAGTATGATTTCAGACCTGGACAAACGTAAAGAAAAGTGATTTCCCACTTTTTCACCCCGAAGGTTATCCGGGGTGAAAGTGGTTTAAAAGAGTAGCCTGCCAACTATTTTACAGAGAGAAATAGTAATACCTTTTAATTCAGTCGGCTTCCTGTCATCAGGTCGTCCCAGTTTTTGTCCGGTTCTGCTTTTACATTATCGTTTACAATGCCCGCAAGTTTTCCATTCACATCAACGGTTGCTAACATGCCGGCAACGCCCAAAGCGTTGACGAGGTGTTCTGCTTTTGGATCGGGTTGATCCGCAATAAAAACAACAGAAGTGTTTCGGTTAACAGAGTGGGTACGAATGGAGCGCACTAATTCAAAACCGGTAACAACGGGCAAGTCAGTTCCACAAATGATCAGATCAAAATGTTCAATACGCGAGGTAAGCAAGCCGTCAAGTCCCGATTCTGTATACCGGATAATCGGGTTACTTGATTTGAGTACTGAGTTTATCAGATCAACCGTCTCCTTTTGCCTGTGAACCACCAGTATTTTCATGATCAGATGTAATAACTATAGACGATCAAGTTCGGAATTTTTTAAAGGGCACTTTGAACCTGAAAAATGCAGGTTGTCGAAAGGAAGGTAAGCGAAAGCCTGAAATCTGATCGAAACGCCGGTTTGGAGTTTTTTCCAGTTTGTGAATGGGTTGTACGTATAGTAAAATACTACTATAAAAATGGTACAATAATACCAGTGCGTCAAAGCGGCAATTTATACAACGTGAAGCCGATAACGATGCCTATGTTGATTATCGCAGGTTCAGAATTCGATGTCGCTGAGTTAAGCCTTTTGAAAACGTCTTCCGTGAAGGGAGACCATAAAATGAAATTAGTGAGTGCAAATAAATTCAAATAACAATATCGATAAATATTATGCAGCGATACGCCGGAGCAGAACAACGCGTTAGCTCATGATGCCAGTTTCATAAGCATATTTTACCAGTCCTACCGTATTGTTCACGCCGATCTTCTCCATGATGTTTACGCGATGGTTGCGCACGGTATTTTCACTGAGCGAAAGCTTGTGACCAATTTCCCGGATGGTAAGTTCCTGGCAGGTAAGCGTAAGGATTTCTTTTTCCCTTTCCGTTAATTCTGATTGTCGAAACGCAGGACGCTGCCCAGCCTTTTTTTCCCGCATACTTTTTCTGAGTACAGCAGCAACCAGGTCGTTGTGATAGAAATCTTTTTCAGCTACAGAATAGATTGCTTTCTCAAGTTCTTCCGGTTCGGTGTTTTTCAAGAGAAATGCATGAACGCCAGACTCCATCATGTGCAGAATGAATTTTTCACTATCGTGCATGGTGAGGATAATGATCTTGATATCGGGATAACGCGTCAGGATGTTCTCTGCTGTTTCCACGCCATCCATAACAGGCATTTGAAGATCTACGATGGCAACGTCGGGTATATCTGTTTTGATCAAGGCCAGAAGTTCCTTGCCGTTTTCCGCATCTTTCACGTCTTCAACACGATCGAATGTTCGAAGCAAGTTCACCATCGCTTTCCGAAACAAGGTATGATCATCAGCAATGTAAACCTTAAACTTTCTCATAGGGGATTATTAAAGCGATGCGACTGCCTTGTTGTATTATAGAATGGAATTCCACTTCTGCGCCCACCAATCTCGCACGGTTCTCAATATTATATAGGCCCAGTCCGGTTGCCACGTGTTGACTGCTCTTATGTAACGCTACGTCGAATCCAATACCATTATCTTCTACAACGACTCGTGCGTTTTCCTGCTGTCCGATAAAGGTAACTTTAATCATCGACGCAGCTGCGTGTTTTAGCGCGTTGTTGAGTAATTCCTGAAGTATTCTAAAGATCATCAGTTCACGTTTTTTTGAAATCGCTTCTACTTCTCCTTCCTCCATATATACAATCGGCACACTCGATGTCGACTGAAACCGTTCACACATTTCTTTAACAGCTTGCGTCAATCCGAATTTTTCAAGCGTGGACGGCATGAGGTCACGGCTTATCCTTCGCACAGAGTCGATGGTATCATCCAGCATCTTTTTGCTTTCCGTAATACTGTCAACATCCGCATTGGCCTTTCTTGCCTGTGTGATCAGGCTTACCCGTACCGTTGACAGCATGGCGCCAATACTGTCGTGGAGGTCAGCCGCCACGCGTCTACGTTCATTTTCCTGTGATTCAAGCGCGGCTTCCATCATTTTTTTCTGATGTTCAAGCTCCATTTGCTGTCTTTTGAATTGTTCCTGAACCATGCGTTTTTGGTAATACAGCACGAACAGGATAATGGAGCCCACCATTAAAAACATAGCGACTAGCGCTATGGCAATGATCAGATAAACTTCAAGGATTTCAGACCGAATCATGTGCCCTTTAAATCAGGTTAGCGCATTAATGTTATGAAAATGCCCCGACTACTACAAGTAAATGAAAATTTAGCGTTCGTTTTTTTGATTGATCTTCTCAAGATCCATTTTGTAGTTGCATGACCGGCTTGTAATTTTTTATGATTTTGTATTGAAGCCACGCTCCCCATAAATACATGAGGTTCTGAATAATGGTGATTGAGTTGTGAATGATAAAAAGGATAAGCAGGTTATCCCCCATATGCCCCATCAGGTATTCAATAATACTATATAAAACCAGTTTTCCGGAGAGCCCCACGAACATGGCCGAAATAATCCAGAACAAAGGCATATGAAATAAATCTTCCGTTGGGAGTTCACGCAGTAATTTATAGTAGTAGGTAAGACAAAAGAAAACAATGAGGATAACGAAAAGTGAGTCAGAATAAGAATTAATGGCATTTTTTTGCCACCACATAAAATTGCAAATCACAAAGATGAGGTAACCGATATTGATCGCGATGAAGTATTTTTGTAATGGCTTCCACCCAATTGCAAAATAGAAAAAAGGTGAATAAGACAGCACATCTCCCAGTGTATAAAGATTGCCACCAATATTTGGATCGCCTCCGAAAACGTCAAGTATAATAAGAATGGAGATCAGATCGCAACTTAGGGAAAACACAAGAGTAGGAATCAGCCACCTAAAAACCAGGGGTTGTCGTCTTGATACAGATCCTAAAAGAAAAATAACAACTACAAGGATAACCATGCCAATGTAAAGAATGATATCCAAAATCTTATGTCCTAGTTCCTGGTCCATGATGCTAACTTGATGGTGAAGGCATAATAACTAAAACTGAGTTAGTCGCCAACGATTTTCGCTGGCGACTAATTCAATGCAGATGTCAAATTACTTACACGTTGGCGGACAACGCGCCCCATTGTCATAAGCACCTTCTGATACTTCGTCCTTTCCGTCGCTTAGCTTGGGCCAGATATGTGTACCATCTTCTCTGGTTGGAACCAGCACCAGGTCTATTACATTTTTCTTTTCCAAATCACTGTGTTTTTTTGCCAGGTAAAAACTGATACCGGCAGCTTCAGGCGCATTTTTAAAAATTTCCATTAAAAATTCCTTGCCGAAAAAAACAAAACGGGTATCCTTATCCTTGTCTTTTCGGTCTTCATCATCGTACTTCTGTATCCAGCCTTCGGCATCTTTTTTAGATACCTTTCCACCGGC
This sequence comes from Ohtaekwangia sp., assembly GCA_035628875.1. GTDB lineage: Bacteria > Bacteroidota > Bacteroidia > Cytophagales > Cyclobacteriaceae > Ohtaekwangia. The sequence goes on along the minus strand of DASPIZ010000052.1, from coordinate 13,893 downwards.
ATTAGGTTTGAAATCGTGTGCCATACGCGTAAAGGGGTTAGGTTAAACTTAGTGTAAAGTACCAAAAATTCTCCAATGCATTTTTTTGGCCTTATACGTAAGGCTATATTTGATGCATAGACGATAACCATGGCAGCAGAATCAATTTCAAAACTCACCCAGAGTGTTCACGCAGGCTCCGAGGGTGATACCCAATATAAGGGGATGGTAACACCCATCTTTCCTTCTTCAGCTTACGATTATGAAAATACACCCAACGGAACGCTTTACCCGCGATATTTCAACACACCAAATCAAATAGCTGTAGTAAAAAAAATGGCGGCGCTCGAAAATGCCGAAGATGGTGTAGTGTTCAGTTCCGGGATGGCGGCTATCCTTACTTCATTGTTTGCAGTATTGAGACAGGGTGACCACGCTATCTTTCAAAATGATCTATATGGCGGAACCTATCACGCTGTAGTCAATGAAATGCCACGCTATGGCATCGAATATACGTTCGTAAACGGATCAACCCCCGATGAAGTCAAGAACGCGATTAAATCAAATACACGTGTCATCTATATCGAAACACCATCCAATCCCACACTAAAGATCACAAACCTTAAAGCGGTTGCTGAAATTGCGAAGCAGCACGGACTCATTACAATCATTGACAACACCTTTGCAAGTCCGGTGAACCAAAACCCGATCGACTTTGGAATAGACATCGTAACCCATAGTGGTACCAAATACATCGGTGGTCACAGCGATATCTGTTGCGGCGTGGCAGTTTCTTCAAAGCAATTAACTAAAAAGATTCTTGACAGCGCAATACACTTCGGTGGATCTCTCGATGCACATACATGCTGGTTAGTAGAGCGAAGCTTAAAGACAATCGTGTTACGTGTAAGACAACAAAACACAAATGCGCTCGCTATCGCTGAATATCTTAAAACAGATAATCGCATTGGTCGTGTCTACTATCCAGGGTTAAAAGATCATCCCGATCATGATGTTGCCAGGATACAAATGCCTGGTGGTTTTGGCGGGATGTTATCCTTCGAAGTAAAAAAAGACGCCGATGGATTTATGAACAAACTCAAGCTTATCCGCAGAGCAGTAAGCCTGGGCGGCGTAGAATCCACAATTACTTCTCCCGCTAAAACTTCACACATTAAAATGAATGCCCAGGAACGCGCCGCTATCGGCGTAACCGACAACCTTGTACGATTATCGGTTGGTATTGAAGAAACACAAGACCTGATCGATGATATCAAACAAGGCCTGCGATAGTTCAAGGTGGATAGTTCAAGATTCATGGTTCAAAGTTCAAGGTTGGTTTTCGATAACGACGGGCTGGTGGCGGTTTGTTTGAAGTTTGAAGTTCGATGTTTGAGGTTGAGGTTCTGATAAAGAAATGTCTGGCAAACCCGTTTGAGATTAGCGTTTGAAGGTTGACGCCAACTCAAACTTCCCGCTTGGTTTCAGGAGGGACAAATCCTCCGACACTGTCGGAAGGATCAGGGTGGTGAACACGGAGATGTGGCTGTCCCCTGATAGATTGCAGCTTGTCTAAAAACACCTATAAGCCATGAATCAAATATTAATTGATCAAACAAACTCGCGGCTCACAGCTCATAGCTCACAGCTTTTCGAAAAACTCATAAATGATCGCAAACAACTTGCCCCTTGCAGCCAGTAGCTTGCAGCTTATCGTAAAACCCAAAAGTTTCTAAAACTCACGCTATGTCCATCCAAGAAAAATTTCGTTGTCCGTGGTGTTTGAAATTCGAACAATATGTTCAGTATCACGATGAAGAATGGGGTGTGCCTGTTCACGATGATCAAAAACATTTTGAGTTTTTGATTTTGGAAGGCGCGCAGGCGGGACTGAGTTGGTCTACGATATTGAAAAAACGAGAAGGCTACAGGAAATTGTTTGCCGATTTTGATGCGAAGAAAGTAGCGCGATTTACACCAGCGCGTATAGAGAAAATTTTACTCGATCCTGCAATTATCAGAAACCGCCTGAAGGTGAATGCAGCTGTTAGCAATGCGAAGCGTTTCCTTGAAGTTCAAAAAGAGTTCGGAAGTTTCGACAAATACATCTGGAGTTTTGTTGGTGGAAAGCCTATCGTAAACAAAAGAAAAACCCTTAAAGATGTTCCTCCAACTACGAAAGAATCAGATGCGCTTAGCAAAGATTTGATTAAAAGAGGATTTAAGTTCGTAGGAAGTACAGTAATCTATGCGCACATGCAGGCCTGCGGATTAGTTAATGATCACCTGGTGGATTGCTGGCGATATAAAAAATGTTAAGCCTTTTCTGCTATTGCATGATTTATCTCCGGGGAATAAGGCTTGCTCTGTTCGCAGCATGCCAGGCAAATAAAGCAGTAATCACTGCGTTGTGTTTTAAATCATCTTCAACAACATGATCATATACATCCATATTGGTATGATACGTTCGACCACCGTATTCAATAGGATCTTGGATAAATTGAAAAGCAGGTAGGCCAATGGCGTCAAATGCGAGGTGGTCTGTTCCGGATGTATTTTTTAACGTGATCGTGGAGGCACCCATCCGGTGAAAAGGCTTTAACCATGTTCTGAATATTGGCGCCGCATGTTGATTTCCCTGCAAATAGATTCCGCGATATTTTCCATTGCCATGATCCATGTTGAAATACACCGAAAACTTTTCAGCGGCAGGCTTGAATTGAATTGAATCATACGGATAAAGGCGATCTAAACGTTCTCCTAAAAAACGTTTCACATAAGAACGCGAGCCAAGTAGTCCCTGTTCTTCTCCACCCCATAACGCAATACGAATTGTTCGGCGTGGCGCTACACCAAGGGTTTTAATTAACCGCATGGCTTCCATCATAACGGCAGCACCACATCCATTATCGGTTGCACCTGTGCCGGTATGCCATGAATCAAAATGCGCACCGATCATCACCACTTCATCTTTCAGGTCGGTTCCGGTTATCTCGCCAATGATGTTATACCCCGGTGCTTCCGCTGTAAATTCTGTTTCCAGGGTTAACGCTAATGTTACCTTGCTTCCTTCCTGTACTTGCCGCACCATACGATTGTAGTGTTCAGCAGCAAGCACGATCTGTGGTAAAATTTTAGGTGCGTTCTTATGGTATGAGGGAACCCGTTTCGAAAACGGGTAGTCTACCGGATATGGCACCGTCGCCGAATGTGCCATGAGTGTTCCATCTTTTGATTTTGCTCCCGGGCTTATTTCAAGTATGGCAGCTACACCTTCTTCCTGGCAGAGCTTCCATTTCAGGTAGGCCAGGCGTTGCGGCTCTCCCGGCGCGCGAAATCGCCTTGATGTAAACGACGGTTCGCTGGGCAATGCATTGGCAAGTTGCAATAACAATGAATCGCTTAATCGCCATGCGTCGGGTTTATAGTCTGGTTTAATTGTCGAGGGAAGGCTAAAGAGCACAAACTTCCCCTTTAGTTTTCCTTCGTATTTTTTAAGGTCAGCTTCTGTTTTGATGTCGAGGTAAACAGCTTCGGCCTGAACAGTTCCTTTTACGCCCGGTGACCACGCTTTGGGATATGCGATTACCGGAAAAAAAACGGGTGACAAATTTTGCATTGCAAACCGTTTGAGTTCCCATCCGCGGCCAAACGGTTCATCCCAAACATCAAAATGAACATTGTCTACACCCCAGCTTGCCAACGCTTCCTTTGCATACGTTGCAGCGTTTTTAAATCCTTTTGAATTGGTGAGTCTTGGTCCATGCACATCGGTGAGCATACGCACAATGTTAAGCACCTTAGAACGCGCGAATCCTTCCCGTTGTATTTTGGAGATTGCCGCGGTGTCGAGTGGTTCAGTTTGAGCAATCGTTTCCGAAGTTGAAAGCGCTAACAGGATAACAAGAACGAAAGAGATTTTCTTCATACGCAAAAATTCTGGCTGCAACGAAAATAAGGCAGGAGGTTCGTGTGTCAGCTTTTACTGATTTCGTTTTCCAAAATTTAATACCACATCCTTCTTTGCCATGTAGATATTCCACATACCTTCCAGCTCTTCAATGCCGTCGCTTCGCTTGGTGAGTTTGGGTTGCGTATAAAGTATGGAATCGTAAGCTGTTTTTTCTGGGTCGGTCCAAACCTTTTGAATGTTTTCCTGCACCGATCCGGTTGCCAATCCATTGATGTAGGCATCGATCAACTCTTGCTCAATGGCCAAAGCATTGCTCGCACCGGGCACAAGAAGCGTGATGCGCACGTTATGTGCTTCTTCCAGTGAATCGATTTTTGTTTTGTTGAACTGAATTTTTTTCAGGTCATTAAAAATTACTTGTCCCTGATCCAACGCAGTAGCAATGATTTCGGCATCGCTTGCTTTAACAATTTGCTGCTGATCCATGCCTTCTCTTAATTTTTTCCGTTGTTCATCAGACAGCGATCCGCCGCATCCGGTTAGTAAAACAAGTAATATGACACAGGTATTTCTCATTTTACAAAGGTAGTCGCCTCGTGTTCAAATCTCAATAAAGGTTAATGATTATGGCGTATTCTATCGCTTCTAATTACTAAATTGCACCCCGATTTTCAAAATATGATAGAAAAACTCGAAGAAATAAAGCTGCGGTTTGAAGAAGTTGGCCAACTGTTGGCGCAGCCGGATACAATTAGCGATATGAAAAAGTATTCGCAATTGAGCAAAGAATATAAGGATCTTGAAAAGATTGTCGTGAAGTACAATCAATACAGCGAGGCATTGGAACACCTTAAACAGGCCAAGGATGTGCTGGCCAAAGAAAAGGACGAAGAAATGCGCGAATTAGCCAAATTGGAAATCGACGAACTCGAACCAAAGATTGAGCGAATTGACGGTGAATTAAAGGACCTGCTCATTCCAAAAGATCCCAACGATGACAAAAACGTAATGCTTGAAATTCGGGCCGGTACGGGAGGAGATGAGGCGGCCATCTTTGCAGGCGACCTGTGGCGCATGTACCAACGCTTTTGTGATCGTAAAGGCCTAAAGCTTACCGTGCTGGACGTAACTGAAGGAACTGCCGGTGGATATAAAGAAGTGATCAGCAGCATTAGCGGTGAAGGTGCTTATGGCCTCCTTAAATTCGAATCGGGTGTACACCGTGTACAACGTGTTCCGGCCACTGAACAACAGGGAAGGGTCCATACTTCTGCAGCTTCTGTGGTAGCCTTACCAGAAGTGGAGGATGTTGAAGCTGTCGAAATTAATCCGGCTGACCTTGAAGTTCAGACTGCGCGTTCGAGTGGAGCCGGCGGACAAAACGTAAACAAGGTTGAGACTAAAGTTCAGATGACTCACAAACCAACAGGTATAGTCATTACCTGTCAGGTTGAGCGCTCTCAGCATGGAAACCGCGAACGCGCGTTGCAAATGCTAAAAACAAAGTTGTATGAGATGGAAGTGCAAAAGCAACAAAACGAAATCGGCGCGGCGCGACGGTCATTGGTTCGGAGTGGAGATCGCTCTGAAAAAATAAGAACCTACAATTATCCGCAAAGTCGTGTAACAGATCACCGTGTAGGGTATACGGTATACAACCTCAACGCCGTAATGAACGGCGAACTGGATGATTTTATCGAACAACTTCGCATTGCAGATAGCGCAGAGAAAATGATCGAACAGTAAAGTTCAAAGTTTGTGGTTCAAAGTTCATGGTTGGATTGCGAAAACGATGAGTCAGCGAAAACTGTTTAAAGTTTGATGTCTGAGGTTTGAGGTTGGATTGCGATAAGGATGGGCTTGTGCCAATTGTTCGAGGTTCGATGTGTTTTTCAAAACTGATAAGTGTTCCCCTTCGTTACCGTCATCCTGAATTTAAACCTGCGGCTCAAAAAGTTGAGATGACAATTCGCCTAAGGCAGGCTGAAAAATTTTCAACAGATTGAGAACCGCTTCGCTAACTAAAATCAATGCTCCGGAGGAGCTAAATGTGGATAGCCATGAGCGCAGCTCATGGGTCATATTCAGATATATATATTAAAATGTGCCACAGACGCGTGTAGATCGAGAGAAAAACGTTCATGGCACACAATATGGAAATTGCGACCGGCAGGATCTCAAAACCATTTCCCTGATCGACTCATTCGTTATTCGTCAACTCTGTTGTCATTGGTATGCGCGCATGTGCTCCGCAAAGCATGCAGAAGGATCCCCCGGAATAACAGAAAATACGCTTCGTAAGAAAAACAAAGAAACAATAATGTATGATGAGCTCTAGCCGATTGTTTGTTGTCCCAACATGCTCGATCACCTTTCACAAGTTACCGCTTTGCGAAACTTTGCGGCTTTGTGTCTCCTATGTTTGCGGTTAAGCGTATTTATCAACCTTGCGATAGGTACAATGGTAGTGTTTTTCTCACCGCGAAATCGCGAAGACCAGAGGCACGCGAAGTGTTAAATAGGATTTTACTTTGCGAAGCTTTGCGTCTCAGCGCCTCCGCGGTTAAGATGTTGCATGATCCGTCTCGAAACCGGTAAGTTATCGGAAACCAACTCTCAGGGCTACTCGAAAAAACATAAGTTATTAACCAACGAACTCATAGGACACCGAGCTTTCCTGGGTGTTTTTGCAGATGTATTTACCAAACTGAAACAATAAAACGTGGTTTTAAACGTCATTATTCGAAGGATAAGGAGTAATAGTTGTCATTTTAAACTTTGGTTTTAACTTTATAAAAATATTAAACTTAATTATGGGAAAATGGATTGCAATTGCGGCACTTGTCATTTTAGTGCTATGGTTTTTTGGTTCTTATAACGGCTTAGTAAACAAGGAAGAAGCGGTAAACAGTGAATGGGCGACTGTTGAAAGTCAATATCAACGCAGGGCCGACCTTATCCCAAACCTCGTAAACACCGTTAAAGGTTATGCTGATTTTGAACAAGAGACCTTGACAGGTGTAATCGAAGCAAGAAGCAAGGCCACATCGGTCCAAATCGACCCGACAAATTTGACCCCCGAAAAATTACAACAATTTGAACAGGCACAAGGTGGACTAAGTTCGGCTTTGGGTCGACTGATGGTTGTGATGGAGCGTTATCCGGATTTGAAAGCGAACCAGAATTTTCTTGATTTGCAAGCTCAGCTTGAGGGTACTGAAAATAGGATTGCGGTAGCACGAAAAAGGTTTAACGATGTTGTAAATACATATAATTCCTCGGTTAGACGATTTCCAGGTGTGGTTATCGCTTCAATAAGTGGCTTTGAACGCAAAGGCTATTTTGAAGCTTCCGCAGGTGCCGAAAATGCACCTGCCGTAGATTTTAGTAAATAATCAAAGAGCCTACTCTCTGCTTGCAAATTAGAGAGGCCCCGGTTTCAGTTATGAAATCGGGGTTTTTTATTTCGTGGCTCTAACGAATTTTGCATCACGATTTAGAACTTTCAAAATGGCGTCTTATTAAGGTGAAATTCGATCGCAGGTAACATTGGCGTAATCATCAAGATGGCGTTTTTAAAGACATAGCTGTAATCCAAAAAAATTCCGGTGCAAGTACATAACATTACCGTAAAGCCAACTTCATCTTCCTAACAATTTGATAAAACCACAATGCCGCTGACTTAACAATAGATGTTCAATTTTGAATCGATTTAAGTGAGTTAAAAACTAAAACTTTAAAACGATGAAAAAATTCTTATCCATGTTAACCTTCGCGGCCATGGTAATGTCATTTGCAGCGTGCGACGAAGATGATGATGGTACTAAATTTTCAAACCCTGAAATAGTCGCAGTGGGTGAATCCATTAGCGAAATGCCAGGCGAAACCGTGGAGATAAACCTTTCTGTTTCTGCGGAAGCTGGTATTAAAACGCTGAGCGTAAGTGGTGCGGCAACAGGTGATGTGACTTTCGATGGCGATGATACGAACCAGGTTGTTAGTTATCCATTCACCGTGCCGGCAAATGCTGCTGAAGGAACGGAATATGATTTCACCTTTACACTTACTGATAAAAAAGATAAGACAGCAACGGCAAATGTAACAGTTACTGCTAGCGAAACACCTTCTAAAACAATTACAATTGTTACCGGTGATGGTGGCGTTGAAGACATGAAAACTAGCGATGCTATCAACTGGGATGCCGCTTCAAAAACCTATACACTGAAAGGAAACAACACTTATATTCTTGAAGGATTTGTATTTGTGAATGACGGGCAAACAATTAAGATTGAGCCGGGAACAGTAATAAAAGGTAAGCCAGGTCAGGGATCAGGCGCTTCTGCTTTGATCATTGCACGGGGTGGCAAAATTATGGCAGAAGGAACAGCTGCGAATCCAATTACCTTCACTGGTGTGGCTGATGATCTCGACGGTTCAATTGCGGATGATGAAACAGCATTGTGGGGTGGCTTGATCATTCTTGGTAAAGCAACGAACAATAATAATCATACCAGCAATGTAGTAAATATTGAAGGTATCCCCACAGAAGAAGAAAGAGGTTCACACGGTGGTGATGACGATGCTGATAACTCCGGCGTTTTGAAATATGTATCGGTGCGCCACGGTGGTAGTGTAATTGGTGCTGACAATGAAATTAACGGTATCACTTTTGGTTCAGTAGGTTCCGGAACAGTGGTTGAAAACGTAGAAGTGTTCTCTAACTTCGACGATGGGATTGAATTCTTTGGTGGAACGGTAAATGTTAAAAACTTCCTGATCTCTTATTGTGGAGATGATGGAATTGATATCGATCTTGGATACCGCGGCAATCTTCAAAATGGTATTGTGTGGACAAAAAGCGAGGTGCTTCAAAGTTCAGATCCTTGTGCAGCTGAGTTAGACGGCGGAGATGGAAACAGCGAAGAAGCCGATCCATTTGCAACACCTAAGTTGGCGAATATCACTTTCCTTTTTGAAGATGCAGATGCAGGTAATAAAAATCTTAACAGGGCACTTTACTTCCGCGATAACTACAGAGGTAGTCTGTTGAACAGTATTGTTGTTGGTCATGATGGGCAGCTCGACATTGAACGTTTAACTTCATTGGATGAAAGCTCTTACGTAGGCTTTGGTACTGATTACACCATCGAAGGAAATATTTTCTATAACGTGAATGGCGTGGTTGACGGAACTTCGTTTGCAGATGTGTTTAACTTAAGTGGAAACGGTGACGATGCTACTTTGGAAGGCGAAGTAGAAACAACATTGGGCTCAGCAAACGCGATTGGAAATCCTGAACTAGGTTCTGGTTCCGACAGATTTAAACCTGCTGGTGCGATGGTAAAAGAAAACATTGCTGCACTGCCAGAAGGTAGCACGTTAGAAGCTACCACGTATAAAGGTGCTGTTGATCCTGATCAGGCAACACCCTGGTATGCAAACTGGTCTAAACTTTCTGCCGTATCTTCTGCGGAATAATAACGCACAGCATATAATGTATTTTAAAACAAGGGCTTATCAGGCCCTTGTTTTTGTTTTCTTAATGTTAAGTTTAATTAATAATGCCTTAACATTCAGCCAATATGTGAGCGATACCTTTGCATCATAAATCAATCACATAGTATGATGAAATGTACAAAAGTTCTCGCCGTACTAGTCCTGGTAATGACTGCCTGGGGACAAGCTTTCGCGCAAAGCGGCACAATCAGGGTAACTGTATATGATGATGAGAGTGGAGAGCCGATGATTGGCGCTAACGTTGTTGTGCTGGGAACCACACAAGGAAGCGCTACAGATCTCGATGGGAAGGCATCACTGCTGAATTTAAAACCCGGCGTATATGACATTCAGGTTTCTTTCATAACTTTTCAAAGTCAGATAATAACCGGATTAGAAGTGGGTGATAATACGGTAAATGCCATCAGTGTTAAACTTAAACCCGAAAGTTTAAATCTGTCTGAAGTAGTGGTGGAAGCTGCGGCCGTTAAAAATACTGAGAATGCATTGATGACAGTTCAAAAGAAATCTGCAATGCTACTGGATGCTGTTACGGCGGATCAATTTTCAAGAACAGGAGACAGCGATGCCGGAGCTGCAGTAAAACGCGTGGTGGGTGTAACCATAGAGTCTGGAAAATATGTTTATGTAAGGGGATTAGGGGATCGTTACAGTAAGTCATTATTAAATGGATCCGATATTCCAAGCTTAGACCCTAACAAGAATGCTATTCAGCTTGACCTCTTCCCAAGTAATCTTTTGGATAACCTTGTCGTTTACAAAACATTTTCCCCGGAACTCCCTGGCGATTTTACCGGTGGTTTAGTAAACATTACGACAAAAGAATTTCCTGACCGCTTTACGCTACAAGCTTCAGCGTCCGTTGGAATAAATTCTCAGGCTTCTTTTGCCGATGACTTTCTTACTTACGACGGTGGTACTAATGATTGGTTAGGTTATGATGATGGAACCAGATCACTTCCTGATGAATTAAAGGGCTATACACAGGATAATTTCCCTTCGCCACAAAGGCCCAACCCAAATCATCAGGAGATAGAACGCGTTTCAGATGCTTTTAAGACGAACCAATTTGATCCGGTTTCTACAAAACAAAATAATATAAATCAGGGCTATAGTTTTTCCCTCGGTAATCAGTTTAATGTATTTGGGAAACAGCTTGGTGTGATTGGCGGATTAACGTACAATCGAAAGTTCAACAATTTCAACAATGGAACCTTCGCGCAATGGAGACCAATCACAGAATCAACGACCGACCTTCTTAATAATCAACAATATGATCTACGCGATAACCGATCTGAAGATGAAGTGACCTGGGGAGCGTTATTGAACGTAAACCTAAAAATCAATAGCAATCATAAAATCGGTGTTAACTTAATTAAGAATCAAAGTGGCAGCAATGAAGCCCGATACCTTGAAGGGCTGTGGGATGGCAAAGAGCCTATTGATCCGCAGAACCCTGACAACTTCTATCAGTCACGCACTTTATCATGGATGGAAAGAGGTTTTGAAAGTGGTCAGTTGAAGGGTGAACATACCTTGGGAAAATTCCATGTCGATTGGCAGAGCGCTTTGTCGTCGGCAGAACTTAATCAACCAGATCTGAGATTTTTTCAGAGCTTCTTTGATTTAGTAAATGAAGATACAGTATATCAGTTTACCAACAGGGAAAGACCGGCAAGGTTTTTTAGGGAGATGAACGAATCAAACTGGGACACCCGCGTCAATCTTTCGTATTCGTTAAAACTGATCAAAGACTTTGATGCCAAAATAAAAATCGGTGGGGCCTATACACAAAAGGACCGCGAGTATAGAGAAGATCAGTTCAACTACTGGTTCGGAAATACGATCAAATTTAATGGAAGATCAGAGGATCTCTTTACAGACAACAATCTTGGCTTAAATGAAGAAGGTGAGTACACCAGATCATTTGTTTTGCTGGAGACTAATCTTAGAAATAACTACGATGCCGCACAAACCGTTTATGCGGGTTATGTCATGATAGAAACACCGGTGACAGAAAAATTGAGAATTACAACGGGTGTGAGATATGAAAATACAGATCAGGAACTTAATTCTTTAGACAAGACTATTTCGAAAGGAGGTTTCGAATCATCAGACTTCCTGCCAGCTGTCAATGCGGTTTACAGCCTGTCAGATGTTACTAACTTGAGATTTTCTTATGCTAAAACCCTGGCAAGACCAAACTTCCGGGAAACAGCTCCATTGTCGACTTTTGCTTTTTTTGGTGACAATAACCAAAACGGAAATCCTGATTTAAAAAGAACTTTGATTGATAACATCGATTTACGCTGGGAAAAATATCCACGCAGAGGAGAGTATATCGGTATAAGTGCTTTCTATAAACTATTGGAAAATCCGATTGAAAATACTTTTAATCCCAATGCCGGCGGATCTTTACGTGAATACACATACGAAAATGTTCCAGAAGCAACATTACTTGGCTTAGAGGTCGAAATAAAAAAGACGTTGGATTTCATAACACCGTTCTTGTCAAACTTTAAAATCGGATTGAATGCTACGTACACATATTCTCGTGTTAATATTGAAAAAGATGAGCTTATTGCTAGACGAACAGTAAATCCGAAGGCAGACAAAACACGACCGATGTATAACCAATCTCCTTACGTTATTAACGCGTCCGTGGCTTATGAAAATATTGAAAAAGGATTTTCAACCGGACTGTCTTTTAATGTGTTCGGTGAACGATTAAAATTCATCTCGGCCGACTTGCTGGATGTGTATGAAATGCCAAGACCGGATTTAAACTTTACTGTAAAGAAGAAAGTAACTGAACGTTTGAGCGCACGTGTCAGGGTAGACAACATCCTTAACTCAGCGTACAAGCAGGAGATTACTTTTAAAGGAAATGACTACACGCAATCCAGCTACACCTCAGGCGTAACGTACTCCTTTGGCTTAACCTATTTAATTGAATAGCTTCACGCGCAGACATATCAAAATGGATACGATTGTTTGGATCGCATCCATTTTCGTTTAAAACTAACTCGCGCAAGCGTCTCACTTGGGCGCCAAATAACTTTAGCGTCCGCTTTAATGAACAGCACAGAGCTGACGCATCTAATTTTTTTCTTGCAAGCCCTGTTAAGGACGAAATTTCTATTGCCCGGACCTTTAGGTCGGGTTAGAACTGTAAATAAAATCGTGTCAACTACCCGCGTTCTATAAAATGATCATCTTATTTGACACACAATGCATATCACCTTGATCAAAACACATCTCATTCCGCGTCATGAACGTGTTATTTTTCAAATCCAATGCACTGGATGACGCGGAATATTATTTTATTTCTCCAACCCCAACCTAAAGGTCGGGGCTACAGAATGTGTTGCCGCTACAAGGCTATAGCTAAAAAAATTAGATGCGTCAGCCCTGATGAACAGCAGTACATGTTAGCATTAATCATTTTTATAATATATGATAATGAATCCGTTTAACTCGCGCAAGCGTCTCGCTTGGGCGCCAAAATATTTTAGCGTCCGCTTTAATGAACAGCAGTATACATTAACATTAATCATTTGAGAATATATGCTAATGAATTTGAAACGGAGGATGCCGTTATGTGAAATTTGAGGTTACCGGATGTCTTTGCCATTACCATGCCTCTCGGCATTTGAATAAAACGACTAATAAGATTTATTCCCGCAGCCGGAAGTAAATCTTAAAATTGTGTTTTGTAGAATCTGTTTTCCTTGTTCCAATGAGATACATATTTGCAATCTGGATATCATCAAGATTCTTCCAGGCATAAAAAGCCGTTGTATCGAAACTTGAAGGCGCCTTTTCTTCAAATCCAAATTTATTCAGCGACGTGGGGTTAAAGTCTATCCCGTGTGTTCTGTTTATAATTACTTCATGGGCGACGTTATTTAAAAACCGAATTTCAGCTTCGTTTAATTTTTCATATTGCTGAATGAAATACGCCTTACCAAAGATGATTTTATTGTAAGAACTGTCAGGATTACCAAGCATTTCTATAACCTGTTCCGGATTTTTATTTACAATTGATTTGATGTCGATGATCACATCATTTTTCGCCACGGGACTACAAGCAGTAAGGACACCGAGTGTAAAGCCAGCCAACCATTTTTTCATACGATGTTAATTTATTGTAAAAGTAGTTGGCATTCTTCCACCAATACAACCGTTCAAATTATTATATTATGATGTTTGCATTATCTTTTAGTCAAATAACCTGTTGAAGCAATTATGAGGAGCGGCAAGCATATTTCTTTTAAGGATAAACTGAGAAAGCAAGTGAGTAAAATTCTAATTACAGGTGGGTCCGGACTGATTGGAAAACATTTAACCAGATACCTTACTCAACAAGGACACAGTGTATCGCACCTTGGCCGCGAAAAGCGCGATCAGGGAGTGCCATGGTTTCAATGGAATATAGAAACGGGAATGGTGGATCGTGATGCATTAAAGGAGGCCGATGTAAT
>DASPIZ010000051.1:0-5289 GCA_035628875.1 Ohtaekwangia sp. | reverse complement strand
TACAGTATCGGTAAAACTTTACGCACTAAGCCCGGAAGCATTTCATTACTTGAAAGCTATGAAAAGCGTGCCATCGCAAGGTGGAATATACGGAAAGAACCCAGCGAATTTGCCCGGCAATTTATCCGGTGCGTTGGGCATCTTTCATGCCACCGCATATACTATTTCCGATTCTCTTATTGTTCATGATTGATGAAACTATTAATAAATTTGCACGATTACGCGGGGCAAATGAAAGAAAAACCCAATAGCATGAAACGGCCATTTGGATGGTTATATCAGCTTGTCTTTTTGGTTGCTATTTCAATCGTTATGCAGTTAATGGCGATGAAGAGTGCTGCGTTTGGCCCTGGTAGTTTTTTTGTCGGAGTAGCTGTCAAAACGGTGATGCTTTTAGCTGTTTGGCTATGTGGCATTTTCATACACCGCCTTGCAAAGCGCCTGATCTCCGGTAGGGGCGAGTATGTTCAATGGATTTTGCACATCATGGTTGCAGCGATAGCCAGTATGATGGTTATTGCTTTGGTTCACGGCATCCTTGATCTATTTCATTTAGAATTATCGGTCATCACTACGAATTTTCTTCTTGATTGGATAAGTGTATTCATTCTGGCGATAATCATTTTAAATATCCACAGCTTTGGTAAAAAAGAGTCACTGACGAGAGTAGATACTACAACTTTGCCATTATACTTTAAAACGCTTGTCGATGAAGTCGAAGATGTGATCCAAGTGGTGGATATTAACGGGAAAGTAAAGTACACTAATAAGGCACTCCAATTGCTCGTAGATTACACTGCTGAAGAGATCGAGGGATCAGAGGCATTTCGGTTCATTCATCCAGAGGATCGAGAGCGGGTATCAGAGGAATTCAGGCGATTGATTGGTACGGCTCCGGTGAAGGAGTATGAAGTTGAGTATAGGCTTGTAACTAAGGGCGGACAAATTAAATACGTATCTACCCGTGTTGTGAATGCATTGTCAAATCCTAACGTAAAAGGTGTCGTTGCAGCCGTACGAGACATTACGCAGCGCAAAAAAGGTGAACAGGCCATCAAGGAATCTTTATCACTGAATCGCGCTGTGATCGAATCAACTTCTGAGGGAATTCTAGTTGCGAATCTGCACGGAAACGTGATCGTATTTAACCAGGCATTCAAAAATATGTGGGGTATTCCTGATCAGATCCTTGAATCTGGCAAGGAAGCCGATATCGTTAACTTCATAACTCCCCTAATAGCAAATATTAAAGATGTTCAACCCAACCTTGACAAATTAAAGACCGATGTAGATGCATCTTTCAAGATTACCTTTCAGCTGTTCGATGGAAAAACTATTGAGTGTCACACCAAGCCTCAGTTGCTTGAGGAAACGGTCATAGGAAGAATCTGGAGCGGTCTGGATATTACGGACCGCATTCGGGCTGAACGCCAACAGATTGAGAAAGGCGTTGCACAGGCACAATTCGAATCGCTGAAAAATCAGGTCAATCCACATTTTCTTTTTAATAGCCTAAATGTACTTTCTTCACTTGTCCACATTGATGCTGTTCTTTCTGAAAAATTTATTGATCAGCTTGCAAAATCATATCGTTATTTGTTGGAGCAGAAGGACAACGAACTTGTTCCGCTCAAAACAGAAATTGACTTTGTGCAATCCTTTACCTTCCTGCTCAAGATAAGATTTGAAGAAAAACTGCAAGTGAAGATCGAACTTCCTGTTGAGGTGATGAACTATTTCATAGCACCACTCACGCTGCAGCTATTGATCGAAAATGCGGTGAAGCATAACACTATTTCGGCAGAGGCGCCCCTGATTATCACGATATTCACTGATAGTAATGATTACCTCATTGTTTCTAACAATCTTCAACTACGGGCTCAGCAAATGGCATCCACACATGTAGGGCTAAAAAATATTATCAGCAGATATAAGCTTCTTACTTCTGTATTGCCGGAGTTTAAAGTTGAAAACGAAAAATATATAGCAAGAATTCCGTTGATCGAATCGCACGCCTGATGAATATTGTTATTGTAGAGGACGAAACGTTAGCCGTAAAGAAGCTCGAATCACTTATAAAAAAATATGATGACTCAATCCGTGTTGTCGCGAGACTTGCTTCCGTAAAGGAGGCAGTCAAATGGTTGAGTCAACATGATGCACCACATCTGATATTCATGGACATTCACCTCGAAGATGGATTGAGTTTCGGCATATTTGATCAGGTGCAAGTACCCGCTCCGGTGATTTTCACAACGGCTTTTGATGAGTATATGATCAATGCTTTTAAGGTGAATAGCATCGACTACTTATTGAAACCAATAAATCTGGATGATCTCAAAGCCAGCATGGATAAATATCATGCGTTAAAGAAACAATTCTCTGGGGGAGATGACCTGAAGACTCTCCTTCAGTCGCTCATTCCGAATGAGGACAAATTCAAGAAGAGGTTTTTGATAAACGAAGCGGCAAACCTCATTGTCGTTGATATCCAGGATGTCGCATACTTTTTTGCTGAGGATAAATTTGCTTTTGTGGTTACGAAGAAAGGCAAACAGCACCTTATCGACACTCCGCTCGACAGGCTCAACCCGCAATTAGATCCTAAAAGATTTTATCGGATCAATAGACAATTTATTGTGTCCGCAGACGCAATCGCCACAATGAGCAAGTACGGGACTAATAAACTTAAGTTAAACCTCAATCCCGCTACTTCAAAAGAAGTATTTGTAAGCATGGATAAATATTCTGAATTTAAAGACTGGTTAAATCAATAATGTAGCGTTGTTGATGAATTGGAAAAAGCCTTTGATCTACTGGTTCCCAATGGTTTTGCTTGGGATGGCCAACGGTTTTTTCCGTCAATTCGTACTAAACAACTATCTTGATGAGACTGCGGCCCGGCAACTCTCGACACTTACGTTAATTCTTTTATTAACTGTCTACGTTTATCTTATTTATAATAGCCTAAATATTCGCTCTGAAGCACAAGCATTATGGACAGGTGTACTCTGGATGTTTTTGACTTTCCTGTTTGAAACTCTGCTCGGCTTTTTCGTTAGTGGTTTATCGATGTCTCAGATAATGCGTGAGTACGATATTCTTGAAGGCAGGCTGTGGATACTTGTCTTGTTGAGCCTTACTTGTCTTCCATATATCTATTTCAGGAGTAAGCACAGGCGGTAATTGATTTGAGCCTACGTGAGTTTAGCATCCAATGCGCTTGAGCTGGGATTTCCACCTCACCAGTTTGTTACCGGTACTTTTTGTTACTGGAACTGGATAGTAACAAGGACTAATCAAACGGACTCCATTATTTGCTCGGTCGTGAGCACGATGAACAACTAAATGCCTCATACTCGTGGAAGTATTGACGGACACAATGGTTCATCGCTTATTTTGTTCCGACCTGGCTGAATTACCCTCCGATTTCAATTCCTAAGACTCAGACTTGTTATCGGGACGCGACCCTGACAGATACGTTGCCTTTTTTTCGAAACGATTCTACGTAAGCGTGTGCTTCCCGGATTTGATCAAGGTTGTAGGTTCTATCGATGACCGTCTTGAGTTTGCCCGATTCGATCAAATCTTTTAACACCGCGAGATCATCGGGTTTTGATTTTGGTGATCCTGTCACAGAAGCATATTTTCCATTAGGCTTCAACAACGCCTTCAATGTCGATTTTGAAGCTTTACCCACGGCATCGAGAACGATGTCAAAACGAGCACTGATATTAGCAATGTCCTCCTTTGTATAATCAATCACGTTGTCAGCAGAAAGCTGTCTTACCATGTCAACATTGGATGTGCTGCAAACTGCAGTCACCTTAGCACCATACGCCTTTGCAATCTGAACAGCAAAGGTGCCGACACTTCCGGATGCCCCGTAGACTAAGACGTGATCCCCGGCTTTGACACCACTTTGCTTCAGAAATGCAAGTGCTGTCATTCCCCCGATCGGGACTGTCGCGGCTTCTTCAAATGTCATGTTGGATGGTTTGATGCAGATCATACTATTTTCCGGAAGACATTTGTATTCCGCATACGCACCAAACGTAAAACCACAAGACGCGAACACGTCATCACCGGGTTTAAATGATTTCACTTTTGACCCAACTTCCTCGATAACGCCTGCCAATTCAAAACCTAGAATCGTAACACGCTTAGGTTTGAAAAGTCCATTAAAAAGTCTTGCAAGGAAAGGATCAGCTTTCCTCATCCGCCAGTCTCCGGCTGTCACGGTAGTTGCATGAAGTTTAATCAGCACTTCATTTTCGTTCGGAGTTGGTTTGTCAATTTCAACCAGGTTCAAAACGTCCGGTGATCCGTATTTTTGGTAAGTGACCGCTTTCATTTTCTTAGGTAGTGAAGTTTCGAAAATGGATTTATTGATCGGAAATAGAATACAAGGAAGACTAGCCATAACGTGAACACGCCAACGAGACTCGCTTCGATCCCAAACATCCCTCCGGTCAGGAATTCGTAGCCAGATGCAAGCTCAGGCTTAAGAAAACTTACTTCATCATGTCCGCTCACGCTAAAGCCAAGGATCGTCCCTTGCCTAACGTTGGCGGAAAAGTGGATCGCAATTGACATTGCCAGCCTTTTTGTTTTTAAATATGTCACCCCGAATAACATTGATGCCGTGAAAATGTTGACAATCGCCAAGACTTTCGTTGGTCCGTTGATGTCAAGGTTCGCTAAATGCGTCAGCAGAAACAGTAACGCAATAATTATCTGCGCTGGCTATGCTCCCAATCCTGCGATCAGTCTTTGAAAGATGAATCCCCGAAACAATAATTCCTGAGCCAATACTACTCCAGCCATCATCCAGATTTTTAGGAATAACTTGTCTGTCACCAAATCATTTAAATCCCAATGCACAAACCCGGCAACGCTTAGGATCAGTGCAGGGATAAGCATCAACAAACTACCCACGCAAAGTCCAATCAGAAGTTCAAACCAAAAGTTTTTTGTTAGCCCGAACAACTATGACACCCGATTACCACTTAATCGCTGACAAATCAAAGATGTTACAACAATGACCATAACCTGATGCCAGAAAGTGATTTCAATGCTTGAGGACTGTGCAATGAGAATCATGGGAATTACGATTGCGGAAAGAAGGACGAAGAAGCCTACTACCCACAAAACACTCCGTAGTCTACCTTCAGCGTTCAAGAATATTTGTCTCACGTTACCCTTGTGCAAAGTGTAAGATAATTATGCTGGCCGATACCATTATGTTCTTGCCAAGGGATTGTTCTTCCACGGACGAGAAATCTGCAG
>DASPIZ010000050.1:0-22722 GCA_035628875.1 Ohtaekwangia sp. | reverse complement strand
AGTATAGCAAGTGGATTTTGTGTTGGTTGATTTGAGCTTTTTACCATACCTTGTACTTGTTATTTTGTTAAATAATAAAGCATAGCAGCTCTGTTGCTGATGAAGAAAGTACAAGCTTACAAACATGGTGTTGCCTAATTTTACATTAGGTAACCCGATAATATTTTTTTCAGAAAACAACAGTCCCAAACTCAAGAACGGGCTCGTAAGGCACCAAATCGATACGTCATCACACATTTTTTCCGTGCCCACGGTGGGTGACTTAGGATGACGGTAACGAGGGGGAAGTGGCTGTGAGTTGAGAGCTTCGAGCCACGAGTTTGTTGGACGCAATAGTTTGTCGATAAGATAAGCTCCAATTTGTTTTTGCAAACCCAAAATATTTTCGCAGACAAACATCAAACATCAAACATCAGACATCAAACCTCGAACAATTTTCGAAACCTCTTCGTTACAGAAATCCAGCCTTGAACTATGAACCTTGAACTATGAACCTTAACACTACGACCCCAACGACTCTGCGGCCGATTTTAGTGCTTTGACAAGTTCTTCAAGTTTCAGCGGCTTCGCAATGTAATCATTCATGCCTGCTTCAAGACATGCCAGGCGGTCTTCTTTCATCGCATTCGCCGTCATGGAAATAATATAAGGTTGTTGTTTTGCCGTCGAGCGAATTACACGCGTTGCTTCCAGGCCATCCATCACTGGCATTTGAACATCCATCAGGATAACTTCATACGCGTTCTCGCGTAGTAAATCGACGCCGATGGCACCATTGTCTGCTTCGTCGATATTTTCGTAGCCTAATTTATTTAGGGCGCGGATGGCGAGTTTGCGATTGATCGCGTTATCCTCCACGATCAACAAACGCATCGGATGCTGATTCGCAAAATCTGGAGATAGAATTAATTGGGTGGATGTCTCCTCTTCCTGGTGGATGGAATCATCAGGTGCACGTAACGCCCGTTGAATTTCTCGAGCGAGTTCGTGTTGCTTTGCAGGCTTATTGATGATTGAACTAAACAGCTTATTGTACTCCCCTTTGTTTCCTTCACCAATGGAGCTAAGTAGAATAACAGGTAAATTTAATTTCTTTGATTTGACATGACGCGTTAATGCCAAGCCATCAATTTCCGGCATTTGCATATCCGTGATCACAAGGTTTAAATCACTGGTTGAATGAATGATGTTCAACGCTTCTTTACCAGAACCAGCGAGCACCGGAATGAGCCTCCACTGTTCAAGTTGATTTTTAAGTATGTTTAGATTTGTTGTATTATCGTCAACGATCAATACCTTTTTGCCATGCATGGAAATGGTATGATGGTTTACGTATTTTCTAATCGATGACTGACTGGTTTTTGTCTTAATTGTAAATGTGAACGTAGTGCCTGCACCCGGCTCACTTTCTACTGTGATGAAGCCACCCATTAAATTAATCAGGCGTTCACTGATCGCCAATCCCAATCCGGTGCCACCATATTTACGGGTGGTGGAAGAATCTGCCTGTGAAAATGCTTTAAAGAGCCGGGCTAATTTATCCTGTGGTATTCCAATTCCGGTATCCCTTACCTCAAAAGCCAATTGCAGTTCATCGCGATTCTGTTTCAACAGACTTACGCTAAGAAAGATCTCACCGGTTTGTGTGAACTTCATCGCGTTTCCAACGAGATTCAATAAGACTTGACGAAGCCGGTGATAGTCACCAACAAGTTGTGCCGGTATTTCGTAGTCAATTTCATAGATGAGATCCAACCCTTTTTCGGAAGCTTTAACAGAAAACAAATCCATCACCCCTTCAATGCAGCTCCGTAAGTCAAAATCCAGGTGTTCAAGTTCAAGATTACCAGATTCTATTTTTGAAAAATCAAGGATGTCATTGATTACTGTAAGTAAAGTATCGCCACAACTTAAGATGGTATTGGTGTACTCGCGCTGCTCTTCCGTTAATGGTGTTTCTGCCAGCAACGCTGCCATACCCAAAACACCGTTCATTGGTGTGCGAATTTCGTGGCTCATGGTAGCAAGGAATATGCTCTTGGCCTGATTGGCTTGCTCGGCTTCCTTCTTTGATTTTTGTGCCTCCTCGCGTTCACGGATAATTACCTTCTTCTGCTGGCTTAGTTCCTGGTTGAGGGTTTCAAGGAAAGCAGTTTTTTCTTTCAGTTCTTCATTTGTGGCCTGTAATTCTTCATTCAACGATTGCTGCTCATGATTAAGTAAATGTAGATTCCGTGCCTGTATCTCCAGCGTGGCTTTTTGTTCCATTACCTCTGAAGTACGTTGTTTAACCTGTTCCTCTAACCTGATCTTTTGTTTGCCGATACGGTGTGTGCGTATGGTTATAACAGCATAAATTCCGGTTATGAAAAACAAGCAAGCCAAGGCTTGAAACCACCAGGTTTTCCAGTAGGGTGGTGCAATATGTACAACGATGGATTTGCCCGCCTCATTCCAAACACCGTCATTGTTCGAGGCTTTAACCTTGAAAACATATTCTCCCGGATCCAGGTTAGTGTACGTTGCTCTGCGGACTCCACCTGTATAATTCCAGTCTTTATCAAAACCTTCGAGTTTATAGGCATAACTGTTTTTTGATGTAGATGTGTAGTTGAGCGCTGCAAACTCGAATGTAAAAACCGATTCTGCTGGTGAAAGTCTAATGGTATCCGTTTTGTAAATGCTTTTCTTCAGCGGGCCTTCCGGGTGAATGGGTACCGCCTTGTTAAAAACCTCAAAGTCGGTGATAAGAACTGGCGGAGCTTGTTTATTACTTTGTATACTGTCAGGATGGAAGATCAGAAACCCATCAACGCCACCAAAAATTAACTCACCGTTTTGTGTTTTTAATCCCGCCCTGGGTCTAAACTCTGAGGTAGCCAGTCCGTTGGCTTTGTCGTAAGTCGTGAAGTGTTTTGGTATTGGATCGAATTTGGACAATTGCGTTAATGTTGTAATCCATATTACGCCATTTTCGTCTGATTGTATATTATTCACGATGTCGCCAGACAATCCATCAGCTTCACGGTAAGTTGTAAATTGTTGTGTTGCTCTGTCAAACAAATTCAACCCTCCACCCAGCGTACCTACCCAGATATTATTGTTCTTATCCACACAAATCGAGCTGATTGCATTACTGCTTAATCCACTGTTGAAACTTTGGTAATTAATGAAGTTATCTTCGGCTTCATTGTATATATGAAGCCCGGCGCCAAATGTTCCGATAAGGACCTGACCGTTATGATCGCATGCTATTGTACTGATATAACCATCAAGAAGTCCGCCAGGGACATCGTGACGCTGTACATATTTTTTAATGAATCCTGTTCTGGGGTTAAGCACATTCAGTCCTTCTCCCAAAGTGCCGATCCAGATTTGTCCTTTATTATCTTCTTCGATACCATAGATTTTATCACCGCTCAAATGCTTTGTTGTTTCTCCTTTATCGTACGCCGTTATGGACTGAGTTTTACGATCATAAAATTTAAGTCCCTCACCATATGTGCCAACCCAACTATTGCCAGTGCGATCAATCTTCACGCTTACGATGCCTCCTGAAAGTGAGGTTCCATTCTTAAGCCTTTCATTAAGCGATGAGATGTTTCCGGTTTTTAGGTTTAATAGGTCTATACCATTTCCATTGGTACCAATCCATACTGTTCCGTCATGATCTTGTGCGAGCACATTGACAGACGCTGATGTTAAATTGAAATTGAATTGTGTTTCATTCTGGTTGATGATCCTGATGCCTGAAGTCGCCGTTCCAACCCAAAGAATATTGGTATTGTCCTGACAGATCGAAAGTATACTGTTACTTCCCTGAAGGACTATTCCATTTCGATTTATATCAAATCGGGTAAATTTTTTCGCGGCAACGTTCAGCAGGTTAAGTCCTGTATTTTCAAATCCAACCCAAATCATTCCTGGGCTCTTTTCCAACAATGAAAAAACCCGATTTTCTAATATTTCAGAACTAACCATAGCGGGATCGTGATGGTGGAATCGTAGGCCATCGTACCTATCAACACCCGTCGCGCGTGTGCCGATCCACAATTGATTCCTGCTATCAACCAAAAGGGATGTTATATGATTACTGCTTAAGCTTTCCGATTTAACGGGATCGTGCTGGTATCTTTTGACTTCGCCGGTTTTAGGGTTAAAATAATTTAACCCATGATCCGGAGTTCCGATCCATAAATTGCCCGCCTTATCTCCACTGATTGCAGAAATGGTATTGTTGCTGATGGTATTTTGATCGGTTTCAGAATAATAAAACCGTTTGAATGTTAATGTTTTTCGATCGAGTAAGTTAAGTCCATCATATGTACCAATCCATAGGTTGCCTCTGCTGTCTTCATAAATTGATGTAATACCGTTGTTTGATATATCAGTAGGCTTTCCAACTAAATTGTTGAGGTTTATGAAAGAATCACTATCGCTTTGGTAAAGACCTAATCCACCGCCAACAGTACCAACCCATAAGTTACCGTAGCTATCCTCCAGCACACAAGAAACGTTATTGTGCCCCAAGCTGGAAGGATCTTTCGGGTTATTACGATACACGTAAAACCGATAGCCATCATACCGGTTAAGGCCATTGGTTGTGGCGAACCACATAAAGCCATATTTATCCTTTAAAATGGAGGTTATTCTATTTTGCGAAAGCCCATCTTCGGTCGAAATGGTCTTAATGGGAATGTCGGTCTGAGCGAAAACGCGGACCATTGTCACGATCATGAAAATGATCAGGAAATAGCCCCTTTTCATACTTGCGTTGCTAACGTGCGTGTACATGTTTCGAATTACAACCGCAAAAAAAGCATCTTTAACCTCTTAATTTGACCTTTCACCAGCCCGATAAGTCGCAAGACTGTTTTTGACAACATTTCCGTTTTTTTGAAGCGATGCATTAACCGGAGACCGAAAACACGACAAAAAGCAGGGTTTCCATAGGGCAAAAAAAAAGCACCTCAGTAATTCCTGCACAGGAGCTACTGAGGTGCTAAAAATTAAAAATTATTACTATCCGTTACAGATAGCCGTATTTTTTTAATTGCTTTCTCGCATTGGCATCAGAGACATCGTTCAACACAAGGGCCATATTTTCCATCGTGCCTTCGTGTGCAATTTTATTTACCGATTTCAACTGATCTTCTGTGCTGTAGTTCATCCGTAACACCATCAGGTTGATGTCCGCATGCCTTCCTACGATGGCAGCATCACTAAGAATGTCCGTTGGGACGCTATCCAGAACAATAAAATCAAATTCCGTTCTTGCTTCGCTCAGGAATTTTTCAAACGGCGGTGTATTGAGTAATTCAGCGTGATTTTGATTCGTAGACCCAGAGGCAACGAAACTTAATCCTTTAATCTTAGCAGATTGAACGATTTGATCCATGGGCACTCTTTCGCTGAGATAATTGCTTAATCCTTTTTCCTTATTCAGCTTAAGTGTAATGTATAAACGCGGCCTGCGCATATCGGTCTCAACAAGGAGTACTCTTTTATTATTCGCAGCCAGAATAGCGGCCAGGTTGATCGAGACAAATGATTTTCCTTCACCAACAATGGGAGAATGAATCGCGATAATTTTTTTCGCGGGGTCATTCAGCAAATAATATAAATTCGTTCGCAGTGTTCGGAATGATTCGGTAACCGATGCATTAGGATACTGCACAACCGGAAGCCCTGTGTTTAGTTTATTTCCATAAATGCGACCTGCAATGGCTAAGGCAGAATGTGCTTCAACTTCTTCCGCGCTTTTCAGTTTGTTATCAAAGTAATCAATCACCAGCATCACCATGAGCGGTAAGCCGAGACCGAGCACAAGACCAATCAGCATGTTTGCAAATTTGTTTGGTCCGAGGTGTTCAATCGCATCAAACCGTGCAGTGTCCAGAATGGTTGCATCCGGATTGTTGGATGCCCTTACAATGCCTACTTCAGCACGTTTCTTCAATAGAAATGTGTACAGTTCATTATTCAGATCGAAGCTACGTTTTATGTTGATCAGGTCTTGTTCCGTCTTTGGTAATCGCGATAGCACACTGTTAACTCTGCCTTTCCGCTCACCCAGATTTTTTAATTCAAGGTTCGTGTTGTTCAACAGGTTGTTGATGTTTTCGGTTAAGATTTTCTGGGTGTATTGAATGGTATTGTCTAATGAAACAAGATCAGGATTCTTTTCCTGAACGGAATACGATAACAACTCACGTTGGCTATACAATTCCGATAGTTTCAGAACCAATGCATTAAGCGAGGCATCGGTAATTCCCACCACGGAAGGCGCGACCAGATCTTTCATTTGTTCGCCATTGTTGAGATAACGTCTGAGGTTATTGTAATAGTCAAGTCTCATTCTGCTGGCGGCTTCTTCCCGCTCAATTTGTTCCAGCGTTTCTACCACCATGCTGGCTTCCTGGCCAAGGTCTACAATTCTGTTTTTCGATCTGAACGTGGTGAAATCTTTACTGGCTTCTTGTAAGGAATCGGTGACACCTACAAGTTGATGGTTGATGAACCGTAATGTGTTATCGGCAATTTTATTTTTTTCCTCCATGCCGAACTCGATGTAAACACTACCCAGTTCATTGAGGAAATTAATATCGCGTAAGGGTTGTGTGCTTTCCATTTTTACATAGATCAGATTTGAATTATCCTCACCAATGGAAACTTCCAATCTTTCCTTATATGCCCTTGCTAACTGGCTCAGGTCATTAAATATCAATATGTAATCCCGTCCTTCAATCACATCCGCATCTTCTTTTTTCTTCAGGGTAAAGTTGAAATATTGATTTTTAAAGACTTCTCCATATCTGGCCTGTTTTGTAAAATTGATCTCTTGAGTAATGCCATTCGTACTTGCTTTTCCATCTACGCTGATTTCGTAGACGTCAGCTGAAACAGGTTTAATGTTAATTGGAATCATTTGTGTTTGAGGCCCGTGTTCGGTCACCGTGAAAGGCTCATACAGATAGAGGTCTTTCTTACTGAACGTTTTTTTCTCATACCATGATACCCGCCAGTTTAAATTATGCAGCGCCTTCAGGTTGAGTCTGTAAGATTGTACAATGCCAGCCTGATCAGTCGGTTTCACCGTTGATTGTGATGGCGTATTCTGTTCACTGAAAACAGTGTTGATGGATCCACTTTCACTATCTGACCGAAGTAACAGTGTTGTGGAAACCTCATATTTATCAGGTGAATACTGACTGATAATTAATCCGGCCGCTATGCCGATAATTCCACAGACAAGGAACCATGGCCATTTTTTTATGAGTCTCGAAATGAAATCCCGTGTGTTTGTAACAGCAGGATTAAAGGTATGTTGATTGGAGGAATCCGTTTTCATAGTTTAATGATAAGATATTTCCGGGTTTAGCCTGTCTATTGTGTGAGAATACTAGCCAATAATAAAAGCGCTGCTGAGGTTGAGATAAAGAGTGTATAAACAGGCGCGCGCAATTGCACGTTCTTATATCTGGCGGGCTTAATGAATACAATGTCATTAGGCTGTAGATGATATCCGGGAGATGCCAGCGATTCTTTTTTGGAAAGGTCAAGTTTGAATGTCTGGCTTCCATCAGCAGATTGACGTAATACCAGTACATTTTCAAGGTTTGCAAAGTTTGTGATACCATTGGCCGAACTGATCGCATCCATCACCGTAAAATCGTAATTATAATTATAGTACACTCCCGGTTTTGTCACTTCACCCATCACCGTAATTTTGTAATTCAGCAAACGCACTTTAACACTTAATTCCTTCAGGTATTCTTTTGCTTTTTTGTAGATCGCTTCTTCGCATTCGCGTAAGGTCATTCCAAGCACGCGCACTTTCCCGATAAGGGGAAGTGAAATTTCACCCTGCGAGTCGACCTGGTAACCATAGATGTATTGGCCAGCTACATCATTATAGATCAGGCTGCTGTTCGATCCTCTTCCACCGGTTTCAGAAAATGCGGGGTTGTAGAGGTCATTCATCTCCTTGTTTGAGGATACGATGCTCACATATAAATTATCTGTATCAGTGATGCGATGTTGTGGCGGTACGTCAGGAAACCCTTTTAAGTTTTGCTGCGAGTTAACATCGCGAAGCATCGTGAGATCTTTATGAGAACGACACGAAGAAAAGAAACCTAGCAAGATTAAAAACGACAGAAGCTTAACTGCTGTGTTGATCGCGTTGAACTTGTTTTTCATGATTGACCTATTATGGTTTTGCGGGTTTAAAATTTGGAATGTTATCAAAATGTAAATTTGGTTTTTGTATTCAATGTAGCGGAACAGAATCGACGATTATAACTAGTCAATAGACTAACGATGCAACCAATTCAATTCTGTTTAAGCTATTTTATCGTAAACGTTTAATCATGCGGATTAAAATGCATTCTTCCGTGATTTTTTGCCAAAGGCCGTCAGGAACATAATGTAAAGGTCAAGACCAAAGCTCCAGTGTTCTATATACCATAAGTCATGAAGCGTTCTTCCCATGTATTGAAGCCGGCTTTCCGTAGGGCCGCGCCATCCGTTTACCTGTGCCCATCCTGTAATACCAGGCTTGATAGAATGCCGTACCATGTAAGTGCTTACTTTCTCCTGTAGGGTTTTGTTCAGGAATACGCGGTGTGGTCTGGGTCCTACAATAGACATTTCGTTCATCAGTACATTATAAAGCTGGGGCAATTCATCAAGATTGGATTTGCGTAAAAATTTTCCCAGAAAGGTTATGCGTTCATCATTGATTGTTGTGGATCGTGTGCCGTCCAGGATATTGTCATTTACTTTCATAGACCTGAACTTGTAAAGTTTAAAGGGTGTATTATTCACCCCCAGCCG
Source organism: Ohtaekwangia sp. (assembly GCA_035628875.1). Classification (GTDB taxonomy): domain Bacteria; phylum Bacteroidota; class Bacteroidia; order Cytophagales; family Cyclobacteriaceae; genus Ohtaekwangia. The sequence goes on along the minus strand of DASPIZ010000050.1, from coordinate 13,884 downwards.
GATAGGTGTATAAAAAACCGGACCACGGCCCTCGAGCTTAATCAGAATAGCGATGACAAGAAACACAGGAGAAAGCGCAATAAGTAGTCCTCCAGAGACAGCAATGTCAAATGCTCTTTTCCAGAAACGATTGGGATAGTGATACAGCGGGACATTCCGGATATCGAGTAACGGTATGGTGCCCAGTGACGACACGACAAAATTACGATGAATGATATTATACCAGTTGGGAACAATACGAGGCCTAACGCCATTTTTTTCGGAGATGTGAACCAGGTGTTTAATGTTTTCGCTTTCGTGCAAAGGCAACGAGATAATGCAAACATTAAACGGTGTAGTGTCATAAATGCGTTGGAAATCCTCTACCGTGCCAATGATGTTACTATGGTGTCCTGTGTTTTCCTGTTCCGTTAAAATGCCCAATGGCTCGTAGCCATGGTATAGGTTGCTTTTGCAGTACTTAAAAATCTGATGTGAAATTGTGTTGTCTCCAACAATAATGATTTTACTGCCACGATTATTCGTGAGCGACATCTTTTTAAAGAGAAACAGTCCGAGGACGAGTTTGAAAATACTGAAGAGGCAAACGGTTCCGATAAATTGAACCCGCGACAGGTTTTCAATGTCAAACCAGATGGTGATCAGGGCCGCTATTGAAATGAATGCCGTCAATCGTTGGATGAGTGATCGTAATACCGTCGTAAGGTCTGCCTTCAGGTATTTCATATCATCGATAAATATGATATAAACCAGCGCAGTGCTAAGGTTCATTACGATTGTTAACCGGTCTTCCCACAACAGGTGGAGGTCTGCACCACGATACAATGCAGCCAGAAAAATGGCAGCATTGAGTAGCATCATGTCAATGATAAAAAACAGTACTATGAATTCTCGGGTTCTCATTACGTTATGCTAAATTAAGCAAGGGTGCTTTAACGTCCTCCCGTGGACGGTATATATATTGGAAATTTAGAAGAGTGTGCTTTTGCTTCGCTGAGATTACAACTTGTGGCGTGGAACTCTTCGCCAGCAGTTAACCGCGACACTGTTACGACTGCTGTTTTGCGAATAATCGCTTTACGATAACCTTCAGTAAAATTTGGAAGGTCATTGCATACTTGGCGCCGAGCCTTCCCGGTTCCTTCACCAAACGCCATAGCCATCGCATGCCGATTTTCTTAACCCATTCAGGGCTTTTCTTTACGTCACCTGACAAGTAATCAAAAACGCCACCGACACCAAGCATCACGCCGTGCTTCAGTTCTTTTGCGTGCGTGCGCATCAGGAAATCCTGCTTTGGACTGCTGATTCCAATCCAGATCAGGTCTGGTTTTAATGTATTAATTTCAGTAAGCGCCTCAGTTAGCAGGTTTCCAGCTTTGAAATATTCAAGATCATGAAACGGAAGAGACCTGTAACCCGCTATGCAGACATTCGGAAATTCCGTCTTTACCTGTTCTACCATTTTTTTTAGTCTTACGTCGGTGCTTCCTAAGAAGTAGTGGGTGAGCTTTGTTTTAAAAAGATTTTTGCAAAGCCAGAATCCGGAAACAGTTGAAACCTCTTTATGTCCATGAACCCGTGCCCATAACTCAGAAGGTTTTCCATCCGGTAAGGTCAACAGGGAATTATTCAGTATGGTTTGTAATTGCATGTCGCGTTGTGCGGCAGCAACTACTGAGCTATCCGGAAAGGCAACATAACCTACATTATCGTAATTATAATTCGTTAAAAAATCAGTTGTTCGTTCCAGGTTGGTGATGTTAATCTTTGTTCCCAGAAAGTCGAATCGTTCGTTGATCGTCATGTTAAATTTTCCGGATAAAAACCGCGGGGTTTCCGGCCCATATTTCCCCCGCGGGTACATCTTTTGATACTACGCTTCCTGCACCGATAATAGAAGCGTTTCCGATGGATACGCCTTTTAGGATAATGGAAAAACCACCAATGAAAACATCATCGCCGATGGTGATAGGACGTGTTGTATAATTTTCGTTTTGTGTTTCCCTGCGTTGATTTGGATTAAGCGGATGGAAATCTGTATCCCAGATCTTACAGCTTCCGCCAATCATCACGTTGTTTCCAATCTGTATTTTTTCAGCGCAATAAATAGCAGAATTACTCATTTTAAAATTTTCACCAATTATAAGCGTGGCGTTTTTCTTAATTACAAATGAACTGCGTGTATCCCCTCCGATAATATTTTTTATGGAAGAAGAATTAATAGACGCACCGGCACCTACCTGCATTGTGCCGCCGTGATTCATGATTGTAATAATCCCGTTCACAGTAGGATATGGTTTATAGACCTTGTTTATCCAAAAAATGATATGGTTTATGATGGATAAAAAGAAGAACAGAAATTTCCTTAAGAATGCCACTTACTTCCAGTTTTTATTAAAATCGATCAGGTGTTTTTCAAGGTCTTCGGCACGGCTGAAACGTTGGCCAATTTTTTTGGCAGGGACTCCGCCATATATGGTAAAAGGTTCAACCGACGAAGTTAAAACAGAACCTGCTGCAATAATACTTCCTTGTCCAATGGTAATGCCGGATAATATGATGGAGCCATAGCCGATCCAGACATCGTCTTCTACCACCGTCTTTTGATTCAAACCTTTCCAGGCGTAATCCGGGTCGCGCATACGCTGCGAAAATAACATGGGCTTGCCAACCTCTTCCCAGTTGTGATCATAACGACCAACAAAAGCGACATTGTTTCCTGTAAAAACATAATCGCCAAAAACCACATCGCATTCAATCTGAGAACCGCGGCCAATATAACAGTTGTCGCCAATGGTGATTCCCGTGCGCGCCCAAAGTCTTACCCCAACTCCCGCGTGGAAATTTTTACCGAGTTTATACCGGCGCCATTTTATTTTACGCTGATAAAAACTGAGAAGTTTTTTTGGAATGCTTACTTTATCCAGATACGCCATATCAATGTTTTCCGAATACTTTACCAAGTAATCTCTTAGCGGCTTTAATATAGCTGTTAGCCTTAAATAAATAAAACCTTTTAATGATGCGTGTAGCCACAGCGTTCTCTATCAGTGGCTGTTTTTCCACCTGGATTTCACGCGTACTAACCGGTGAAAAATAAACACCAGTGGATGCGCCGTGCTCTCCGGAGCTATCGAAGCCGGTATTTTCAACCAAGGTTATACCCGGATAAAGACAATATCCTCTATGAAAGAATACCGATGCGTGCCAGTAGATAAACCAGGTATTCATTTTTCCGGTTGCGTTTTTGCGCAATTGACGTTCAAGGTATCCGCCACCGAATTTGTTAAAGGCCTTCCACTGGTTGGTCTTTGTTAAATGTGTAATGTGAAAATCCGCTGAATCGTTATACTGATCCCAGGCGCGTTTCCAGGTTGCCCACCCCCAGCAAAGCGGTACGTTAAAAAAGAATGTATCGGGCAGTTGCGTCTGATGTGGATACATATAACCTGATATGCTTTTTACAGCTTCCTCGTCTTCGTATGTATTTAGCGCGTCGTTCATAAATTTCAGAAAATACACACTCGTCATGATGTCATCTTCCAAGACAATGACCCGGCCATACCGATTCACGATTTCAGAAACCCCGGAAATTATCGAAGTAGCCAGGCCGTTGTTTTTACCCGACTCACGAATGGTTATCGATTTAAATCCTGTTATGGATTTAAGATATGTTCTTAATACGGTAATGGCCTCCACATCTGCTGCTGTTTTTGGCCCGTCAGAATAAATGTAAAGATCGGTATCGGATGCCAGTATGTTTTTCTTCAGGGCATCAACCGTAGCCTGCGTTTGCGTTAATCGCTTGTAAACAAAAAGAACAACCGGTGCAATAGCCATTCATCAGCAGTTTATATTCAGCGGAAGCTATTGCTATCCGACTTTATGTTTGAAAAAATGATTTTTAAAGGACAAGGTAAAGAACTTCATCATATACCAGGGCCATAATACTTTGATTGCATGGCGCCAGTAATACCGCGCGCGATCAGTAATATAACTGCGGCCATAGGGATTATTGAAATTTTTAATGAGGGATTTAAATGAAGATTTCAGAAAGCTGCTTCCGGAAGCGGTCTTCTCCAGGAAACTGAATATCCGGGCATCCCAGCAAATAAAAACACCAATATTTTTTTTCCTGGCACGGAGCGTAAAATCAAAATCCGAATGGTATTGAATAAACTTTTCATCAAAGAAGTTTAATTCTTTCAAAACAGGCATGGGAATCAACATGCCTCTTCCGGGTAACACTGGTGTCGTTTTCACACCGCTTAAAGAATCCGGATCAACTTCTTTTAAGAACGGAAAATAGTTCGTGGATTTATCCAGCAGACGATTCCACCGTTTTACACCAGAATTTGTTATACGATGTGGTTTACTGTGCGTAAAGGATACAGATCCGATTATACTACGCTTGCCAGTGTTTTGATATGCTGTCCATAAATTGGTCAGGTAATCAGGAGGTATTACAATGTCGTCGTTAAGGGTTAATACAGCATCCGGATTTAAAGTAAGGGCATATTTAAAACCCTCATTCATACTTCGTGTGTACCACCAACTGCCAGTGCCTTCTACAATGTGAATCTCCGGGAACTCCTGGTGCAGCATGTCAATCGTTCCATCTGTAGATCCATCTACAACAATAACAATATTGATTTCAATCCCGGTTGGCTTGTTCAAGTTTCCAAGCATCAAGAGCAAGTTTTTTACCTCGGTGCGACGGTTGAATGTGGGGATTACGATACCGATCTTCATTTTCGTTAATTAATATTGAATAGCCTATTCCCATGATGATGAAGGTTAAGTAGGAAAAAGAGTACATCATTCCAAATCCCAGCGAACCTGCAAGACATGCGGAAAGACCAATCATCAGATAATCTTTCTGGATTAGCTGACGTGCGTGGTTAAGCCGTAAAAATTTAAAGCAAAAAAGGAGGAGGATCAATACCGTTGGAATACCGACCCTGAACATTTGTTCAAGATAATGGTTGTGAAAGCTCACGGTACTTAGTCGTTTGTCGCCAGGACGTACTCTGAAATAAACATTGCGATCATAGGCGTGTCCATTTCCCCATAACGGAATTTTCCAGTTCCATTTTTGTTCGATCTGTGCTTCCCATCGTGCAACGCGACCGCCACCTGTAGATTCATCGAATTCTTCCCGTGACGTTAGTGCGGTTGCACTTTCCGTAACGATGGCTGAAAACTTTTTGTAAGTGGTTGGAAAAGACATGGCGAACAGAAAAATCAAAACAGGAAGACAGAACAACAGGCTGATCACCCGAATGTTTACCTTAACGTAAAAGTGAATAAACAATACGCCCAAACCAGCTGCTATCCATACAGACCTGTGTCGAAGTACAACGACGACCAGTAACAGGAAAATGGCAATGATGAGATAATATGCCGTCGATTTCTCATAATATTTAACCAGCGCCAGCAACCCCGCAAAAGCCAGGAATAAGGCGCCTGAAGAAGGAACAACGCGTTCTCCTGTTTTAATGACCATGTAAAAAGCCACGCCTGCACTAATGAGGGAAATGATCAGCAGATGATTAATTAATTTGTCCATTATTTCGGGGGAATAACGGAAAGAGAAGAAGTAAAGAAACGCCGGTATATAGATAAGGAAATCCCTGGCGCCATTGATTGATCGCATTACGGGGTCTCCCTGAAACACGACAAACAACGGAATGGCTACTGCAATGAATAATAAGGACAAAAAGAAAAGATTCAGTACATTATCCTGCCTGAGTAGTAATACAAATTCTTTGTAACGCTGAAAGGCAATAATAGAAAAATAAACAAATACGATATCCAACAGGGTAATATTAACACCCATGATCACCGTAGAATTGTCCATTTCAGGATTGATCAGTTCGTAATACACAATAAAGATCATCCAAAACCATAAGCCGGTAACGGGATTCTTAATGATCTTCCTGGTGAAAAGAATGAGACCCAGTAAGTATGCTGCATTGATAAGGATGTTCATTGTAGCGCTGAGTTAATGGGATGTTGATCGAGTACTCGAATGAATTTTGCCGGGTTCCCAGCCCAAATTTCTCCTGCCGGAATATTTCCTGTTACAACCGAACAGGCTCCAACTATTGCGTTTTCACCGATGACCGACCCTTTTAATATCGTCGCGTGTCCACCAATGAACGCACCATCTTTAATAATTACTGCTGCGTTTTTGGTATCCGACCTGTCTTCCGGAATCTGGTTTCGTTTTAGCGGATCCAGCGAATGAAAATCTGTATCATAAATCACCACGTTGCCGCCAATCATCACGTGATTACCGATCTGAATTTTTTCCCTGCAAATAATTGAAGTGCCACTCATGCTTACGTGGTCGCCGATTTCAAGCAGTCCCCACACCTGAAAAGTAAGTTGTTGATTCCGTCCGATCGCATTAAAAAAAGCGCCGCTGTTGAACCTGAAATTCTTCCCGATCACAATTTTTCCATTTCTGAATGTCTCAATGCGAGGTATACCTTTGGCGCTGTAGGGTTTTGCTATCCTGACATTATAGGAAGACACCTGCATGCGCAGGGCAACAACCGATGCCCATTGAAGCATTTTTTCTTTTAAAAAGCGTACCGACTTCCAAATAAATTTCATAGTGGGGTGTGAATTCAAAGCAAATTAATTGCTTGCCGGCACAACAACAGAATGCTGCTGCATTTGTTTATAGCCACTTTTGTACTGTTCTACCGTTCCCGGTACATCATGTCGCTTAGCGGCAATGCGTTTGCCGTTCTCAGATAACGTCCGGGCAAGATCATCATCCTGAAAAAGACGTTTAATCTGCTGCGCGAACATAACAGCATTTCCGGAAGTTGCAAATAGGGCACTGTTATTATCCTGCACCATATCAGGAACTCCGCCCACCGGAGACACAACGGATGGGGTACCTACTTTCATCGCTTCTCCAAGTGAATTCGGACTGTTTTCCGTGAAGGAGGTGAGGACAAAGCTATGTGAACTTGCAAACGTGGAGGCCATCTGATCTGCATTTAGTTTTCCGAGTAGCTCAAGGTTTTCTGTTAAGCCGTATTTTTTTACGAGGTTATGAAGATAGATTTCATAATCATTTGACGTGAGCCGGTTCACTTTATAAAAACGTTCTCCATCAATTGGAATACGTAACAACACATCAGGGAAATCCTGCTTTAAAATTGAAAGCGCTTCAAGCATAACATGCAGTCCTTTCAAGGGGATCGATCCGGATGAAATGAAAATGCTATGCCGGCGTGCTTTCGCCAACGACCAATTTATATTGTAAAATGGTTTTCTTAATAATTCTTCACCCTGGAAGATCACTGCATCCTTGTTATAGCTTAACACCTGAGCGCGGTCCCAACCGGTACGACAAAAGAAGTATGTGTTGTTTCGTAATATCTCGTGTTCTATCGGAAGATACTTCCAGTAGACCTTCCGTTGGTTCAGGATGCCGCCGCCGAGAAGGAAATTTTTTAAAGATCGTGTCTTTAGTAATGTACTTTCTTTCAATCCGCCCAGGTAATGATCATAGCAAGCTGTGATTATGCCCTGAATGCTGATTACAGTCGGCGCTTTTAATAATTTTCTTCCGGAGAGAAGTCCAAAATAGCGTTCAGTGCCGTGAATATGAATAACGTCTGGATTAAAATCGGATTCTACCTGCTGATACCAGTCAATAAGTTCCGGATAAACATCATTGATCGTATACCAACCGTTTTGTTTAATTGGTACGGTATACTGAATAACCGATCCCTGTTGAAGTTTTTGATAAACGCCACCGGATACATTCGTAACCACGGCGAGTTGGATCTCTTTGTCTTGCGATAAGGCATAAGCCAACGCAGAAATCCAGGACCCTCCAGGAACCGGATTGCCTTTTATTTCCGAAAAAAATTCGGGTAGGGGATTATTTGTGATCCACAAAATTTTCATTGCCAACTCTTATTTATTCCAGATTCCGCGTGCCGTTCCGGCCAGTATTTTTTTGTATTGAATGCGCCAAAGTAATGTGGTTGGAAGTGTAGTACACACTGTTGCCAGCACAACACCGGCTCCGCCAAGGTTAAGTGTTTTTGCAAACAAAATTGCCAATGGTATGGTAATGATGATGCTAATGACGGCAGAATACAACTGGAGCCTTACACGACCAATTCCATTCACGAATGTATTGTAGGGTCTCCCCATAACGGAAATACTCACGAACAGACAAGCCATCAGGTTCATACTCAGGGGAACCTGGATCGCGTTACCAAGCCATAAATCATACACAGGCTTTGCCACAAGCAACATGATCGTACTGATGACTACCAGGCCAAGTCCGATTAATTCAAGTTTTTTGATGGTTCGGCGAATCCAGGCCATGTCCTTTTTAACATAAGCTTCTGTAATGGCCGACCAGAACGGAGTAGTAATTATTCCCTGAATCATCATGACGATTGCAAAATACTTGTACGCGATGTTATACACGGCAACTTCACCGGGACCATACAATTGTGTAATAATGATATTAGAGCTGGTGAAGAGAATAATACCTGCGACCTGTATGATAAAAAACTGCACGCCGAGACCAAGCAGATTTTTTGAATGTTTAAAATTCACATGTTTTATCGATGGCGATATGTCACGAAACTTATTGCTAAAGAAAATAATATTGAAAATCAGCAACACCAATACAGGTACAGCACTGAAAGTTACCGCTACCCAGAACAATGATCCTTTCGTAGTGAGTGTTAAAATATAAATGATCACCATGGAAAGAAGGCTTCCAAGGGGGCCGATCAGATTGTTAAATGCCGAAAGTTGTTTGGCGAAAAATACATTGCCGATCAGATTGAGAATAAACTGAAGGCAAAAGAAGCTGAAAACGAACAGCACCATTTTCGAAAGTTCCAATTGCAGTGATTCTGGTGTATTCAGAATTTGTGCCCAGTTAATGAACGGATTTATAATCCAGAATATCACCATGAGCGAAAGAAAGATAACTGCGACCAGCGCATACGACGTACTGATATACGTACGCGCGAGGATTAAATTATCTTTTGCGAGTGCCTCAGATAGTTTATTTCTAAGTCCATTTCCGATCCCAATATCAAAGAAACTGAACCACCCCATGATGGAAGCCAGCGTTAACCAGATGCCATATTGAGTTTTGTCAAGGTAGTGCAGCGTGAGCGGCACCAACATAAGTTGACTAGCAATACTCGTTCCTTTAATAAAGAAGGAGTAAAAAATATTCTTATTCGCACGAACTGTACGCTCGTGACCGCCGAAAAGGCGTTGTTTTATTTTATGTAGAGATATCACTTGAATGTCCGGGCCCATGACAATAGGTTACTTTTCTGAAATTTTAAATCCTATCTGAAGGTCCCAATAGCGGATAGGTCTTCAGTTGTTTCTCCTTTATGAGTTTGTCAATTTCAGTATCAGGGATTAAATATAAAACATACAGATTATATTGATCGTCAAGTGGTATCTCTAATATACGGGCATCGTGCGGCAATTGTGTGATATCAAGATCTGCGATGTGAAAATTGCGGAAATCATTGAGCGAGAAAACATCGTTTTCATTCCATCCTTTTTCTTTTATCTGCGGCTGACCCAACACCAGGTTCGGTTTAACCGTCAAATAATAGTCAAGCTTAGCCCAGCGATTGTGTCCCGGCCGGTAATACGCTTTGATTGATTCACCGTTACGCGCGATCCACCGATCATTCACACCCAGCATGTCGATGGTTTTTAATCCCGAATAGTAGGGTATGGCCCCGGCGGCGGGTGTTGCAATGGAAATGTGTATGCCGTTGTCGTGAAAGAGATCGCCCAGTGTAATGCCTACTTGTCGCCAGTTGGTTTTATCTGCAGAAACGTCATTGCGTAATGCCTTTATCGATTGAATGCCCCAAAATTCTGTAAATAAAAATGCGTGGGACAACGATCCCGCAAGAACCGTAACAATCATTACCATTTTGATCCAGTAAACATTGATCTGAAGTATACTCCACGCCAACAACATCATAATGAAGGGCAGGATTGGAACAAAGAAACGGTATTCCATAAAATCACCACCTACTTTAATGATGTAGAGTATCCAAATGGCAACGGCAATAGCAAAGGCGGCGAGCGTTTTTTCACTGATGATCTGCCTGGTATGAATCAAGAGGATAACAACGAATGGTATGAAGTAATAGGTTGCAAAGAAAGAACCTACATAACCTAAGCCGGCTTTAATAACGTTGAGCGAAAATGTCGTTCCTTTCAGATAAAAAGAGTTTGGGAGAAGCTCACCGTAGTAACCATATTTCCAGATAAGCCAGGGTAGCACCATTAGAAGTATGGGCGCGATAATAATCAAAGCCGGAATGATGACTGTGTTTATCCGGTAATTTTGATTTTTAAATATTATAAAAAGAAAATAAAGTATAAAGATGCCACAGAGCAATGCTGAATCCAGTCGGGTAAGGATGGCAAGTGCTGTGAATATACCGACAAGGAAAAAATTTGTTTTCGCTGGTGTTTCGTGTAAGCTTGCACTGGCCATCATCAATACACTGCATGAAATGAGAAACGTTTGCATTTGTGTTTCAAGTCCGCCGGTCATATAGGCGCTGAAAGTATAATTGGTTGCCAGGAATATTATACTCAGTAAAGCATATCGATGATCGTTAAAAAGAAGTTTACCTATTCGATAAGTAATCAACAAGGTGCCAATACCAAAACACAAACCAAGAATAGTCGAACTTATCACGGGATCGATTCCCAATTTTAATCCCCCTGCCAGCAAACATGTCCATAGAAAATTGGTGTAACCTTCGATCTTAATTATGTCGTCGGCATTCCAGCTAAAATTGTTGTATTCAACAAGATTTTTCGCATAACGAAATGAAATGAATGCATCATCCTGGTGAAATATGTTAATGACTCCGAGTATCAGGGCTAATATCAATACAATGGCTAAAGCACTTTTTTCAGTGCGCAAGTTCGCGAGAGTCATATTATAGTCTGAGCTTAATCTTTAATGTAAAGTGTTTTACAACGTGCAGTCTTCAATGATTTTCAACTACCGCGCTAATCTTTGTCCGGTTACTTACAATGCTATTGGCTGCTACTTCTGCATGAACACAGCAACCTAAGGCGTCGAACCTTAAAAGGATGCGATATTTTCCTCGCATTTCAAGTATTTCACCCTTTATCCCCCGTAACGGACCCGAAACAACTTCAACGTATTCGCCCGGGTCAAGATGACCATAATAAACTTGCAGGTCCTCCGGCGTATTTTCTGTAAATTTTTTTAAAACGGCAATCTGATCGTCAGGAATTGGTGTAGCCTTTCCTTCAAAGCATATATACTTTACTGCGCCTGGTGTGTTCAATACATCAAAATATTCCTGATTGGATATGTGCACAAACAGATAGGAGGATAACAAAGGTATTTCAATCCATTTTTTTCTGTCACTCCGGTGCCTTAGTTCTTTTTTTAAGGGCAAAAAACAGTTGATGTTTTTGCCAGACAATAACTGGAAAAGCTTTTTTTCAGCCCTTGATTTCGTATATATAGCATACCAGTTTTTGTTCGCTATCATAATCTCATTAAAGATAAACTTATTGGACACAGCTTCGCCTGCTCGGTTACATTTTTGTAGATGTTGTAACACGTCTTTTTGTCTTTTAAATTTCCTTACCCCTCAAATCGTGACCTAAAGTCAGGGGCTGACCTCAGGAAAAACCCGTTCTGGTCAGGCTTTATATGGTCAACCTATTTGGTTGTATATACTCATGTGTGCGGATAAATTCGTTTCAGATGGCGTATTGATAAGTTTTAAGAAACCTGATGAAGACCCACCCTTATATAAGGCATTGCAGTTACCTTATTTTCATTTTGCATGGATCTGCCAGCCAGGACACTTCCTAAAAATGAGGCGACATTGCCACGGAAATGCGAAATTACATGAAGATATTGTAAAGGACCTGGGTTGTAAAAATCATTGTCAGGCGCTTTACGCTCATGTCGGGTGATATTCATTGAAATTCTAAGGTCTGCGAAATACACCATAAATTTTCGTGCCGCTCCCTGTACCATTTTTATAAAATCCCAAAAGCCCGACTCTAGTACCACCGGATCGGTGTTTTTTTTAAACATTCTCACAACAATTATATCAGAGACCATTATATCCATTATAAATTCGTTTAGCACTTTATGTGATAAAGGTCGCTTTGCAAGAACAAATAGCCTGAAAATTAGGTAAGACCTCCCCGAATTCAAACCTTCATTGAGAATTATTTTTAAATCTATCTTACTGTATAGATGCAAACGTTGTCAACGCGTTGCGATTGTCTCGATGTGGCTGATCATGTATTACGTTTATTCATGTATCCAACGAATCGTAACGCAGCAACGACATTGCTGAATCAAAGGAGCGCGTGGAAGAGGCATCTAAAAATGCTGGATTACCGAGGTATGGAATCGATTGCAGGTTTTTGTTTTAATACTGGAAGCCAGTTCATGATTACCTCTGTAAAGATTAAAGGCACAAAAGAAAAAAAGTATTCTGATACTGTTCTTTTAAAAATGGGATCTTCTAATGCACCAAACAAAAATGTGAGTGATATCAACTGGTCAAGTCGTACAGCAACGAAAGAAAAAACAACACATAACTTCGAATCATAAATTGCTGATGTGACCTGATGTTCTGTTTCTTTATTGCTGATAATGCGCATGTTGTTGCCAACAGCATCAACACTGAAAGAAGAAACAGTGAAGGTCTGCACGGAATACAATGGCTTACGAAAGAAAGGTGGACTGCTGATAAACCGGTAACAAAGGCAGCAGCGATATATATTTTTCCCGCAACCTTATGAAACGAGTCGTATTTTAAACGAATGGTTTTCCAAAACTGTATTGGACCGATAAAAAGTGAAACGGTTCCGCCAATGAGATGTGCTACAACCCAGAATTGGTTATTGAAAAATGTATCGCCGAAAAGTTTGCTTCTGAACCCATATAGATAGGCTATCACATTATCAAAAAAGAAGTACAAAGAAAGCCCGATGATGACAAGCCAGGCCATGGTAACGACGAATCTATTTACAGAAGTCATGCCGCTGCTATCCTAATTGTTGTGTTGACGTGCTTTTTCGCAAGGGAAGTTGCTTTCCGTAAGTCAGTTGTCGCCAGATCCATTCAAGCGGACCGAAATGAAAATGACGAAGCCAGAAACTGCTGAAGATAACCTGAAGGATATAAATGACGGTGGCCATTGGTATCAACATAACCGGCCCAAACTTTAATCCAAGCCCAAATCCAACATTATAAAACAGCAGTATGCCAATCATGGATTGCATGATATAATTTGTTAAGGCCATTCTTCCAGCTGGAGCGATGATTCGTAAAATTCGCTGACCAGATGGTTTAAGCCATAGCAGGCAAAAACTTGCGGCGTAAGCCAGGCACAGAGGCACGACGCTCAGGAAGTAAGCAATTGTATCAAGCATCCCGATTGAATCGTTGGGTAATACGTATTTGTCCGTTTCAAAAAATGCAAGCGCAATGCTAAACGGAATACCAAGCGTAAACCCATACAGCCGAATTGATTCTAATAATGTTTTGTTTTCTGTCAGTTGTACGTGCATCAATTTTTTGCCGGCATAAAAACCAAGGATAAAAATAGCCAGTACCTTTGGAATCCGATTGTTATTGAACAGCCTGCTATACCGATAAAAAAATCCAGCTTCGTTCCACTTTAATACTTCGTCGTAGCCGGCGTCGGGTTGGAACAAATAATACGCTACGGACTGGTCTTGTGGAATACCGTTTTGTTTGTCCACGTATAGCCCGATTTCCATTAAATTTTTTCCTGGCATAAACCCAAAGGTTAGCTTCAGCAA
>DASPIZ010000049.1:0-7405 GCA_035628875.1 Ohtaekwangia sp. | reverse complement strand
ATAAAATTCGTTTCAAACAAAAGATATTTCGACCCGAAAGTAAGTAGCGGTTCATTGTCAAGTTTCTCAAGCAATTGTTCATCCAGGTAATATTCAGCTGCAGCGTCGATGGTTATATTGATGTTCTTTTGCGTCAGATGTTCGCGAAGGTCTGTAAGCCGCTGTTGAATCCCGGCTGTAGTATTTTTATATGAATCGCTGATCACATGGGGTGTCGTGATCAGCTTAGTATATCCGAGGGATTGGAAACGCAAAATGATCTCTTCGGCCTCGTCCATGGTTTTTACACCATCATCAAGGCCGGGGAGCAGATGCGAATGGATATCCGTTTGTAATCTGCCGGTAACAGGAGGTTTCTTTTTTTTAAACCAGTTGAACACTTACCTTTTAAACAGTTTCTTCAATTTATCTTTCCAGTTATTTGTTTCTCCCCATTCTTCGTAATAACCATACCCATAACGGTTTTCAGAATGCTGGGGCAGCGCGTTCAGTATCATGGTCATGTTTGAAAATTTATTGATGGAGATCAGTCGCTGAAGGTTGGCAATAAAAATGCGTTTCGAATAATTGGCCCTGAAAATATAGATACACAGATCGGCTTGTTTCATCGCCATCACACCGTCGGTCAACAATCCAACGGGCGGTGTATCCAACAAGATGTAATCATATTTTGTTTTGAGTTCAGTCAGTAAGTCAATGAACTCCTTGTCGAGCAAAAGCTCTGCAGGATTTGGTGGGTGTGGACCTGAAGGAAGGTAATGAAGATTTTCAAGTGGCGTCTTCACTATGCAATCTTCCCATTTTGATTTCCGGATCAGTACAGTGCTTACGCCTTTTGACAAGTCATCTATTGTGATGGGAAGATTCGTTTTATTTTTTCGCATGTCCAGATCAATTAAAATGACCTTTCGACTTGAGAGTGCGATCATGGCGCCTAAATTCATCGCGATAAAGGATTTTCCTTCACCGGAAACGGTAGACGAAATCGCAATTACGCGCTTGGTCGATTGCACGTTGAAGAAATCCAGATTTGTGCGGATGGTTCGCAGTGCTTCACTTACCATTGATTTGGGATGGTCAACAGCAAATAATCCAGATATCTTCCCCGTTCCTTTGATATAGGATGAAGTTGGTACAACACCAAGTACAGGGACAGCGATTGAATTTTCTAGCTCAGTAAGACTGGTAATTTTGTTGTTGGCGATATACATTACGCCAATGAATAAAAGCATCGCCACGAGGCTCACCACCATACCAGCACCAACAATGAGCGTTTTCTTTGGAGAGATAGGGGCATACGGAAAAGTAGCAGGTGAAAGAATTTTAAAATCAGGAGTAGTCCCTGCTTGCATTACCTCAAATTGTGATTTGGACTGCATTAACGTGAGGTAGAGTTGTTCATTCAGCTTATAGAACCTCATGTTTTTGGTGAATTCGGTACTTTTGTCCGGAAGTCCGGCAAACGCAGTCTCAAGTGTTCTTTTTTGATGGTTTAGATCACCTAATCGTCTACTTGTTTCCTTCTTCAGTTCTTCCAGCTGGTTCATGGTTTTAAGCCGGAGATTTTCAATGGTTTTTTGTTTCTGTCGATAAGCAAAGGTTTCTTCCGTATAGGCCATTGTTAGCTTTTCCTGGTCCAGGATCTGGCTGTATAACGTTTCCAGGTTTTCGCTCAGGCCAGGTGGAAGGTATTGTCGCGTTGAAAGGGAAGCGGTGAAATTGTTGTTCTCCAGGTCATCGTAAAGTTTGCTGATACGCAGTAATCGCTGGTTAAGATTATAACGTTGTGAGTCAATTTGAGTGATCTGCTGTACCGTTTTCGCAAGGTCTTCGTCGAGGTTGTTGGTTTTATTCTGCAGGGTGAAGTTTTCGAAATAATCTTCGATGCCTTCCATTCTGTTTTCAATTTGTGCTAATTCATTTGAAAGCCATTGTATCTTTTGCAGATTGGCGAGATTCTTTTGTTCGTTACTGTATTGCAGGTAAAGGGTATCAATTTTTTGCAGCACCTTATGTGCCTTGTGCGGGTTATGATCTTTGAAAGCGATACGAATGGTATTTGCATTGAAGTTAAGCGGCTCTGCCGTTAAATTCTGAAGCAAGTAATCCAATAAAACATCTTGGCTGTTAATGATGAAAAAGTATCCGATTTCATCACCGCGCTGAAAATTTTTATTCCGGGATAATGTCAACTCAACGGAGCTAAGCGAAACAGGTACACCATAGCTTCCTTTCACGTCCGGCCCCTCACCGATGCGCAAGATAAAATTATTGTCATTCCTGCTCTCCACGTACACGGGAACATTGTAGATAGACGGATCTTTAATGGTGTACGAAACATAAAAAGGTTTGCTGGAAAACAACTCTTCGTTTAATACACGGCCCATGCTGAAATAGCTGACATCGATAGGCGTATGCTTTAACACGCGGGTGAGAAATAATTTGGATTGAATAATTTCAATTTCTCCTGACAAAAGATTGATGTTGGGATCTTCTACAACACTTTTAATACCCAATTCCGTAGCATCGTTTTTTACATCGAGTTTTAATTCAGAGGACGACTCGTATAAGTTTTTTGTGTACCGCACATAGAGTATTGCAACACTGTTGATCAATAAAAAAATGGCAATAAGCCAAAACCAGTTGTTGCGTATTACAACCGATAGTTTTTCCAGGTCAATTCCTTCCAGCGTATTATTATTTCGTATTTGCGGATTCATTTATGCTGTGTCAGAGACCAATTAATACAATAACAAGCGTTGAAATGCTGGTTAAGATAGAGAGCGCCGGCCCATAATCACGTACACCTTCTGCAAAGGGACGCCGCACGGGCTCGACATAAACGACGTCACCATTTTCCATCACCATATTGCTTTTAATATATCCGTCTACTGTACTGAGGTCGGCAACAAAAACTTTATCACCGCGGAGCACACGGATATTTTTGGCTTTCGAATCATTGGGAAGTCCTTTAGCCAGCGCAAGCACTTCAACGAGTTTAATATTTTCGTTGGCGAGCGGAATTACTTGCCCTCCCGGAGCACCAAGTACAACAACACGTTTGTTATCATATTGAAGTGCCACAAATGGTTTTTCGTAAAATCTCGCATACTCTTTTTGCAGCAGAGCCTCCGCATCGCGTAAAAGCAAACCTTCCACTTTGATCGGACCCAGCATGGGGAATTTTACAACGCCTTCATCGTTTACTAAAAAGCGAAGGCTTGGACGGGTTGAAACGTTTTGGCTGGGCATATCCTCCAGTAGTTTGTAATCCGGATCAATAATACGCTCACCATCATTGGTAAAGACTTGTAACGTGAGATAATCATTCTTCTGAATGACATAGTTCTTTTCAGCTTCACGGGTATGCTGTTCTAAAGCTGCACCACCTTCGGTAGTAAACATAATATTCTGCCGGTACGAGGCGCAGGAGGAGCATAAAAATCCCAGCAGTAAAATGTGTAGTATGGTATAAAAAAATACTTTCTTCAACGTAAAAAAATTGATTAGCTACGTGAAATTAAGCTTTTTCTTAACAATTCGTCCAGTGTAGGAAGGAGTTGATCTTTTTCAGACACAATCGGGTGCTCAATTTTCCAGTCGATATTCAATTGTGGGTCATTCCAGATTATGCCACCTTCAGATGCTTTATCGAAAACATTTGAGCACTTATAAGAAAAAATAGTGTCTTCAAGCGCGGCGAACCCATGGGCAAATCCTTCCGGTACCATGAGCATATTGCGTTTTTTGTCGTCAAGAATACAGGTATATACTTGTCCAAAGGTGCTTGAAGCCGGGCGAAGGTCAACGACAACGTCCAGTACTTTACCTACAAGAACAGCAGCAAGTTTAGCCTGCTGAAAGGGCGCATGTTGAAAATGGAGCCCGCGAACCACACCCTGTTTAGAAAAAGACTGGTTCTCCTGGACGAAATCGTACTCAATACCGGCGGCTTTAAAAGTCGGCTCCTTATAGAGTTCATAGAACCATCCGCGGCTGTCCTGATATAAAGTCGGAATAATTTCAACCAATCCCTGAATGGGAGTTTCTTTCACTTGCATGGGGTAAACAAATTTTATGGTTCACAAAGGAAATCAAATATTCTTTATGAACGGCTCTTTCCTTCGTGCGCCATGAACAGATATTTCTGTTAAGAGGCCTGGCGAATCGTCGATAAGGCCACAAGATACTTGTTTATGACAAGAGATTCATCATACTCAGCTTCAATTTTGAGTCTTCCGTTCAGTCCAAACTGGCGGAGGGTTTCATCCTGAAGCAGGCTCATTTTTTTCATTTTTTCTGCCAGGTCATCCGCATCCTTTAACCGGCAAAGTAATCCATTGTACTGGTCTGTAACTACGTGATTACATCCCGGTACGTCGGTGGCGATAATGGGCTTGCATGAACTGGCTGCTTCCAGTAATGTGCGTGGTGTACCTTCACGGTAAGATGGAAGAACAACACAATCGGCTTTCTCAATATACTCGCGGACGTTGTCTGTGGTTCCTAAATATTCTATCGTGCCGGAATCAATCCACTCCTGG
This sequence comes from Ohtaekwangia sp., assembly GCA_035628875.1. GTDB lineage: Bacteria > Bacteroidota > Bacteroidia > Cytophagales > Cyclobacteriaceae > Ohtaekwangia. The sequence continues at coordinate 2,861 of DASPIZ010000049.1, read as the reverse complement.
ATCAGGTTCACCTGAATTCCGCGTTTGTGTTCAGGATCCATGGCACCCAAAACCTGGAATCGCGCTTGAATACCTTCGCTTTGAAGTTTCTTTATGGCTTCAATGTACTCGAGCACACCTTTGTCTGTAATTAGCCGTGAAATAAGCAGGAATGTAAATTTTTCATTCCGCGAGAAATTCATCGGTTTGAATTTCTTAAGATCAATTCCAGAACCGGGCAGAAGATCAACCGCACTCTTTGGGACAAGTTTTTTATCAAGGAAGAGTTTCAAATCATCGGGGTTCTGAAAAAATACTTTTCTCGCAAACCGGAAGCTAAGTTTATACAACATCAAAGCAACGGCAGAAACGAGATTGTCTTTAAGAAATACGGTACCTAAACCACAAACATTATTAATAACCGGGATTCCAAGCAACGATGCGGCTAGGGTTCCGTATACATTTGGTTTAATGGTATAGTGAAGAATGATATCAGGTTTAACTTTGCGATAGATGTTGTAGAGTTCAAAGATGAGGGCAGCATCTTTTAGCGGGTTAGCACCCCGGCTATCCATTTTAACCTGGTGATGATGGCACCCGGCTTCCACCAGACGTGGAGAATAATCATCTACCGGCGCGATGGTATGAACTTCATGACCATTGGTCAGGAGTGATTGTACGAAATTCATCCGGAAGTTATAAATATTCCAAGATGTATTCAGGACGATGGCAATTCTCATTTGGGCTCTGATTATGAGAATTTTTTAATTTCCTGAATCGGTGAAATGCCGAAAGAGCAGGTAATGGTCAAAATTCTATCGTTAGGTTCCTTAAAGATATTTAAAAGTAACCACGAATAGAAGCGGCATTGTGTTTTTGAATTATGTTTGAAGTACTTTATTTATGAAAGAAGAACAAAACAATGCGATTTTAATCGCTTTAGGAAATACGCGCACAGAAGAGGAAACGAAAGAGCATCTGGATGAGCTTGCGTTTCTTGCAGAAACGGCAGGAATTATTTGTATTAAGCAGTTTGTCCAAAACCTTCAGCATCCTGATCCCCGGACATTTGTAGGTAGGGGAAAGCTGGAAGAGATGAAAAGTTTTATTCAGCACAATAATGTCAGAAATGTAATTTTTGATGAAGATTTATCACCGTCTCAACTGCGAAACCTGGAGCGCGAGTTAAACGCGAAGGATGCAGAAGACTTTAAGGTGCGCATTTACGATCGCAGCTTGCTTATTCTCGATATCTTTTTATCACGCGCAAAAACGGCACAAGCCCGTACGCAAGTCGAGCTGGCCATGAATCAGTATTTACTTCCCCGGTTAACCCGGATGTGGACTCACCTTGAACGCCAACGCGGCGGTACCGGAACAAGGGGCGGAGCTGGAGAAAAGGAAATAGAAACCGACCGAAGGAACATCCGTTATCAGATTACTATTCTTAAGGAAAAACTTGAAAAAATCGAAAAGCAACGTAACACGCAACGAAAGGGCCGTGCCAATGTCGTCCGTGTTGCGCTGGTAGGATATACAAATGTTGGTAAATCCACGCTCATGAATTTATTGTCGGGATCGGGTGTGCTGGCAGAAAACAAATTATTTGCGACGGTCGATTCAACGGTGAGGAAAGTAACTTACGGTAATGTTCCCTTTTTGCTTTCAGATACGGTTGGCTTCATAAGAAAACTTCCGCATCACCTCATTGAGTCGTTTAAATCAACCCTGGATGAAGTACGCGAAGCTGATCTCTTGCTCCATGTTGTGGATGTGGCGCATCCGTTTCATGACAACCAGATCGAGGTGGTGAGTAACACGTTAAAGGACATTGGTGCGGCCAACATTCCGACGATTCTTGTACTTAATAAAGTGGATCTGTATCGCAAAGACCACCCAGAAGCTGACCTGGAAGAAATGAAAGGGTATTACCGTCAGGCGGGATTTGACGATATCATATTTATTTCTGCGACAACCCAGGAAAATATACCGGAATTAAAGCAGCTCCTTTTCGAAGCGGTGAAAAAAAAACACATTCAGATTTATCCGAATTACCTCAGTGGCGGTTACGAATTTTCTCCATGGAAACAGGAGGATACGAATACCAGCGAATACTAAAAACGTTCAGCTCACTTATCTTTCTTATAGAGGTCGTTATAGGTAAGTTCCGATCCCGAAGCATCTGTTTTCAGAATGCCTAAATATTGTAGTACCCCGACTGTTAGACACGTAAACAGGACGATGAATCCAATACTTGACAAAAACTGATTGCTACCCAATAGTCCCTTGTAAGCGATGATTTCATAGCCGGTTAACAAGATCATCATACACATGCCGCCAATCAGTGGCCAGCTACCTTTTTTTTCATGGATCAATGCCCTGAATACGATGACCAATCCGTATACGATTACCAGTACGGCAGTGGCAAGATACAAGGGTAACCAGCGTGTGAATGCTGCCGGTTCTGAAACAAGGGTGAATAGAAAAAATAACAGGTTGACCAAAATCATTATGGAATTGAATACAGCACTGCCGAGTTCCTGAAATAATTGATTCAACAGCATGACCGAAAAAATCATAATGAGATAGAGACTGAAATACTCAATGCGTACCAGCATATCCCAATCAAAATCAGGAAGGGAAATTGTAACCGGATAAAGATTGGAAAACATACTCCGAATAGCCCAGCATAAACAAAGCATGCTGTACGCCGCAGTGATATTTTTTCGGGGATGTCTAAAATAATAAATCAAAAAGATAATGGACAACGAAAAAAGAAAGAGACATGCAATCAAGGTGCCGGTAATGGAAAGATTATAATCGGATTGTATGCCGGATACTTTCCCAAAGTACAGTGGTTCACGGATGCCGCCTTTGAAATG
>DASPIZ010000048.1:0-10886 GCA_035628875.1 Ohtaekwangia sp. | reverse complement strand
CCGTCCTCCTTTCATACGTAGAATGCGTTGCGTGCGCTGAGCCAGATCAAGGTTGTGTGTTACCAATACCAGCGTAGTACCCTGTTCCTTGTTCATGCTAAACAACAGTGTCGTAATGTGATCTGCATTTTCTTCATCGAGGTTCCCGGTAGGCTCATCTGCAAAAAGAATCTGAGGATCGGTAATGAATGCACGTGCCATCGCAACCCGTTGTTGTTCCCCGCCTGATAATTGCGACGGATAATGATTGATCCTTGAACCCAGGCCCACACGATGTAGTAATTCCTTTGCCTTTTCTTGTACATTGCGCGCGCCACGCAATTCCATCGGGACCATTACATTCTCGAGTGCCGTGAGTGTACCGAGTAATTGAAAGTTCTGAAAAACAAAACCAACATATTGATTTCGGATGTATGCGCGATCATCTTCATCTAACGCATTAAGCTTAACATCCATGAGCGAAATAATCCCAGATGAGGGCGTGTCAAGCCCCGCACATAAACCAAGAAGGGTGGTTTTGCCACTTCCCGATGGACCAATTATAGCTACCGAATTACCTTTCCGTACTTTAAATGAAACATCATCCAGTACAGTAAGGGGTTTGCCGGCAGACTGATAAGTTTTTGTAAGATGCTCAACGTGAAGAATAGAAGTTGACATGGTTTTTGTTAAATCTATTTTTAAAATAACGCGTTATTGCGCATATATTGGTTTATTAAACGCAGAATAAAGCAAGTTTACCCGTATGGTCGTAAAAAAGTTACTTATTATTTCATTAATCTTCCTCTTCCAGGGAGAAACGAACCCTAAAACCATTCTTTTTTTTGGTGATAGTCTTACCGCCGGATATGGTTTATCTACCGAAGAAGCGTTTCCTTCCCTCGTTGGTAAAAAACTTAACGAAAAGGGAAATGCTGTTAAAATTATCAATGCCGGACTAAGCGGCGAAACCTCCGCTGGCGGTCTCAGTCGCATTGACTGGGTCCTGCGCCAGCCCATCGACATCTTTGTATTGGAGTTAGGCCCCAACGACGGTTTAAGGGGCCTGCCATTAGACCAAACGGTTAAGAATCTCCAGGCTATCATCGACAAGGTAAAAGCGAAATATCCAAAGGTAAAAGTTGTTATTGCCGGTATGATGGTACCTCCAAACCTCGGACCAGATTATTCGGAAAATTTCAAAAAGATATACCCGGAACTTGCACGTAAAAACAATGCCGCGCTCATCCCGTTTCTTTTACAGGATGTTGCAGGAAAGGAAAAATTTAACCTTGCTGATGGCATTCATCCTAACGTTGAGGGGCATAAGATTGTAGCTGGAAATGTTTTTGACGTGATCGCACCCATCCTTGAGAACGAATAAGATACACGTTCCTGCTGCGTAGGAGCTCATAAATCGTCCCTTCTGTAGCGGTGACAAAAACAATTTTTGAAAAATTTTAAACCAGATGCAAAATAGTTCTTCATTGTTCACGTCTTTAGCCATAATCTTGATAAAAACGCTTATCGTTGTCGATTAAATTTTAAATGAAGAACGAACGGTTACTACTCCTTTTACTGGCTGCGGCCATGTTTACACACATTCTTGATTTTATGATTATGATGCCACTGGGCCCGCAGTTGCTGAGTATTTTTCATATCACCCCGTTTGAATTTAGCTTGCTCGTTGGTTCGTATTCATTAACAGCAGGTATAGCTGGCTTTTTTGGCGCCTTTTTAATCGATCGGTATGACCGCCGGAATAGTTTGATATTTATCTACGCCGGTTTCTCCATTGGTACATTGGCCTGTGCCTTTGCACCAACGTATGAGGTACTGCTTCTCGCACGATCTCTGGCGGGTACGTTCGGCGGTGTGTTAGGCGCCCTGGTGTTATCCATGGTTAGCGAAGCTATCCCGCTTGAGCGAAGGGCTAAAGCGATTGGAACCGTAATGGCCTCGTTTGGAATGGCCTCCGTTGCAGGAGTTCCGCTTGGATTATTTATCGCCAGCCAATCCACCTGGCATGCACCATTTATCTTACTAGGCTCACTTGGTGTTGTCATTACCATCATGATGTTGCGCTATATTCCTTCGATGATAGCGCATAAACAAACTACACCCAACTCGCCACGACAGGTACTTTCTCAAATCTTTGGTAATAAAAATACGCGGCTGGGCCTCACGTTTTCCGCTGTGCTGATGATGGGACACTTCATGATTATCCCGCTATATGCAACTTATATGGTTGGCAACATCGGGTTTAGTAAATCACAATTAGCTTACCTGTATCTTGTTGGTGGCACATGCACCATGATTTTCTCACCCTGGGTTGGGCGCATGGCAGACAAGCATGGCCGATTAAAGATATTTACAATATTCGGATCACTGGTTATTATACCGATACTGCTGATCACGAACCTGACCACCATTTCATTGTTGATTGCACTCTTGATCACAGCGATCTTTTTCATTTTCAGCAATGGAAGAATGGTTCCCTCAACCACAATGGAGACCGCGCTGGTAAGTCCGGACCTGCGTGGGAGTTACATGAGTATACGTTCTGCGGTACAACAGTTTTCCTCTGGCATCGCGACATTTCTTGCCGGTATGATTATCCAGGAGAAGCCTTCACTTATCAACCTCGGGGAAAAAGCATTGGTGAATTACCAATACGTTGGTTTCATTGCAGTCTTTTTCAGTTTACTCTCGCTCTATGTGGCACGTAAGCTCACCGTTGTACAGGGTGCATGATTAGAGACACACCTGTGTAAAAGATTCATTGAATAGGGATTAATCCAAAACGCTCATTTATGCGGGCTATCGTGTCTTTGTTTTCGGCCATAACCAATAAGTGATCCGCCGGCTCAATGATCGTTTCTCCATTTGCTGTCAGATATTTCCCGTCGCGGTGTATCAACACGATGAGTGCATCCTTGGGTAGCTTCAGATCCACGACGGCTTTTCCAATAGCCGGAGAATTACTTGCAATGTCAAGCTCAATGAGTTCGGATTTAAAACCATCCGTTATTTCAATATCAAGCGGAAACCTCCTCCGCACTTTTTCTGGAACACGAACGCGCAACCATTTCGCCATGACAGAAAGTGTGGTACCCTGAAGTAAAACAGAGGTAGCGGAAATAAAAAATACAAGATTAAAAATCAGGTCTGCATAATGCACACCGGCGAGTAGCGGGTACGTTGCAAAAACGATGGGTGCTGCACCCCGCAAACCAACCCAGGAGATAAATAACTTCTTACGAAAGTTTATTCCCTTTGCAAACGCGAGTGACGCGAATACCGCGACCGGTCTGGCAACAAGAATAAGGAACAAAGAGAGCAGGATACCTTCGGGAATGATCGGAATAAGACGCGACGGATATACCAGTAATCCCAGGGCGAGGAACATCACAATTTGCATAAGCCAAGCCTGGCCATCATAAAATTTCATCAGGCTTTTCTTATGAATAAAATTGCTGTTACCTAAAATTATAGCAGAAATATAAACGGCGAGGAAGGCGTTTCCGCCGATGAGGTTGGTAAATGAAAACGTAAAAAAGACGAGGGATAAAATTAATACAGGGTACAGTCCCTCAAAATCGAGTTTGATCCGGTTAACGATCCAGGTCATCATATGGCCAAATCCATAGCCGCAAAGACCTCCCAATACCATTCCAATAAAAAATTTCGGAATAAGGGTGGTCATGCCGGCATCCGGTGTTTGGACGAGGAAGATGAAACTGATTGTTAAGAAGTATGCCATGGGATCGTTACTTCCGCTTTCAAATTCAAGAAGCGGTCGCAGACTTCCTTTCAAGCCGACACTTTTAGAACGCAGTATTGAAAACACTGCAGCAGCATCCGTAGAGGAAACAATCGCACCCAGCAACATGCCTTCGGCAATCGAGATGTTAAGCAGGAAAGACGCAAATAAACCAACGGTAACAGCCGTAATTAAAACACCTACCGTAGCCAGGGTAATACCACTTTTAAGAATGGGACGAATACTTTCCCATTTGGTGTCCAGGCCGCCTGAAAAAAGAATGAATGTCAATGCTACTACGCCTAGGAATTGAGCGATGGAAGGATCATTGAAATATATTCTTCCCGGCCCGTCTGAGCCGGCAAGCATACCAACAATTAAGAAAAGAATGAGGGTTGGTATGCCAAACCGAAAAGAGGTCTTACTGGCTATTATGCTAATAAACAGTAAGACCGACCCCAATAACAATATATTTTCAGCAGTTAAGGCCATTTATTTTAAATAAACTTCACAATTGCTGGAAAGTAATCAAATTAAGCGGAAAATTTAACCACCAGGAAAAATACCACGAGCAACAACAACATTACTACGACAAACCACGCGCGTTTTATAAAGGCAATAAGATTTTGCATAAATTATTATTCGATTTAGAAAATAGAAAAATTGCATCGGTTGCTGAACCGTTGCTTAGAAGAGAAAAATCGAAATAAATTACGGCGCGTTTATGCAGACAAAAACATAGAAAAGATTTCGCTCGTAAGCGCTGATGAAAAACGCTTTAAAGAGAGATAAAGAAGGGTTAAAAAAATCCGAAGGAAAAACGATAAGGTTCCAGGCGGTCAGGTCAATTTTTGGAAAGGAAACTGTTATGCCTTGTGAAGGAGCAATTTCAGTTTGAATTGCACTAAAATGAGCCTTTACCTTCTGTGTGTCTGAAAACACTTCGGCTGTAAACCCAAATGAAACCGCATAACACAACAGAAAAAAACTAAAAAAAGCGGGCGCTGCTTTTTTTGCGCATTGTCTCAATTGCATGATGGGGTTAAAATGCATGCGCGAAGATATGTAAATTTCATGTGTGTACATCGACAATTTTTATCGTTTTAAAGTCACCTTCACCGGAATTAATCGGGCTCTATAGAAATCTTTAGTAACATCTTTTCCTTAATCGTTGTGCGGCAGCAATTTTTAATCGGAGGATTGTAATAGATTTTAACCATTTAACACAAAACTTAGTTATGGCTTTATTAAGTGATCAGACTATTGCCATTCTTGCCGGAGACGGCGTACTCCAAACGGAATTGGTTCGCCCAAGGGAAGCATTGGAGAAGGCATCTGTCAAAGTAGAGGTAGTCAGCCTGCGGGGAAATGAAGTCACTGCATGGGTAAATGAAGCCTGGAGTATTCGCGTAAAAATTGACAAGCATGTTCAGGCGGTAAACATTGACGACTACGATGGTTTATTATTGCCCGGCGGCAGACATGTTGAAAATATCTATCAAAACCAGGCAGTAGCTAATCTCATCAAACAATTTTTCGGCTCAGGTAAACTAATAGGTGCCATTGGCCATGGTGTTCAGTTTTTAGCCGGCGCCCATGTAACAGAAGGGCGGATGATTGCTTCAGCTCCAGAGCTAAAACCGGCTATTGAGGAATCCGGAGGGATCTGGAAAGATATTAACGTGGTAACCGACAATGGTGTAATAACTTGTGATTCGGGTAAAAACATTGATGCTTTTAATACTATCTTTATTGACGAACTGCGCAAAGGGATCAGGCAACGGACGGAGACCATTATTTAACGCGCATTAGCCGGATTCACCGTATTGACTATGAATAAAAAAAATACCTAGCTTTACCCCTTCCAAAAATGCCCTCCGATATGCAGATTATGTTAAGTGAGTTTAAGGCACTCCTCCATGTTCTCAAAGAAAATCAAATTGGCCTGAAAGTAAAGACGCATACAGGATGGAGTACGGATTACTTGCAGATTATCGGATTCATTGCTTCTACAAGCGATCAGGCTAACAAAACGTTCGGCGGAATTGTATTGTCAAACATGAATGAAACAGAGGGAATTCTGATCAATAACATATCTACGATCAACGCTTTTCAACTTGAGCAGGATTACCTTAATTATCAAAAGGACACCATTTACCACCTCACCGACATGACGCTGAAAGCATTGATTATTCATTGAAATGTCTTCTCAATGATATCGATACCGTCTTCCGTTCATCAACAAAAACATCAGCCTACATCATGCTCATTGCGCGGCCATCGGAAGGAAATCAATGTGTAGAAACATCACGGCTTTCACACAACGAGCTACATTAAGCAACAGAGCTTAAGGACGGCTTGATAAACTTTTTAATCTTTTCCAGCAACAAATTAATAGAAAACGGTTTCTCAATAAAATCTTCAGCGCCGGCAGCCAGCGCAAGTTTACCGATACCCGGAGAAGCAGAAATCATAATCACGGGAATATCTCGGGTCTCTTCTTTTGACTTTAAATAGCGGCAGGCATCTAACCCATCGCTGTTTTCCAATTGCCGATCGAGTATAAACAAATTCGGCAGCACGTTTGTATTCTTATACACGTCAGTGCCGTCCGAATAAATTTCTATTTCATAACCTTCCCTTTTTAATATAATGGAAAAAATTTTCTGAATCGACGGATCGTCTTCAGCTATCATAATGCGTTGTCCCATAAGCATATATTTGATTCTGATTCGATAAAGAAAATAACATACCACTTTATTTTAAAATAATATTTGCCTGTTTATCAAAAAAAATGATGACAAATATGCTCACTTAGACCCGAATCCTGATTTGGCTCGCAGACATGTAGTTACTGTCGATTACCGTAGCTGTACCGTTGTAAATCGCGCCAGCCCAACGTTACACGGTTTGTGGGCAACGATATTAATGTGTATAGCCATACCGTTATAAACAGTTTCTGTAATTGAATAGCATGTTTAAAACACAGAATCGAGTTCCTCCTTAACTTCATCCACGGGCTTGAGAAATCGCTTCACTTTACGTGTAGGTGTAAACCTGTAGTTAATACTAAAACGTATATTTCCACTATTTACGATGATATGATTATCCAACTCGCTTGAGAGATAGATTCCGGTTGTAATAAAGCCTATATTAAAACTCCATTGTTTCACAGCATAACCGGTGGATAAACGAAACAATGTATTGGGATTAATCCCGACGGTAGACCGCCTCACTTCATCTTCTTTGTACCGTATAAATCCTGCATTCAGACTAATCGTAGCGGTTCCGGTAATATAAAAATTCTCCTTAAAAACCCATGTATACGCATACCCTACATTCGGACCAATTTCAATGAAGCGCATATCATTCATCGCTCCGAGTTGCAGCGAACCCGCAATAGGCAAAGGCAAGATTGAGCTGTCTCCGGCCACGCTACCCGCATACACCTCCATACCAACGAGCAGGCTACCCGCCGACTTGCGTTGTAGCTCATTTTGAATGAACGCAGCGCGATAAGAAAACCTTTTATTATTAAACACATATTGTAACGTGCCACCCACTGCCCTCACTTCAAGGTCTCCTCTGGTATAAAATCCTCCATCGACAGATGTGATCCGGTCTTTCGGTAAATAAAATCCAGTGTAAAACTGGGCGAGAAAATCCAGCGTAAGTTTTTGTCCGTAACCATGAAGTTGAAAGTCAATTGCACGCGTGTCCCCACGGTTAGAATACGGATTTAAAAAACCAAATCCATACGACAGATTCACGGTAGCCCATTTATAGTTAGCGCCGATGCCCATGTTAAATCCATTACTGGGGGCATAACGCAAGGTAAGATCTTCACTGCGTACCCGAAGATTAAAGTTGGTGTATTTCCTTGCGAAAAGAAATCGCGCAGTTATGTCTCCTTCATACATCCGAATGTACGTTGTGTCAACCTGGCTTAAGGTGGTGTGAATGGAAATGAAATAAAAAAAACAGGATAACAATAAGGGAAGCAAATACCTCCTCCATAGCACAGCGATAAGATTAAGAGCAGTAAACATTATGCAGTACCAGTGGAGTTTTAATTGAAGATTTAATCACTCTAAGATTCGTTCCCCATTTGTATCAAAGTAAAATGTTTCGGCATACGTTCCCTTCTGCAACTCCAGTTTGTATTCGCTTGTCGCCAAATGCCTGTAAATTTTTCCGGATTCCCAGCCCTGATATTGCGGATCCTGAAGTGTCTTCCGTAAAACCGGCGGTATTTCTTCCGGTAGTAAAATCTTTGAATTCCCTTCATTAAAGTCATGTCCCTCTCCCTGAACCGGAGATTGTAATCCGGGCATTACAGGGTTAACCCGCGTGGTATCTATCCGCCTGTCCCGAAGTGAATCTGAACCTTGCGCAACGCATTGGCTGGTGTAGAAGAATGCTGCTAACAGCGATACATAAAAAATATTTTTAAACATATAAAATATACTTTATCGTGATCTTAAAAAAAGATAGTTACTTAAATGACACCGTCTCATTATTTCGGATTGCAGCCCGATCAGTATATGCCGGTATTTTGCCCCGGCTTTTTTCCGACTCAACTTCATATCCTTTCCGCGGATAAAAACCCCCGGGTATATTTTCTGGTAAGAACCTATTGGTGAAAGACAGCAATGCGTTTATCCATGTCGGCGCGAAACCCTTTAGCATGGTTGCCATTTTAGCAGTGATCGTCAGTACGGCTTCTGATTCTCCATATTCCAGCGCCTTCACTACACGATAGGCTGCATGCTCTACTGCCTGAGACGTCAAGGGCAGTGAATCAGAAAATTTAAACCACGCATATTCGGCTTCATGGTCGCCCTTTATGGTTGCATTTCCAGGACTTCCTGTACGCATCAGATTAGGAACAACCGTAGTAACGTGAATATTTTGCTTCTTTAGTTCTGCATGCATTCCTTCTGATAATCCAACCAATGCAAATTTACTTGCTGAGTAAGGCAACAAATGCGGAACAGCAATCTTCCCTCCAATAGATGTGATGTTAATAATTCGTCCTTCGCCTTGCTTAATAAAATGCGGAAGGGAGGCGTGCATGGTATACAACGCCGACCAAAAGTTACTATCCATGGCGTCTTCATAATCCTTGATATCCATGGTTTCCTGTGGCCCTACCTGAATGGTTCCCGCATTATTGATTAATACGTCCAATTGTCCGAAATGATTTACTACATCACGGACTAAAATCTGAACTTCTTCCTGCTTCGTTACATCAACCGGCAAAGCCAAAATATCGCCACCCATTTTAACAAGCTCTTCTTTTGCACTGTATAACTGACTGGTTGTACGGGAACAGATTGCAACCCGGGCGCCTTTAGCAACTAACTGGCGCGCAAGCTCAAGACCTAATCCACGTGATCCACCCGTTACTAAAACAACTTTACCTGCTAAGCGGTATTTAGTAAGTTCATGAAAAACTGTCGAAGCAGCCAGAAATAAACCGGCACCAGCTGCCGCCCATCCAAGGCTTCGGTTAATGGATTCGTTTGTAGAGATTGATGTGGTCATAAACTTTTTTTGTTATACAGAACAACAATTAAAAATATAGTGCCACCCTCTGTATTAATCGTCAAGTCCTTCTACCCCTGCAGTGTCTGGTGCGGATGTGGTTTCCGGCAAGTCATCTTCATACGGAGGTTCAATCCTGTTCCCATCTTGATCAAAAAGATAATGATGTACTGTATCTATCTCAAGCGAGTAGTGACCTGAAGTACGATCATAATACAAATCATTTTCTTCCCAGCCCTCGAACTCGTTTTGACCAAGTGTATTTCGCAATAAAGGAGGAACCTCTGTGGGTTTAATTTTAATACGATCCGCTTCCTTCACTGTCGATTTATCCCGGGCTTGTTCGGTTGTCATACCCGTAACCGGATTCCCCTCTTTCACGAGGTCATGCTGTGCCCACACACCGGAGCTGGAAAAAATAAATATTGCCACCGTTGTAATCCACTTATGTGTTTTCATACCATCGAATTATTCTGATGTAAGCAGATACTATTCTGATGCCAGATCGATGCCTGTAAAACTATTGTACAGAACGCTTTGTTTCCTTCAATACATGATAAAAACAGCATCATACCGCGCTGCAATCGAGTGATTTTGATTCAGTATGATAGATCAGGAAATCGCGATAAAAAAGAAGCAATACTCAGATAAACTTTACCCCCTCGTGGTGGAGCTTTTTATATTTTCCGTTATCAAAAACATAATAAAAAGCGCCTTTACGGGATGATGCTTTTTCCTTTTCATTAAGTTTATTCAAAATCTTAAGGGATAAAATTTTGCGGGTAAAATTACGTTTGTCTAAGGGCGTTTCGTAAATGGCCTCATACAAACTCTGAAGTTGTGGGAGTGTAAATTTTTGAGGTAGTAATTCAAAACCAATCGGGTGCGTAGATACTTTTTCCTGAAGTCTTTCTTTGGCTTTTTGAAGCATCTGCCTGTGATCAAATATCAATACCGGAATTTTGTTTAATGGAAACCAACGTGCTTCATGTTCAGATTGCAACTGTTCGCTATAGTTTTCGATATTGATCAGTGCAAAATAAGCGATGGATATTACACGCCCTGCCTCGTCACGATTTGTTTCACTGAAACAATACAACTGCTCCATATAGATATTATTCATACCCGTAAGCTGATTTAGAACACGTATTGCAGCCTCGTCAGCACTTTCGTGTTTACTTACGAATCCACCCATTAATGACCATTTGCCTTTTTCAGGCTCAAAGCCACGCTTAATTAACAAGGCATTTAGCTGATCACCGTCAAATCCAAAAATGATACAATCTACGGCGACAAGAAGCCGGTCATGACTTTTATACTTAATAAGATCCATATATTTAATCAGGCGGATAAATATATCAAATCATTCTGGCTAATCAACAGATTATTTAGTCTGCCTCAATTATCTAACAATGAAAAACAATGTCGTTTACCTAAACCCCTGGCTCAACCTGGAGACAGGCCAGGTCGTTCGTAAACGACATTGCGTTGATATTCAAAGACAAGATCCAATCATCCTGTGAATGTGACCATCACCCAGGCTACAATTGCGATTACCAGCAAGGAAAAAACAATATCCCACACGTTGTAACTGTTT
>DASPIZ010000047.1:0-14144 GCA_035628875.1 Ohtaekwangia sp. | reverse complement strand
CAGAAGGATCCCCCGGAGTAATCCACTCACCAGCAGAAACAAACTTCAACGTATCGCTAAACATGTAATCTATTGCCCACAAACTTGCGGCTCGAAGCTCGCAACTCGCAGCTATTCACTCCCCCTCGTTGCCCTCATTGTAATGCGCGTTGTGCCCTGCACAAAGCATGCAGAAGGATCCCCCGGAGTAATCCACTCACCAGCAGAAACAAACTTCAACGTATCGCCAAACTTGTAATCTATTGCCCAAGAAACTCGCGGCTCGAAGCTCGCAACTCGCAGCTACTCACTCCCCCTCGTTACCGTCATTGTAATGCACGCCTGTGCCCTGCACAAAGCACGCAGAAGGATCCCCCGGAACAACGGAACAAAGCGATTCACCAGCAGAAACAAACTTGAACGTATCGCCACACATGTAATCTATTGCCCAACAAACTCGCGGCTCGAAGCTCGCAACTCGCAGCTACTCACTCCCCCTCGTTACGTCATCCTGTTGCGCAGATGCGCAGCAAATGCATGCAGAAGGATCCCCCTGCACGAAGGCAAAAAACAATTCGCTGGCGAAATCAAAAATCAAATGCGGATGAAAGGCCTATAATTTTCAAAAGCGATAGTTATAAACCTACAGCAGAAATTGATCTTTCAATTTTGAGATGGATACGGTTTTGTGGATATTGGGTAGGTCAAATGAATTTGGCTTTGCAGCCAAGAAGGCAAAAGGGATATAAACGACATGCGTATATGCTTTGGAGGATAAACGACATGCGTATATATTTCAAGAAGATAAAGACATGCGGTTAGCCAATTGTTGGGGGCAATTGCAGAACGAGTGTCAGAATTACATCATGGTAACACTAAGAATATTCGACAATTCTATTGAGGCACACCTCGCAAAATCACGACTGGAAGTTGAAGGGATATCATCGTACATATTTGATGAACACATTGTAACTCTAAACCCTCTGTACAACAATTTGGTTGGCGGAATAAAATTGAAAGTTAGCGAATTCGATCTTGAAAAAGCACAGAGGATACTGACTGAAATTGATATAAAGGAGATCTCGGATGACCAGGGCAAGACGATATATTGTCCGCAATGTGGCTCAAGTAAAATTCAAGCTGGGTACAAGTCTATAAAAAATATCAAAGGAATACTTGCGTTTATTGTGTCACTATTTTTTGTTGTTTATCCCTTGTATTACAAACGGGTCAAAAAGTGTCAAAATTGTGGTTTTGAGTTTTGACTAAGCAACAGCCCCCAACAACAAATATGCGCCATTGCAGTTTTGTTGTTAAATTTGAATGGAAAACTGCAACGGCGCATATTTAAGCGTTGGTGGCAATGCAATAGGTTTATGTTTGCTTATGAAGACAAAGGACGACGTTGAAAAGTATTATAAAAGTCAGGAGCCTCTTTACAAAAGACTGGAGGAAAACTTAAAGCAAGCACTAGTCGCATTCTTGGACGAGGGTAAGATTTCATGCCATTCAATTTCCTCCAGAATAAAGGAGTTTGATTCCTACTACGAAAAAATTGAGAGAAAACGTTATGACAACCCTGAAGACCAAATAGAAGACTTTTGCGGATTAAGAATAATTTGTTTCTATCCGTCAGATTTAGAAAAGATTGGAAAAATAATTAAAAGGGAGTTTGAGGTAGTTAATTCAATTGACAAGACGTCAAACCTCGAGCCGGATCGCTTCGGATACAGATCAAATCATTATATAGTAAAAATAAAGACCGAATGGGCAAAAGCTCCAAATTACAGAGGTCTAAAGAATTTGAAGGCTGAAGTTCAGGTGAGAACAATTTTGATGCATGCGTGGGCCGATATCGAGCACAAACTTGCTTATAAGAAAAAGGAGCAAATCCCAGGAGAATTTAGGCGAAAATTGAGCCAGATAAGTGCGCTGTTGGAAATCGCTGATTCACAGTTCCAAGAATTAAAGAATGAGAAAGAAGACTTAAGGAAATCGTTGATAATAGAAAGCAAGGGAAAGAAAAACTTTGATTTTTCCACAGAGCTGAACCTTGATACTTTGCAGGCGTATCTCGATTTTGCATTTCCAGATCGAGGCAAAAGTCTAGATTCGACTAGGAGATTGTTGGACGAAATAGTTTCACTGAACCTTTCGTTGAAGGACATCGATCAAATGAAAAGTGAAGTACAAACGATCTTTCCCGAATTGGAAAAGAAGGTTGTAAAGGAAGGAAGGTGGGCACAAGTTGGGATAGCCAGGATGATTTTGGATCTGAAATCCGATGCCTATTGGAAAAAGCGGCCAAAGAGATGGAGTAATTTGAGTTGGGGACAAGTTGTTCTTACCGAGAGGAAACGAATAAAGGATGACGCGAAATAGGATGGGAATCGCACTGGCCACCAACAATGTATATCAATCACGCCGGCAGTGTTGATTTATTATTTATTTATTTGGATTGCCGGCGCGCTTGATATACTCGCGTTGCAAGCAATATTTCTGGATAGAGTAGACTACTAAAAACAAATATGAAAAGGACGATTCAACTAACATGCATTTTGACAATTCTGTGGACAGGGCAATTAATGGCCCAATCGACAAATGAATACCCACATTGTAACTGTGTTGAGAAAATAAGTGAACAATATCAGTTGACTTGTAACAACAATCAAATTGTTACGGGACAATACACTAGCGGACTGAAATCAGGAAAGTGGACGACTAAGACGGCAAAGGGTACTATAATTAACAGGTACACGTTTTTTTTGAACAGTTAAGACAATACAATTTTTCCTCCATCCAATTGTGAACGAAAATTCAGTGAGCTGAAAATAGGTATTGTCTGCTTAAATTGAGTGGTATGAATATGGGCGGTGCGTTGGCATTGAAAATCGAAAGGTGTGCATACGACCTTGCCTGCACGTAGGGCATGCATCTACGTCGTAATGCATGGTATCGAGAAGCTCCTGCTGCCAGGGAAGTTTTTCTTTTTTATAATCGGCACAACTATTTTCATTTGCTGCATTTTCAGATTCGGTTTCGCCCTGCTGGATAATATACCATAGTGGCGT
The DNA here is from genome assembly GCA_035628875.1 of Ohtaekwangia sp. Lineage (GTDB taxonomy): Bacteria > Bacteroidota > Bacteroidia > Cytophagales > Cyclobacteriaceae > Ohtaekwangia. The sequence goes on along the minus strand of DASPIZ010000047.1, from coordinate 11,094 downwards.
ATCTTCTGAAATCCTGGTGGGAGAATATGCATACAAATCAATTTTTTGAAGCTCATATTAATTTTTGATTTTGATGAGCAGCAAAGTTGCAAAATGCGTATTTTGGAAAGCGGAAACGTTCGGATGAAGTGCCTGCTATAAGAAGCGATAACTACCGAAGTTTTAGTTCAACACAATGTATACCCAATAGTGATCAGTGTTGAAAGAGTAAAGCGGAAAACGTAGATGATGCTGAACTTTGGATTGCATACTATACGTGACGGTAATACTTAAGGTAATTAATAAACTACACGTGAGCAAAAGCCGATTGAAGATTATCAGCATCGCGCTTATGTCAATATTGACGGCGCATGTACCTTGGTGCCTGTTGCAATACTATCAGACTCAACTTTCGATGGCAAGTCCTTTGATGCCTGACCATGTTATTCGACAATTTACACAACCATATCTTACGAATGCGGTTTTTACAGTTTTAGTGGTCATCTTTAGTTTGCCATTCTTTTTCAAATCTAACTATAAAATGACAATAGGAATTTGTATTGTAGCGATGCTGGTTGAACCGTTTCTCTGATCGTATTACCGTTAACATGAGCCGGAGGATGAACCTCCCCGTAAAAAAACAAAGCCCAATGAGCTGAACTTCATTGAGCTTTGCATTTACCCAGTGTTGGCCGATCACCGCTTTGATGCTTTTCCTATTTTCTTATAGGTAATTTGTTCTGGATTCATACCTAGTAGACAATTTAGTCAACAACTGTTGTACTTCCGGATTAAGCGCTTCTTTTTTAGATCGCTTTTTTAATCACAATGATTATCATTAAGATATGACATACAAATAAAAATACGAAGAAACTTAACCCTCACCCAAGGTATCGGGTCAACACCACATGCATCATTGCCTTTGATGTGCTGATTTGTTAACTTGTAATGCGGTTTGTAAGTGAGAAAGTGATTTGCCAATGGCGCAACGCTGCATAAACAAACCGTTGTGCGCAATGGGGATGGAAAGAATTCGGTTAACAAAATCGTGAGATCGATCTTAGACGATGAGAATTAAATTAATTCTTTTAGCGACACTACTGGCAGTTTCTCCAATAATTTCATTTGCAACGGACTACTATATAACAACGTCCGACCTAAATATAAGGACTGGGCCAGGGACAAAATATCACGTTTCCTTTACGTTACAGAAGGGTGACGAAGTTGAATTATTATCAAAAGAGGGTGACTGGTATAAGATAAAACACTTAGGACAGACGGGCTATGTAAGTTCAAAATACTTAAAATTTTACAGAACTGGATCCGAAACAAAATCAAATCGAGATTCAATTAGACGGATAGTGAACAACCTTCTTGTTGCAGCATATGTAGGCTTGACTCTTTTTATTGGTTTTATTATCTATGAAAAAGTCCGGGATCAAAGATTATTAAAAAGTGTAACGAACAAGTCTAGAGGCACAAAATCAGAAAGAGATTTAGTGCTAATGCTCATAAAATATGGCATATCAAAACAACATATTTTCCATGACCTGTATGTGGAAAAAGGGGAAGATGAATTTTCTCAGACTGATTTAGTCATTTTAACTAAAGTAGGTATTATCGTATTTGAAGTAAAAGATTATAGTGGTTGGATTTATGGAAACGGAAATCAATCACAATGGACTAAAGTATTGGCTTATGGAAAGCAAAAATATCTTTTTTATAATCCAATAAGGCAAAACAATACGCACATATCTGAATTAAGGAGACAACTCTATCAATTTGAGAACATACCATTTTATTCCGTTATAGTGTTTTTCGGTGACTGTGTTTTGAAGAATATCAATTTTGTGCCCAACGGAACATTTATTGTAAAGTCAAAAAGAGTTCTGGAAGCAGTGAGAAAAATTTTGAGGGACAATCAACCATATATTTATAGTAATGAGAACGAAATAATCTGGATTTTAAGAGAAGCTGTAACCAATGGAGGCAATCTTAAAAATCAGACTCATCATAGCGAAAACATCAAGGACATGCTCGGCACACATAGAATATTTGATTGAAAAGTGAACAAATTCGAATTTTAAAATTTTAGGTGAATGCCAGCATTGCACAACATTTTTGTCGACGTTGGATCACCGCCCGATTTTTTTCTGTAGGTGGTTTTATATGGGAGTATTACGTTCTTGTGTACATTGTAATCCGATTTAAATTGTTTGTTGTCGTGACGATACATGTAGCGATGAATAGTACCGTATTTGAGGGATCGAGATCATTTAAGGGAAGAACATAAGTGCACTCGCATTGATGAAAACTTTCATTGTGATGAACGATAAGGTAATCGGAAACAAAATTCCTGTAGATGTTTGTCGAAGCACATAACGAATGACCCAACAAAGACAATTAACATCCAAGATGGCTACTAAAAATAAAACAACCGAAACAGAAGTCAATGTTATTGATTTTAGAAACTCATTCGTTGACAATGAACAAAAGAAACAAGACAGCTTTCGCCTCATTGAACTCATGCGAGAATGGTCAGGTTTTGAATCCAAAATGTGGGGGCCGACAATAATAGGATTTGGGAGATATCATTATAAATACGCCAGTGGTCATGAAGGGGACGCTCCCCTGATTGGTTTTTCTCCGCGAAAAGCGGAATTCTCTCTTTATATTACTGCACCAGGTACTGACAATGAAAAGCTCCTTGACGAACTGGAAAAAGACAAGATGGGCAAAGCTTGCATTTATTTCAAAAAATTGTCTGACCTTAACCTCGAAGTATTGGAAAAACTTAGCAGGGCGACAATCAAATATTTAATTGGGAATTACGAATGAGCTTATGGAGATTTTGAATATAAGGCAGAACAAATTTACGGCCTCCCTGGTGAAAATAGTACTTCTAGTTACTTTATTAACTATTTGGGTGTCCTGTGATGCCAAGAAGGAAACTGAGTTCACTGCGGAGTCCCTCAATTTGAAAGGTGACATCAAACGTGTTATCGAACACACAGGCGACCGAACTTGGACCCTTGAGTTCAAGGATAATAGATTATTGTCTGTTAAAGAGGATATTTACGGTGCTAGTACCAGAAACATCTATCAACTTCAGTACGATGGTGGAAAACTAACACAGATATATAGTGGCGCAAACGTAGTAAGTCTTGAAGTATTTGCTAATAATTTCGCGATGCGACTCCCTTTATATGGGTATCACAATGCGGACTCTTTGGTAAGAAACGAGTTTGGCGATATCGTACAGGTTTTTTTTAAGGATGCTACACCGCATGAATATAGGTTACAGTATACCTACGATCAGTTTAACAATTGGATTTCAAGAGAACTCTTTATCGATCAAACGAATTCACCTAAAGAAAGGACTGATCGAACAATACTGTATTATCGTGAAGTGGGTCGCGAGGAGATCGCTGACTGGAGTGCCAGGCTAGACTCTATCTTCTGGGCGGCTAAGGGCAGAAACCAATTAGTAGCATCTATAGATCAGACTATTGAGAAGAATCATTCAAAACTAAAAGCGCTAGATAGCTACATAACCGAAAAGTATGACAGTGTTAAAGCAACGGAGAATGAAATAAAAATCTTGGTACACAAATTCGAAACGTCATATGGTGGAGAAAATCTTTCAGCGGAATTAAAGGTTATAAAAGATAAACTGACAATTCTTCGCGGAATTACGCTACGTGAAAGGTTCTTGTGGTATGAGGCAAGTTTATATATTCCCTTGTTGATCAACGGCAAAAAAAGCGTTAACGACTTGCAGGAACCTTTTACAGACAGGTATACACTCACCTATTCGTTAGAGCTTATTGATGCGATCAAGAAACTGGAAAAGGAATACATGCTGAAATCTATTAGGCCATGATGAAAGCTTTCTGGACTTGTTTTTCTCCAAACAATTCTAACAAACAAACTTTTAAACACAGGTTATTCTTGCAAGGTTTTTCCGGACCCCACTTATTCCGTACCTTCAAATATGCCCTACAACCACAGTCGACAGGTAACAAATATTCTTGCCCATTTTAAAGCGCAACAGAAATGCTGGCCTGAATTCCGGAGTGAACCGATTCAGAATCGAAAGACACGCCTTCGAAAGCTGCGCGATTGGATTCATCATAATCGCATTGCGATTCACGAAGCAATGTATTCTGATTTTAAAAAACCAGCCCTGGAAGTAGATGGCACTGAACTGTTTCATGTGCTTAATGAGATAAAACATGCACTGGCTCACCTGGATGATTGGGCACGACCAAAAGCGGTGAAGACTCCCATCACCATGCTGGGCACGACTGCTTCTGTTCATGCGGAGCCAAAGGGTATTTGTCTCATCATCTCCCCCTGGAATTATCCTTTTAGTCTGGCCGTTGGTCCGCTTGTTTCGGCGTTGGCCGCAGGCAACACCGCCATACTTAAACCATCTGAGCTAACACCAAATGTATCAGCTTTACTCGAACGAATGATAACCGCGCTTTATCCAGCGGATGAAGTTGTTGTAATCAACGGTGATGCTGCCGTTGCTGCGGAGTTGATCCAATTACCTTTCGATCATATTTTCTTTACAGGTAGCCCACGCGTTGGCAAGTTGGTGATGAAGGCAGCTGCAGAAAATCTTACTTCGGTTACACTGGAGTTAGGGGGAAAGTCGCCGGCGATTGTAACAGCAAAAACTGATTTGAAAGAAGCGGCAAAACGAATTGCCGTGGCGAAGTTTATTAACAACGGGCAAACCTGTATAGCACCAGATTATATCCTCGCAGAGCAATCAATAATCTCTGATCTAACGAACGCATTACGTGAGCAGGTCGATAATCTTTTTGCCGACAATGGTCCGCTTGAGAACTCCCAAAGTTATGCGCGCATTGTAAATGAGCACCATTATAATCGGATCCAGAAACTTGTTGATGACGCGGTTAGCCGTGGCGCGAAGGTTTCCAGGAATGGTCCGTCGAACAGCGCGGAAAGGTTTATGCATCCGGTGATTATGACGGATGTTCCAAACGATGCGTTGATTTTGGAGGAGGAAATATTCGGTCCCGTATTACCGGTAGTAGCCTATTCCAATATTAATGACACTGTGGCGTACATAAACAAGCATCCTAAACCCCTGGCGCTATACATTTTTGGCGCTGACCAAGCCGAAGAAAAATTACTACTCCATAATACATCTGCCGGTGGTGTGTGTATAAATGACTGCGCAATTCATTTTTTGAATCATAATCTTCCCTTTGGCGGCGTAAATAACAGCGGTATCGGTAAATCGCATGGTTTTTATGGATTTCTTGCGTTTTCCAATGAGAAGTCCGTGCTAAAACAGAAAAGTGGATTTACTTCGGTGCAGCCGTTCTATCCACCGTATAACCAGGCAACTAAACGACTAATGGATTGGTTTTTGAAGTTATTTTGAAACCTGCCGGGATGTAACAAATTCTGCCGATTGGTGAAAAAAACAAACCATTGGGTTTACTAATTTTAGCGGAATTTTGTTGGCATCGAATTGAAACAGATTCAATGAATTATTAATTAACATGCTATGAAAAAAACCATGAAATGGGTGCTGATTGCTTTTGGGGGATTATTTGTCCTGCTTCTGCTTGCAGCGTTTATACTGCCCATCATTTTTAAAGATGATATAAAAGCGGCCATTGATAAAGAGTTGGCAAAATCGGTTAATGCCGACGTATTGTTTGATGTTGATCAGTTTAATGTATCGCTTTTTAAAAATTTTCCGAACATAACAGCTACAATGGGCGACCTCGGTGTTATCAACCGGGCACCGTTTGAAGGTGAAGTCCTTTTTGCTACAGAGAAATTCCAGGTCGACGTGAACCTGGGTGATATTTTGTTTGGTGATCAGCTTCGTGTAAAAGGAATATCGCTGATTCGTCCGGTCATTAAGATCAAGGTTACAAAAGATGGCAAAGCCAATTATGACATCGCAATTCCATCCGCCGATACAACGACTACCGAAGAATCCGGCGAATTTTCATTTGGAATTGATCACTGGGAACTTGTAGACGCAGATGTAACATACGATGATCAGTCACTACCATACCAGCTTTTCATCAAGGGACTGAATCACACAGGAAGTGGTGATTTTACACAAGATGTCTTTGATATGACGACACATACCACCGCGGATACCATAACAACAGCCTTTGATGGTGTGGAATACCTTACGGATAAACGCGCTGAGATTGATGCAACGATTACGATAAGTGAAGACTATTCGCGTTACGCCTTCAAAGAAAATACGGTGAAGGTGAATGATTTTACAATGAGCTTTGACGGATGGTTTAAGATGAATGAAAATGATTTCGGCATGGATATCAAATTCAAAAGTCCTGAAAATACTTTCAAGAGTTTGCTCTCGCTTGTACCAGGGATGTACTCAAAAGATTTTGAAAAAATTAAAACGTCCGGAGACCTTGCGTTCAACGGGTTTGTAAAAGGAACTTACAGTGAGAACCAAATGCCGGCTTTCAATCTGAACCTGAAAGTTGCCGACGCCATGTTCAAGTATCCTGATTTACCTACTGCAATTAACAACATAAATGTAGACTTGCTGGTGGATAATAAAGATGGCGTTATTGACAACACGACTATTGACTTAAAAAAACTCCATCTCGATTTCGGTTCCAATCCGGTAGATGCAAAAGCATTGATCACAAAACTTTATCCTACCAATGTGGATGCGGTGCTGAATGCGAAACTTAACCTCGGCGAATTAAGTAAAATGTTCCCGATGGAAGGATTGAATATGAAAGGAAATTACGCCATAAGTTTAAAGGCGAATGGCGTATATGATAGCTTGAAAAAAACCATTCCCGCCATTGATGCCGATATGAGTTTGGCCAATGGGTATGTGAAGTCTTCTGACTTTCCAATTCCAATGGAAGACATGCATTTTACTTCCAACATTAAAAATACTTCCGGTAAAATGGCTGAGACGGTTATTCGTGTAACGGATTTCGCGATGTTGATGGAGGATGAAAGATTCCAGGCTGATCTGTTGTTGCAAAATCTGGATGATTACACATGGGATCTTAAAGCCAATGGTGGTATCGACCTGGAAAAGATCACAAAGATATTCCCAATGGAAGGCATGACACTGGCAGGTAAAGTCAAGGCGAATATCCAGACAAAAGGAAAATATTCTGATGTGCAAGCCGAAAAGTATGATCGTTTGCCAACATCCGGTACGGCATCTTTAAAAGATTTCAAATACATAACAAAAGACCTTCCTGCCGTTTCACTTTCAACCGCATCCATGGTTTTTGATCCAAGAAAAATCGAAGTCAAAGATGTGAATGGAACAATTGGCAAAAGTGATTTCAAGGTGGATGGTGCTATCCTGAATTATATCGGGTATGTGTTCGGCGATCAGACCATTAAGGGCGATGTAAACTTTAGTTCCAACTTTCTTGATCTCAACGAATTCATGACAGACAGTGAAGAACCCGCCACGACAGACACGACATCTTACGGCGTTATTCCGATTCCTGATAATATAGACTTCGTATTATCTGCCGATGTAAAAAAGGTTGCCATGATGGATTTTAACATCACCAATGCAAAGGGAGACGTAATCATTAAAAATGGGGTTGCTAACCTCAGTGGTCTTCGTTTCAATATGCTGGGTGGTGCATTTGGATTAACGGGAACATATAATACCAAGGATGTACAACATCCGAAATATGATATGAAACTCAGTATTGAAAATGTATCCATACAACAGGCTGCAAGTGCTTCTTCCCTTGTACAGACCTATGCACCGATAGCGGGATTGGTGAACGGGAAATTTTCGACAGACTTTAAAATCAGCGGCGAGTTGTTGCAGGACATGTCTCCGAATCTTAATACGGTTAGCGGTGCAGGATTGGTTAAAATTGCTCAGGCTGCAGTGAAAGATTCGAAACTGGTTTCCGGAATTACCTCGTTAACAAAACTTGACGACACTGATCAGGTAACGCTTAAAGATGTGTTAATGTCAGCATCGATTGATAATGGCCGGCTTAGCGTAAAACCTTTTGACGCGCAGATCGGAAGTTATAAAAGTACAATCGCAGGAAGCACAGGCATCGATGGTAGCCTGGATTATACGGTAAAGATGGATGTACCTGCAGGTAAACTTGGAACACAATTTAACAATTTGATCGCTTCCGCTACCGGAGCGAAGAGTGACCCGAATTCTACCATCCCGATTACCCTCGGCATTGGCGGAAATTATGCCAATCCAAAACCTACGTTGATCACGACAGAACAAAAAGAACAGGTTAAGGAAGCGGTAACCGAAAAAGCCAAAGAAGAAGGAACGAAGGCTATTCAGGATGCGGTAAAAGGAACGAAAGCTGAAGACGTGGTAAACAAGATTCTTGGTAACCCCAAGTCAGCTACAGACACTACGAAAACAGATACCACAAAAACGACAACAAGTTCACCGAAGGAGATTGAAAAAGCGAGAGATGCCATTAAAGGCTTGTTGAAAAAGAAAAAATAAAGGAGATTCACGTTGATAAAAAAAGACCAGCTTAATGTTGGTCTTTTTTTATTCAAGGACAATAAGTTCAATATCAGGAATGTAAAGGTTAAAGAAACCTTTTCCACCTTCCACGTTGGTGGGATAATTTATGGGCTCACTTAAGTATTCTACAAAACTGAAACGGTTATCGAGCCGAAGCTTAACGAAATCGTAGTAGGCTTTGTCGATATTGCTCAGGTACACAGCAATGGTATCACCTTTCTCAAATTCCCGCCTAAACACAAGAAAGCTTTCGGCATAGTATTCATCGGTAAAATCATTGTCATCCAGCAAACGCGAATAGCCTGAAGGATTTAGCAAGTCTTCCTGTAACTCATCCCATTCAACCTCGGTTGCATTGACCATGTAATAGTTTTTTTCCGGCAGATCCTTAAACATATAATCCACTTGCGCCAGCGTGTCATCAAACCCATCAAAATAGAGGTAAGCGTTCACGTCTTCAAAAGTAACACCGGGTTTCACCGTAGTGGTTGCTGTTACTTTGCCTAGTGAAGTGCTGTTTACGTTTAATGTATATTCAGCACCTGGTTCTAAGGGAATAAATACACCACCGTAAAGGCCATATCCTATTGAAACAAGCGTATCTGTTTGTGTCGGTCCGGTGACGGTTACGAGGGCATCGTCCACAGCGATCTGACGAAGCACTTCCTGCGGATCACTGTCTTCACTTGCTTCGAGCGCACCAAATGATTTTGTCAACATGACCAGGAGTGTTTGATCAGGAATGATTTGCGACGATACCACAATTTGTGGTTTTATGCTTTTAATGCCTTTGACCTCAAGTGGATCAGGTAAACATGAACTAACCAATAGGCTACACGCCACACCAAGGAACCAAACTGAAATAAATTTATAATTGTATCGTGCCCGCATACCTATAACTTAAATCCATAACTGATGAAAGGAAGTAATCCAAATAACCCCGGTTGTACATAACGAAGGGAACCATCTGCTTCGTCCTGTTCGATATTAATGCCCACCGGGTTCGCCCTGTTATAAACATTATAGACACCGGCAAACCAGTGCCAGCGAAATTTCTTTTCTGGCTTGCTTCTGAATTTCAAACCCAAATCAAGTCGATGACTGTTCGCCAGCTTTACAGCATTGATTTCGGAATAAACGGGGATTAGGTTAACACCAGTGAAGGTTGGCGCAATCAGGGCATACTGGCCAATGATTGGTGTGAATCTGGCACCGGAAATAAATTCCCAAACCAACGAAGCAGACCATCTTTGATTAATGGCGTATTGTAATACTACAGCGCCGTTGTGCCTGCGATCATAACGCGCGGGAAACCAGTCACCGCCAATGATTTCATTGAATTGACGATCTGTCTTGGAGAGCGTGTAGCTTATCCACCCTGTTAACTTTCCCGTTTCTTTCCGGAGTAAAAACTCCAAACCATAAGAACGCCCTTTTCCCTGGATAAGCTGGTCATCAAAGTCGGTATTGAGAAATAAGTTTGTTCCTTCTTTGTAACCAATCAATGAACGCATGGTTTTAAAGTAACCTTCAACACTCAGGTAGATGCCTTGGTCTTTAAAATTCCGTTGCCACGCCAGGGCTACCTGGTGAGACGATTGCGGTTTAATGCTATCGGTAACCGGATACCAGATATCAGTAGGTGAACTTACTGCTGAGTTAGAAATGCGGTGTATATACTGAACCATCCGCGAATAGCTCATTTTGATCGCTTCGTCATCGTTTAATGCATAGCGAACAGAAAACCGTGGCTCTGGATAAAAATATGTTTTCCTGTTGACAAAAGCGGATGAAGCCCGTACCCCTGCGGCGATGCGCCACGCATCAAAGGGTGACCATTCGTATTGAATCAGAGCAGACATTTCGTTGGTAATCCTGCCGGATGAGGAACTGCTCTCCACCCATTCAGCCACTACACCCGTAGTGTTAATAATATTGGGACTTACGGCATGGCGGGTCCAGTCCACACCGGTTTTAAATACACCTTGATGTGGCAAAGAATCTTTTTCGAAAATGATTTTTGCACCATAGTCTTCAATGTTCGACATGGCAATAAGTTTGTTTTCTTCGAATGAGTTTTCAATGTCATACTGATAACTGGTACGAAAAAGAGAAACGTAGCTATTCCAGTTGTTGCTGCCATAACGGGTCCAACGGAGTGACTGGCTGTTGTTACCGGATTCAAACCTGGTGAGAAATCCGTCGCCATCATTGTTTCCATCACGAAATAGATTGAGTACATCTTCGCCGGCATAATAACTTAATTCGATTTGATCTCGTCGCGAAGGTTTAAGGATCAACTTACCATTTAGATCATAAAAAAAGTAAGGCAATTCTTCGCCCAGCGTTTTGACTACCTGATCGATGTATGTCCTTCGTCCGGCAATCCACAGACTTGCCTTGTCTTTAACCAAAGGTTGTTCGACATAAAGGCGCGATGCAATCAATCCGATGTCACCCGAAAGCTTCGTATGATCAGCAAGCGATGAAGTTGATTCAACATCAAGAATAGAAGATAGACGACCACCGTATTCGGCGGGAAAACCGCCATTGATTGCCTCCACCTTGTGCAGGAT
>DASPIZ010000046.1:0-68267 GCA_035628875.1 Ohtaekwangia sp. | reverse complement strand
TGCGATTCGCCTGTTTCCGCGTAGTTCCATTCGCCAGTATTGTATTCTCCGGCAGCACTATTCCAGTCTGCAGCAAACTCATTAGCGCCTGTAATACTTTGGTGAAGTAACTGGGCAATGGTCTTCTTTGCGTTTTTTGATTCAGGATCAGGTGCTAACACAATCATACCTTGCTCTGCACGTGTCAATGCCACATAAAGCAGGTTTAAATTATCTAGGTAAGTTCGCGTCTGTTCTTCCTTGTAGTAAGCACTAAAAAAAGTATGCTCCAACGTGCTTGAATATTTTACAGGTAGAAAACCAGCCTGTCCAAAAGGAAATTCCTTACTACTAACCCACAGGTTAGGCGCCTTTAATGAATCATGATCCAGTGACCATGAACAAAAGGGAAGTATTACGTACCGGAATTGCAAGCCTTTCGACTTATGAATTGTAATGATCTGCGCGGCTTCCACCTTACCAGACACAGGGATTGATTTTTTGTACTTATTATCTTCCCACCACTCCATGAACGCGGCCAGGTCATTACGTTCACGTGTCACAAAATCCAGCACAAGGTTTTGAAACGCCTGCAGATACGACAACTCACCAGGTTGTTCGCCAAGCTTAAAAATCCGGATGAGTGTTTCTGTAAGTTCAAACAATGGCAGTTTCTTCAATGCGGATTTTTCTTTCGTAAATGAAGGTGGTAATGAACTTTCAAACACAGCCTGATTTGTTACGGCAAACACTTCTGTATAAGTTCGTGTAGGATTATGTAGCCGTGCGAACTCAAAAGCCAGCTGGGCACGGGCGATATCATCGTTTGGGTTTAGTAAATACTTTAATGCACCTTCAAGCAACGTTACGGTAGCTGCGCTATCAATTCGAAGCGATTCGTTTGAAACCACATCATACTTAAACAAAGGATTCGCCTTCGCTGAGTTTTTATAGGAAAGCAGATGGGCGATGATTTGTTGTCCTTCATCGTTTCTTCTAACGAGGATGGCAATCTCTCGTAACGGCACCCCTATTTGCTGGAGTTTTTCCAGGTAAACAGGAACACCCTCGAGTGCCTGTTCTTTCCACAATGGACCTTCCTGCGCATCCTTTAAAAATTTCACCTGAACAAATCCGGTGTATGTCTTTGATATCCGCTGCGCAACATCATTATAGGCCACAGCCGAAATAGGTTGTCCTGTTTCGGCGGCAACCATATTGGCTGCAGTTTTAAATACAATGTTATTGAAGTTTACGATGGAAGAGGCGCTGCGGTAATTGCTGTTCAGGTTTTGTACATCTACTCGGTTTTTACCCATGTAATCTTCAATGTCGCTTTGGAGTAATTTCAGGTCACCGCCACGCCAGCGATAAATGGCTTGCTTCACATCACCCACTACAAGACTGGTATACCCCTGGTCCAGACTATTTAAGAGGAGAGGAAGAAAGTTCTTCCACTGCAATCCCGATGTGTCCTGAAATTCGTCGATGAGATAATTTTTATAAAAAGAACCCACCTTTTCATAGATAAAGGGCGTATCACTATCCTGAATAACACCCTGAAGAAATTTCGGCGCATCGGCCAGGAGCATCAGGTTATTTTCATCTTTATATTCTTTTAGTTTTCTTGATATATCTGCCACCAAACCAAAAACGTATAAGTTCTGCAGGGCTACCTCCGCACTGAGCGCAGCTGTAAAATCTTTTTCATGCGCTTCAAGAATGGCATTTAGTCGGGGAACAAGTTGATCGCGTGCAACGGACACAATACTGGCCGCATGCGAAGACTTCTTGGAAGGCCATTTTGTAGCATCGGTAAAAAGCAGGACGCGGGGTTTAATTTCCTTCATATCCTTCACGTTTTTACCGTACGCGAAATTATTTAGAAAGGTGGATAGCCCTGAGTTACGTCCATAGAAGAGGTCACCAAAATCCCACGATTGTGATTCAATGATGCCTAACATTTCTGCCGCAGGTTTATTGACCTGGTTTAGGAAATGTCGTTTCACTTTCCACAGACTTTGTCGCAGATCGTGGAAGTATCCGCTTTTGGCAGTATGCGTAGCGATGTCGTCTTCAATAAACTTGAATTCTTCGCGAAAAATTTCATGCGAAAATTCCATGAGGTTATGACGCACATCCCAGGCTTTTTCGTTCTCCAGATTATCACGTGCGAACTCAACAACCCAATCGGTAAGCTCTTTATTGCTACCCAGTTCGTCGATCAGGTTATCAATCACATCTTCAAGTACGGTATCCTGATCAATCTCTAACCGATAATCTCCAACAAGTCCGGCCTCTCGGGTAAAAGACCGTATCACTTTCTGGAAAAACGCGTCAATTGTACTGATAGAAAATTCGGAGTAACTGTGAAGAACAGCGGATTGTGCTTCCTGGGCATATTGCTGAAATGTTGAGTCGTCAAGATTAAGCTCTTTTTTTAACTCAGTGGCCAGATCGCCGGGCTTTCCATTTGCAAAATCATCGAGATAAGCCAGAATACGATCTTTCATCTCCTGCGTAGCTTTATTGGTAAAAGTTACGGCCAGGATATGTTTAAAATAATGAGATCGTAAACGCAATGCCAGCTTCAGGTATTCCCGGGCAAGGGTACGGGTTTTACCTGAACCAGCAGAACTCCTGTAAATCGTGAATGTTTTCGCCAAGTTTAATTATTATTAACAGGTTAAGGATACAACGTAAATCTAATCTTACAAACGGTCAACATACAGAATAAAAAATTCTTAAATTGACCAATTACTCATTATGCTAAGAAGGCTTTACGATCTGGGTCCCCGCATTGCGTACTCGTTTCCCATTCAACTTTTGCTCAATAACCTGAAACGAAACATTGTCATGGTGTTTTGTTGGGTTATTCTCTTTGCAATGGTTACAGGATCTTTTGGTAAATACCTCGGCATCCCCTACCTCTTCCTTGATCCGGAATACCTGAATAAGGTGGATTTCCGTAGTTTTTTTATTATGGGGCTCGTCACCGCTGGTTTTGTTACCTCATTTCACATTTCATGCTATATCATAGATGGACACCGGTTTTCATTTGTGGGCACCCTCCCACGACCGTTTTCCAAATTTGCACTCAACAACAGTTTAATCCCAACCCTCTTCCTCATTACTTACATCTATGAGATTGTCCGTTTTCAAATCAACAACGAATATACAACAGGAGAAGGGCTTGCCTGGAATTTAACCGGACTGATCAGCGGTTATACCTTAATGACTTTAGTATTTTTCCTGTATTTCCGCCTTACCAATAAAGATATTTTCAAGTATGTGATTTGCCGGATCGATGAAAAGATCAAACAAAACGTAAAACTTACACGTGCCAGCGCAATGAAAAAACTTGACATTGCGAGAAAAAAACAAGAACGTGTACAAACATATCTTGATTTCAATGGAAAACTTAAGCCGGTTGAAGAAAATCGATTTTACGACAAAGCTACCATCTTGCAGGTTTTTGATCAAAATCATTTCAACCTTGTTGTCATTGAAATTTTCATTTTCTGTTGTGTTGTAATCCTGGGGATATTCAAAGACTTTCCTGTCTTTCAACTTCCGGCAGCAGCAAGTTTTATGATCTTCCTTACCATTTTTGTTATGATGGCCGGGGCGTTTTCGTACTGGTTCGGAGGATGGGCAGCCACTGCTGCACTGATCTTATTTTTAACATTAAATTATTTTGTTGGAGAAGATTATTTTTCAAAACGCTACGAAGCATTTGGCCTTGACTATCAGGAATCGCCTGCACCCTATTCCGTAGAGGCACTTCAACAACTAAATGACAGTCTACATTTTGCCCATGACCGCGAAGCTACCCTGGTGATGCTGAAAAACTGGCGAAAAAAATTTCCTGAAACGGAGAAGCCTAAAATGGTTTTCCTTTGTGTGAGTGGTGGTGGGAAACGCGCTGCCCTGTGGACTTTTAACGCGCTGCAACATACGGATAGCTTGTCATCGGGAAGACTTATGGAAAACAGCATTCTCATCACTGGCGCTTCGGGTGGATTGATTGGCGCCAGTTATTTTCGTGAATTAAAGTATCGTGAAAAACTTGGTGAGCAAACCAGGCCATATGCACTTTTTCACCGTCAAAAAGTTTCTTCCGATAATTTAAATCCGTTGATCTTTAGTTTACTGGCCAATGACCTATTTGTTGGTTTTACCAAATTTGAATATGCGGGAGAGCATTATTATCGTGATCGTGGGTATACTTTTGAAGAACAGTTGAACCAGATAACGGAAGGGCTAATGGACAAGCCCATAACCGCGTACGACACGCCGGAAATAAAAAGTATGATCCCCATGATGATCCTGACGCCAACCATTGTGAACGATGGCCGGAAGTTATACATCGCCGCACGGCCCGTATCATTTATGAACCAGGACATACAGAACTTTCCGCAGTATCCTTTTGCCAAAATCAGCGGGGTGGATTTCCTTACGCTGTTTGAAAAGCAGGGCGGAGAAGATCTGCGTTTCTTATCGGCTTTACGAATGAGTGCCACGTTTCCCTACATCACACCGAATACAACACTTCCTACAGATCCGCCGGTAGCGATTATGGATGCCGGAATTTCCGATAATTTTGGTTTATCGGATGCCGTGCGTTTCCTATACAGCTTTAAAGACTGGATTGCGACCAATACATCGGGCGTTGTATTTGTTTCCATTCGTGATTCACCAAAACTTGCTACCATTGCGCCTAAGGTAAAACAAAGCCTTATCGACGGACTTACCCAACCCATCAGTACAGTGTATAACAACTTTGAAAATTTACAAGATATCAATAGCGATCTTTCCATCAACCATGCGAAATCATGGTTTGAAGGAGAGATCCACCGTGTAGATCTACAATATCAATCGGAAGGGTATGTGAGTATCCTTCAGAAAATGGATAGCATCCGGCAAAATAACCCGAGAGCTTCACTGAGCTGGCGATTAACCACGCGGGAAAAGCATGGAATAGTCAACGCCATTTATACGCCCCAGAATCAACAGCAGGTGCAAAAATTACTGAACCTGCTCACGCCTTAGTACACTGTCGCAAAATAATTACACATATTCTCTTTTGGCGAACCATTCACTGGTGACGCCATTTCCTCATTTACACTAGTTGCCGATTTTAAAAGATAGTACATTCGGCGGCATACTTTTTTATCTTTACGCTGCATGAATTCACGGGATCAATTATTACAAACATTCGAATTAATTAAACTAGAACGGCAGGCCGACCTTGAATATTATCGGCAAAAGGTCTTGTTGCGATCGTTACACCAACGTACCCAGGAAGGCACAACCTGGTATCCGGTAAAACTGAAACGTGATTACATAGGCACCGGTGAACGCCTGATTATAGAAGTAGAGCGCACTACCCATCATGAACAGCCCCATGCCTTTCAGAGCGGTAAATCAATCAGCTTGTTTTCTAATACAAGAAACACTCCTGAGCGAGATCACATGAACGGCGTAATCAATTACGTGCGTGATAATACCATGGTGATCACCTTAAATGGTGATGAGTTGCCTGACTGGATTGAAGATGGTCTGCTGGGTGTTGATGTAATGTTTGATGAGATGAGCTACCGCGAAATGGAATATGCGCTGCGGGAGGTAATGAAAGCTGACAACACCCGCGTTTCAACCTTACGTGAGATTTTGCTGGGAGATGAAAAAAGTGAAAAACGCACAAACGTGTCGTTATCGAAAGCAACGGATAGGGTACTCAACCCAAGTCAGCAACAGGCATTGCAAACTATTTTTGAAGCCGGTGATGTCGCCTTTATTCACGGACCTCCTGGCACAGGCAAGACAACCACCGTTGTACACGCCATCAAACAAATCGTGAAAGATGAAAAACAAGTTCTCGTGTGCGCACCGAGTAATGCCGCAGTAGATCTTCTTGCCGATAAGCTAACAGAACAAGGATTAAATGTTTTACGTATCGGTCACCCTGCCCGTGTTACGGAACAATCCTTATCCAAAACCCTCGATGCCAGAATCGCTGCGCATCCTGATTACCATGAATTGCGTGATCTGCGTAAACGTATGGAACAAGTAAAGTCTATGGCTTTTAAATACAAACGAAATTACGGATGGCATGAAAAAGAACAACGCCGACAACTACTCGCTGAGTCAAAGATCCTGAAGGCGGACGCAGATACACTTGAGTTTTATATTGTCAACGATCTATTACAGAAGAGTGAAGTAATCTGTTCTACATTAGTTGGTTCTTCACATCCTGTACTGCGAGGTAAACGTTTCAAAACGGCCTTCATCGATGAAGCCGCGCAGGCGTTAGAACCCGCAAGCTGGATCCCAATCCTTCGTTCTGAACGTGTTATCTTTGCCGGTGATCATTTTCAATTACCACCGACGATCAAATCAAACGAAGCTGCGCGGGCGGGCCTAAGCACAACGCTCTTCGAAAAGGGTATTAAGCGACAGCCCGAAGTATCAACCATGCTTAATGTGCAATACCGAATGCATCAGCACATCATGGAATTTTCTTCGAAGTACTTCTATAAAGATGAATTGATTGCACATGATTCTGTTAAATCAGCAATCCTTTTTCCTGGAGAACTACCTGTTGCGTTTATTGATACAGCAGGGGGTGGTTATAACGAAGAACAGGACCCTGAAACCTTAAGCCGGTTCAACGTAGAGGAAGCAGCGCTTCTTATTCGCCAGGTAGAAAACCTTGTCGAACAATTCGGCGTAGAAGCCTGGATAGAAAAAAACATATCGGTGGGGATTATTACACCGTATCGCGCACAGGTCGATCATCTGATCAAACTGCATGAAGCATCCGCTGTTCTTCAACGTTTGCAACGACTGATCTCAATCAACACAGTAGATGCTTTTCAGGGTCAGGAACGCGATGTGATCGCCATCAGCTTTGTACGCAGCAATAATACCGGAGAAGTCGGCTTCCTGGGTGACATTCGAAGAACCAATGTGGCCATGACACGTGCTAAAAGAAAATTGATCATGGTGGGCGACAGTGCAACGCTGGGTTCACATCCCTTCTACAGTGATTTGATTGACTTCGTCCAACAAAATCACTTTTACAAAAGCGTATTTGAATTAATTTAACCCCTACCCTTGCGATATGCTCGCGGATAAAATTCTTTCGTTTTACAAAACGATTAAACTCGATATCCCTTTGCCCGACGGAGTTGAGGTGATGAATCCCTATGTCGACAAAACTGCATTTGCTTTATGTAGCGCATTTTATAAAAAATACTATGCTAATAACGGATGCCGTCGTATGATCCTCGGTATAAATCCCGGGCGATTTGGTGCCGGTGTTACAGGTGTTCCATTTACTGACCCGGTAAAACTGGAGCAATGTGGAATTCCCAATGCGTTGAAGAAAAAAACGGAACTCTCTGCCGATTTTATTTATACGATGATCGACCAATATGGTGGACCAGGAAAATTCTACAATGACTATTACATCTCGGCACTCAGTCCTCTTGGCTTTACAAAAGATGGCAAAAATCTGAATTACTACGACATAAAGGAATTACAACGGGCTGTAGAACCGTTCATGATTAAATGTATCCGCACCCAACTTGATTTTGGTATGGACCGCTACATTGGATTTTGCCTTGGCGAAGGCGAAAACTTTAAATACCTGCAAAGGTTAAATCAACAGCATAAATTCTTTGGTCGCATTGAGCCCCTCGCCCACCCACGGTTCATCATGCAGTATCGACGAAAATTTTTAAACGAATATATTATCCGATACCTGGAGAAGCTCGCTATTGGCGAATGACCTTGTCCTTTGTGAGTGCTTACCCTGCGCTAACTGGATTGCAATTGTGTTCCGATTGACCACATGTTACCTGCAAAGTCTTTGAACGTTCCTCTTCTGTCCGGATCCCCGTCTCGCTGCGTAGGCTTTTCCAGAACTTCACAACCGGCCTCAACTGCTTTTTGGAAAACTTCATCAACGTTCAAAACATAAACGTGCATTACAACCTTGACTGCTGGATATTTATCTGAAGCATCGCCCAGCATAATTACAGAGTCATCAATCTGAACTTCAGCATGCATAATTGATTTGTCAGGATTATCATAACGCCTCAATTCTTTCGCATTAAAGATTTGTTTCATTAGATCGATGAATTTTTGAGCGCCATCGACAATAAAGTATGGCGAAACGGAATTGTATCCTGCTGGTTTAAATTGTTTGTTCATGGTCTTTTTGTTTGGTGCATTTGAATCGATGTTCATAACGAAGACTGGCCACGTCTAGGTCGTAAGCGAAGATAAATATTAAAACCAATAGTTCACATTTCTGAAGGCAGGTGTTTGATGCGTTAAATCAAAGTTTACGTATCCGAATCCATTTAATGACAAAATTTCTGCTGGATACAATCCATCATGTACCGGAGAAATATATTTCCATAACTGAAATTTGGCGACCTACTTAAACGAAGGGATGTCATTTGAGACTTCTTGGACTGCCGAAGGGAATATGGACTGTCATAATAACCCAGGGTAAAAAAAGATATTGGCATAAGATCATTAACAGCATAAGACACCGATGGAGGAGAAAGCGACAAGGTAAGATCCGTGCTTGTACTTCAAATATCCTGACGTAAAAAGCGGCAAAATATCTAAAAGCGTGTTGATATCATCCTTATTGAATTTTTTAAGATCAAATCTCAGGGTTCTTCATCGTATGATGGTCTCTACAAATGATTCGTGGAGATCCATGTATCAGTTCCGTCGCACGGTTAAAAAGAGCTTTAACGTAATGTTCGAAAACTTTTAACTTTCCTTCACCATTTTGACCGAAAAACACCACTTTTAACAGAAATCAATAGTTCCTACTTTTAACAAAGTATAATATTGAAGCAACGATACACTTTATGTTAAAGATCCTTCCACAACTTTTCTATCAAACACCGGAGGTTAAAAAAATTCTGGTGGATGGATTATCGTGTATCATCCATAAAGAAGTTCACGAAAGCGTGTTTCAAAAGGAGGGCTACGTATCCGCGCATGCGCTTACTGTGGTATTGCAAGGACAGCTTCGGGTAGAGGATGATAACGGGAACCAGGCTCATGTTCTTCACAACCAGATGATCTTCCTCCCAAAAGGTCTGTATATGATTTCTGATATCGTGCCAGATAAAGGAAAATTCGAAGCTGTTGTTTTCTTTTTTGATGAAGAAGTGATTACAAATTTCGTCAGAACCAATAACATTAAACCCAAAAAAGATCCTTGTATTGCTTATAAAATTTTGGAATATAATCATGAAGTAAAACTGTTTACTGAATCACTGCTTAAGCTGTACCAGAACAAAAACATTGCAAACAGGAATATTACCAAACTTAAACTTTACGAATTTCTTAATATTTTAAGTTTTGCGCAGGGAAATTGCCTTGTGGAGGCATTGGCAACACTGAACAACAAGGAAAGAAAAAGCTTGCATGAATTCATGGAACTTAATTATAGTAAACCGTTGAGCATTGAAGACTACGCTTATTTAACCGGACGAAGTATCTCCAGCTTTCGGAGAGATTTTATTGAACAATTTGGTATGTCACCTAAACAATGGCTTATCGAAAAAAGGCTGAAGAAAGCAAAGCAACTACTATCCGCCAATCATACCACAGTATCGCAGGTGGCTTTAAATGTGGGATATGAAAACTTCTCCCATTTTGTGAAGGCATTTCACAAAAAATATGGCACGCCACCAAAACAATACCTCATGAAAGTAAGGAGAGAAATTGTGGTTTAAATTAATGGAGACTTTTTACACGTCTTGCAGATTTGTTGATCTTAAGCGCGGTGAAAATTCATCGTGTTTTTTATTCAAGTTATTGTTCTCCACAAAAATCAAAGCCTCCATAACTTCTGATTGATTTTGACAAGTTCTGATTTTTTGAAACAATCTATCCGCGTTTATTCTTTCAAATTTGAAGCATTAAATAATCAAATTATATGGAAAGATTAAAAGGAAAAACAGCCGTTATCACCGGCGGAAACTCAGGGATTGGTTATGCAAGTGCAGCGTTATTTCTGCGGGAAGGGGCGCGTGTTATCATTACAGGCAGAAGGCCGAAAGCGGTGCAGGAAGCCGTTGAAAAACTGGGACACGGAGCATACGGAATTGCGAGTGATGCGGGAAAAATGGACGACATCAGAAAACTTCCGGAACTGATCCAAGAAATTACTTCCACTGTAGACATTCTGTTTGCCAATGCCGGCGTAGGACTTTTTGCTCCTTTTAATGAGACAACGGAGGAGCTATTCGACAGCAATCTAAATATTAACTTCAAAGGTGTCTTCTTTACCGTTCAGGGAATACTACCACTCCTTACGGAAGGTGCTTCCATTATTCTAAACTCAACGATCTTAGTGCATGCCGGATTGGAAACCAGCTCAGCCTATTCAGCTTCTAAAGGTGCGGTCCTTTCGTTAGGAAAGACGTTATCCATCGAACTGGCCGCCAGGAACATTCGGGTGAATTGCATTAGTCCCGGACCAATCAACACGCCGATCTATGGTAAAATGGGGATGACTGAAGATGCGCTACGGCAATTTGCCTCTGGTGTTCAGGCAAAAATTCCGCTTAAGAAATTTGGCGAATCAAATGATGTCGCAAAATTGGCATTGTTTCTTGCGTCACAGGAAAGCAGTTTCATGACGGGCACGGAAGTTCCTGTAGACGGAGGAAAGCGCAATACGTTTTGATGGTTCGGTGGGTCTTCATATCTAATTGTGAAGACCCGATTTAATATGGACGCATTTAAGTTCCCTATGAAATTGAACCGAATTTTATCTTCATTGAAAGGCACCCAAGAAAATGAAATACTTAGGCAACACATCTTTTTACTTTGGCTATCGCCAACTGCTACTTTCCATTTTCAATTATTGTTTCGTAGTGTTCAACTGTAGGAAAAGGGTCGTAGTAATGATGTAAAAGTCTTTTCCACTCCAAGTATTCAGCAGATTGCCGAAATCCCACAGTATGATCTTCCAACGTTTCCCAATTAACGAGTAAAATATATTTATTACCTTGTTCCAGACATTTCCGGAGAGAATGACGCACATATCCTTTTGCAGAACTAATGAATTGCCCAGCTGTTGTAAAGTCCTTTTCAAATTGTTTGTCTTGTCCTTCCTTTACATTTAAAATTGCTATCTCTAAAATCATCTTTTTTATTCTTATTTGTAATATAAAATTACGGCTATCAAATTTTTGTGCCTATCGCATAAATCCGTTCTACAGCGAGCTCAAAATCATAGGGATCGCGGACAGCTAGAAAATCAATATTAAAAAGGGCTTTCGAATAATAACCTTTTATCTCCTCTTCAACGAAGTACGTAAAATAAACTTTATTCCCTTCATACCATTCATCCTCAATTATACCTTCGCTACTTCCCCTTTTTACGACAATTAACAATTTTCCGTTTTTCTTTAGCATTCGATGGAACTCGGAAAATAAGTTATTGACATATCCTTTGGGTGTATAAAGAATTGAATAAAAAGATATAACAGCATCGAAAGAATTGCTCTCAAAATCGGATTCCATCATATCCATTACTTTGAAATCGATTTCCGGATTGTATACGGTTGCTATATCGATACACTGTGACGAAATATCAATTCCAACAACCCGATGACCTTTGTCAACCAAATATTTTCCGATGTGTCCGCTCGGGCCACAACCTGCATCACAAATTAAAGAATTGGGCTTCAGCATATCCGACAACCGATCCAAAATCAGGCGATCGTATTCTTTTTGAATAATTTCATTTTTGAAATTATCATGGTATTTCTGCGCCGTTTTATTGTAGGCAATTTTTGTTAATTCATTTATATGTTTAAGATTCATAATAAACACTTACGAAACTCGATTACACATCAAACTAAATAATATTTTAATCCTTTGATTTAAAAGGAAGACTAAGTACGAATTTAAAGCATCCACAATAGGGATCATATTTTTATCTGCCCCATGTTTGTTATTTCTTCGCTTCATAAATCAACTGAACCACGCCCGATCTAAAAACATTGGCTTTAAGTAACTTCAACCCAATCCGTTGTTTCAGATCTTCGAATAAAGGTTTTCCACTGCCTAAAGCAACTGGATGTACGGATATTCTGTAAATATCAATAAGGCTTAAATTGACAAACGTCCTGATAAGACTTGCACCGCCATACAACCAAATATCCTTGCCTCCTTGTTGCTTAACATCACTAACCCTGTCAACGATATCATTACTGATGAAGGTTGCTTTTTCATCGTGACAGTTCTGACTTGAAAAAACAAACTTTTTCTTCGCATGTACTTCTTCCCATATCCTTCGCTCTGCCGTCATGGCATCAGCGGTCGGCTGGAAATTTCCCCAGGCATCATAGCTTACCCGGCCATAAAATATAGTGTCGATGCTTGCGAGAAAACCATCAAAGTTCATATCATCATCCATGATACACCAATCAATCTCTCCATTGGGACCTTCAATAAATCCATCTAAGGTTACCGCTAAGTCTAAAATTATCTTTTTCATTAAATGATTTGCTATCTGTCGTTCGTACCAACCTACTCGTTCTGGAGTAAGTGTGCATAATAATATTCACTTTCAATTTGAGGTTTTCTGCTATGTTGTGCACCTAAAGTAGAAATGATTTTACAAGCCCAATCTATTCATTATCTCCTCCTCATACTTACTATCCTCTGCAGGATATCGAAGAATCGATTCAAACTTTCCGATCTCTTTTGCCAATGCCCACACTAAACTCTCTCCCGCAGGTACGTTGGCGGGATTTGACTGAAATATTTCATCATCATACGCATCTTTGGCGTCTATTATTCTCCAACCATTTTCCTTAAACAATTTAATAAGATCGCCCAAAAATAATGCTGCTGCTAAATTATGATGCAGAAGTAACGTATGATTTATGTGGCGTCCTGTTAAGTTAAAAGAAAGCTCCTCATAGTAAACTGCTCTGCTCAATAAATGTTCAAGGTAAAATTGCCGGAACGGTTCAATATCCGCATCAGGATTTTCTTTTAACCGCTTACGAAGTCTACTGTCTATATACCAATCAGAAGCGTCAATTGTTACATAACCATTTCGGTAGTTTTGATTTTGCAGGAGCTCTCGAAAAAGCGTGATCTTTTCAACGGAATTTCCTTCTTTGAGGTATGGGAACCTGAATAAGGGAATATAGCCGTCATATTTTTTTATTACTGTGTCCGTTTGAAGAAACTCATTCTTAAACTTCTCAAAGGTTATATGTTCACTATTGTAATTAGCATGTGTGAACGTATGATTCGCCAATTTATGGCCCTTGTTATTCCATGTTCTCAACAAATACTGTCCCTTTTCATCTAGTTTATTAGCCCCCGTAACAAAGAATATTGCCTTCACGTTGGCTTGATCCAAGTGATCGAGTACCATTTTATTCCACTGTTCAAATGCGTATCCTGGCATATCGCCTGTCACGCCATCATCAAAGGTAAAGCTAACCGTTGGCTGAGCAGAAAGACATACCCTGAGAACTATAAGAAGTGCGGCAGTAAATTTTAATTCTCTCATAGATATTTTCCCTTTTTGTACAAAGCCTTTGTTAAACCGACAAATACACTCTACCGATATTATTTCAATCGTACCAGCACACCTTTTCTCTTGACAATATTTTTATAATCCCACTGAATCTCCACCGATTTTTCCAACCACCGTTTTAAATCCATTTTGATAATCTGATCCATAGTGGTATACCGGATTTCAGCTGCCTTAAAACTTCCTGTTTTCATTAAGTCCTTTTTCTTTAAAAGATTGTCCACTCCAAAACATAAGGCGGACTGAATCTTTCAATACGCTATATCCAACAATAGGGTTATCATCGAGAAACCAAACGGGATGAGCATGCCATATTTTTGCCTTTGCTCCTGATAGATTTGACTCTATTTCAGCGAAAAGGACATCACAAATTGATTTATCATTTTGTGTCTGTGAATTGTTATATGTTCGAATATCGGGTATCATTTGCTTTGTAGCATGTTTAAAAAACCTGTGATATTGTCGCGTTAATTAATAACGGTCGACTAGTTTACCTGAATCGTTCAAGCGATATTTCCTTCCATGGATCTCCACCGTCAATAAAAAGTTTTCCGTTTTCCTTTACCGCTTTGGCGATTCTTATCAAGGCTTGTTTTTCAATTTCGGGATGTCGTCCGTCCAGGGCGCCGACTCTTACCGCAACTGCAATGTCAAACCGTTTTTCGTTAGGTTCAAGTTCAAAATCCTGGACAGCAACTTGTTTAAAGCAGATCCTTCCAGATTCGATTTCTGACTTTGAGCCTGTAATGGCTTGCTGAATCGCTTTCGAAGAACGATCAATAGCAAGGACATTTCCCTTCCCTATTCGCTTTGAAATTTCTCTTGCCATCGACCCGGGACCACAACCGATTTCCAAAACCCTGATATCTTTTTTTAATGGAAGCGCGTTTACAATATCAGCAAGGCGTTTGGATAATCTATTGTCCATCTTCTTGATTTGTCTTGCTCTTTCCATTCTTTTTCAATCCCGCATTTTTCGTATTCTCCCGATTATATAAGTAAACGCGCAAAAGACTTAAGGCTTTAACAATTACACAATTGAGATAATCAAACCCAAACAGGCAAGATAGACGCTTCCACGAGTATTCATTCATTGTTCCTGGTTAATCTAACTTATGCCTTTCACTAATATCAATAACACAAAAAATTTTAAGACTATCACAACCATTCCATTAACGCATCGGATTTTGACGACATTTCATATCAAAATGAATATCAATAAGCGCTTAAACCAAACGCCTTACCTAAACTGGTTGTAATATTTTTCGAAATATTACCATCCTTATCAAGTCGAGGGTTAAAAATCGTTATACTGACCCCCATCATCCTCCCTGTTTTTAGCAGTTTTCTTATTAAATATTCAACTTCTTCAAACTGGAGTCCCTCCGGAAGGCGATAGTCAACCGCTGGATTAATTTCATCTGAAAGCACATCCAGATCATAATGAATCCAAAAACCATCAACAGTTATTTCGTTTATATGCGTCAGTATTTCATGCGTTGCTCCAGCTATACCACGCTTCCCGATCTCTGCAAGACTAAAACATTTTATAGACGCTTTTCGGATATCTTCTGATCCATGAGTCTGGGTTTTTTCCCAATCGCGCTGCCCCACATGAATAACATGTTCGTCTTTCACATAAGGTCTATGATCATTTATATTGGTTAGCAGTTCAGGACCTCGCCCTGTAACGATAGCCAGATCCATATCTGCTGCTTCTCCGGTAATTGATTGTTCCGGTCTGTAAAAGTCCGCATGGGCGTCTAAAAAAATTAATCCGCAGTTTCGCTTTGCTTTCAAACCGGACATGATGCCAATAAGAATACTGCAATCACCTCCTAAGATCAATGGAAATCTTTCTTTTGTCATTGTATCCCAAACAACCTTACCCAGGGTCAAAGAAAAATCTCTGATAGCCCTTGGGTTGAGCATATTTGTAGTTGCTTCTCTTGCGACGCTGTACGTGTCGTTTAAGGTGTCTGTGCAAATCAGTTCATGCTTTACTCCTAATACTTCAGCCAAACCGGAAGCCAATAAACCATTACCAAGATCTTCAACGCCATTCGGTTTTAATCCCAAAATAGATGGCGCCGATATGATTTGAATATCTTCAGGATTAAACATCATTGCGTGCAGCTTATTATTTCATTTTTTTTTTGCGATAGTGAACAACAAGAAAGATATCAAATCTCTGCATAAAAGTCGGATTCCCCGCGCCTATTGCCATTGTCAGCCAATAGAAAATAGGAATGTGTAGCACTATAAAAAGAATCATTCCTATCCTGTCATTTAGAAGAGACAGCCCGGGAAAAATTTACCCCATGACCAGAAGCTCCCTACAAAATAAAATAAATGGGTATTGATATTCCAAGAATAATTAAATAACTCCTAATGGCAAGATTTTCATATGGACTCATTTTATTAAAGACCTCATGACGTTTTTCTAATTCTGTTTTGAAATCAAAGTATCTATCTCAAGAAATTTTTCTTTCATTAAACTCAATGCAAATGCGGCAGCTGAGGCACTAAAAACGGAGTAGTCCAAAGCACCCTTTATGCCTGTTGCGAAAGTCATGGACAGCCCGAAAACAAGTATGAGCAGGCCACTTAGTTTAGCAAAGAATTCTGTTTTAAATCCAATGAGTAAAAAGAACGCAAAGAGTATTTCCGCGCCGGTTGCAATTGCGCCTATAACAGGAATTATTCCGGCTGGGAACCACGGGTTAATCAAACCAGTATAGTCAATAAAATTTTTCCAGCTTCCCCAGACAGAAACATCCGGACTCCACCACCCAAGCCGGTCTGCAACGGCAGATAAAAAAGATATTGAAATTGCTAAGCGAAGAAATAGTTTAATTGTTTTTTTTGTCATCTAATATTGGTTAAAAATTTCGATTTTTAAAACTCTTCAACTGGCACCAAACACGTTTCATTTAATCAAATACGCATTAATAAATTCATCAAAACTTTTCAACGATTTATCTTCATATATTTTCTTAAACTGAGCAAATTGAAAATAACCGTATTTATAAGGATCGGCACCTAATTCCTCATAATGCTCATTAAAGTATTTGATGGGATCTTCTCCTTCCGGGACTGGATTAGGTAATTGTCTTACAATTTGATTTGCGTACTCGTAGCATTGATGTAGCTCATTTGTCCGCTTTACTTCTCTCCAATATAATACCGCCACGATATTGGCAAAGTATTCGTTTTGGTACAAATTACCTTCACTTTTATTCGCAGCTTTTTGTAGCGCATGCCCAAGTTCATGTGGCAGGTAAAACCCATTGAAGAAAAGACCGAATATTTCCTGACCATTTTGTTCATTCCCTGCCAGGCTTTGAAAAAACTTTTTTTGTTCTGGTATTACTTGCCGCCATATCGGTAAGTTCACTGTATTGGATTTAGAAGAATAAAATATTAAAAATGGTTTCGTGTTTAATATCGCCGTGGGCCGTGAAGTAAATACAGGGCTTATGGCATTCACTTTTTTGGTGAAATCAGCCACAATATAGTTGGCGTCATGGATCAAAGCCGTAGAATCTGTGTACATACGGAAAAACTTCTGCTGCGCAAAAGAATTCACAGAAAATAGAAGGGCAAGAATGAGTAATATATTTTTGGTCATATTGTTTTTTGCGTCGCTTAAGCTTGAAGAAAAATTCTGACTGAGGACTGGAAGGAGGTTTTGTTCAACAACCAATATACGCATTGCCTCTATCCTCTTATAACACTATCACCACCAAACAAAAAGCTATTTCCCTCCTCCTTCAAGGCCTTTGAATGTATTACGCAACATTCATCAACACCTCACTTCACGTTTTTCCTCCGTATCATTAAATCGCGCCACGTGGTTAAGATGATGCCTTCGTCGAGGATAAATTTTTTAAAGACTGGATCGGTCATGGCCAGCAGATCACCTTTTCTGATCTGCTCTGAATCGCTGATGTGTTTAAATGTTTCCGAAGGCGCTGTGCAATGCATGATGACCATGGTTAAGCCAGGCTTTAATTCTTTGATGGTACGGATATAATTCTCTGTAGCAAATTTACGGAGCTCGGTATCGTTCAGTTTTTCTTTACCGTCATACCAGCCATAACTCGAGTTATGAAGATCATCCAGCACAGGAAGTCCATTATCCCAAACCATTTTCCCGGCTTCCTGAATACTGGCAACCTGTGCAGGCGGTATGTTGTTCGATTCGGCAATCATGGTATTATGTCCGCCGGGTAACATCACCGGTATTTGCATCTCGATACCTACCTTGATGTAACGTTGGAGAAATTCAGGTGTCGCGAACAGTGTTCCCATGTGCGAATCCATGTGCGTCGGATTCCAGCCCATTGCTTTCGATCTTTCTACCTGTGAACGAATTTCCCGCTCCACCTCATCTGCTTTAGCATGTGCAATCACTTCAGGTACGGACGACCAAAACGCGCCCTCTTCATCGACCAATCCAGGTACAGCAGGTTTTCCACTTAACGGTCCCCAGCGATAATCTTTCCACTCTGATGTTAAGGTTAGATGCAAACCAGCATCTACATGGGGATGTTCCTTTAAGTAATGCATGAATCCCGGAACCCACGGACAAGGCATCATAATGCTCACCGAATTGGCAACACCTTTCTCCATTGCTTTAATAACACCTTCGTTGGAATCCCACGACATGCCAGCATCGTCGACGTGGAGGATAAGTACTTTGGCTCCTTTGGGAAATCCCAATTTTTCCGCATATGTTTCTTTCTCAGGTGCCTGGCTATAGGAGCACGCTGACTGAAGTAGTAAAATAAAAGCAGCAAAGACTTTGAGTTGAAATTTAATCATCGGTGTTGAATTAAAGACGGACGTTGAAGATAAGAAAAATTACTGCTCCTTTAAGGAATTTCGTCATAGAATAAAATCCATCTTGGCGTTACAACGAACGATTCGTTTGCATCGGCGTTAATATCGTACCCAACGGCACTTTGTAATCCAACTCCACCTGAGTTGAGAACGAAACTCGCATGCAAATTGTCAATCACGCATTCTTACAAAATCTTGTCTATGAGCGAACTGTTTACGCAGCAATTAATTATTCCTTCGCTTTGCCCCGCGCACAGCTTCGGCAGTCCAGGGATCTTCGGGCCAGTGGTGTTTTTTGTAACGTACGCGCAATTCCTTTCTCACTTCATGATATGTTGTTTCCCAGAAACTTCTAAGATCCTGTGTTACTTGTACGGGTTTATAACCGGGAGAAAGCAGGTGAAGCAATACCTTCGTCCGACTTTCATTTACATCCGGTGTCTCTGCCAGACCAAACATTTCCTGCAAGCGCACTTCCATTACCGGCGCACGCGCATCTTTAAAATATAACACCGGTATCATGGAACCGCTCGGCACCTGCAGGTGTGTTGGCGCAAGTACAACAAGTTTCTGTTGAAGCTCCCATGGTAACAGCGTATTCAACATGGCGTTCATGTCGAGGCGCTCCAGGTCTGTCTGTTTCGCCGCGTCTAATAAAAAAGGAGAAAGCCAATCTTCCAGGGTAAGTAACAAGGCATCATCTGAAACATCGGGCCATGCCTCACCAGGTCGCCATGCTTTTAAACTGAGTACACGGGCCTGAAATCTTTCGCGTAATTCCTCGTTACCTAAAAGTCGCAATCCTTTCGCCTGCACCACCTGCAGTAAGATATCGATACGTTCTGCCGATGGAATGTTCTTTAAAGGTTTACTTTCAATCACCAGTGCACCGATACGTTTCTCGGTTACACCAATCACCATGGCACGTTCATCGTCCCATTTAACCGCTGTGCTTTCTCGTGTACGACTCAATAAATCTTTTTGATCCAGTGCAGCAGCCTGAAAAATTTTTCCTTCACCTCCTCCTGCATCCAATTGCGCGACGCAAATCAGCGGTTCTCGCACCAGCGGATCATGCATGGGTAATTTTGCACTTCGTCCGTTAGCTAGCTTGTATCGTTCTGTATGTTTTCCCTGTTGTTGCGCGATGCGTTCAGGGTATGCGGCCATGAGTAATCGCCCTGCCATGGTATCGTGGCGGATCGCATTGTCTTCACGCGCATCAAAAAGCTTTCTCCAGTTAGCAGCCAGTTTTTCGATGCGTTGTAAAACATTTCGCTCGCCTCCTCCTTTTTCTCCCGAGCGCCATTTACGCAAGGCTTCTATGCGTAACACGATATCAACGCCAGCCTCTCTTCCCAATGGATCGCGTTCTTCAATGAGAGCAGCTACATCGGTCGCCAGTGCAATATCGAGATCGGGCGTATCACGCGCGTCCAACAACAGATGGGCTATACGCGGATGTGTAGGCAGTTTCAACATCTCGCGACCACGAGAGGTAATCCCTTGTTCGTTGATGGCATCAAGTTGTTTCAATAATTCACGTGCCTGATTAACTGCGCCTGCAGGTGGAGGTGTTATCCACGTCAGCTCATTCACATCTTTTACCCCCCATTGGGCAAGTTCCAGCATGAGTGGTGCCAGATCTGCCTCCAGTAATTCTGGCTTTCGTTGATCTTGCAAAGCCTGTTGAACACCGGTGGTCCACAAGCGGTAACAAGTCCCAGGTCCGAGTCGTCCTGCACGACCAGCACGCTGATCAGCAGCATCGCGTGTAACTCGAATGGTATCTAACCTGGTTAATCCACTTCGCGGATCAAATCTTGGAACACGTGCTAATCCCGCGTCTATAACGATCTGAACGCCCTCAATGGTAAGCGAAGTCTCTGCAATAGCCGTAGCCAGTACGATCTTACGCATGCCGTCTTTTCGCGGTAAAATGGCTTCCTGTTGTTTTTCAAAAGAAAGGTCGCCATACAACGGATAGACTATAGCATGAACAGGTGACTGAAATAATAATTCCTCCACCCGTTTTATCTCACCTGAGCCTGGGAGAAATATCAACATGTCACCTTGCTCTTCTGCAAATGCTTTCCGAATCGCAGCCGTTGCACGCAACGGAACCGGTTGATCTGACTCGTGCGGAGCGTAATGGATCTTTACCGGAAATTGCCGGCCCGAAGAAGTTACGACGGGTACGTTTCCCAATCTCGCAGCGAGCTGATCTGAATCGAACGTAGCCGACATAATGAGAATGCGAAGATCACTTCGCAATACTTGTTGCATCTGCAGACTCAACGCCAAAGCAAGATCTGCATGAATACTACGCTCATGAAATTCGTCGAAGATGAGTAACCCAACTTCTTCCAGGCTGTTATCGGATTGAAGCATCCTAGTGAGTATTCCTTCGGTAACAACTTCTATACGTGTTTGCCGGCTAACCCTGCTATCAAACCGAACACGATATCCAATGCGTTCTCCAATACGATCACCCAATACGTGTGCCATTCGTTCAGCGACAGATTTTGCTGCAAGTCTGCGCGGCTCAAGCATTACAATCTTTTTTGCCTGCAACCACGGTTCTCCCATCAGTTCAAGTGGTAAAATGGTCGACTTTCCAGCGCCGGGAGGAGCCTGTAGAATAACAACTGAAGCCGTATTAAGCTTTTGTTTTAGCTCATGTAAAATATCCAGAACAGGATATACTTGTTCCATACGGACAAAGGTATTATAAAATTACGGGCGTAGCTTCAGCGAACAGAAAAAGCAAGATTGAATTTAATGCAACATCCAGGCTACACGCTTATAGGTTTCTGTGCTATCCTGGCCATTGGCGATGTTTCCCTGGATACTGGAAATGATATCGCTTGCCTTATAGCGAGGATAACCAAACTTTACAGCAAAGATGTTACAGAGATTCATTTCTTCATGATGGATCGTTTTGTCAATCGTCATCATGTGAACGAGGTCGAAGAACTGTACAAATTTTTCCTGGCTGTCTTGCGGAAGTTCAAACTGTACAGAAGCGGGATTTGCCTTGATTTTCTGAAGGTGTTCCTGCGAGAGGTTGTTGCGTTCAGCGATGCGGGCAAGGAGGTTATGTTCCACCAAATCGAAATTCCCGTCGACAACAGCCATTTCAATCAGATTTTTAATGTGGCTTCTGGCCGTGCTTTTTCCCTGACGGAACAGGCTCAGTATATCGGAGAATTTCATGGTTAGGAAAGGTATATTTAAAAATACACTATTCGCTGTTAATCAGCAACTGCCTGTGTCATACGAACCAGACATTCGGTAAGGTAGGCGCCGTTTCCTGGTCCGTACCAGTTCATGAGTCTGGTTTCATAATGTTCCTTGTCGTAATACTTATCACGTGTGATGTAACCAATATATTGTCCGTTAAAGCTTGTAACGATGGGATTCAAACCAAGTGATTCACCCATTTCATCAATAGGTGCCGTAAGCTCCCCTGAAAAATCGCACGGTGTACCGAGAAAAACAATATCACCAATGCGCAAAGCAGAGAGGTAAGGCTGATAACGGCCAAATGCCCATTCAAAAAGCCACGGTCTTATCCGCCAGTTTTCCGTTATCTTCACTTGTGGTTCTCCCAACGCCAAGGGAATACGTACCATCAAAATTGAACTATCCTTCAGTGGCTGAAGCGATGATTTCCGGGCTTGTAATTTCGTCGTGATCCGGTCGCTCATCCAATCCATACAGGGCCATCCGAATTTCGGTGGATTGCAACCATGACTACCAACCGCGCCCGCCATAAACATCGCGAAAGCATATCCATTTTGTTCAAGATCATCCACAAGGGTACCAGGGTAATCCCGGGAGATCTCAAGATTTTTCGAATACAGACACGTTGCATGCGCGGTGTAGCTTAACAGAATTGATTTTGTACTGTCACTCCGATGTACTTCAACCACACGAAGTAATGAATCGACCATTCCGTTTTTAGAATCCAACCGGTTTCGCACAGCGTATGGTACGGGGATGGATCCGGTCTTAATGGAAGCTGCTTTGCTGTCTTCCACTGCTTCAAGAATACTTTGTTTGATTTTATCAGCAATAAAATGGACGATGGAGTCATTATATTTTCCATACAATAATGAAGTTACACCTTCACCCCAGTTCCCAATGCTGTTGTGCGTATGCGTTGCCCCGAGATATGTATTATCAAGGCTAAATCCGATAGCAGGAAGTTCCTTTTCCAACAAGGCTGTAACGGTGGGTGGCATCACGAGCAGATCAGCTGTAACCATGGCAATGCGTTCAGTTCCGTTATCGATGACCATCGCTCGAACATAAATCGAATCATGCACGCTTGTAAAAGGCTTTCCCCAACGGTTGCCATAACCCGCGGTGGCAATGGGGAAAGACGGGGTGAGATTTGCTTTTCCAAATCCCACAGAAAATCCCGACAAAGGTTTTTTTACACTAACTCCTTGCAGGCTATCCAGGCGTTTTTGCATCGTAGCATAAAATGCTTTTTCCTGATAAGGTGTTTCATCAATTGGGATGATAACCGCTAATGCAAAAAAGATAACAACAAGCAGGATCGCGCCTATTGTATATAAAAAATACTTTCCCGCTTTCAAAAGGGTTTTCATGGTGAAGCAAGATACTGATCTCTTTGTAATGGACACATGCCTAATTCCAAACGGGTTATGCGCATGTTGTTTTTTCTGATGAAATCATGAAATAGAGATCAAACCAATCATCATACCATAAACAAAAACCCTTTGAAACAGCTGTGTCTCAAAGGGTTTCCTGCTTACATAGCGCAAGCAGTGATATTATGCCTTGAAGCGTTTTGTTACTTCATCCCAGTTTACCACATTCCAGAAAGCTGTAATGTAATCAGGGCGGCGATTTTGATAATTCAGGTAATACGCATGTTCCCAAACATCCAAACCAAGAACCGGAGTACCTTGTGCTTCAGCAACATCCATTAACGGATTGTCCTGATTGGGTGTAGAAGTGATTGCAAGTTTGCCGCTTCCATCTTTAATAAGCCATGCCCAGCCAGAACCAAAACGTCCTGCGGCAGCAGCAGCAAATTTAGTTTTGAATTCATCAAAGCTTCCAAAGGCTGCGTTGATTGCATCCGCGATTTGCCCGGAAGGAGCTCCGCCAGTTTTTGCTCCGAGAATTGTCCAGAATAAACTGTGATTGTAATGACCTCCACCGTTGTTTCGAACAGCTGCGGGGTATTTAGAAATGTTTTTACAAATTTCTTCAATGCTGAGTTTTTCCGCATCAGTTCCGGCAATAGCATTGTTAAGATTAGTAACATACGCATTGTGGTGTTTACCATGATGGATTTCCATTGTACGTGCGTCGATGTGTGGCTCTAATGCGTTAAACGCATAAGGCAATGCAGGCAGAGTAAAGGCCATAGCTTAATTTTATTTTATGGGTTGAACAATATATTTGATTCGTTCTTGAATCGTCGCTGTTATCTTAAAAGATTACAGCGAGGCCAAATATACAACCATACCGAAAAAACGAGTCACCTTTAAGGTTAAAGTTTGGTGCCAGCGTTAAATTTTTAGAATGGCATATCGTCATTGTCAGAACCTTCCTGGCTGAAGAATGGTTCATCACCGGGTGGCGGTGCTTCAGTACTGCCGCTCTTTTCGAGCTTCCATGCGCGGGCTTCTGTATACCATCTTCCATTGTACTCACGACTTTCAAGATCAACGGAAACATTCACCATATCACCCACTGAAAGTTTGTATTGATCAACTTTATCACCCCAGGCCGACAAACAAATCTTTTTGGGATACTGGGCTTGTGTTTCAATGATAAACTCCTGCTTTTTCCATTGTCCTTTTTTGCCCATGCCCGATTGCATCGGCAACAACTGGATTACTTTTCCTTTTACTTCCATATTTAATTTAGATTCAATTTCGTTTTAGGATAACAGTTCTGATAAACTATGTTCGCAGCCGCTTAAAAAAAACATCAATGATTTCTTTGCATTCATCTGCTGTAACACCCTTCATTACTTCTGTCTTTGGATGAAGCAATGGTGTAGTTACCAGGCTGTACCCGCGTTGCAAATCAGATGCACCAAATACAAGCTTTTGAAGTTGCACCCAATGTAATGCACCTGCACACATCACACAAGGTTCCAGTGTTACATACAATGTGCATTCTGACAAATATTTAGATCCGAAGTAATTTGCTGCAGAAGTAACGGCAAGCATCTCGGCATGTGCCGTGGCATCGGTAAGTTTCTCTGTCTGGTTATGGGCGCGGGCAATGATTCTATTCTTACAAACCACTACAGCACCAACCGGAACCTCGTTGATCTCCAGGGCCTTCTGCGCTTCCTTCAACGCTTCTCGCATAAAATATTCGTCGGTGTATAGTTCCATAAGAGTGTGTCAATGTACAAGACTCGCCGGCGTGTGATGTTAATTTATTTTATCCTGATCCTATCCATCATTTCACGTGCTGTTTCCTGCCAGTCTTCCATTTCACGTTGCGGACAATTAAATGAAAACACCAACGTACGGGAAGGCTCTACCAGGTATTGAATGTATGTATATTTTAAAACCGGGCTTTGATTTCCTTCCTGGCGTTTTATTCCGTTTACACGGGATGTAAATTCAAAAAAAACAAACTTCTTCTTGTTCACCTCACGCACACCTTCGCCGATCATTTCAACACGATCGAACATATTCATTAAACTGGCTTTAAAGAATTGTTGTGATATCTCCAGGTTAGCATCTGGCCATTGTGTTGCCGAAACATTAATGCTGAAATCGATGGTGCGTTCCTCATTTGTATAAGCCGCCAGTGGTGCGCGTACCGATGGATAACGTTGGGTAAAATCCATCGCATCCATGGCCGTCCAGCCTTTGGGAACTACTACGGTAAGTTCCTGATTTACTTTGGTTTTGACCAGTTTTGGCTTTTGCGCTGAAGCCGTTCCAATAAAAAGGAGGACGAACAACGCTCCGGTTAAACTACTTTTAATTCTTAGCATATCGCTTCTGTAGGCAAAGTATTATTAAATTCGCGCCTTAAACTGCTTAAAAAAGCCAGGCTGCCTCAAACAAGGCATGCAAAATTAATATAAACTACCATGTTACGAACTCATACTTGCGGCGAACTGAAATTATCGGATGTAAATAAACAGGCTACCCTGACAGGTTGGGTTCAGCGTTTGCGCGATAAAGGGAGCGTTTTATGGCTCGACCTCCGCGACCGCTATGGAATAACCCAGTTGATCTTTGAAGAAGGGAAAACGGATGCCGCTGTAATGGAAGCTGCCAGGACACTGGGACGTGAATTTGTTATCCAGGCGGAAGGCACCGTGGTCGAACGCCTTTCTAAAAATGACAAAATCGCCACGGGTGACATTGAAGTTAAAGTCACCAAATTAACAATACTGAATAGCGCAAAACTACCTCCGTTTACCATTGAAGACGAAACCGATGGCGGAGATGAACTGCGCATGAAATACCGCTACCTTGACCTCCGTCGTAATCCTGTGCGAGAAAACCTCATGTTGCGTCATAAGATGGGACAACAGACCCGTGCTTACCTGGATGCGCAACGATTTATTGAAGTAGAAACCCCGGTATTGATCAAATCAACGCCGGAAGGTGCACGCGATTTTGTTGTACCATCACGCGTACATCACGGTGAATTTTATGCCTTACCACAATCGCCGCAAACTTTTAAGCAGTTGCTTATGGTTTCCGGCTTTGATCGATATTATCAAATCGTAAAATGTTTTCGCGATGAAGATCTGAGAGCAGATCGTCAACCGGAGTTTACACAGATCGACTGTGAAATGGCATTCATAACACAAGAGGATATCCTGGTAATGTTTGAAGGATTGATCCGGCATCTTTTCAAAACAGTAAAGGGCGTTGATCTTCCGTCAGTGCCGCGCATGAAGTATGATGAAGCCATGCAACGTTATGGTTCGGATAAACCAGATACCCGTTTCGGAATGGAGTTTGCCGAGATCACGGAATTAACCAGAGGAAAAAACTTTCCGGTTTTTGAAAGTGCTGAAATAGTGGTAGGTATTTGCGCCAAGAAATGTTCAGACTTTACCCGTAAACAGATCGACGAGCTCACGGATTTTGTTAAACGTCCGCAGGTAGGAGCAAAAGGATTGGTGTATGTTCAATACAAAACGGATGGTGCTTTAAAATCATCGGTTGATAAATTTTACACGCCGGAGGAATTAAAAACATGGGCAGAAAAATTTAATGCTGAACCCGGCGATCTGATGCTCATTATGGCAGGCGAAACGTTCGCAACACGTAAACAACTCAATGAGCTTCGTTTAGTCATGGGTGAAAAGCTTGGATTTCGTGACAAAAACAAATTTTCAGCGCTTTGGGTGATCGACTTTCCGCTGCTGGAGTGGAACGAAGAATCGAAACGCTATCACGCCATGCACCATCCATTCACGTCGCCAAAACCAGAGGATATTAAATTACTGGATACTGATCCCGGAAAGGTTAGAGCCAACGCTTATGACATGGTGATCAATGGAACAGAAGTTGGCGGCGGTTCAATTCGTATTCATGATCGCCCAACACAGCAGATGATGTTCAATCATCTCGGGTTTACGCAGGAAGAAGCGAAGAAACAATTTGGTTTCCTGATGGAAGCTTTCGAATTCGGAGCACCGCCACATGGTGGTATCGCTTTTGGATTTGATCGCCTGTGTTCCATTTTTGGTGGTGTTGATTCTATCCGCGATTTTATCGCCTTCCCGAAAAATAATGCCGGAAAAGATGTCATGATCGATTCTCCTGCTCCGATTTCAGAAGAACAATTGAAGGAGCTGGCGCTTTCCGTAAAGAAGAATTAAAATCAACTCATTGTTAAAGCTTGTTAATAAGTCGTTCGTATTCGGGCGACTTATTTTTATTTGATACGGCGTTGAGTAACTTTTCAGAAACT
Organism: Ohtaekwangia sp.; assembly: GCA_035628875.1. Lineage (GTDB taxonomy): Bacteria > Bacteroidota > Bacteroidia > Cytophagales > Cyclobacteriaceae > Ohtaekwangia. The sequence continues at coordinate 40,888 of DASPIZ010000046.1, read as the reverse complement.
ACTGTGCCGATGTCTAAAATGAATCTATTCGTCTTCTGTGTATTACTGGTTAATTGTTCTTCCAAACAGATCCCGCAAATAACTCCTGAAGAATCGCTCTGGGTGTATCATATACAACCGGATGCAGCCCTTGATGACCCGACGTTTAAATTGTGCGATCCAAAAACAGCTTATCCTTATTACAGCGTTGGGGCTGGCTATGCCGGTGATAAACGTGAACTTATGAATTACTTTCTATCGCAGTTTAAAAATTTAGATTCAGATAGTTCTCAGACAGGATTCATCACCATCCGATTTATGATCAATTGTCAAGGTCTCACTGGACGATTTCGTTTAATTGAATTTGATGAAGCGTATAAGCCGTTTTCATTTGATCCCAGCATCAGCAAACAGTTACTTGATCTAACCAAGGAACTTAAGGAATGGATACCAGGAAAGCATGGTGTACAAAACTATGACAGTTATTACTACCTCTGTTTTAAAATCCGTAACGGCACGTTAATCGACATTACACCATGAAAACGATCGCCACATTGATCATGCTATTCAGTACGATTGCATCCGTCGGACAACCCAATTGTTTTGTCTACGAAGGCGATTGTAAAAAAGCATGTGAACTTTTCCTCAACACACCTTATCAGGGTAAATGGGAATCGCAAAAACTTTATGATTCTGCCATTGCCTTATGTCCGGATTTTTCTTTTGCACATCACGAACGGTCAGTGGCGTTTCTTAAAAATGGTGAGTTTACTCAATGGCGCGAATACATGGATCAGGCTGTTGAATTAAACCCGAAAACGTTTCTTGGCAACCGTGGCTGGTGCCGATTCAAATTTTTACATGACTACAAGGGTGCCCTTGAAGACTTAAATGCATTACAAAAACTCAACAAAGGATTCCTGGGATGGTCTGGTGATGGCGATTACGACTTACGGGTTGTTATGGCCCTCTGTTACCGCGAGCTTGGCGATATTAAGCATGCACTTACATTGTTTGATGAATATTTTCTTGAAAAAGAAAACCAGGCAAACGGATTAAGCGCAGGTAGTTTTGATTATCTTCATTATGGTGTAACAAGATTAAAAAACGGTGAACGCGAACAAGCCCTCGCAGCATTGAAACAACAAGTTAAAATTTATAAACAATTGCCGGATACCTATTACTATATCGCCATGATCCATAAGGATCAAGGGAATACGGACCTGGCAACCGAAAACTTACTATTGGCGAATAAATTTATGCAGGAAGGTTACAGTCGGAAAGATCCTTATTGTGAAGCACTGGATGAAGTATATCCTACTGACATCCGTAAAGCGATGGCGCATAAAGAATAATGTAAATTGAGTGGCAACCCAATTGTGAAGCTGGAAAAAGAAATTAGCATGACTCACAAAGACTACTTCTCTGGTCACTCAAGCTTATACGCAACCTTCCGCCCCTCCTATTCAAACGATCTTTATGATTTTATTCTTTCGCATGTAAAAAACAGACGCCGCGTCTGGGACTGTGCCACAGGAAATGGACAGGTGGCAACACATCTAGCCAGTCATTTCGATGAAGTATATGCCACTGACATCAGTGCGCAGCAACTGGAACATGCCATTCAAAAAAGTAACATCAGCTATACAGTTTCGCCAGCCGAAAACACGCACTTCCCTGAAGACCATTTCGACCTGATCACAGTAGGCCAGGCGTTACACTGGTTTAACCGCGAAGCTTTCTACAATGAAGTAAAACGCGTAGGAAAAAACCAGGCTTATCTTGCGATATGGGGATATTCCATGCTTTCTATCAATACACAGGTCGATGCGATTATCATGGATTTTTACAACAACATCGTAGGACCTTTTTGGGACAATGCCAGAAGACTCGTAGAGCAGGAATACAGTACAATTGATTTTCCTTTTGAAGACGTTCAACACAACCATTTTAGCATTAAAGTGAGATGGACGCGGGGACAATTAACCGGCTACCTGCAAAGTTGGTCAGCGACACAGCAGTACATAAAAGCACACGGAAAAAACCCGGTGACAGAAGTTACCGCCGCGCTAGCCTCTTCCTGGAACGATATCGAAGTAAAAGACATTTCATTTCCTGTGTTTTTAAAATTGGGCAGAATTGCAAAATGATCTCATGTTGGGCTAAAGCCCATTGGCGGCGCATATCATTTGATCCACGAGCTTTAAAGCTCGTGGCAATTGCGTCTTTCAGAGTGGTCAAAGCAGTATGACACCGATTCAACTAAATCAGTTTTTTAAGATGTGGTGTTAAGAAAACTGAATAATAGTATTGTTTATAGTTCAATTGCCATGAGCTTTTAGCTCATGGTCTGTAGTGTTAATTTATTTTGGGCTTTAGCCCTCAACCGACTTACTTAGAAGAACTAATATACCTGGTTAAACCAACCAAATCTAAAAACAAATGAAAATAAAAAAAGAAACCGCCCTGCAAAAGCTTACAGAATCCAACACCTTGTTTCTTGAATTATTTAATCATGGTTCTTTATCTGTAGAAGTATATAAACCACATCAAACAGATCATCAAAAGCCACACAACCGCGATGAAGTTTATATCATCATTTCAGGAACCGGAGAATTTTTCAATGGAAGTACACGGGTCGCATTCGCTCCGCATGATTTCCTTTTTGTTCCAGCTGGCACGGAACATCGTTTCGAAAACTTTTCCGGCGACTTTGCGACATGGGTAATTTTTTACGGTCCGAAAGGCGGCGAAGCTAATGTATGACAAAGCCTTTTAAAAGCGATCTTTAACCGCTTCAAGGCGGCGCCTATTCAAACAATTCAATGATCGGTTTTCCGGTGCTCCCACTTGGTAGCGTAATGTTTAACAACATGGATAAAGTTGGCGCAATGGAAGTGATCGGATAATAGCGTGCAGAGCTTCCTTTTTTTATGCCCTTGCCGTAAAAAAGAATCGGAACATGTGTATCATAATTGTAGGGAGAACCATGTGTTGTCCCCTGAATTGATCCAGATGCATACCAGCCTGGCTCCAGAATCAGGACTACGTCACCCGAACGTTTCGGATGATAACCACGCACGATCTTACCTTTAATTCCTTCCTCCTCATACCGCCCCTGGCGAAGGATACTCTCCGTATAATAATTCGCGACACCAGGTTGCGTCATCATAAATTTACCGATCAATTCAGCAATGATAAACATATCGAGGCCTGTAGTTTTGGGTGATCCCTGGAATGCTTCCTGATTCAGAAAAATCTGATCATTGCTGACATTAGCAATAGCATCTTTGTCCGGGAAATAGGTGCTTAAAAAATCATTTAGCTGAGAAGCCGCATAACGCTCATTGAAATACCCTGCAGGTACTTTACGATCAGCAAGATATTGTGGCACTTCTGCAACGGCATGATCCGCTGTTAAAAAAACAGTGTAGTTATTTACGCCAACGGTTTCGTCAAGCTTCTTAAGTAAGTCGGCTATGTTACGATCGAGACGCAAATACGTATCTTCCACTTCAACGGATCGCGGCCCCATTTGGTGGCCGATGATATCTGTTGTGGAGTACGAAATACACAAAAAATCAGTCACATCATCAATGCCTAATTTTTCGGCTACTAAACCAGCCTTCGCAAATTCAGTGAGATGATCATTACCAAATGGTGTATTCACCAGTAATTCAAAATTACCATTGGCCCCACGAAGCACTTTAAGATCATAAGGAAAGGTAGTTTTTCCTTTGCCTGCAAATTTCCTTTCATAGGGAGACTCATCTACACCACTTTCATTGTACTGGTCGATCGGTAATAATGTTCGCCATTCCTGCGCTAAATATTGCTCCGCGAGATTCAGATTGTTAAACTGATCAACCCACGCAGGTAAAGCATTCATATAGAAAGTACTCGTGATAAACTTACCAGTAAGCTTATCATACCAATATGCACCATCCGCCATATGACCACCCGGTAATACAGCGCCACGATCTTTAATGGAAACACTTACCACGCGGGCACGCTGATTTGTAAAAATCTTAAGTTCATCTGTGATCGTTGTACTTAACATGCGCATCGGTGATACAAGTCCTGCGCCTTTTGTATTTCCAACTGGTTTTTGAATGGTATCTTCGACGCAATTGACCATGCGCTTTTGCTCCTTATCATAAAAATCATTCCCAACGATACCATGGACAGCAGGTGTAGTTCCGGTGTAGATAGAAGCGTGCCCAGGACCAGTATACGTGGGTGCATAGTTGTAGTGCGCATTTTTTAACATGAACCCATCACGCATCAAGCGTTTAAAGCCATCATTGCCAAATTTTGGCGCATAGCGATACAGGTATTCCTGTCGCATCTGATCCACAACAATTCCGACCACCAATTTCGGACGATCAGTATTCCCATTATGCTGTCCCCACAAAGTGCCGCAGCTAAGAAAAAACAGAAATATTATGAATGATGTTTTTTTCATGCTATAATTTTAAAGTTCAAAGGTATGGTTCAAAGCTCACGGTTCAAAGTCTGATGACATGGCGTTCGGAACGCTGGTGTTACGAAATTGTTAAAGTTCTACGTCTAAAGTCGAGGCTGGTATTGATAACCTACTGCCTGATGCTTACCGCTACACACACGTGTTAAATCAGTCAAATTCCGAACAAAAGATCTTCACATAATCGTCTTGTTCATAAACTTCTTTCCGTATGAACTTTCCTTCATGATTGTAGTAGATAACAACATAGAGTGATGCTTCCTCCACATGCTTTTCTGTAAAATAAGTCGGTCTTTCCGGTGAGCCGACGTTCACCAGGTCCGAAAACTTAACCGGAATTATCAGTCCCTTACGATTACTCAAGGCTCCGTAGTAATTTCCTTGTTTTAATTGGAGTATTTTTTCTTCGTTATCATCGCGGATAAATTTTACCTCGGCCATGGGAGCGGTTAATGTCGATCCGCTATAGAAATTGTACAGCACCCACCCATCCAACCGTTTAACCAGAGCAACACTGTCTTTCCAGAATTTTATTTCTTTGAACTCAAATTTTGTTAGGGCTTTGTTTTTTGAATCAACAAAACCAAACCCGTCCGACTTAAAAGCTGTGAATATATGTTCGTTGTACCATTGAATATTTTTATCATATTCAGGACGGATCAAAGAACTAGTGTGATAATTAAATTGTCCAAACTTCATTGCTTTTAAAAGCGTAATGATGCCCTGTTTAGGAGTTCCAATGGCATCGTATTCCACTGGAAGAATGGGGTTTCCGTTCTTATCAACCACTCCTTTTTTTTCTTTTTTATGAACAATAAAAAAACCTTCGCCTGCGTATTGGATACGATCATAATTTCCAGTAAAAAGAGCGATTCCATCTGTTGAATACACGGTCTTCTTTCCAGCCTGCTCAACCATCAGAAAAACTGCACTGTCCTGTCCTGGCAGAAATTCAAAAGCAGCCGGAGCTAATAAAGTCAACAGTTGTCGTTGCTGACCAAACACGCGAAGTGTATCCTTGTTTATGCCAACAGCAAAGGGTCCGTAAAACAGAAGTGAATCAAACCGGTTTGGGGCAAGGGTTTCCATCGTAAGCGGATGAAATAGCCCCCAGCGTTGATCCTTTTTAAATGCAACCCATGGTCCATTGATTTCTACTTTACCTGCATAGGGAGAGACGCGACCTTCCCTATTGAAAGCCGATTGTCCGGCAGAGGCAACCGCCAAAATAGCGCCTGGAAAGGCCGTGAGTTTATGTTTAGCCAGCTTCACATGAATTTCCAGCCCATCAGTAAGTACGCCTTCGAATTCGCCTGCACGCACCCAGAGCAAGCGGTTTGAAATTTTTTTTACTTCATCAAAACCGCCAGAAATTTTTTTCTGTTCGTGACGTGTATCCATTACGTTGGATAATGTGGACAAGGAATACACATTGCCTTTTCGGAATACAACGACATTCCCAATCGTAAAAATATCGTCATATTCGAACTGCATCACCACTTTACCAGTGAGTGTCGCCAGTCCCCATTTACTACCATCTTGCAGGGCGAATGCTTTTCCGTTCAGTAATCTAACCTCTTCGAAAAACTGGTTACTGATCTGCATGCCGGATTTATGAACAATGTTTATTCCGGATTCGGTTTCTACTGCCACGAAACCATAACCCAACTCATCCATATCGTTAGCCTTGCCTTTCCAGATAGTCACACCGTTGCATGAAATAATTCGGTCGGACAACGCAATTACATCTTCAATGATATTCCCGCACCGATAGGCCTCGTCAATTCTTTCCTGATGCGGAATCAGCAGCTCTTCTCCTGTTTCCGTCATGAATCCGAATTTATCGTTATGAAGAAAAGGAACCAGATATTGTTGACCAAGCCGATGGACATGACGTAACGAATCACCTAAATCGCCTTGCGGGAATGGAATTTCTCGGCGTTCTTCAATCAACAAATGATATAACACATTCCATGCGGACTTCACCCATTTGCTTTTCGGATAGTTTTTAATGAATGCGAAAAAATCGTTTGTTACACCAGAAGCGGTGCTCAATTGAAATACGTGATATTCAGCATCCTCCCGGTGTGGACTTTCGGGAAATTCTTTTATGAACCGTTCAAAGGACGTAAGGCGAATGTCGCTTGTTTTCTCCTTATATAATAAATATTCGTATCGTCGCTTCGCCTCGCCAGCATATTCGGCATCCGGGTATCGCGACAGGTAGTCAAAATACGCATCAGATGTACCGCTTGCTGTTGCCGTTTGAAAAGCTACTTCATCACGTAGGGCAATTACAGCCGTTTCATGTTCTGAATCGACATAATGGTCGAGAAAAAACTGATAACCCGCTACTGTGTGAATTGATTTCGCACGCATGTACGCTGCACTATCCAGTTGGCGCTGAAAAAATACAAACTGGATACTGTCGATTTGCTGGCGACTAAACTTCTGTCTTTCGCTTTGTTGTAGTTTTGACCAGTATAGGTGAGCGAGATGCAAGTAGTGCCGGACAGAATCAAGTTGAAAATCTGGACTACTTTCTGCAAAAAAATAACGCGCGAGACCATAATTGGCAGTTACGTTTGTGCTGTCTTTCAATAAAGCGCGCTTCAGTTTGGCATATGCGGCTACGAAGCGACCTTTTTCCAGATGTTTCAACGCAGCTTTCTCATTTGAGGCTTGTGAAGATGCCAAAAATGGCAGACAAATGAGAAGATAAGCAAGAAGGGCTTTCTTAAACAAGGGAGTCTTTTATATTTGCAAAGGGCAAAACTACGAACTTCGATACAAGATTTCTGCCACGATATGGCTCCTAATGTTGGAGGATGTAATAAATTTTGTAAATTTTCAGATTGTTAACTCTCTGTACTGCATGGCAAAGCTTAAGAATATCATTAAACAACTTTCAGAAAAGGACTTCAAAGCTATTTACGATTCACTCATTGAAAGCAACGCAGAAAAATCTGCGTATCTGCTTCGTTCGCTTCGCGAGCGCCAACTCTCTGATAATAAGATCATGACAGAATTGGATGTGAACGCAAATGCGTATTACACACTTCGATCAAGGCTTAACCTCAAAATTGAGGAGTTCCTCATGGGGCAGTTGGAGAGTCCGCGTACCGACGTGCTTCGTAAAGTTGCCAACATCAATGAGGTGCTTTTCACGAAAAAGCGGGCAATTTCTGTGGCCACATTGAAAAAACTTGAAAAAGAATTGTTGGATTATGACTTGGCCAATGAACTGACCGTCATTTACAAGTCGTTAAAAAAATTGAATATCCATTCTCCGGATTATTTTCAGTATTCACAATTATACAACCGGCACGTCGCCTATATGCTTGCCGTAGATAAGGCCGAAGACCTGCTCGCCGATTACTTCAAAAAGTATGGTGACTACATGCTGAATGGGGGCGAAGTTGAAAAGCTTGGATTAAGCCTTCTCATGAAGGAAATGCAGAATGTTGGCAAACTGTATGAATCGCATCGTTTATATGTCTACCATAGCGCGATGTACATCTTCCACCGTTTGTTTGTGGAAGTAGATGACAACATGCAGCAGGATGGCGAATCGATTGAAGATATCTTTGATAAAGTACAGAAGATCTTTGAAAGCTATCACCTCGATTCCATTTACTATCACCTCAACCTCGTGTTCGAGTTCCTGAAACTGGAATATTACAATCACTATAAGGTATATCGTCAGGCCGAAAAATATTATGAGGAGGTAAATGACGCATGCGCGAATCTTCTCGTTAACTACAGCACCTTTACGTTTCCTTCTCAATTCTTAATGTCTAAACTTGAGCGCCATTTGCGTACGGGAACGGAAGTTGAATTGTATGCGGAAAATGAAAGTATCTTCCTGGATTACGAAATAGATATGCAGGATATCCCCAAACACATCATTTATGTGGTTTACCGGGCGATAAGTTCCTATTACATGGGCAAATTTGACGAAGCCGCAAAAATGATCAACGGCTTGCTCAATGATGTGAGCTTGAAAAAGTATCCTTATGCACAGCTTGAAATAAAAACGTTGCTCGCCCTGCAGTACACGTTGATGCGTGATTTTGAATTATTTAACCAATTATCCAACAGCATTCAACGCCAAATCCGACTTTTTGGAAAAGACAGCTGTGAGAATATTCAATTATTCCTCAAGGTATTGAAGATTGCTACCAGCGAAGCGAAAAAGGAAAAAGCCAAGAAGATTATGGGTGTAATTCCAAAGCTCAGTACCATTAATGTAAATTATTTCGCACCGACGAAGCTTATCAAGCTTGATGAGAAGTTTGTAGGTTTATTAACTGAGTTCTAAATTGCTACAACCAAAAAGGGTCGTAAGGCAAATTGCTTTACGACCCTTTTTATTTTATAGCCTCAGCGAATCTTAACTCGCAGCGTAAATTAACTAAAATTATTTGCTGATGTGACCTAAAATGCTGTATTCATAACCTTTCAGCTTCCGGACCACCACCCACTTCAAACATCAAATTTCAAACATCAAACCGGCTAGACTTCCAGCTTAATGATGCTTTCGTGTGAAAGCGGCTTGTTCAGGTATAATTTCACATTCTCATATTTTTTAGACCGGTTAAAATCCTGCGGATTAATGGAAGATGTAAGCATCACAATCTTACATTTTTTCTTCGCAACCAGCGTCAATTTCTCAAATTCATCCAAAAACTGGAACCCGTCCATGAGGGGCATGTCAATGTCCAGAAAGATCACATCGGGTAGCACCTGCTGCGCCACATCCAGTTTCTCCATGTTCTTTAAAAACTCAATCGCGCTTTTTGCACCTGTATGAGTATAGATGTTGTCGGTAATTGAGGCCGCCTCAATCATTTTTTGATTAATGAGGTTGTCGATCTCATTATCATCAATGAGCATGACGGTACGGTATTTCTTTCCTGCCATAGTTTTTTTAATGCTTTATAAAAATAAGTTTTTGCTATCGATTTCCAAACTTCAAACTAAAGATCGAATTTAATTCCCTGTGCTAAAGGAAGCGTTTTGCCAAAGTTAATGGTATTCGTCTGTCTTCGCATATAAAACTTCCACGCATCTGATCCGGACTCGCGCCCACCACCGGTTTCTTTTTCTCCACCGAAGGCGCCGCCAATCTCTGCTCCAGATGTTCCAATATTTACATTGGCTATACCACAATCCGATCCTTCATGCGAAAGAAATTGTTCCATTTCATGGATGTTGGTGGTCATTATCGAAGATGATAATCCTTGTTTTACACCATTCTGAATTTCGATGGCTTCATCCAGTTCTTTATAACGCATCAAATATAATATCGGTGCAAATGTCTCTTCCTGTACCATACTGATAGATGGATCCACTTCTGCAACAGCGGGTTTCACATAACATCCTGAGGTATACTCCTTTCCATCAAGCACACCACCCGGCACAACAAATGCACCACCCTGTTTTTTAATTTTCTTAAGTGCATCAGCATAAATCTTCACAGCTTGGTGATCGATTAATGGTCCAACGTGATTTAGTGGATCAAGCGGATTTCCAATTTTAAGGTGTTCGTAAGCTTTACGCAAGCGTTCTTTCACTACATCGTAAACAGATTCATGTATAATTAGTCGACGGGTTGATGTGCATCGTTGTCCTGCCGTGCCCACAGCCCCGAACAATGCGCCGCGAATCGCCATATCAAGATCAGCATGTGCTGTAATGATGATCGCGTTATTACCACCTAGTTCAAGCAATGAGCGTCCTAATCGCAGGCTTACTGTTGTCGCTACTGCTCTGCCCATCGCGATCGATCCGGTGGCAGATATCAGCGGGACTCGTTCATCAACCGCGAGCCACTGACCAACCTCATAATCGCCTTGCACAATACACGATACACCTTCAGGTACAGCGTTTCGCCTGAAAACTTCCTGTACAATTTTTTGACATGCGATCGCACATAACGGTGTTTTTTCGGATGCCTTCCATACTGCGACATCACCGCATACCCAGGCAATCGCGCTGTTCCATGCCCATACGGCTACGGGGAAATTAAAAGCCGTAATAATGCCGACGATACCGAGGGGATGCCATTGCTCGTACATTCGGTGATTGGGTCTCTCGGAATGCATCGTTAATCCATGAAGTTGTCGCGACAAACCAACTGCAAAATCGCATACATCGATCATTTCCTGTACTTCTCCCAGTCCTTCCTGATACGATTTTCCCATTTCATAGGAAACAAGTTTACCAAGCGCTTCTTTGTTTTCGCGCAAGGCTTCACCGAACTGGCGAACGATTTCACCCCGTTTCGGAGCTGGCCATTTCCGCCAAGCTCGAAATCCTTCCTGCGAAGCTTCAATTACTTTATGATAGGCTTGCTGATCTGTCGCATATACTGATCCGATCCGTTTGCCATCAACGGGTGAAAAGGAATCGATTACAGATCCTTTGGTTTTTAACCAGGTAATGCCGGTCGATGTTCCTAAATTGTTTTTCTGAATGTTTAGTGCAAGCAACGCTTCCTGAATACCGAAATTCTTCATACGTAAAATCAACTGGCGTAAAGCTAATGATCACAAGACAATTAACCTCATGAACTGGTGCAAATGACAATTTACCATTCTAATCCGTAGACTCCCTTTTCGCCGTCGGGATAATATCCTTCTACCAGTATTCCACCTTTTTTAAACTCAAGAATCTGGTTGAGATCTTCAACGTTATCAACAGGAACTTTATCAATATGACTGATGATGAAATTCTCCATCATGCCAGACGCTTCCCATTTGCCGCCGCTTAATTTTTTTATGCGAACACCGCCTTCAAGCTGAAGCGCTGCCAGTTCTTTAAACTGAACATCTGCTACCTCCACACCATTAAGTTCATAACGAACTTCCCGCTTTTCCATTTGTTCGGTACCACTGCTGTTTTTAAGTTTCACCTTGACAGTAACCGGCTCGCCATCGCGTAAGTAAGATACGTCAATAATGGCCCCCGGACGATTGCGCGCCACCAGTTCCTGTAGTTCTGAAACTGAAGTAACGGCATGATCATCAACGCCGATTATGATATCATGCGGGTGTAAACCGGAGTCTTCTGCCGCGCTTCCCGGATTCACCCGATTTATCAGTACGCCCTGACTGGTTTTCAGCTTCATTTGTTCGGCTATCGTTGCGTTGAGATCTGCGATTTGTATGCCGAGTAGTCCGCGCTGCACCTTTCCAAACTCTAAAAGATCGTCGACTACTTTTTTTATTAGTGTTACAGGAATAGCAAATGAATATCCCTGGTAGCTGCCTGAAGACGTGGCAATGGCTGTATTTACGCCGATAAGTTCTCCTTTGAGATTAACCAATGCGCCTCCACTGTTACCAGGATTTACAGCAGCATCAGTTTGAATGAATGATTCCACCTGCAGGTTGTTTCGATCACGGAGAATACCAATGTTTCTTGCTTTGGCACTTACGATACCGGCTGTTACCGTAGAATTAAGATCGAATGGATTTCCAACTGCAAGAACCCATTCACCTGGCGTAATTAAATCTGAATCGCCATATTTTATGAAAGGAAGATTTTTAGCCCGGATTTTTAACAGCGCAAGGTCTGTGGTAGGATCAGTTCCAACAAGTTTCGCAAAAAAACGCTGGTTATTGTTCATTACCACTTCAATGCTGCTGGCCTCTTCGATGACGTGATTATTGGTAACGATAAAACCATCGTCGGAAATAATAACACCACTTCCAGAGGAACGTGAGGGGATCTCAAAAAATGATTCGAGCGGATTTAAACTAAAATCACCGGGGCCATACGATGTGCGGATGTGCACCACACCTGGAATAACGCTTTTTGATGTCTTGAGAAAATCCAACCCTTCAGGTACACGCAAAGCGGTGTCAGTGGAAGCGTAACGCGTGAGTACAGATTGCTGACGTTCTTCAATAGAAGAATACGGACGCGTGGAAAAATCCATTATTCGCATGGTTACGAAAGAACCAACGATGCCACCTACACAGGCTGCAAGAACTACGATAAAAATCAAAATTGTCCGCTTCATACCTTCCCGTTTAAAAAATGATACTACAGAAAGTTAGGGTTTCTTTTTGTAAAATGGATCAGCCCGGGATATAAGAACGGTCCTTTTCTTTCAATACAAGGTGTATCCGATCAATAAACAAATTTCAGGATAAAAAAGTCGGAATTTATTGACAGACCTTGTGATTTATTAAAAAAGAAAGGCACCCCCTATACCGAGGGCGCCTTTACACCTAACCTAACCTACGCTTATTTTAACTTACCTTAATTGAAGCCTTTGTGATTTTCTTTTCATCTTTAGGAACGTTGAGTTCCAGGATTCCATTGTTGTACTTCGCAGAAATTTTTGAAGCGTCTACATTATCAGGCAAACTGAACGAACGACTGAATGATCCATATTGGGTTTCAATCGACCGAAAATTATTTTCTTTTCTTTCTTTCGTGAATTTTCGTTCACCACTAATGGTGAGGTAATTGTCATTCAGGTCGATTTTAAAATCCTCTTTGTTCATTCCTGGAACAGCAACTTGAATTTCAAAACCTTTTTCATCCTCCACGATATCGACGCGTGGCACGAAAGAATATTGTGAACCACCCGAACGCGCGATGGAATCATTAAAGAAGCGATCAATCATGTTGCTGAATGATGTTGGAATAAAATCATTCACAGCGGAGTTATAACGTATTATGCTCATAGTTGTATTTTTTTGGGTTTAACATTTGATTTTTTTCGTTTAACCCTTCCAGATGAAAAAGTATGCCGAACGCAGTTTAATGCCAATATGACTTAAATAGGTCACAAAACAGAAGCATTATGTGACATAATGTCGTTAAATGATGATTTGTAAAATAAAACGTCATAAAAAACGAGTCCTAATCAAGAAATGTCTCATTGCAGGTGTAACCTTACTTCGGAGACAAAATTACCGTTGGATTACATTTTGTATCGGTGAATTACCTTATTTTTGGTTTGATTGAAATCAGACTATTTTGGAACTCACTGTTAGTTGGCAAACCATTTCACCGGAGCGTACACCACAACGCCCGCCGGCCATCAAGCCTGTGGAACCTGGTAATCGGCCGAAATGGTCGGTTATGATTCCAGTTTACAATGCCGGACGATATCTTGAACAAACATTAAATAGTGTGCTTGGCCAGGCATTGCCGGAAGGCGAGATGCAAATTGAGGTTGTCGATGATTGCAGTACAGACATCAATGTTCAAGCGATAGTACGCGATATCGGTCAAGGCAGGGTGAGTTACTATCGGCAACCTTACAACGTAGGAAGCCTTCGGAATTTTGAAACCTGTTTAAATCTCTCCAAAGGGTATTACATTCATATTTTACACAGCGATGACCTCGTACATCCGGGCTTTTACGAACACCTTGGATCACTATTCGATACCTATCCCCATATCGGTGCTGCTTTCTCCCGGTTCAAACAAATTGACGAAAACGGTGCAACCACTGCGTTACAGGATATTGAAGCACCTGTAGCCTGTGTACTGGAGAACTGGTTGCTTCGCCTGGCTGAAAAAAGACGCATTCATTATGCAAGTATAGCCGTCAAGCGGGATGTTTATGAAGACCTCGGTGGATTTTACGGTGTACACTACGCAGAGGATTGGGAAATGTGGGCCAGAATTGCAACGAGGTATTCTTTTGGATACACACCTGCACTATTGGCGTCTTCGCGAACTCACGAAGAATCGATTTCAGGACAGTCGCGGGCGAATGGCCAAAACCTGAAAGACCTGGAGTTCGTGATGAAAAAAATTAACACGTATCTCCCCGCATCACATCGTGAGAAAATTCTGAAAGGCTCCAAAAAATTTTATGCACATTATGCGGTAGAAACTGCCAGCGAACTCTGGCATAAAACTAAAAATACGAAAGGGGTTCTTGCACAAATCCAAAAAGGTTGGCGTATGTACAAGGACCCCATTCTCGCTTATAAAATTTTACAGGTCTTCGGCCGGATCATGACGAACCGATAGTCACTGATATCATCCGATTATCTTCCAAAATCATCCTGAACCCGTACGATGTCATCTTCATCGGAAGGTTGTTCGGGATTGGTATGCTGCCATATCTCTGCTAAAACTCCCCATTGATTTAAGCCTACGAGCCGATGACGTTGCCCTTGCGATAGTTGAATTACATCATCCACACTCAATTGCTGGATTTCGCCTTGCTCATCTGTATCACTGGTAACCACACCCACTTTACCACCAATTACTTTCCATATTTCGGCACGACGGTGATGGTATTGCCACGATAAACGTTTATTCGCCTCAACGATCAGAATTTTAGGGCTCAGCTTACCCGTTTTAATGGTTGAAAACGCAAGGTGTGGAAAAAATACACTGGCAAATTTTTCAGCTTCTGCTTCTTCGATCACAAGGAAACCTCCCCACGGGCGATTAAAATCTTTTTGCACAATGGTGAAGCCAAGAGACTTAATGTGCTCTTCCACATTCTTCAACACGACTTGCTTGTCCAATGTGGTATCATCTAAAATCATCATATAAAATAAATTGTTTTGGTATTACTTAAATGTTACACCCTTCCAGGTGTCTGTTCTAAACGGTGATGCGGGTAGGTCTGCATTGTTATACAAATTTGCGTCGTCGGGATTATCACCCCAGGCATATCGCACTGCAACAGGATCTTTTACTGACTCACTGTGAACAACCACTTTGTCTCCCTCAATGTATGCTTTGGCCCAAACGAATTTTTTATCTGCCCCGGCGATAGCAAATCCTTTCAGGTAACCATACTTATCACCGTATGCCTTTAAACCCTGATCGGCATTTTTGAAAGTAAGCACAGCACGGTCACCCGCTACTAATAAACTTTCGTAAACAGGTCCTTCATAAACAATGTCTTTTCCATAAGCCACATGAAGTGCACTTAATGCCAGGCGATGACCAACATCTTTTTTATTGCGTGGATGAATATCATCTGCTTCTCCGATGTCAATGATCACGGCTTGTCCTGTAGCTGGTAATGATAACGTCATGTTTTGTGCTTCACGTAATTCTGCCCAAGCGCTTTCTCCAGGCGTTGCAGAAGGCGCCATAAAATTAGCAAGCTGAACCCAGAAGAAAGGCATTTCATATCCCCATTTCGCGCGCCAATCATTGATTAACATAGGAAATAATCGCCGGTACTGGTAAGCTTCATTTGCATTTGATTCACCCTGATACCAGATCACACCACGGATAGGGTATTGGACAATTGGTGCAATCATCGCATTGTACAGTAACGACGCAAAAGAATTCGGACCTACATCTTTGATACCGAAATCAGCATTGACTACTTCCTTTTTATACGTCCACGTTCCCGCCAGCGAGATACGTTGGCCCTCTCCTTCTATGTATAATTGTTCTGGTTTGCCATTCATCCCGCCTCCGCCCTGGTTATCTGTAACCTTGACAGTGATCAGGTTTTTCCCGGCTTTCAGTATACCTTGTTTTATCGGATATATTCTGTCCTTATTATAAATCGTAAGCGCACCTACTTTAGTACCATTCACATAAGTGACATCTTCATCATCGATCGGTCCAAGGCTTAAAATCAACGGTTTACTTTCCATTGCAGCAGGCAACTCAAACTCCTTCTGAAACCATATAATGCCATCAACGTCGCCGATTGGTGTTTGTCCCCATTCGTTAGGCACTTCAACGGATTGCCACCCGGTAGGCTTTGTTTCAGTATCAAACCACCGTTCGAGTTCACCTTTGTTTAATTTTCTGGCTTCAATATATCGCTGCTCATTTTTTTTGTTTTCAGCAGCATTCTTTGCATGGTCCGCCACTTTGATGTGCTTGTAGGGTTCCTCTTTGCCCATCAAATCCCAACTGATCCACGGCTCAATCTTCGTTCCTCCCCACGAAGAATTGATCAGGCCAATCGGTACGTCTAATTCTTCATGAAGTTTGCGACCAAAATAGTAGGCTACCGCAGAAAAGAACTGAACATTTTGTGGTGTACATTCTAACCACGGACCACCCGACAAATCTGCTTCTGGTGTATAACTGGTGGTTTTGTCCACCGTGAATAAACGGATCTTTGGATAATTCGCAGCAGGAATATCTTGCGAAGCATCTTTTGTGTTGTTCATGATCCACTCCATGTTCGATTGCCCACTGCCCAGCCACACATCACCGATAAGAATATTTTGCAGTACGATGTTGTTAGTTTTACCAGATATTTTCATTTCGAAAGGACCGCCATGTTTCATTGGTTTAAACGTCACAGTCCACGTG
The DNA here is from genome assembly GCA_035628875.1 of Ohtaekwangia sp. Lineage (GTDB taxonomy): Bacteria > Bacteroidota > Bacteroidia > Cytophagales > Cyclobacteriaceae > Ohtaekwangia. The sequence continues at coordinate 24,147 of DASPIZ010000046.1, read as the reverse complement.
CCATTCTTGGAGGCCTTTGCCTTCACCGATTGTCCGTTAAATTCTACTTTAACACTTTCTCCAGCCTTGGCCCATCCCCAAACCTTTAAGTTCTGATCGCGCTGAACAACCATATTGTCACTAAAAATTTTCGGAAGTCTTACATCAGCAAAACTTGAACTTGAAAGCGATCCCAGAATAACAATGAGTAGAAATCGAATTAAAATATTCATAGCAGGAAGGTGGATTTAAGGCGAAAATAGTGGTTATATTTTTTGCGCGGTCATGTACTTCAATAAATTTCAGGAGCGATAAGCGGCGCTAAAATAACATGTTATTCGCATGATGGAATAAATATTTCCGATTACGACTGATGAATTTAATTTTTATATGGTGGCTCCTATTAATGTCTGAAAATCAAAAGAACGGAACTTAATTGACGAGGATTGAATTGAGTTAAGAGAAAATAACTACAATAGTTTATAATTGCGGAAAAATCACCCGGTTCCAAACCTAACTTCATGAAAACATTTTTAGGACAATTACGCATCATCGGTTTCCTGGAAGGCCTTTCTTTTTTAATCCTGCTGGGCATTGCGATGCCGCTAAAATATTATTGGGAAATGCCGGCGGCCGTACGGGTAGTAGGTATGGCGCATGGCGTTTTATTCGTGCTGTATATTATATATGTGTTGGTGGTTCATGCCCAAGTGCGGTGGTCATTTAAGACATTATCCATTGCTATTTTGGCGTCGTTTGTTCCATTGGGCACATTTTACGCTGATGCGAAGATTTTCCGGAAAGCGGCAGACAGGTAAACATAGATTTTCCAGAAAATTTATCCGGTATTTTGGCATTTTAAGACCGAACCTCTTATTATTGCACTCCCAAATTTAAGGATTCCTCCTTAGCTCAGCTGGTTAGAGCACCTGACTGTTAATCAGGGGGTCCTAGGTTCAAGCCCTAGAGGAGGAGCATTTACTTTGTTAATCAGTCCCGAATAGGTCGGGATAGGTTCAAGGCCTAGAGGCGGAACATTTTGTTAATCAGTCCCGAACTTTCGGGATAGGTTCAAGCCCTAGAGGAGGAGCAAAAAAGCCACTGATAAAACGGTGGCTTTTTCACGTTATGCATCATGTTGTTTACGTTCTTTATTCCCAAACGATTGATAAGTTTTATATCGGTCGGTCAGAAAATGTCGAGCGAAGGGTTCTTTTTCATAATAATCCAATTGAATCCAGAAAATTTACAGCAAAGGGAATTCCATGGATATTAAAAACCTCAATCCAATGTGATTCGATTCAAATCGCCATTAACCTGGAAAAGTTTATCAAGAGGATGAAGAGCAGGAAATTTATAGAATCGCTCATTGCAGATGAAGAACTTGTTAAACGAATTCTAAAAAAAATCGAAAATGAAAATCGAATCGCACCTGACTGTTAATCAGTCCCGAATAAGTCGGGATAGGTTCAAGCCCTAGAGGAGGAGCATTTTACTTGTTAATCAGTCCCGAAGGTTCGGGATAGGTTCAAGCCCTAGAGGAGGAGCAAAAAGCCACTGATAAACGGTGGCTTTTTTACGTTATGCATCATTTTGTTTACATCATTTATTCCCATACGATTGATAAGTTTTATATCGGCCGGTCCGAAAATGTCGAGCGAAGGCTGCTTTTTCATAATAACCCCATTGAATCCAGAAAATTTACCGCAAAGGGAATTCCATGGGTGTTAAAACGCTCGATCCATTGTGATTCTATTCAAATTGCCATTAACCTGGAAAAGTTTATCAAGAGGATGAAGAGCAGAAAATTTATCGAATCGCTCATCGCAGATGAAGGACTTGTTAAACGAATCCTAGAAAGAATCGAAAATGAAAATCGAATCGCACCTGACTGTTAATCAGTCCCGAATAGGTCGGGATAGGTTCAAGCCCTAGAGGAGGAGCATTGAAAGATCAAGGAGTTACGAGCGTAGCTCCTTTTTTATTGTTAGGCGGTTGATACAAAAGCGTATACATTTTCAGCTATTCTTGATGAAGCGATGTAACTCCCAAGGCAGGAAGTAAACCGAATACTCAGTTCCTGCCGGTTACAGATAGTTCTATATTGTTGACCTCGGAATTAAACTATTCCTGATCCGTTTTCCAATTTACTAAACAGCGTGATGCTACAGAACTGGTTCAACGGTCTTTGCGAGTGAAATTGATTACTCAGTCGATTCTGAATCTGTACCTGGTTCTTAGTGGCGTTATGGGTTATCTTGTTTATATTTTTTATTCCAAGGAGTCGATAAGTATTATATCACCTGTTCTCAAAATGCTTTCTTTTCAAAATAACCTCATGACCTGAAAGCTAAATTTGTACTTTCTTTTTAGAACAGGTCTCTACAAGCTTAGGAAAAGCTATCACAATTTTGTAGGCTATTCAAGTTAGTAAATAAAAGTATTGACTAAAGCCAATGCACTTACAGGGAAAAATCATATTGATCACGCTTATTTTTATTTGGCTTGAGCATTCTGCATTCGCCCAAAAAGAAGCTAGTATTTGGTATTTCGGCCATAACGCGGGATTAGATTTTAACTCCAATTACTATCCGTTACCATTGCAGAACAGTGTCATGCAAACGCAGGGTGGTGGTACGGTCATCAGCGACAAACATAGCGGTGAACTGTTATTTTATTCAAATGGGGAAAAGATTTGGAATAAAAACCATCATGTGATGGATAACGGTAATGACCTATTTGGAACAAGCTCCGCTGATCAATGCGCATTAATTGTGCCGTTCCCGGGATATCCCAATAGATTTTATTTATTCACTATAAAAGCGGTTTATGATAACGGAATTGCATCGAATATGTATTACTCCATTATAGACATGTCGGTTGATAATGGATTAGGTGGCGTCACTACCAAGAATAAAATGCTGGTGAGCAACGTCACAGAGAATCAAATTGCGGTTAAGCAAATAATGGAAACGATTATTGGCTTGTAACTCATGAGGCAAATACAGATGCTTTTTTATCTTTTGAAATTTCAACGGCCGGTATTTCACCACCAATTGTAAATTCCATCGGTTCTGTTTATTTAACGGATCGCTTCTCTAATGATGGTGAAATAAAATTTTCACCCGATGGAACAATGATCGCCGGGGGACAAGGCTCAAGCGAGTCACTACCATTGGGCTTTACGACTTTGATACTTCGAATGGAAAAATTTCAAATTATCGGCCGATCACTGATTTAAGTTCCCACTACGGCACTTCCTTTTCGCCAGATAATACAAAACTTTACATATCGGGAGTTGACCTTCATTACTTGGAAACCGCTGGAGACATTGGTGATTACATCTATCAATTTGATTTATCAAACCCTTCCATAAAGGCTATCAGGGATTCGAAACTACCGCTTTTTTCTACTAACAACTCAGTGACAAATATTGGTAAATATTCGGCGACACTTGCAGCCGGAATGCAGATTGGACCTGACGGAAGAATATACATTGCTGGAAATATCAGCACCCTAGATGGAACCGGTTCACTCACCATAATGAAAAGAAATGCTCTCATCGTTATTGAGCGACCGAACATTAGAGGGTTTGACTGCTATATTACGCTTAAGTTTTTTGATTTTGGACAAGGAAAGGTATTCCCTGGTCTACCTAATTTTGTTCAAAACACATTCAACATGCGTGTTCCTAACAGAGAGAGAACACCGTGTGACGCGAATCAGGCATATTCTGTATTCCCTAATCCAGCAAAAGATTATATTAAGATTCGCATCCCGCAAGAGTGTTTCCAGCCCTATCATTTTGCGTTATACAATAACTTGGGTCAGCTTATAAAAGAAGGTTTCGTATATACGAGAGAATCAGAGCTTATCGATGTCCGCAGGCTATCTGATGGTCTTTACTTGGTATACTTTCGACAGCTTAATAAAACAGTTTTGAAGAAAATCCTAAAAACAAATAAATAATCATTACAATCGACGGAGCAGTAGTTTACGCTCCACGCTCCGGAAACTTTTGCAGTTCTTCCAGATTTGAGGACGACAAAATAGTTTATAGCACACAACTACATGAAGACACTGGAATGAAAGTATTGGAAAAACGAACCTAAAGTTATAACTTTAGGTTATAACTTTTAAAACGGCCAATTTATGAGAACAATAGCCAAGGTAAGAAGGATTGGAAATTCAAAAGGTGTAATATTTCCTAAATCGTTTATCGACAAGAGCGGTATTACTGATACCGTACAAATAACGATCAAAGACAAGAGCATAGTTATTTCTGCGATACAGGAAAAAAAGAAAACCTGGGCGGATTTTAAGAAAGTAAAACGCGCGAAAGCCGAAGAAATAACGCCCATGATTTCCAATAAATTTGATGATACTGACTGGGTATGGTAATAAGGGAATTCGAAGTCTACCTGGTCAATCTTGATCCTACTGTAGGGCATGAAATGAAAAAAACAAGGCCATGCGTTATCTTAACGCCTGAGCGAATGAATTCAGTTTTAGGAACCGTAATCATAGCACCCCTAACTTCAAGCATCAAAGGGTATCCCTCCAGAACGAAAGTTACCTTTCAGGGAAAGGCCGGAGAAGTATGCATAGATCAGATGCGGGCGGTTGATGAGGCGAGATTAACGAAGAAAATGGGAAAGCTTGAGGCAGAATTTATAGACGAGCTTAAAGATGTAATATTCGAGACGTTCGATTTGGGTTAGCAAAGACCCGAAAGAAATTGTTTCGCTGGGTGTGACCCTATGTAACTTAACTCATTGGTTACAAGGATCATTAACCCCTTCTGTTAATCAGTCCCAAGCTTCGGGATAGGTTCAAGCCCTAGAGGAGGAGCAAAAAGCCACTGATAAAACGGTGGCTTTTGTACGTTATGCATCATTGTGTTTACGTCATTACTCTCAAACGATTGATAAATTTTGGGCAATGCAACTTCCGTCCACAATTAAACGTCTTAATCTGTAAACACTCTTTCATGATCAGAAACTACCTTAAGGTTGCCATGCGAAACCTTCTTCGTCAGAAGGGTTTTTCCTTTATCAATATATTCGGACTTGCGCTTGGTATTAGCTGTGCAGCTCTTATCGGCATGTGGGTCAACGACGAAGTAAATTATGACCGGTTTCACGATGGTTATAATCGAATCTACCGACTAACGGCTACGCTTCCGGAGATGAACGTTCGTGCCGCGGTGTCATCCGCACCCATCGCGCCGGCGTTGAAAGCTGAACTTCCGGAGATTGAAGAGGCGGTCCGTATCACTGGCATACAACAAGCCCTGATTCAGGTAGGAGACATTAAATTTGAAGAGAAAGGTGTTGTCTTTGCTGACTCGAATTTCTTCAGCATGTTCTCTTTTCCATTCATCAAAGGTGATAATGAACAAGCGCTTCAAAACCCCGAAGGCATAGTCGTGACAGAACGAATTGCCATGAAATACTTCGGAACTACTGATGTGCTAGAAAGGACGATTCGGAAAGACAACAATGAAGACTTTACCATTACTGGTGTAATTGCCAACATACCTGAAAACTCGCACCTGAAATTTGATTTTGTTCAGCCATTAAGTTTTTACGCTAAGACAAATAACGACTTTAAGAATAATGTTTGGGACAATTTCAATTATTACACTTATGTGAAAGTCCACAAAAGCGCGGACGATCCGGATGGCTCAATCGCAAACCTGGAAAAAAAAATTGGGGCGATCTACCGCAAAAACGAATCCATATTGAAGGTCAGTTTTTTACTGCAACCGTTGGTCAAAATACATCTCCATTCCAATTTCCTCGCTGATATTGACGGCCATGGAAACGCTCAGAATGTATACATCTTTATGGTGGTAGCGGTGTTCATTCTAGTAGTAGCATGCCTGAACTTTATGAATCTTGCCACAGCCCGTGCTGCACGAAGGGCTAAGGAGGTCGGATTGCGCAAAGTTGTTGGCGCGGTGAGACCACACCTGATCGGGCAGTTCCTGGCGGAATCGCTGATTGTGGCTTTGTTGGCGATGGTTTTGGCGTTGCTCATTATCTATCTTGTGCTTCCCTATTTCAATACACTTGGCGGCAAGCAGTTGCAGCTTGATCTTACGAACCTCCAGCTCATTTCTTCTCTACTCGGCATTACTGTATTGACGGGTCTTTTGGCAGGCAGTTACCCAGCGCTGTACCTTTCAGGATTCGTTCCTGCCGTTGTATTAAAGGGCAGTTTTAAGGCTGGAACTTCTGGAGCGTTTTTTAGAAATACTATGGTAGTGATTCAGTTTGCAGTTTCGATTTCACTGATTGTAGGCACAACTGTCGTTTACCGGCAACTGAAATATATTCAGCAATTGAACCTGGGTTTTGACAAAGAGAACCTATTGTATGTTCCGATGACGGGGGAGATGTGGTCTAAATACGATGCCCTTCGGGCGAGTCTCGGTAATAACCGCCTGACGAGCCAATATTCATTTATTTCAGACCTGCCTACTACCTCGTCCGGCGCAACGATCAGTGTAGAATGGAAAGGAAAAGATCCAAACACACAACCTTTGTTCTACAATCTGGCGATCGATGAAAACTTTGAAGAAGTATTCAAAGCTACGATGCTTGAAGGGCATGGCTATGGCGACAATGCCCTCGCCGATACGGTAAACGTCATCGTAAATGAAACTGCCCTAAAGACAATGGATATGCCTCTTGAATCGGCCGTAGGAACGAGGATAAATGTTTGGGGCAGAGAAAGAACAATCATTGGCGTGGTAAAGGATTTCAACTTCAAACCGGTGCAGGAAAAAATTGGTCCCATGTTCCTTAATCGAAATTCATGGGGTGGTTACGCGATCATACGAACTATGCCTGGCGAAACGGAGAACACAATTACCGCACTTGAACAAATATGCATGCGGATAAATCCAGGTTATCCTTTCAATTACGGTTTTGTTGATCAGGACATTGATAATTTGTACCAGGCCGAACAACGTCTTGGTAAGTTGTTTAATGTGTTTGCTGTGCTTGCGATTGTAATATCATGCCTTGGGTTGTATGGTCTTTCCGCCTATCTCGCAGAACGCCGAACCCGTGAACTTGGAATTCGAAAGGTACTCGGTGCCTCCGGTTTCCAACTTGTTTATTTGTTGTCGGCGACCTTCACACGTCCGATACTTATCGCTACCATCGTCGCCGTTCCTCTAGCCTGGTACGGCATGAGTCTTTGGCTCGACGGATTTGCTTATCGTGTTAGCATTGAATGGACTATCTTCGTGATTGCCTTCCTGGCAGCGTTACTGATTGCATGGTTAACAGTAAGTCTTGAATCAATAAAAGCGGCATCCGCAAATCCCGTTGATTCGCTGCGCGCAGAGTAAAGTTCACTTCACTACGAGGGTGTTGTCTAAAAGCGTAAGCGAACCTTCAAAACCACGATGCGATTTGATTGAACGATCAGGAGATTCGTATCATATGCAGACCTCATTTTCCTTACGCGAACGTTTGATCGACTAGATAATTTCATACGTGAATCAACGGGACTCAAATAGTATGACCTTCAAGCCCTGTAAGCATAACGAAATGTGGCTTGCACCTTTTTCAGTGCAAAGGCGTCGACATTTATTTACAATGGGGAAGTTTCTAATACTGCAACACCATGTTGGTTTTAGGGAGCGCTTAACTTACCAAAATTATAACGCCATCACTTCACCACCTTTTTAACCACCTTAGTTATAAACCTGGTGGTCCAATCGAAGGTTAGTAGATGAAACGTTGCTACGAAGCCACTTACAAAAAGTGCTTCTAAAATCTCAGGCTCCTCAACAAAGAAGTAATTTGTTATAAAAAGAAAAGTAAACGTAAAAACGGAACTTGACCACTTATTCATGGCTAACTAATTATATTATGGTTACGGAACGACTGATAAATATACAAAAAGCCCCCGATATCATTCCTTACTTCCCTTCACAAAAGGCCGCATTGAAAAAGCAAAATACTCACAAGGTGTTGTACCGGTATTTGTGATGGCATGGGGTATGTCAGAATCTAAAAATATTAACCCGCCAGGTAATACTTTAGTATGCTTGTCTCCAATTTGCATTTCTGCTTCGCCTCGCAAAAGTAATACTACTTCTTCTTCCGGGTGAGTATGGGGCGCATGGCTGTTCAGTCCGGCATTTAGTTTGGTGGTGTGCATCTCCAAACGCGACAATGCAGTCGTGGGTCGATCAAAGAATTGTTTCCTCCCTCCTGTTTCACTTTCATTGAAGGCAACATCGTCCCAGTTTACAACGGCGGACCCTCCGGCTTTCTGTCCGCGTTCCTTATCCATAGTCGTTTTTGATTTAAACCGAAGCACATAATATACTCCGGCATCTTTACCAGTATTTTCCAGTTGATGTGAAACTCCGGGCGAAATCAGCGCAACACCGCCACTTTTCAAACTTTGAGACTTCCCGTTAAGGGTTATTTTAAATTCGCCCTCCCTGACAATAATCAATTCTTCAAGGTCCTCATTGCTCGAAGAAATCTGACTTGCTTTTGGATTAAGAGCAAAACCGTCGATTGCAATAAACTCAAAATGCCTGGTATCGCCTTGCAGGATGTTTCGTCGTTCACCTCCATTGATTTGTTTTATTGCCAGATCTTCCCAATTGTACACATCCGATTTCACGGCATCAACCTGGGCGGTAACTAATTGAACACTTAAGAATACGTATACAAGGCTGAGTAATTTCATAGAATAGGGTTTTAATCATTAGTTACGATCTGAAAACGAACTTCAACAGCCCATTTATGGCGGCGGAAGGAAAAGTACCTGAATGGTAACATTTTAAGGCATGAAACCTTGGAGAAGTGAATCCGTTCATTAACTTTGCAACACAAAGTACTTTCATATGAAAGAAATCAAGGAGTATGAAAAAGATCTGGCGTCCATCCGTACGATGATGGAGCGATCTGCGAAGTTTATCTCGCTCAGCGGTTTATCCGGCGTGCTGGCCGGAATTTATGCGCTTGCCGGGGCAGTCGCTGCTTACTTTATCGTCCACTACCCCGTTTCTCCCTTTCGTTATCGGATATTTTCTGCGACCGAACCCCATACGCTGTGGAAATTGCTTGTCGTGGCTACCGTCGTTCTTGTGGCATCTATATCCACTGGATTATGGTTAAGCAATAAAAAAGCGGCAAAACACGGGTTAACGCTCTGGACAGGCGCAAGCAAAACCCTATTCGTTAACATGGCCATTCCGCTTATAACGGGAGGGCTATTTATCCTGGTCATGTTGTCTACCGGCCATTTTGGTCTCGCCGCTCCGGCCAGTCTCATTTTTTATGGTCTCGCCCTCATCCAGGGAAGTTCCAATACCTACGATGAAGTGCGTTATCTTGGTTTTTCGGAAATTGGATTGGGATTGATCTCCGCGATGCTTCCCGGATATGGATTATTGTTTTGGGCGATGGGATTTGGTATACTTCACATTGTCTATGGAACCATCATGTACAATAAATACGATAAGTGAAAAATCCGTTTGAGCTATTAGATAAAGTATTGGAGCATCGTGTGCGATTGCAGATCATGTCGGCACTCGTTACGAACCAGGCTTTTGATTTTAATACACTCAAAGATATGCTCAATGTTACGGATGGAAACCTGGCTTCCCATATTAAAGCACTCGAGAAAGAAAAATATCTTTCGGTTTCCAAAACATTCGTTGAGCGTAAACCCAACACCAGATACAAGATCACTGAAAAAGGACGCAATGCATTCAGGAAACACCTGGACGCCCTGGAGCAAGTGATCCGTCAACAAAAATAATTTTTTTGATTATGAACTTTGAATTCAAAAGTACTTTTAAACTAACTAATATAAAAAATATTGAGCCGGCGATTTTGTTGCTCGTAATCAATATTACAATTCTATTAATCGCAGGTTTCCTTTACCTGAACAATTACTTTATCCCTGCGACCTACGGATCAAAACCCAACGGCGCTGATTGGATCCTTGGATTTAAAATGAGCGGAATAGTCTGGGCACTCACCACGCTCTGGGCAGCAAGGCGTTGCATTTATTGTTACCTCCAACACTGGCGTATCGTGAAAGTACTCATCCGTCTTTCCAATGTTCTTCGTGAAACGACACAGTTACTCGTCTTTCAATTCTTCCTTACCATTCACCTGTTCCGAATGGAACAACGCGAACGCTATAACGAAATTAATTTCGTCACAGTCCTGTTACTGCACAAACCTTTTGTAACCGGCAGCACCATCGTGGCCAACTTAATCAACAACAAATCAGGAACACTTAACTAAAACATCATAGCTTATGGAACCAATTTCACAAACTTCTACAGCCTCGATCCTGGAGCGGTTCAACAACTGGATACAGGAGTCGGTAATGATCAAATTATTCTCTATCGGTTTTCTTGTCCTCATTCTGCTGATACCAAGTTCCTGGATTCAGGATCTGATCTATGAAAGGCAGACGCGCGCTAATCTCGTTATGAATGAGGTAGCGGATAAGTGGTCTGGCAGTCAAACACTTTCAGGCCCTATCCTTGTTATGCCTTTCAAGCGACACGAAACTATTGACCGTGGTAAGGATGGCATCGAACATGTTGAAGTTATTGACAAAGCTTTCTTTTTACCCGAAGCATTGAATATCATAGGAGAAGTAAAGCCAGAGACTTTGTATCGTGGTATCTTCGACGCTGTTGTTTACAACTCATCACTTCAGGTTAAATCCACTTTTAATAAACCGGATTTTAAAAGGCTGAATATTCCCTCCGACATGGTGTTGTGGAATGAAGCGTATATGGTCTTTGGCATTACAGACCTTCGCGGGATAAGTGACAATCCAACATTCATGGTCGGAAACGAAAAGATTACAGCAGAGCCTTCGAATAACATCGGTGTTTCTGTAAAAAAATCCGCCCGAAATTCATATAACGAAACAACGGGTAACGTAGAGTATTTGAACGATGCAAGCATGGCCACCGGAATTACAGCCAAACTAAACTGGGAAAACGAAAACAGCTTTAACGGCGACCTTGCCATGAAGCTAAACCTGAAAGGAAGTGAACGCCTCGACTTTATTCCGGGGGGAAAAACAACAGAAGTACAAATCAGCGGTCCATGGAAAGATCCAAGCTTTGATGGTGAGTTTACGCCAGCTTCAAGAGAGATTACTGAAAACAGTTTTAAAGCGGCGTGGAAAGTCCTTCATTTCAACCGTCCCTTCTCGCAACAATGGATTGGTGATAATCAAACATTAAGTGCTGCCGACTTCGGTGTCAAACTTTTAATTCCGGTAGATCAATATCAAAAAAGCATACGCACATCCAAATATGGAATCCTGGTTATCCTGCTAACCTTTATCGCGTTGCTACTCGTTGAAATCACCCAAAAGATCAGGATACATCCGTTTCAATACATTCTCATTGGTGCTGCCCTTACGATTTACTACACGCTGCTCCTTAGTCTTTCAGAACATCTTGGTTATGACATAGCTTATGTAATCGCTTCGCTTGCAACGGTGGCGTTAATCAGCATGTATGCGAAAACGTTTTTACACACGACTGGGCTTACCCTTCTTTTCGCATTTTTATTGTTGATCTTCTACACCTTTATTTTCGTCATCATCCTGCAACAGGACTTCTCTTTATTGCTTGGAAGCATCGGACTGTTCATCATCATAGGTATGCTGATGTATTTTTCGAGAAAAGTAAAGTGGTACGCAAACGATAAAGTCGTAACCCGGGCATAGCGCGGGAGTAACCTAACGCTTTAAACACCAAAAAGCCAGAAGGTAAATGATCTTCTGGCTTTTTTGATTTTATTCTTTATCTAAGAATGGGTAGCGATAATCAACAGGCGGTACAAATGTTTCTTTGATCGACCGGGCAGAAACCCAACGCAACAAGTTCATTTTTGCTCCAGCCTTATCGTTGGTTCCCGAAGCACGCGCTCCTCCAAAAGGTTGCTGCCCTACAACAGCACCGGTAGGCTTATCGTTAATATAAAAATTACCGGCAGCATTGACGAGTTTTTTTACGGCCATGTCAATCGCATAACGGTCACGTGAAATAATCGAACCTGTTAACGCATAAGGTGACGTTTTATCCACGAGCGATAACGTCTCTTCAAAATTTTCAGCCTGGTATACGTAGATGGTCAACACCGGTCCGAAAATTTCTTCACACATGGTTGTAGAAGATGGGTCTTTTGAAACAATCACAGTAGGCGCTACGAAGTAACCCTTAGCACTATCGTATTTTCCGCCGGCGATAATTTCGTTGATCGCACTTGTCCTTGCTGTTTCAATATACCGGGTGATTTTCTCAAATGATTTTGCATCAATCACAGCGTTGATAAAATTCGAAAAATCTTCCGTGCCGCCCATCTTAATGGTCTTCAAATCTTCCATCATCAACTGCTTAACCTCGTCCCACAGATTTGATGGAATGTAAGCGCGCGATGCCGCAGAACATTTTTGTCCCTGATATTCAAACGCTCCTCTTACCAACGCAGTGGCTACTTCACGCGCGTCTGCACTGTGGTGAACCATCACAAAATCCTTTCCGCCGGTTTCGCCTACGATCCGGGGATATGATTTATACTGGTGAATGTTTTCGCCAATGGATTTCCACATCGACTGAAAAACTTTTGTGCTTCCGGTGAAATGGATACCCGCGAAATCACGGTGACTGAAGATAACATCACCGGCTGTCGGGCCGTCGACATAAATCAGATTAATGACTCCGTCTGGTAATCCAGCCTCTTTCAAAACCTGCATGATCACATGCGCTGCGTAAACCTGTGTGTATGCCGGCTTCCAGATCACGGTATTTCCCATCAGCGCCATCGACGTAGGAAGATTACCAGCAATCGCTGTGAAATTAAATGGGGTGACCGCAAATGTAAATCCTTCCAGGGGTCGATACTCCATGCTGTTCCACATACCCGGAGAGGATTCCGGTTGTTCGTGGTAAAGCTGCGTCATAAAGTAAACATTGAAACGCAGGAAGTCGATCAATTCACAAGCGGAATCAATCTCGGCCTGGTAAGCGTTCTTGGATTGACCAAGCATTGTAGCCGCATTGATCTTATAACGATAAGGGCCTGCCAACAAATCTGCGGCTTTTAAAAAGATTGCAGCACGATGTTGCCAGGGAAGATTCGTCCAGAGTTCTTTCGCCGCCATGGCGGCGTCAATGGCCTGCTCAACATGAGAGCGATCACCTTCATGGAAATAACCGAGAATATGTTTATGATCATGTGGCGGAGAAACAGGTAGCTTGGATTCGGTACGGATCTCTTCGCCACCGATATACATGGGCATATCAAGCTTGGTAGCGCGCGCTTCCTCCAGCGCCTTTTTTAATGCGATTCGCTCTTTACTACCTGGGGCATAACTGAGTACCGGTTCATTTTTTGGATAGGGTACATTATAAAAACCGTTGGACATACAGGTTTTGTTTTTAGGTTAATGACAAAGTTATTCGCCGGCAAAGGTAACAGAATCAAAGAAACTCGCGGAGCTCATGCAGGCATGATATTTCAAAATCTACTGTAATGTTATACTTCAGTTTCTCGGGATTAAATAACACGGCATCGATCGCTGCATTCTGGGCACCACCAATATCGGTTATGGGATTATCACCAATCATAATGGCTTCGTGACTGTGTACGTTGTTCAACCGAAGGGCGTATTCAAATATTTCACGGGCGGGCTTTCGATGACCTGCCTTTTGCGAAGTGATTACATGATCAAAATACCGATGCAGATTACCCGATGTTAACTTAAGCTGCTGAATTTCATCAAAACCATTTGTGATAATCGTCAAGTTATAATGAGACGACAAATAATCCAACGTCTCCAATGTTTTCGGCATTAAATTGCATTTCATGGGACACATTGCCAGATAATCATTGGTAAGCGCTTCGCAACGTTTTTCTTCGAAAGCTTGAAAAGGCTCAAGGCATTGTTTGAAACGTTCCGTGCGAATAACATCACTGGTTATTAATCCACGATCAAACTGTTCCCACAAATTAAAATTGACGGTTTTAAATGTATTGAAGAAATCATCAAAGCTATGAACGCCTTTTGAATGCAGGTCATGCGACCTGTAAAGTTCGTGCAATGTTTCTTTTGAATTGGTATCGTAGTCCCACAAGGTGTGATCGAGGTCAAAAAAAACCGACTTGTATTTCTTTCGTTTAATATGCTCCACGTAATCCTTATTTTTTCTGCCAGGCTTCTATTTGAACTTTATTAACGGCCAGTTCGCGGTTTGAGAATAAAGTCTGATAAACTTGCTGATCGTTTTGCAACCGCTGGTCTTTTCTTAAAAACTGAAAAATTTGCTTAATAATTTCAGCCACTTCATCTTTTATTTGGTAAAAAACCCAGTGGTTGTATCGCCGATACGTTAAAATACCGGAGTTTTTCAGATAGATCAGGTGGCGCGAAGTTTTAGCTTGTGTAAAATCAAGAATCCGCTCCACATCCGAAATGCACATTTCCCCATTCGTGTAAATTAAATGCAGGATCCGCAAACGCGATTCATCCGCGCACGCTTTAAAAATCTGCGATCCCAGTGTTAAATTAAAACTTTTGAGTCTCATGAACCATCTTAAGCGTATACCTCAAAGGTAGGGTAAATTAGGCACTTAAATGGCTTATCCCTATATTTGAAAAAATACAAAACACGGATCTGTGATGCGATTTGAGAAGAAATTTATCGGATTATTTGTGGTCATCATGCTTGTGATCGCCACAACTGACCAGGTATGTGCGCAACAGAAACAAAGGGTAATTCAGCTATCTGGTGTTATTTTGGGAGAAGATAGTGTGTCCGGTATTCCCGGTGTACACATTTATGTACCCAAAGCCGGACGCGGAACAACAACAAATTCGGTCGGCTTTTTCTCGATGCCTGTTCTGGTTGGCGATAGTATTGTGATCAGCAGCATCGGGTATGAACGTCAATCCTTTATTGTACCTAAAGACGCGCCCGAATTTCAAACCGTTATTGTGACCATGGTACAAGACGCCACCTTGCTCGGCGAAGTGCTTATTTTCGATTTTCCAACCGAAGAGGTTTTTAAAGAGGCCGTCCTGGCTCTGAACGTTCCACTCGACAACAACGGCATCGACGAAAAAAATCTTAATCAGGAGTTGCTTGCGCTGATGCTGAAAACAACGCCCATGGACGGTTATCAAAATCAACGGTATTATTTAAATCAATGGGCTAATTCATCAACGGATAAATATCAACCTGTAACTAATCCCTTCCTTAACCCCTTCAACTGGGTGAAGTTTTTTAATTCACTGAAGAAAAATAAGAAGAAGTAAAGCGGTCATTAGGCCACCTAAATCCATTTTCATTCTGATTTCAACGCCTCAGAGGGATAGGCCTTCGATGCTTTTATGGAATGAAACGCAACAGGGGCATAGCTGATAAGGAGACCGACCAGACTGTCGGCTGTAAATCCACACACTCAACGAATAAACAATTCACCTGGCTCGTGTTCGTATCTACGTGATCGCAATTCCGGTTCTTATTTGTTGCACAACAATGGGTTTCGGGGTTTGCATATCGCACAGCCAGCCCGACGTAGCCTGCACTTCCTTTACGCTCAAAGGGCGGCTATAAACAAAAAGCCCGCCGTCGCTAAAGCTTGGGCGGGCAGAGTCGGGGTGAGATGATTCGAACATCCGACCCCCACGTCCCTAACGTGGTGCGCTAACCGGGCTGCGCTACACCCCGAAATTCTGAATGGCTGCAATTATAATAATAAAGATTAAATACCCCAAGGTTTTACAATATGACAGTTTATTGCAGATCAGTAAACATTCACTAAACGCGATTGAAACGAGTCTTTAAGAATTTATTATAATTTGTTTGAGGAGAGCTTACTTGTGAATTGCCTGCATCGCTTCCTGCAACATTGTTTTGTCGGCAAAGCCAGTATGGGTCCAATATTCTTTACCGCTGCGGTAATATTTTACAACCGGAATTTCTACTACACCAAGTTGCTTCGCTAAATCTTTATTCTCATCCACGTTAAGGCGTATCAATTTCACCATCCCCATATTTTCTGCAGCTAATTCTTTCAGTATAGGTTCCATTTTTTTACAGGGCGCACACCATGGCGCGTAAAAATCTACCAGCACAAGCGTATCTGACGAAACCATGGTATTATACACTTCCCGGGATATTTTATCCAGGCGTTTATGATCGGCTTTTGTTGTAATCGGCAGATTATTTTTTTGCCATGATAACAATCCACCTTTCATATCATAGACTTCCTCAAAGCCAATGCTGCGCATATATTTAGCTGCCTCTCCGCTCCTGCCACCGGAAAGACAATAAACATAGTAGGGTTTTCCTTTATCCAGTTTTGCCACTTCGGCTTTAAATGCTTTAGATCTATAATCCATATGCTGCGCTCCTTCAATGTAGCCTCCCTTAACTTCTTCCTGTGTTCGAACATCAAGGATAATAGCATCAGGAGTTTTATGGATCCTTTCTGCAAACAATTCTGACGGAATAGAGAACTTTTGCTTTGCTTCTTGTGCAAAACAACGATAACCAGTTGTAATTCCGACGAAGGTTAGCGCCAATATAAATTTCACACTTCTTTTCATTGTTTATTTAGTCGATCGTTGCATGAAACAACGGGTAAAAAATGATTCATGAATTGAAACATATTGCAATGAAATAAAATTCCGAACGGTTCTGCAATTTACATCCTTGAGGGACGAACCTAATATACGAAGGTATCGACTACCAAAAAGTCGATAACCTGGTGTAAAGTCCAATAAGATAATTTATTAAAAGGATGTGATGTTTTCAATATGAATACACAAATTTTCATCCAAATCTATGCTTAATTGGTAACTCCATTTAAGATATTTGTATTTCGCCTATGAAAACGCTTATCCTCGTCTGTGGCCTATTGTTGCCCTTGATTTCCTTCGCCCAAAAAGAAATTTTATACGTAGGAACGTATTCCATTCGTGAAAGCAAAGGGATTTATGTATTTGAAGTTAACAGAGCAAAAGGCACACTGAAACTGATTCAGACCATTCATGATCTCGCAAGTCCCACCTATTTGGAAGTTCATCCTTCAGGTAAATATCTGTATGCCGTAAACCGGGGCGGAATTGATGGCGATGTAAATACAGGCTCCGCATCATCCTTTACGATCAATCAAAAAACCGGGAAGCTTACCTTCCTCAATCACGTTTCCTCGTACGGAAAAGAGCCTTGCCATATCAGCCTCGACAGAACCGGTGACCTTGCCTTTATTTCCAATTATGAGGAAGGAAATTTTGTAGTACTCCAAATTTTACAAGATGGATCACTGGGCGCCCTTTCGGATGCTAAAAAATACAATGGATCAAGCGTAAACAAATTCCGTCAGAACGATCCTCACATTCATTCTGCCATTGTATCGCGAGACAATCGTTACGTCTACGTTTCTGACCTTGGCACAGATAAAATTTATACCTACGCCATTGATGCTAAAAACGGAAAAATCACTTCCACTGATAAAGGTGTAGTTAAAGTTGCCCCCGGATCAGGACCCCGGCACTTCACCATACATCCTAACGGGAAGACCGCTTACAGCTCCGAAGAGCTTACTTCAACAGTAGGGGTATTCGAAATTAATCCTACAACAGGCAATCTTAAAATAATACAGGATACGGTTCGCTCTTTACCGTTACTATTTCGGGAAGTAAACACAAGCGCCGATATCCATACTGATCCGACAGGAAAATTCCTTTACTTATCGAACCGCGGGCACAATGCATTGTCGATATTCTCCATTGCTCCCGATGGAAAAATCAAATTGACAGGCCATGAAAAAACCAGGGGTGAAACACCACGGAATTTCCTTGTTGATAAAAAGGGCCGATACATCTGGGTGGCAAATCAAAATACCGATAACATTAGCATCTTCCGTATTAATCCAAAAACAGGACTATTAACTTACATTTCTCAACAAAGTAAAATCCCTTCGCCTGTTTGCATCAAGCAGTTGGTACTAAAATAAGATGGAGATTATTCTATCGGTAAGTATAATTTTATTCCTTTCTGAAAAATAATCTCGTCCAGATGTCCCATCTGATCCCTTTCTTTTGTGATCATATGCATGTGAAGAAATGAATCGTGATGCGTGAATATACCCTGGTGCGCACTTGAAAAGAAACCCACGATATCAACTTCGCGATCCTTGATTTCATAATTCACCTTCCAGCGATGTGCATCTTCAGGCGAATTAATCTCAGTTCCTTCAGGAAGATTTTGCAAATGAATTTTGGCATGCACAATTGGTCCTGAAAGTTTAAATACAAAGGGTCGCTTCTTGTTTACGGTGAGGCTATCCATGTAGCGCTCTAGTTGTTGAATCGTTTTAATTTCCACCGGTAACATGTGCTCGTCCCAGGCAACTGCATTAGCATAGACAAAAAACGGCGCTTTCGTTTGGTATGTTTCTTCAACCACCATGCTTGAAGCGTTGCGTACCTTAGACCGATACGATCTACCATCAATGATCAATAGTTCACCCGCAAGGTATTCGACGGGACCGAGCCCGTACAAACCAGTTTTATTTCGGATCGTGTCGAGGTTAATTATTCCGAAAATTTCGCCTTTGCGCATTACGTTTCTCATGGCGCCAGCAACCTTAACGTGGGTTTGTGCCATGGTATTAACTGACACAATCAGACCAACAAAAATAAAAAGGCGTATATTCTTTCGCAGCGTCGGTTTACTCATTGGGTTGATCGTTCAAGGGCGGGTTGAAATCATCTTTATAAATTTCCCTACCATCAATACTCGATAGTTTCACAAAATTTACACTTCCAGTACCCTGAAAACGATAAAGGAGACCGACAATTTTTTTCGGATTAACATCGAGATTGGTATCATAAACTTTTTTATTATCAATAAAGATCTGGCCTTTTCGGTTTCTTACTTCATAACGCACATTTATCCAATCTGAAAAATCACATCCCAAAGACGAAGTGTCCGTTATCCTGCCGGTCATATCCCCAAATAATAGTTTGGAAACGCAACCTTTTATGGAGAGTGGCACAGCGATTACACCACCTTCAAGTTGTATGTGTATCTCGGTAAGCTGACAAACACCTGCGCCCTGACTATAATCATTACGAACTTCAGTTTCGAAAATAAAATTATCACTCATCAGCTCGCCAAAGGTGCGCGCATTATAAAACGCAACCCAGGGTGTTTCCGGTTGTAAGGCAATTCCGCTAGCTTCGATTCGCTCAACAGGAATGGTCATTACACCGTTTTGAATAACTTCACGTTCTTTAAAATACACGGGAACGTCAGATTGTTCAATTACAGGGACCCATCCATTGGAACGAATGTAGAGGTTGTGTTCCTTCATCACACGATCATTCACTACAAGCTTCGCCTGGAAAAAACCAGGGTAATAATATATCGATGCATGACTATGTTCCACCCTGTTTACCCGAGCACGTAATCTTTCATCCCAAGACTGCTGAATAAATATCGTATCATCTGCGCCTGCAGCAGTTGCATCATAGTCGAAGATCACTGAATTCGGAACACCTTCTGTTAGGATTTTTTTACTGCTGAAAGAAAAATCAGCTGGCTCATCAGACTTAACATTTTTTTCACCATTGCGCATTAGCGATGACAACAGTAATATCACGATCGCTGAACAAACGGCGATAGCATAAACAACGAAAGGTTTCCGTCGTTTCGTTTCAACAGTTTCGGGCTTGGGAACGTCACGAGAATGCGGTACCAGGCTCGCATCACTTCCAGGCAACGATCCATCCTGACCGGGTACTACCGTTTCTTCCGCACTGAGTTGCTCAAGTTTGAATACTCTCCAATTCTGGTATCCGATAAATTGGGCAAGCGTATCAAGGGTTGTAGTTGTTGGGCGCGACGTGTATTTAACTTTGCCCCAAATTCGTTTGAGCGTGGCAACACTTAACGTCACCTTTGTTTCTTTCTCAATTAACTCACTAAGAACATCGAAGTCTTGGTTTGTCCAGATCTCACTACTACCCCATCCCAGCTTTTGTTCGATAAGCTGTCTGCATTTCGTAAGCAAGAGATCGTCGAAATCGTTCTGCATAAATGTGTTCGTTTCCTAAAAAGCCGTGCTGTACTAGCCACGAGTTGTTTGGATTCGTAAGTTATGTGTTTTTTAGAAAAGCTTCTTGGTGGATTCCGATAAACTTATGGTTTTTACGTAAGCTTTAAGCTACAGGCTGCAAGGTTCAAGTTGATTGCGATAACTTCCGAGGTTTCGAAATAGCTGCGAGCCACGAGTTTCGAGCTGCGAGTGTGTTGGACTGTAGCTTATGGGTGTCGATGTTTGGTGGGAACCATTGCATTTTCTGATTTCTTTTTTGACGCACTCCTCTTCTACGAAGCTGGACACAGGAATCAAAAAATGCAATGGATTTATAAAATGGTCACAAGTATGAGCTCGATAAACTTAAGAGCTTTCAAATATAGTATAGGCCTGGGTTACAAGTTTCAACTCTGATAATTTGTCAGTTTTCGAAAACCAACCTCAAACATCAAACGTCAAACATCAAACAACTCCGCAATCACATCAAGATGCGCCAGCCCAATCTTGAACTTTGAACTTCGAACTTAGAACCTTGAACTTCGAACCTTGAACTCCTACGACTTCCACCTTTTCTTTCCATCAGAAGAACCACCTTTTTTAGGGTAGCTTCTGCCTGAGGAAGATCCAGAAGAAGATCTCCCGCTTCGGCCATCACGACTGTCGCGGCTGTCACGACTTCCGCGACTGGAAGAGCTTCTGGAAGAAGAATATTCTTTGTTCTCTGTCACCTCTACACGGACCTGTCTTCCTTTATAGGTAGTACCATTCAGTCCTTTTAATACGTCATCCACCTTACCGGGATCGACTTCAAAAAAGGAATAGGCACCTTTGAGATCGATCTTACCAATGTCTTTTTTACTTACACCGGCATAATCGTCGATAAACTCTATCAATCGAGACACATCGATTCCATCCATCTTTCCGAGGTTGATAAAGAATCTGCTTCCTGAACCGGAACGTTCAGAGCCGGCGTCACCGCGCTTACCTTCAACGTTGAGATCGGGTGCATTTCTATAATAATCCAGGAACCGGTTAAATTCAATTGAAGCGAAACGTTTGATCAGTTCCTGCTTTGTCAGATCTTCTAGTTCCGCATACACAGCTGGTAAAAATTCAACAATCTCTTCTTCATTTACCTTTACCACGCGAATCTTATGCATCAGTGCCAGTAATTGTTTTTGACAAACATCCGGCCCTGTTGGGATCATCATCCGTTTGAACGGGCTCTTCAATGTTTTCTCAATCTGCTTAACTTTACCCAATTCCCGTTTTGAAATCATGGCAATCGAAATCCCTTTTTTACCCGCGCGAGCAGTTCGTCCGCTGCGATGGGTATAGAATTCCATTTCATCCGGAATGTTCAGGTGAATAACGTGTGTGATATCGTCTACATCAATACCCCGTGCAGCTACGTCGGTGGCGACAAGGATCTGAAGAGAACGATCACGGAATTTCATCATCACCCGATCGCGTTGTTGCTGGGTAAGATCGCCATGTAAAGCATCCGCATTATATCCATCCTTCATAAGCATTTCTGCTACACGTTGTGTATCGATCCTGGTACGGCAGAAGATCAAACCAAAAATTTCAGGCGTAAAATCCAGAATACGTTTTAATGCCAGGTAACGGTCTTTATCCTGGATCACTACATAATGATGCTCAATGTTTACATTTCCTGTATTTTGCTCTCCAACTGTTAACTCGAAAGGATCAGTCATGTAGTTCTTCATGATCGACCGGACTTCTCTCGGCATGGTGGCCGAAAACAACCAGGTGCTTTTATCTTCCGGTGTAAAAGAAAGAATTTTATCGAGATCGTCTTTAAAGCCCATGTTCAGCATTTCATCAGCCTCATCCAGCACAATGTATTTTACTGTGCTTAGATTGATGGCTTTACGATCAATCAAGTCAATAAGACGACCTGGTGTAGCCACGATGATGTGCGCGCCTTTTTTCACTTTACGGATTTGCTCGCTGATACTGGCTCCTCCGTAAACGGCAACAATGTTGAATGATTTAAATTTCTCAGAAAAATTCTCAAGATCGTTAGTGATCTGTAAACCCAGCTCACGTGTTGGAGCGAGTACTAGTGCCTGCGTAAACCGGCTGGAGTCGTCCACCAGTTCAAGCAGCGGTAAACCAAAGGCAGCGGTTTTACCAGTTCCGGTTTGGGCTAAACCGACGAAATCGCGGTTTCCATTCAGCAGCACAGGAATGGCTTTTTCCTGTATCGGTGTTGGTGTTTCAAAGCCGATCTGCTGAACCGACTCTACCAATCCCTTAGATAAACCAAGGGTTTCAAAAGATTTCATTAATTAATAAGATTTTGGATAATTAGCCTGAGAAAATTAAGGATCCATTCCTTTCGGGATTGGCTTTTTTCATGCACTCAAGCCTGTTTTGTTTAAATAATGTGCAAAGGTACGTTTTTTAAATGAATAAGCCACAGGGAAGTACGAGGGACATGGTACAAGGAACGGAGGAGGAGGGACGCAGCGTAAAATTTAAAATGGGTCTACGGGTTACTGCACCTAACCGCGTACCTCGTATTTCATACTTTAAAATTGCATCTTTTCCTTAAAGCCGTTTAATTACAGGATATTCTGACTAACTATGATAATCATTAACCGACTGAAAGGAATTGTATTCCTGATTGTATTCTTCCTGTTCACCTCGCTTCAGGCGCAGCAAGCGATGAAGTGGGCCGCCGACGGAAACGCTTATTATCGTATTGAAGAAAATGAAATTGTTCAATACACCTTACCCGCCAATTCGCGTAACGTATTCGCTACTGCGCAACAACTTACCCCGACAGGTGCAACAGCACCGCTTACGGTAGATCTGTTCTCCGTTACTGCGGATCAGAAGAAAGTGCTTCTCTACACCAACGCTACGCGTGTATGGCGAATTAAAACACGGGGTGATTACTGGCTCCTCGACTTATCCACGAATAAGCTAACACAACTCGGTAAAGCAAGACCAGTGGCATCACTTATGTTCGCCAAGTTAAGTCCCGATGGTACAAAGGTCGCCTACGTAAGTGACTACAATGTTTATGTAGAAGACTTAACATCAAACCAGGTTAAAGCCTTAACAACCGATGGTACCCGTAAATTCATTAACGGAACGTTTGACTGGGTGTACGAAGAAGAATTCGCCTGTCGTGATGGTATTCGCTGGAGTCCCGACAGCAAATCTGTTCTATACTGGCAAATAGATGCGCGTGATACACCTGATTTCTATATGATCAACAATACCGATTCTGTTTACTCGAAAATTATCCCGGTAGAATATCCGAAAGTAGGCCGGCAACCATCGGCGTGCAGGCTGGGCGTTGCAGATATCGCCACCGCCAAAACGACCTGGCTTAAAGTCGCTGGTGATCCACGAGAACACTATATTGTTCGGGCAGAGTTTATTCCAGGCACAAACGACGTCCTTTTACAGCAGTTGAACAGAAAGCAAAATCAAAGTCTCATCATTCGTGCAAACGCGTCTAGCGGAAATACGTCTTCTATTTTTAAGGAACAGGATGCAGCATGGGTTGATGTGTACACACCTGAAAGCGCAGAGAATCCCTACTCTGTTGACTTTAAACATAATTTCGTATGGCTTCAGGATGGAAAAGAATTTCTCTGGGAAAGTGAAAAAGATGGATGGAGACATGTGTACCGGATCAGCAGCGACGGCAAGAATGAAACACTGGTTACCGCTGGTGATTTTGATGTAATCGCTGTAAAATCACTGGATGCGAAAGGTGACTATATATATTTCATGGCTTCACCGTTCAATGCCACACAAAAATATTTGTATCGGACTAAACTCAACGGGAAGGGTAAGCCTGAATTATTAACACCACCTTCACAACAAGGAACACACAACTACATTATTTCGCCGAATGCACGGTATGCACAGCACAGTTTTTCCAACACGTATACCAAACCCGTGGGAGAAACCATTTCCCTTCCGAAACACACGCCATTAAATGAAAAGCAGAGCGTGACTTCCAAATTGGCCGCGTCGCCGGTGGAAA
>DASPIZ010000045.1:0-36018 GCA_035628875.1 Ohtaekwangia sp. | reverse complement strand
TTCTTACTTTCAGTTTAACAGTGTATTCTCCGGCTTCATTATATTGATGTGTTGGACTGGACGCGGATGAAGTTGTTCCATCACCAAAATCCCACTCCCAAGTATCCGGCGCAGAGGTTTTGAAGCCGTAAGATTCATTCGCGAATTGTACGGATAGTGGTGCATTTCCTTGCGCCCTGTTAGCGCTAAAGCTTGCGCGTACGTAGGGTGAATTGAAAAGATAGGCACCCATGTGGGGCGCATCACCTTCGAACTCGCCGGCTTTGAGATCAACGTATACCCTACCGTTGTACTGAAAGCTCGCCACACCTGATCCACTTGAAGGTGAACCGTTAGACAGATGATAATCATTCTTATCAGGTTTGAAAAACAGCGGATCACTGCTAATGTTGCCACTTAACCAGTTCACCATGATTTGCGACGAGCCGTTAAAATATTTGACTCCCGCCTGACCGCCCTCAATATTGGAGTATGCAGCTGTTACCGCACCGCCGTCATCGAGAAATGAGATTTGATTCTTTCGTATAATACCGGTGTTGTGCTCCGTCCACAGGTTCCCGTGGAGAATGGAATTAATAAGGGTAATCCTTGAATCCAGATTGGTGATAAAAATGCCGGCCCCGCCATAGTCGTTAGCGAGTCGGTTTCCCGCAACCGTGGTATTGATCAATTCAAGGTCAGTAGAGGTACACCAAATACCACCATCGCCAATGTTATTGGAAATGACAGTGTTCCGAAATGTAATACGGTTACAAGCGCGCACATCAACGCCTTTGTTGTTGTTATGGATCATGGCACCATCAACTTCCGCAGTCGAAGAAATCAGGAACAGTCCGGTTGAGACATCACCGGTACACCCTTCGACATGAATATCCTGAAGTCGTAAATTGGAATTCGAAATGTAAATCCCATTATTATCTGATGACTTTCCTACGCTGATACTCCTGACCATCACCTTCGACGGATTGTTGACCTTGAAGATGTAAAGTCCTGCAGATTTTTCGTTCTCCCTTATCTCAAGATTCTCCAACGCAGGCTTCCCATGCGAAATCATAATACCGCCTCCTCCACCATTCGAGGAGCTCAAGGTGTTTTTTCGCACGATCAGATTCTTCAACACAGGGCTGGATGCAAGACACAAAATGCCACCGCCGAAACAATTGTAACCTGAGTTCTCTGGTAACTGCGTATAGGTTCCGCTACCGCCTTGAATAGTGAACCCGGATAAAAGTGTCGATGCGTCCTCCCCGCTATTCATGGTTACCGTACTCGCTTTCTGAGGGTCGGTAGGTCTTGATCCGTCGATGATCGTGTTTTCGATGTATTTGCGATCACCCATACTGTGATAGAGCGATACAACAGCAATGCGCTTGCCCAGAAGATTAATGTTTTCGTAATACGTTCCAGGGCTTACTATAATCTCATCGCCATTGGATGCTGCATTGATCGCAGCCTGGATCGTTGGATAATTTGCTGGTACCAGCAATGTTTCCTTGACAAATGATTCGAGGTTGATCGTTACATTCCTCGTTTTGCCATCATATTCAATGGCGAGATTAAATGCGATAACATGGTTGTCAGGAGTCGAAGCGTTTGCCGTGAAAATCAATGGTGTAGTAGCATCAGTTTTGTTTTCATTCAAGCTAATGCTTCCATAGTTTGATATTCCGTGGGAAATGGTGACGTGCGGATCCAATGATGTTAGCGTGGCCGTTACAGCATTCGCCGTTGCCCAGGTGTTCCTTAGATTTAGCACGATCGAAATCTCTTCACCTGGATTGATATGACCATCCTGGTTTCCGGTGAGTTCCATAATTGTATAGTCGTCAAGCACAACGTTTGGTGTTGGACTATCATTGACTGCTGCCGAGGCGTTTACGCGGCCATATCCCATCTGTGAGATCCGGGTTGGATTTGTAGCATCGATATTTTTTGCGGTACTGATCAGGGCGGCGATCACTTCTTCAGCTGTCCATCCAGGATTTTTGGATTTGATAAGACCTGCAACACCTGCCACATAAGGCGATGCCATTGACGTGCCATCCAAAATCCGGTATCCGGTAGTGTGTGCAATTGATCCTCCTTTAACGGGAACAGTGGATACAATAGATTCACCAGGTGCAACTAAGTCTATACCTTCCCCAAAATTGGAAGACCATGATAGCTTGTCAGTGGCGTTAGAAGCGGCGACACCAATTACGCCATCATATCCAGCTGGATACAATGCTCCTCTTTCTGCAGAGTTACCTACTGCAGCCACGAGTACAACGCCCCTGGAATGAGCGTACTCAACCGCATTCTTCATCACCAGAGACCCTTGTCCACCAAAGCTCATGTTGATAATATCCGCGCCATTATCGGTAGCATAGATAATTGCATTGGCAATGCCGGCATCCTCAAAGGTGCCGTATTCAACGCCATCATAACGTATGCTGAATCCCGCGCGCAAGGACATAATGGAGCAGGAATGGCAAACACCTGCTACACCCTTGCCATTGTTTCCAACCGCACCGATGATACCCGACACGTGTGTACCGTGACCGTTGTAATCGGAAGGATCATTATCAAGGTCGATGTAATCCTCTTCCGGGATAAGCGTATAACCGAAGTTCTCGTATAGCTGCGTATCAACGTCTACAAAGTCGCGGCTGCCGGAATACACGTTGTCCTTAAGGTCCTCGTGATCCGGATCAACGCCGGAATCAATTACGGCGATCACTACGTCCGGATTTCCGGTTTCAGTATCCCATGCCTGGTCCGTACCCGTAACCCGATGTGCCCATTGCGCAGCGTACCTTGGATCGTTGGGCGTGAGCGTCGTGTAAAACAATTTCACCGGCTCGGCCGCGATGATTCTGAATCCATCGGTGCTGAACAAATGAGCGTCTTCGTTGAGTTGTTTTAATATTCTTGCGACTTGATGCGCATCGCCGTCCACGGTGATGGACACGGTGGTTGATAGTTTTGAAGTATTGAAAGACGTAGTCGTCTTTTGTCGTCCCGACCTGGATTTCATATTCCGCCACTGCGCTTCGGTCCAGTTGTTGCTGATCATTTGACGAACAACATCAGCGAAAACAGGTCGATGGTTTTTCACCCTGAGCTTCGCCCGCGTTGAAATAAGATTTGCAAGCTTCTGGTGCTCTGTACTGATTTCCTTTCCCCGGGCTAAAATCCCTTTTGTACTTTCGTAATGAACGACAATCCGATTGGATAGCTCGTCAGGAGGACGCTTCGTGACGTTCTGCGCCCAAACCATCGTGGAACACAGAACGAGAAGGCAAACGAAAACCGTTCGCATACGCCGGATTAAAGAACCCATAGACAACCGTAGAAGTTAGACTAGCAAGATAGCTGATGCCGAAGTCAGGAAAGAGACGGACAATGGACAAATGGTACATTCGTATAGGGAATGATTGCTTTTACATTATTGGTAAATTATTAAAAATGGTTTACTTACCCAGTACAATGGTGTTCCCCCTGTTTCGGATGCTGTCAAACGCCTTTGGTTGGTCCGGCGCCGCAATTGCCGATACGTTGACTTGCCCTGGCCTTATTTCATTGAACTTTAAAACCGTTTTGTTTTCCGTCCGGAGTGTAGGCAAAAAAAAAGACCACCAAAACCGGTGGTCTTCAAATGTTATATAAAAACTGATTAGTTTATTACGGTAACATTCACGGCATTCATCCCTTTTTTGCCTCTTTCTTCAGTGTATTCAACCTGATCGTTTTCGCGAATCTGATCGATCAAACCTGAAGAGTGGACAAAAATATCCGTGTTAGAATTGTCTGGCGTAATGAATCCAAAACCTTTGGTTTCATTAAAAAACTTTACTGTTCCTTGCATTGTATTAAAAATTAAAAATAAAAAACATCGTTGGCTCCTTGCAGAGCATCCATAGCCATTAAGATCATGTTAGGAATCTTAAGAGATTAAAATAAGAAGAGGTGGAAAACAAAAAAACTCGAATCGAGTTTGCTGAAAGGCACTATTTCTTAAATGGTGAACAAAGATAGGACAATTACTTCAATTTCCTAACAGATTAATTCATTAGCGCTTGCTTCTGGTATGTGCTTCTATATTCTAAAGGTGACCTTCCGGTAATTCGCCTGAATACTTCTCTGAATGCTTTGGCGTCTGAATACCCAACCTCGTACATTACTTCGTTCACCGTTTTAGGCGTATTCTCAAATGCGCGCTTTGCTGCTTCTATCCTAACGCGTTGCGCGTACTCCAAGGGCGTATCGCCCGTAGCTTTGATGAATCTTCTATCGAAATTTCGCCGGCCTACAGCAAGTTTTGATGAGAGTCGGTCAATCGAAATTTTTTGATGCGCATTTTTTTCGATGTATTCCTGGGCCTTCTTTACCACATCATCATGGTGTTGCTTTTGCCCCTTGAAAATCGTGAAGGATAATTGGCTTTGACGATCCATTTCTATTTGAAAAACTTTTGAACAGTATATCGCAGTCGGTCGGTCGTAAAATTTCTCAACGAGATAAATAATGAGATTCAGAAAAGAATAAGCGCCACCATTTGTATAGATTCCTTTTTCATCGGTAATCAATTTATCGAGGCGCACATCAATCTCAGGAAACCGATTCCTGAAATCATCGGCTGCGCTCCAATGTGTTGAACATGCCTTTCCATTGAGCAGGCCGGATTCGGCAAGAAGAAAAGCGCCCGTACAAATGCTTGCAATTTCAGCGCCCAGTTCATGCTGTTCTTTAATCCAATGTACGATCGATCTGTTTTGCTTCACCGATGTTTCGTAATTGTGATTGAGCGAAGGAATAATGATAAGATTTGTCTTGCGAATAGCAGTGATGCTGACGTGTGGTTGTACGGAAAATAAGCCATCATAGAAATGGATCTTCTTTGAAGTCCCGGCAAGTTGAATTTTAAACACCTCCGTTTTACCACACTTCTTTCTGTATTCATTTGCCCGGGAAAAAATTTTGTAAGCTCCAACAATGCTGCTCAGATTATTTCCTTCGCCGTTGGGTACAAGTATGGTAAGATTTTTCATCGTTCTTTTTTTTCGTAAAGATAAAAAATAAGTCTGTCCAAAACACCCCGTTATAATGTCTATTTGGCCCAGCACCGAATCTGTACAATGCACTTATTTTTGTTACATGAGATCAACAAAAGACTTTTCAGTAACCTTATCGGTTGAACAATCCCCTGAACAAGTATTCAATGCAGTTTTGAATGTTCGCGAATGGTGGCAAGGCTTCTACAATGAAGCCATAACCGGTGACACCAGTACCCTTAACGGTGTGTTCAGTTTCCGGGCAGGCGATGGCGCACACTTCACGCGACAAAAATTGATTGAGCTGATACCGAATGAAAAAGTGGTGTGGCAGGTCACGGATAGTGAGCTTACGTTTATCAAGGATACAAACGAATGGCAAGGCACTGAAATCGTTTTTGAAATCGCGAAGCACCACGACAAAACACAAGTTCGCTTTATTCATCGTGGCCTTACGCCTGAAGTGGAATGTTTCGATGCGTGTTCCTCTGCCTGGAGCATGTATATAGAAAAACAATTGCTCGCATTGATTAAGCGCGCCTAACCTTTAAACGTAATGATGGAACCGAAATTAATCGCAGACACAAGTAATCTTTATAACCCTACAATTATGGACAACAGTTTTTCTTTAACAATTTTCGTAAATAAATCACCAGGAGAAGCCTTTCATGCAATCAAGAATTTTCGTGGCTGGTGGAGTGAGGAAATCGATGGCAACACCGGTAAGCTTAATGAAATCTTCTTCTACCATTATAAAGATATCCACCTCTGCAAAATGAAACTCGTCGAGATGATTCCTGGAAAACGGTTGGTCTACCAGGTAATTGAAAACGAATTCAACTTTGTGAAAGATAAAACCGAATGGGTCGACACAAAGCTTACCTTCGATATCTCTGCTGAGGCAGGCCAAACAAAAGTGGAGTTCATTCACCATGGTTTAGTACCTGAATACGAATGCTATCAGGTGTGCAATGATGCCTGGAGTGGCTACATCGGAAACAGCCTGAAGAACTTCATTGAGACCGGAAAGGGAAATCCCAATCCGAAGGACAAGGACGGCTTTAATGCTGCGTTGGCGGAAAAGTGGGGGCTGGATTAAATTGAAGCGGACAAAACAGATTCTTTAAGTGGAGGACTTAGACCAATAAATCGATACTTTTTCCATAAAGTCTTCTCTCTGATTCGCGACCTTTTTATGGAAACAAAAATTCGTAAACTTAGCATCATAAAACCATATGTATAAACTCCTAAGCGGCGTTGCTTTATTACTATGGGGGCTTTGGTGCCTAATAGCAATTATTAAAGGAAAGAAGATTCAGGGAATTGTCTTCGATAGTACCATTAACTGAATTATGCTCTGACATCTGTTCACCGCCAACGTGACTAGCTAGATCGTAATCAAATGTTTTAGATCGGTGTTGGTTTAATATCATCCAGCCCTTTATGTCGCGATAGGATTAGCTTATATTTGCCTAACAAATTATCTACACATGAAAAAAAGTCTTACGGTTGTTTTTTTCCTATTGTCACTAAGTACCGCCGTTTCTCAAATCAAATTTGAAAAGGGATATTTTATTGATAAGGGGGACAAGAAAATCGAGTGCCTTATTAAAAATAATGACTGGAGCCAGAATCCAAGTGAAATTGAATATAAATCAGATGAAAACTCAGCTTCAGAACATATTAATGTACATTCTGTTGAAGAATTCGGTATTTACAACGCATCAAAATTTGTTGCCAGGACGGTAATAATTGATCGGTCTTCTTCTCAATTGAGCGCATTAAGTATGTCTGCTAATCCCATTTTTAAGGAAGAGAGACTTTTTTTAAAGGTGTTGGTCGAAGGAAAAGCAAACCTTTATTATTATGAAGATCGAAACGTGAAACGCTTTTTTTACAATGTCGATGGATCCCAAATTGAGCAATTAATTTTTAAACTTTACGTTGCAAGTAATAAGGTCGGAAGTTCCAGAAAGATAGGCGAGAACAACAGGTTCAGACAACAGCTTTGGAATAGTCTAAAATGTTCTTCCATTGAAATGAAGCACCTGGAAAACTTAAATTACAGAAAAAAAGATCTCATTAATGTTTTTTCTAACTATAACGCCTGTAGCGGTTCGGATGTCACAACGTTCGAAGACAAGGTAAAACGACAGCTATTTACCATTAGCGTGAGACCGCGATTGAACTATTCATCGCTAAGCGCAGACAATGCACTGGCTCAAAGCAACCATTTTGATTTTCGAAAAAAAACGGGTATTGGCATCGGCATCGAAGGAGAATTTTTTCTGCCCATGAAGAAGAATAAGTGG
Source organism: Ohtaekwangia sp. (assembly GCA_035628875.1). Lineage (GTDB taxonomy): Bacteria > Bacteroidota > Bacteroidia > Cytophagales > Cyclobacteriaceae > Ohtaekwangia. Next base: position 28,673 of record DASPIZ010000045.1, on the reverse strand, counting down.
TCTATTCTATTAGAGCCAACTTACCAGACTTTCAATGCTCGCACCACTGCGCCTGACCATTCTACACCCGGTGGAATTCTTATCGCGCAGATGGACTACAAATCAATTGAACTACCCCTGGGTATTAGACACTACTTTTTTCTAAGTGACAAATCGCGGATTTTTGTGAACGCATCTTTTATTTTCGATTTCACTGCCTCGTCGTCCCAAATAAATATTACGAGAGGAAGTGGATACCCGCTCAATGATTTGGACATAAGTGGGGGGCGGAATTTTGCTTTTGGCGCTGGATTTAAATACAAATCATTCGGTGTGGAATTAAGGTATCAGACAGCACGCGAAATATTGACTAACTACAAGTTTTGGAGATCCAAATACCAAACTTTATCTGTTATCCTGGTTTATTCAATATTTGAAAAAAGGTCTTGATCAACCTTTGTTTTAGCAGATAAAAATGGTTGAAGGAGGAGTATTAATGCTACAATATTAATTACAGCGTAAGCATTATTTACCTTGCGAAAACATTGAATCAATCGTATGAACTTTGCTGATGTTGCCAAGCGCACAAATCACGCAGTTACTTTTGTGAGCTGAAGCACATAGGAAAATCGAAACGGGCATTTAACTTAAAGTGAGTTCTTAATACTGGACCTTTAAAAAGATAAAATCACCTGGGTTCACTATGCCTCAATCTATTTGAATAGATACCAAGTGGATATTATTGAATCGCGTCACATGAGCCGGACCTCGATGAATTATACAGGCTTACCAAATTCCCAGAGATCCAATTAGCAAATTTTTAACGCGACAGGAAGGCCTTGCAAGTCATGAATTTCCTTAAACAAAAAGTGGTACGTAGATAAGTAAAAAACCCATCTCAAAATTTTGAGATGGGTTCAATAAACATAACTAACCTTCAAGAGAATCTGCTATGATTCAGGGATAAATACCCATGTCCATCCAGTTCCGGCATTATTGGTACCTGTGTGGAGAACCAGTCGATCAGGTGTCAATTCTACAATGGTATATTCTCCATTGTTGTTACCACTACCATGCTCTTTGGCACCGAGTACATTTACACCTCCCCCAATGAAGAGTTTGGTGTAAGTTCCATTGAATGAAAAGCTACCTTCGCTACCCTCAGCTTCTTCATTGGCATAGTAAATAAAGTTAGCACCTCCATCCAGATCAAAAACCATCTTACCGTCAACATCGGTTGGGTGGCTACCGGTACCGCCGGCATTCCACCATAAACCCCACGGGTTAGCTGGATCAGACATAAAAAACCACTGTCCGCCATCATTTGCCGTTCCATCAAACACCCATGTTTTCCCTTCCAAATTATCTCCAATGAGGTCATAATAGGCTTGCGGCAGTGGCTGATCAAGCACTTCAATTGTTACGTCAATGGTCTTGCTAATATACTCCTGGTTAGCTGGGTTTCCGCCAGAAATATGTGGAGTCGCTACACGGTAAGTAAACGTATGTGTACCTGGTATAGGGAAAATCACGTCATTCACCACATCGGAATATTTTTTATCGATGAGGTAATCCCAGTATCCGATCACACCAGGCGTATTCATTTTTAGCGTAAGTCCGTTCCCCTTGCCATCTGCGGTCTGGATTACTTCCAGTTCAATGTGATCAGGGTTAAAGCTGTTCTTCAACGTATCCCTTTCTTCGATCGGGTCGCAGGCACTCATGAATACCATTGCCCCTATGAAGAACGTTGTTATAATCTTAATCGTTTTCATATCTGTTTCTTTTAAAAGTTAAGCCCATCTAGTTACCATCCTGGGTTTTGTTCATAGACGCCATTTGAGAGCCTGATTTCCGATTCGGGAACAGGAACAAGGCCTTTAGTTTCTTCCCGATAGGTGACTTTATAAGTAGCCGTGCTGCCAGAATTGCGTACTTCTATTTCATTGTCGTAATAGTTTTTGCTATCATCGTTCACATCTCCCCACCTCACCAGGTCAAACCAACGCAATCCCTCGAAAGCGAATTCGTGCAACCGCTCCTGCTTAAGCGCATCTAATGAATAGGCAATAGGTTCCAGATCCGCGCGGTCTCTAACCATGTTCATATATTGCGCGTCTTCGGTAAGTTCAGAAAGCATGAGAAGTACGTCAGCAAAGCGCATATAGTAGAAATCTTGCGCGTGTCTGAGTTGCATGTCTGTATTGGTCCATCCATAGATATAGTTAAACAACCCCTTCATACCTGTACCATCATCATATTCAAGGTGCATGTATTTCTTGTTAAAGAGCCCGGTTTCATGGTCACCCTTATCGGGCTGGTAACCAGCCGTACCCTCTTCTTCCACACCCGCCTGGATAACGGACCCGAGTTTCCTTAAATCGTCATTGCTCCATTGTTCAAAGAAGTCTGTATGAACGGTGCCCCAGCCCCAGCCTTCTCCAAAGGGAGTGAGACCGGAGTTTCCGCGGAGACCCATAAACAAAGACGCACGGTTAGTTGTTCTTTGCCCTCGAAGCCAGCTCCAGTCGCCAAAAGTGTACCGCAGGGAAAACATCACCTCTGTGTTACCTGTGCCAATCGTGCTGTTAAACCCGTCTTGACCAGCCCACGCAAGTCCCTCAGCATCTGCCCATGGATACTTTACTTCTCCAGCACTTTGGTTTATGTAGCTATAGGGCCACAGGTTACGAAAGTCGCTCAACAATGCATAGCCGCTATTGTTTACACAGTCGGTCAATTCATCAATAACGTATTGTTTGGTAATAGAACCACTTTCGTCCCCGCCAGGGAGTTTAATATCCGTCGTGGACTCATCTAGAATGTTGGTCATATACCCGGTGTAAAAAAGATACACACGCGCTAAATACGCCTGGGCAATCCAATGATTGGCATGGCCAAACTCCTCTGCGGGGATAGCCGCAGGATCGATTTCCGGCATAAGATCAATCGCTTGCTGAAAATCGGCTGCAATTTGACCGAAGGTTTCTCCGAATGATGACCGTGGCACATCGCGAGGTGTAGACGTACTTGTAATCAATGGCATGCCACCAAAAAACTTGGCGCCCCGGAAAAGCAGGAAGCCACGCATAAAATACATCTCGCCGAGCATTCGTTTTTTGTAAGCCGCAATTTCATCTTCATTGGCAAAATCAGCCGATAAGTCCACGCCGGGTAATTTTTCAATGATACTATTGGCGCGAAATATACCATTGTATGTTTCGATCCAAAGATCCCTGTATGTATCGTCATTGGGATCTACGAAATTGTCTACGTTCTTCGCACCTTGGTCATCAGGTCCACCCCCGCCAAGTACCACGTCTTCAAGAAGGGTGGCTGTTATATGCTCTTCCGCAAACACATTACCACCGCTCAAATACAAGCTGTTGTACACGCCTCCCAGAGCAGCATCAAAATCGGCTTTCGTTTTGTAAAACGTATCCGTGTTTGCCCCAAATTTGTTTGTCATCTCCAGAAAGGAGTCGTCACATCCGGCCATTGCCAACAACAATATGGCCAGCACTATATGTTTTATTTTTTTCATTATATTCATTTCAATTGTTTAGAAAGTGAGATTCACACCAAACATTACCGTTCTTGGCAAAGGATATAGCCCGAGGTCTACACCAGATGCCCAAGTCAAGTCATCATGACCACCATAAGTCACTTCAGGATCCATCCCTTCATATTTTGTGAAGGTATGTAAGTTCGTCACAGCCATATAAACCTGCGCGCCGCTGATCCAGCCAGCTTTTCTAGCCAGTGTTCCAAAGTCATATCCTAATGTCAGGTTGTTAATCCGTAGGTAGTCAGCGTCATGCATATAAATATCAGAGATAAACTGCTGGTTCCGGTGAGACGTGGAACTCAAGCGGGGTATGCGGCTGGAAGTTCCTTCACCATGCCACCGGCCAAATACTTCAGTAGTGTAGTTTTGTTCAAATTGATCAGCAAACGACCGGTATGACCGCATCACTTGATGGCCAAACTTGCCTGACATAGTCATGTTGGCGTAAATCCCTTTCCATGAGACATTCAATTGAATTCCCAATTCCAGATCGGGGATCGGATTACCGAGCATCACTTTATCTAATTCGTCTATTCTGCCATCTTCATTCTGATCAACAAATCGAACATCACCTGGTCGCAATCCCTGATTATCAGCAAATTGCATGGGAAGTCCTTCAGGGCCAACGTAGGCGTCTACTTCGGCTTGATTTTGTAAGATACCGGCGGTTTTAAAACCGTAGAAATAGCCGATGGGTTTACCCTCCTCCACTCTGGATATCAGCGATGTACCTTGAGACAAAATATCACCATAACCATAAATGATCCCCTCAGCGTTATCCAAGCGTGTAACTTTGTTCTTTAATGTAGCCCCGCTTACCGTTACACCGTAAGATACTTCACCAACATTATCTTTCCATGTCAGCATCAACTCAACACCTGTGTTCCTAACAACACCTCCATTGATCCAAGGCGCCAAAGCTCCAGAAGTACCTAGGGCAGGCGCTCTTACCAGCCAGTCTTTCGTTAGTTTTTGATACCAGTCTAATGTGACAGCCAATCTGGAATTCAAAAAGGATGCATCCAAACCAATGTCTAGCTGTTCTGACGTTTCCCAACCAAGGTCGGGGTTAGGCGTATTTTCCGGAATATAGGTAATCGCAGAGCTCAATTTATTACTGCCAAAGTAATAGCCCTGGTTCAGTGAAACAATGTTAGTTTGGTAAAGGAACGGACCACCTACAGACTGGTTTCCGTTTTGTCCCCAACTAGCGCGCAATTTACCATTGTCGACGATGTTACTTAGACCGGACATAAAACTCTCCTCCATGAAATTCCATCCGGCAGATACTGAATAAAAATTGCCGTATTGCTTGTCGCCCAAAAACATCGACGAACCGTCTCGTCTGGCCGTAAAGTCCAGCATATATCTTTCCTGATAATTATAAGACAATCGGGAAAAATAGGAGTTGAGACCACCCCCATTGGCACCCTCATCCCTACCCCACGTATTGAGATCTGCCTGCGATGTTGCAGGTGCTGCATTATCAAGATAAGCGTAGCTTGGATCGCTGTAAAGCGGGTTAAGCCTGCTACCCCCTACGTTAAAACGTAAAATGTACCTAATCTGCTCTGTACCTACCATTGCATGCAGGTTATGCTCACCAAAACTTCTGTCATATGACAAGGTATTCGTCCACGTAGTGTTAAGGCCTTGGTATGCATCCTGCTGAATTGACACGGCTGACTCCTGTCTGTTGAATTGGGAGCTCAAGCCATAGGCAGGTGCATAGGACCGGCTGTGGCCAAACCACGAATCAACACCATAGGAAGACCTGATCTTTAACGATGGGATCGGTTCCAGTTCCGCGTATGCGTTACCAATAATAGAATTGCCCTTACCCCAATTGAAATTGTGTCGATAAAACATGGTCGCGACAGGATTGGCTTGGCCAAGATTGACACCTTCTAAGGTAGGCGCAAAACCGTATTTACTTGGAGAACCTTCCCAATATGCTGGCATGAGTGGATTAATCACGAGGGCATCATGCAAATCATTATAGTAGATGTTACCCGTTCCTGTACCCCGTCTCTGTGTATTATTGAAGGTAAAGTTTTCACCCAATTTGAGTATTTTGCGGCCGCCTATTTCCACCAATTTTATCTCGGTATTTAAGCGGGCCGTGAGTCTCTTTAAACCGGCATCGATGATGTCACCACCGATCATACCAGCCTGATCTAAGTAAGAAAACCCAGCGCCATACGTCATGTCTTCCGTAGCACCCGTAATATTAAGGGCATGGCTTTGCATGGGCGCATTCTTCTGTGTGATCTCATCTACCCAGTCGGTTCCTTTCCAGCCGTTCTGAAGCTTATTCCACACATATTCGCCGTATTCTGTACCCAGGCCAGCCTGCTGACCTTCCAGCCAGCTATTGGTTTTGATTTCATTTTCCCAATTAGTGGGCGCTAATCCGTCATTGGCACGGCCTTCGTCTATAATGAACATGTATTCTTGAGCATTCAGCGCAGGAGGCTTATTATAGATGTTTTGTACGCCATAGTAGCCATTGTAGCTGATCTGGCTTTTTGCACCCTGCTTTCCTTTGCGCGTAGTTATCAGCACCACACCGTTCGCACCACGTGATCCATAAATTGCCGCAGACGCTCCGTCTTTCAGTACGTCAATAGACTCGATATCAGATGGCGATAGATAATCAATATTACCCACCGGCACACCATCAACGATGTAAAGGGGATTAGAATCGGCAATCGTACCGATACCACGGATACGCACCCGGGTACCAGCACCGGGCTGCCCACTATTCCTCGATATACTTACACCAGGCGTTATACCCTGAAGCGACTCCATAGCGCTACTCGTATTTAATGCCTGAAGTTGTGCTCCATCCTGACGAATGTTGGCCCCCGTTACTAAAGCCTTCTTTCTTTCGCCATATCCGATAACCACAATCTCCTCCAGCGAAGTAACATCGGGAGCCATATCGACGTCTACAACCGAGCGTGATCCCACGGTTACTTCCTTGGCCAGGTATCCGATAAAACTAAAAACAAGAACAGAATTATCGTTAACTCCTCCAATGTTGTAGGCTCCTTCTGCATCTGATACTGTACCAGACGAAGTGCCCTTAACCAACACGTTTACACCGGGCAGCGGTTGCCCGAATTCATCGATTATCTTCCCGGATACCGTACGATCCTGGGCGAAAGCAACCGATGAACAACACCACAGCACCAGGGCTGTGAAACTCAACTTCCTGTAGAGTTCTCTCATCATCATTTGGGTTTAAAATGTTTAGGTAAAATTTAATCGCAAGCGACTTTTCAGGCACTTAAAAATAATAGTTTGAAGGAATAATCTTGGCACCAATCCATCAAACTTACGCAACATAAGACACAATCGATTGCGAAGCAAGCAGTTACCCGAAATTAGGGTGCGTGTCCGCGCAAATTACCTAATAAATGGCATTTGCTTCATGCGATTCCAAGGCATAAAGGCCCCATTATAACGTGTTTCCGGCCACACACTGGCAAAAATGATCTGTCAGCGCGCAATATGAAATAGGGTTGCGTGTTACACCTTTTAACGCGCTAATAGTACGGGTAAATGGTACAGTGGAAAGAATTATATAATGATATAATTCGACGCTAAAATCCCCTTTCTATTTGTTAAACTTATAGTTTAATCTCATCAATTTAAAGCTCATAGAAGGGTACATTCGCTCGCCTAATTCCTGCATAACCTGACACATAGTTGTCGTCTACGTTGAGCAGTTCGAATTATGAAATCCTTACGCAACGATAAATACTTCAACTTCAGCTTAAAAAACTTCGTAATTCTGTTGAGCCGCCCGAGAAGTACTCAGGTGTATTTAAGACTTACAAAAGAAGGATATTGAAAGCCCTTGTAACCGTATTTGGTGGACATCTTATGAGTAAGGCAAACCGACTTATTATTCCTTCAAAGTTAGCCTCAACTTTTTCAACGTCTATAATAAGACCTAAAAGCATTTTCGTATGATGCAAAACCTTATAACAAAAACAATAAATTTGTAGGAAAGGCTACCTACGGAAAATTTTTGATTTGTTTGTAGACAGTACCACTAAACACTTGTTATTCTAAGAACCCAATGTCTGAACCTTCGCCCAACGAAAATGACTTCATCGCGCAGCTCACCGCTATTGTTGAGCAAAATATTTCGGACGAAGGCTTTGGTGTGTCTGAACTGGCAGATAAAATGAGTATGAGCAGGTCGAACCTGCTTCGAAAGGTCACCAGGGAAACAAAATTATCGGTCAGTCAATTCATAAATCAGGTGCGACTAAAGAAAGGCATGGAGCTGCTTCGGAAATCATCTCTCAACGTTTCTGAGGTATCACACCAGGTTGGGTTCAATAGCACGTCATATTTTATTAAATGCTTCCGCGAATATTATGGTTATCCACCGGGAGAGGTCGGCAAACGAGACACAACGGAGCCCGTGATCGAAAATGTGCCAGCGAAAAAACCGATAACGTATTTCGTTCCTGGATTTATTGCAGTCGTGCTCATGGCTGCGGGCATCACTGCCTATTTCTTTTTCAATTCGCCGGCAGCTGTTCCTCAGGAAAAATCAATTGCTGTTCTGCCTTTTAAGAATGACAGCAACGACTCATCCAATGTGTATCTCATCAACGGATTGATGGAGTCAACGCTGAACAACCTCCAGCAAATAAATGGCCTGCGTGTAGTGAGTCGCACATCTGCAGAGAAATACAGAAATGCAAATAAGTCCATCCAGGAGATGGCAGAAGAACTGAATGTGAATTATTTTGTCGAAGGCAGCGGACAAAAGATCGGCGACCGGATTTTATTGAACATTCAACTTATCGAAGCCTCTACAGACCGGCACCTGTGGGCAAAGCAATACAGGCGTGAGTCGAAGGATATCTTTGAATTGCAGCAGGAGATCGCGGAAAATATTGCCGAAGAAATCGAGATCGTTATTACCCCTGAAGTAGCACAACGCATCGAGAAGAAACCAACAAATGATCTGGTGGCCTACGACCTCTTTTTAAAAGGCAGGGATCTTTTTCATAAATCGGGAACGCAGGACCTGCTGGATGCCATTCCTTATTTCAACCAGGCTATTGAACGAGATAACGAATTTTCACTTGCCTATGCCAATGCCGTGATGGTGTACTACTACCTCGACGTTTTTTCAGCTGATAAAAAGTATAACCATCAAATTCATAGTTATGCGGACAAGGCGATGTTATATGATCCGAAAGCCGGTGAGAGTCTTATTGCTAAAGCCTTGTCATTTGCTACACAGAAAGATTATGAATCTGCTACCTTGTTTTTAGAAAAGGCATTGGAATACAATACCAACTATGGTTTAGTCATTCACTTCCTTACGGAGTTTTACAGCATTCATGTGCCGAACTCCCGAAAATACCTCGAGTACGCCCTCATCGGCGCAAAGCACGACATCGAATTACTGGATTCTGCCGCTAAGAGTTTCAAATATTTTCATTTGGCCAACGGACTGGTACAAAATGGGTTTATAGACGAAGCACAACATTACATGAATGTGTCGCTGGACTACGATTCGAATAATTTTTTCGCGTGTTACGTCAACGCGTATGTAGGATTCGCCAAAACGAAAGACTTTAAACAAACACGCGAACATCTTCTGAAGGAGCTGAATAAAAATCCGAATCGGCTGGATATCATGCAGGAAGTAGCTAAGGTTACTTTTTACATGCGGGAATACAAAGAAGCCTATGTGTACTATGAGAAATACCTCGACCTAAAAGAAAAATACAGAATGGATCTTTTCAGCTCGGAAGATCTTAAAATAGCGATTGTACTTGATAAGCTCAATCAGCACGACAGAGCCATTCCATTTGTAAATAGTTTTAAAGCATTTGCTGAGAAAGACAAGTCAATGTATCGCAATTTATTCCTGGCATCTTATTACGCTTATCAAAAAGATAACGCTAAGGCACTCGAATACCTGAAACTCTTCTCCAACGAAAATAATTTTCAATACTGGATCTTATATATGGATACCGATCCTGTTTTCGATCACATCAAAGATCTGCCTGAATTCAAAGAAGTGATGCGAACCATCAATAAAAAGTTTCAAGACACACATGAAGAATTGGAATTTATGCTGAAAAGAAATCCGTTACCGAAAGTGAGTTGAAGTTTAGCCCACACTATTCGCGCTATTGGAGTCTGGCTCGGTTTTTTGAAACAGTTTCTTTTGTGGATAGGAAACCGGACATTGACCACGGTTACCCTCATGGTGACGTAGAGTTGGCTGCTTCTCGTGCACTTCCACCTGGCGAGCTAAGAAAGTCGGAATAAAAGAATTAAAATCAATTGAGAAAAAATGCCTCCATTAGGTAACAAGGGAACTAGTCATCGCCGCAAAATAGTCTACATCTTGTTCCTGAATAAACCTGTATTAAGCAGATAATTGTCCCATTTCTGACGATTTATATCTGTACAGTTATTTTTGCGATGACGCACTAGAGCGAAAGACAAAATCATTATCTTTGGCATTAAGAATTGAAACATTTTTATGGATATCGCAGTAAAGAAAATAGAGCTTATAGAGTGGTTGGCAAGATTGCAAGATGAATCACTGATCCTGAAAATCGAAGTTTTAAGGAAGGGGTCCATTAAAGATATTTATAAGCAACGAATGCCTAAAGCAATGGAAGGTCTGCAAGAAAAATTAGACCGTTCAGAACAGGATATCAATGCGGGCAAAGTACACTCCCAGGAGGAAGTGGAATCCATTTTTAAAGCCAGGTTTGATAAGTGAAGAAGGTTAAGGTGATTTGGTCAACAGAGGCATTGGTTGACCTGGAAATAATTTATGATTTTTTAGCGGAACGCTCTCAACAGGCCGCACAAAGTGTTATAGAGAAAATATTGTCACGGGTAAGACAAATAGAAACTTTCCCTGAATCAGGGGCGAAACAAGTTGTATTAAAAAATACTGATAAAGACTACCGCTATTTAGTTGAAGGGAATTACAAGATTATTTACAGGATTACAGATCAGCAAGCATATATTGCAACCGTTTTTGATACGCGCTATAATCCGGATAAACTAAAAGCATAGTTCTATAATAAAAGCCGTAACTCATTGAGGCAATCTAGGCTGTGGTAACGTCATATTGTGAACTAAGATACTTTGGCTTTGAGCCAAGGCGCGAAACGCCTTCACCGTGTACCCATATTCGTCTGGGGGTTCAGCGTCTCGAATCATATTAACTAAAGGTCTTTTTGTTACTTGTTGTCATTAATTTCATTTAAGACTTCTGAAATTAATATGCTGGTATTGTGATCAATCTTTAGCTTATCGTTTCAAGCCCAAATTTAGGTCCAGGCTTATTTGCCGGAATAGCAGCGCGCGAAGTTTCGATTCAACCAAATAAATCAGTTATAGTAAGTAAACATACCTGAATACAAAAAGCAGCATACTGCATCAAAAGAAAAGCACGGCGTAATGCGCAACTTTCATTAACCATTTATCAAAAAATACCAGTAACTTTCGTTTCATGAAAGGCTTACTCACCCTTATTTTTTTCCTGCCATTAAGCCTCTTTGCGCAACTGTCTATTGTTGATTCATTAAAGAGAGCAGTTGACCAAGCTACGCATGATACCGTGAGGGTACAATCACTAAAAGCGTTGGCTTGGCACTATTACTTCAAAGACATAGACAAAGCTCCGCATTATGTAAGACAAGTGATCCGCGTTTCTGAAAAATCAGAATACATTAAAGGAATATGGGATGGATACAATATTATGGGTATGATTTATTACGCACGACAAGACTACGACAGTGCTGTCCATTGGCTTAAGAAAGGTTTTACTTTGTCAAAGGATCCGCAATACTATCCGCAGCAAGTATATGCGTTGAATTACCTCACGTCTTCTTATCTGAACCAGGTAGATTATGATACTGCAAAGATGTATGCTGATTGGCATCTCAAGATAGCAACTGAATGGGGAAACAGTCTGAGAATCGCGAAGGCATATAAAAGTCTGGCCTTATTGTTATATGATAAGGGAGATTATTATGCAAGCATTAAAAACTTTCTGAAAGCAGATTCACTCATGGGCAATGAGGTAAATATCGATCGTGGTGAGATACAGGAAAATATAGGGCACGTGTATCATGTCCTGGGAAACCAGCATCTTGAAAAAAAGTATCTACTGAAAGCCGCAGACATTTATAAAGCCTTAAATGACAGCTATGGAGCCAGTACTATTCAAATGTCGCTTGGCGATTTGGAACTAACAAACAAAAATTATGAAGCTGCACGCGTTCACTTCAATGCCGCACTAAAGTTTTTTAAAACCTATAACGACCCCGAGATGCTTGCCAGCGCATATCGTTACCTGGGTCGTTCTTTGTATTATTTAAATGAGCCGCATCAGGCGTTAACACTATATGAAAAAGCGCTTGCAACCTTTCGGCATACCGCGGGTAGCCTAACAGTTGTTTCTAGCTATCATGAAATGGGCGAAGTGTTGGTTGCGCTTAAGCAATATTCGAAAGCCACCGAAGCTTTTTATACCGCACTCCAGAAAGCTGAAAAAACGGGTGGCTTAAATTCAAAAGCTGATATTCTTCAGTCCATCGCAAAGATGTATCAACAGCAAGGTGATTTTAAGAAAGCCTTTGAAACGCAGGTTTTGTATCAAAAGGTAAATGATAGTTTGAATGCCGTTAAAACTTCAAAGGCGATCGTAGAAGTCGAGGCGCGTTATCAAACTGAAAAGAAGGTGCGCGAAATTGCATTACTGGGTGAAAAGCATCAACTCGCGCAGCGGGAAAAACGAGAACAGGAAGTATTGTTTATCATTATCGTACTGTCTCTCGTGGCGGTTGCAATTATTTTTTATTTTTTGTTGAAAACCAAAAAGAAAGCGAACCGTCGACTGCAGGAATTGGATGAAATGAAGTCGCGTTTCTTTACCAATATTTCACACGAATTTCGTACGCCATTAACATTGATATCGGGCCCGGTTGAAAACAGACTTAACGATCCCACGATCAGCGCTGATGAAAAAGAAGATCTGGAAATGATTAACCGTCAGTCAAACCAACTCTTACTATTGGTTGATCAATTGCTTGATCTGTCAAAACTTGAGTCGGGCAACTTAGAAGTGTGTATTGAAAAAGGCGACCTTGTTGAACTTCTTAAAGTACTTGCCTCATCTTTTCATTATCTCGCAGAACAAAAACAGATCGACTATCAAATAGCAATGCCAGCCGCGAAGGTTGACGTATGGTATGACCACGATGCCATTCACAAAGTAGTAACAAATTTACTCTCCAATGCTTTTAAGTATACACCCGCCTCTGGAGTCGTTTCTGTCAAAGTAAAGATTGAACGCGAGAAACTGATCATGGTTGTTTCTAATTCCGGTGAGGGGGTGCCCGCTACTGATATTGGGAGAATATTTGATCGATTTTATCAGGCGGATGGAAGATCGGCGGGTATGGGTATCGGACTTGCGCTTGTAAAAGAACTTATCTATCTCTTGAAAGGTGACATCCAGGTACACACATTACCAGGCGGTCTTACATCATTTACCATAAGCATTCCCGTTATAAAAGAAGCCTTTCCAAAGGCTCGGATAATCACGCGATCCACAGAAAGGTTACGCAATGTTTTGGAATCAGGTATTGTTGGGCATGCTCATGAATTTATTGAAGAATCAATGAGTTTACCTTTGTTGCTATTAGTCGAAGACCACAGCGAGGTAAGATCATTCATACGGAAAATTCTTCAGCACGAATACAGAATAATAGAGGCCGTCGATGGGAAAGCTGGAATTAAGCTGGCACTGGAGCACATTCCGGATCTGATAATTTCCGATGTAATGATGCCCGATACGGACGGATTAGCATTGTGTCGGAAACTTAAAACGCATGAGTTTACAAGCCATATACCCATCATATTGTTAACTGCGAAAGCCGGGGATGAAAATGCCCTGACAGGTTTTGAAAGTGGCGCCGATGATTATATCACCAAACCATTTAAGGGCAATCTGTTAAAAGTGCGCATTCAAAAGCTTATCGAATTACGAAGAAAGCTTCATGAGCGTTATAGCAGGGAAATCATTTTAAAGCCGAAGCAAATAGCGGTTTCATCAACAGATGAACAATTTTTGGAGAAGATACAGAGGATTCTGGATACTCACCTTACGGACAGTGATTTCACGGTTGAAATTTTTGCTGAGAAAATCGGCATGAGCCGGATGCAATTACATCGCAAATTAAAAGGGCTCACCGGATTGTCGGCTGCCAATTTCATCAGGTCGCAACGGTTGGCCATGGCGGCTCAATTGTTAAAGGAATCTGACGCTAATATTTCGGAGATTGGTTATCTGGTTGGATTCAACGATCCGTCATACTTTTCGAAGTGTTTTAAAGAAACATTTAACTGCACCCCTACTGAATTTACTTCGGGCCACTAAAAATATTGTCACATTCTGTATTCTAAAAATGCTGGAATGAATCTAAAAATGACCTTTTTTAGCGCCATTTACACATTGTTACATCTGTTATAGCATCTGTTACATCGTTAACAGCCTTTCCACGGTCCTCACCATACGTTTGTGCATCATTAGCACTTGATTTTTTTTCTGATGCTGATGATTAACAGCGAAATGAAAAAACGGCCAGTCATTATTCATTACACCGGATCAGTTCCAACTTTTCTTTCGCAGAAAGTTTACATCAATGTGTGTTTTTTAAAAGAAGGCGCCTACGAGATCTATCTCGTCCATAATGGTAAGGTCATTAAAAAAATACAATTCGCACACATCAGAAAACACTTCAATCCATAATTAAATACTTAAAAAAACAAAAGAACATGAAAACAACCATCACGAAATTTGTCATCCTCCTCATGATCATTACATTGGCAGCCTGCAGCAAAGAGGGTGATCCAGGGCCAAAAGGAGATGCAGGAGCGGCGGGGTCTCCAGGACCGCAAGGAGAAAAAGGAGATGCAGGAACAGCTAATGTAATTTATTCTGCCTGGATGCCCATTGATTGGAACGGTTTTAATGAATCCAATTATAAGACCATGAAAATCGTAGAACCGATGATCACCAGTGAATTCGTCGAAAATGGTGGAGTTGCCTTGTTCTTTCTCCGTGCCATTTCTGATGACCTTACCCTTGTAGTGTCTACCCCCTATCAGTCCGGGGAAGTCCTTGTCTTTGGGGCCACGCAGATTCAGTCCGGAGAAGGCACCTTGGGATTGGTCGCGTCAACCGCTGATGGTTCCACGTTTTCTGAAGAAATGTTCGAGGGGCTTGAAGTACGGTATATCCTCATACCGGGAGGTACCTTAACATCCGCAGGAAAAGTTTCTTACGATTATGAGTCTCTGAAAAAAACATATCAAATCCAGGATTAAGATCTTAGACAGCTTAATCAAATAAACTTCACAACGTAACGAAGAGGTCATGTTAAGATTTTCTTCGTTACGCATTTTTTCCTTCCGCAAAATAAAAACCCTACAGATGAAAATACCATTGCTTTTATCCGCCATTATCGTGCTGGGAGTAGCTGAAGTCTCGGCACAGACCATTGAAGACCGTCTTCTAAGGAAAGCTAAACAACGGGCTGATCGCAAAATTGACCGCACCATTGATAAAGGACTCGACAAAGTCGAAACAGGTGTTGATCAAAGTGTAAATGGAAAAGACAAAAAAACCACTACATCAGGGCAAAAAGAAAAAAATAAGACGAAGAAGCAAGAAGCGAAAACGGCTGACCCTACTCCTGTCGCGAGTGAATCGAAAACATTTACAGCATATACAAAGTTCGATTTTGTTCCCGGTGAAATCGTATTGTTTGTCGACGATTTTTCTGCTGATAACGTTGGGGATTTCCCGTCTCGATGGAATACCAATGGATCCGGCGAAGTTGTTTCAATAACTGAAAGCAAATGGTTTGAATTGAAACCATCATCGCTGTACATACCTACCATGACTAAATCGCTACCGGATGATTACACCATTGAATTTGACCTGATGTCCAGTGGCATAACGAATAAAGTCAGCTCTACAGCAAATCTTCACCTGCTTTTCGATGATAATATTTTGTTTAAAAACGGCAAGAACCTTGTGTCGATTAAAATGCCACTTACCCAGTACGTTGATGTTGGTATCGCGATAGCAAATAGAGTAAACAACGCGGAAGTGATAAAGAACAACCTAAAAGTTGACATCCGAAAGAAAATTATTGCGGGAATGCATATCTCAATAGCTGTAAACAAAAAACGCTTTCGGTTATGGGCCGACGACAAAAAGATTATCGATATGCCCACGCTTGTTCCATCTGGTCACATTCAAACCATTAAATTTAAATTGGAAGGGTTCACCAACGATTTTGAAATTGCGCGATTATTTATGGGGAACGTTAAGATTGCTGCAGGTGGTGTTGACCTGCGAAGTAAACTGATAAGTGAAGGCAAACTTTCCACGACAGCCATAACGTTTGGTGTTAATTCAGATGAGCTTAAGCCCGAATCAATGGGTATGATCAAAGAGATCGCCGACATACTTAAAGCAAATCCTATGGTAAAGATCCGGGTTATTGGGCATACAGATAGCGATGGTGATGATGCGCACAATCTGAAGCTTTCAATCAGCCGAGCCAATGCTGTAAAAGCAGCACTCGTTAATTTATATGATATTCAGGCCGCAAGCATTGAAACAGATGGTGAGGGCGAAACTAAACCCTTAGCACCAAATGATTCCGCTGAAGGAAAGGCAACAAACCGAAGGGTCGACTTTATCAAACTATAATTAACATCACCACCTTATAATATTAGTTCATCGCATGCAGGCCCAATTTATTACCCTCTGTATCACGAAATAATGCGAAGAAACCCATCTCGGGGCTGATCTCCGTTTTAGGTATGATGATATGTCCTCCGTTTGATTTCACCTTATCTAGGATGATTTGCAGATCATGGCCCGCATTAAAATATACGAGTGTACCGTCTGCTGATGGTTTGTATTCGTTGCCATTGATAAGCGTAACGTTTACGGTTTCTTCATTGCTGGGAAAAACGCCAATTTGCATTTCGCCCATATCAACTTGTTGTATATGAACATCAAGAATGACCTGATAAAACGTGATTGCTCTTGATAAGTCATGCGTGGGTATTTCAATAATTGAAATTAGGTTTCTCATATTTCAGATTTTTACAATTGAACACGTGGATTTTATTTGAGAATGCTAAACTACAGTACGATCCCGTGTTATAATTGTAAAAATGCGACACCTAATCCTGCGAATAAAAAAGCGAAGAGAGTGCCATTTCGCTATCGGTTAAAAATTCACCTGGGTTTGTTCCGGTAAATTCCTTAAAGTCTTTATTAAAATGTGCCTGGTCATAGTAATCGCTTTCGTAAGCGATTTTCGTGAGGTTCTGACCGGGTTGATTAAGCAACATTTTCAAAGCGGTCTGTAGTCGGATTACTTTACTCAACTGCTTCGGACTGATTCCAATCTGTTTCACAAACTTTCTTTCGAGTTGCCGCCGTTTTGATAAGTCTTCTTTCAACATATCATTTACAGAAGCGTTTCCGCGTGTTAAAAAGATTGCATCAACGGTTGATTTCACGATGGTGTCAATCGTTTCTTTTCGCTTCAGTCGTTGTAGAAGAAAACTTTCGATAATCCGGATTCGTTCCGAAGTATCGGCGGCTTGAATAATTTCCTGTTCGAGATTCTTCGCGCTTTGACTTTCGAACAATAGTTCAATAGGGGTTTCTTTATTTACCAGGTCTTTGATTACAGTTGTAACGAAGTTTGCAAATCCATATGGGTAGAAACGAATGGCAAAAGAATGAACATAACCCACTGGCTGTACGTAAAATGGTGTGGTAATCTGACCAAGTACCATGGCACGGGGCTGAATTATAAATTCCGGTTCAGTGGTGAATCGTTTAATGTCGTCGCCAAGAATAAAGAACATTTCAATACATCCATCTGGAACGATGCGTTGTTTTTGAGCATTCGGGTCAGCGGGAACTTCCAACGTCCAATAGCATTTTACAAGTGATTGTAAATCTGAATGCGGCTGAAATGTTTGATAGTTCATGGATTCATAATATCCGAAAAAAAATCACTCCTCCCTAACCATAATTCCAAATGCCTAATGCCAAATTCCTAATCCATTCACGCTTTCGGAAAATGGGCAGTGTAAAACCTTTTCTTCGTGATATCCCAGTTTGACATTACGTTTTCACGTCGTTTGCTCAGGTCGTTGTTCACTTTGTTGTAAGCAATCCCAGCCTTGTTCTGCTCGGCAACAGCTTTGTTGAATGCATCCACATCGGCTTGTGTTCTCTTAGCGGCAGGTTTAGATTCAAATGCCTTCTTCGTCTTTTCAAAGTCCTCCTTCTTTATTAAGAAATCAGAATAGACAGACATCGACACCGCTTCAGCTTTTTGAAACTCGAGAACTTTGCGACATGCGGTAATTAACGAACCATCTCCTTTATACGGTTTAATAGAATCGAGCTGGATCAACCCTTGTTCAGCATATTTTGCCATGGTTCCCTTAAGTTGCTCAAGACTGTTGATATTATTTGTATTTATCGCTTCAAAGGCGAGTTGTTCCTGGACGGTGCTCTTAAAAAAGATAAGGTAGATCTTATTGACGTAGGAATTCGCCTGACCAAGCTGATTTAAACGCTTCGATAGTTTGGATGACTTCCCTTCAACGATTGTTACGTTGTTATTTGCAGCAAACACATTATACGTATCAACAGCATTGTTGAATGCGTTATTGATTTTTTCTTCAGCCTTTTCCTGGATGAGCAGGTAGGCTTCCATCGCATCGTATGAACGCTCAGCAACCTCCTCCATATCAATAATCTTAGCATAGTCTTCGTTGATGACGGATAACAGCACACTCCAATAGTTACGGAAGGCATCGCGCAGCGTCGCGTCTCCATTGTGGGGCTTGATGCGTCCACTCTCGTTCAGCGCTTTCTTAATAGATGTGATAAGCTCAGTTCTACGCTTCTCCATTTTACGTGCCTTGCTTCCATGCGCTATCTCGCTCATGTAACTGAGATAATTTTTAGAAAGCACCTCCTCCCGCGAGGTGAATTGATTCATATGTTCAACAGGTCCGGCGGAAGACTGCGCTAAAGATATTGTTACTGTTGTAAAAAGGTTAAAAAACACGAAAACAAAAGACAGTTTTTTCATCTTATGGTTTTTTTGATTGTCGGATAAAATCGGTTATAATATTTACAGTTTCCCCAAGCGTGTAATCTTTTTTAAGTGTACTGCTCCATGATATATTACGTTCCCGGAAATATTCATCCATCGACATTCGCTCGACATCAGAAGGAATAAATTCAACATTAAAAATCCCTGTTTCGGTGGACGACATTTTTTCGAGTGCTTCGACGCTTAGGCTTAAAGACTGAAAGCGCAATTGAAAATCTTCTTTCGCTAATGTAATTGATGTTTGTCCTTTTGTGTATTCGTCGAATAATGATTTCGTTTTCGCTAACTGAATAAAATACGGCGTGCTAGCAATACGATCATGTGAGTTCGTTCGCAATGCCGTTAATGAGATCGGAAGCAACGGTTGATAATACACCTTCTTAAAAATGGAATCAGGTTTTAAAGCAAATGGAAGCTGCGATTCCTGGTATGCTGCGTAATCGTACAACTCAGGTATTTTAATGTCAGGGTTAAGACCGGCGTGTTGTACAGACTTTCCCGAAATTCTGTACCAGCGTCCCATGGTTATGGTAGCGTAACCTGTTTTTGTATTGTTGCCAACGGTTGCCGGATTCAAAGTTGACTTTCCTGTTTCAAGCGAAAGAATGTTTTGAGCTGTTCCTTTTCCGTAAGTTCTTGAACCTACAATTAAAGCACGGTTGTAATCCTGAAGCGCCGCAGCAAAAATTTCGGCGGCAGAGGCACTTAATCCGTTTACCATTACGACCAGCGGACCATCCCACACAGTGCCGCGACTAAAATCTTTATACGTTACCGCATCGCCTATTTGAGCACGAAGCAATGCCATTGGCCCGGCATCAATAAATATTCCAGCCATTGCAACAGCTTCGTGCAAAGACCCTCCACCGTTGAACCGCAGGTCCAGTATCAAACCGCTGATGTTTTCCTTTTTAAGTTTTATAATTGCTTTCGCTACATCATTCGCAGCTTGCGCGGAACCCTCTTGACTCCAGTTCGAATAAAAATCAGGGAGCGAGATGTACCCAATTTTTGAATCCGTTACTAAAATGGAACTCTTTACAATATCATCTTCAGATGACTGCAATGCTTTCTTCAACATAACCTGTTTGACATCGCCACCAGGTGTGCGTAGGTAGAGATCAAGTACTTCATGATTGGACTCCCTGACGATTGATTCGATATCGTCTAAGGACAACAGCGCCGCATCGATTTTGGGCTTACCATGCCATGCCAGTCCTTCAATAATATCTCCGGTAAAGATTTCACCTGATTTCCATGCCGGACTGCCAGGAACAAGGCTCTTGATAAAAATATTGCCTTTGAGATCTTCTTCCAATACAAAACCAAAATAAAAACCCTGCGAACTGATAGACGCCAGGAAATTTTGCATTTCAATAGGAGAAAAATAAACGGAGTGCGCGTCGTGTGCACGCAGGTAAGCTTTAAGAAAAATATTACCAACAAAGTGTTCAAATCCCAAATGGTGTTGTAGTCGCTTATCCACTGTACGTAGCATGGCGGCTTCAACGACGCGCTTGGTTTCTTCCAGGCTTTGACGATCATCTAGAGGATTAGCGGAAAGCTCCAGTTGCGTTAACACTTTATACGTTGTTGTGATGGCTAACTTTTTCTGAAGCGAAGCCTCATCAGTTGCCCATATGGTATCACGACGGAATGTGTCTTTTACGTTTAAGTTGATGGACCGCTGCCCCAACGCAAGTAGATTTTCCCTGGCGCGCGTTAATGATGCCCTTGTGATTTCCTGGAACAATGGAAGAAAAGTCCACGTGTAGTTGTTGATGTCACCGATTATTTTGTTTTGACTGGCTTTAATCTTTAGTATATCTGCTTGCGTATAATAAAGCTTGTCAGGGTCAATCATCTCTAAAAGATTTTGAACAGCATCGTGTGATAACCTGTCATCCACAGGTCTTGGCTGCACATGGTATTCTAATAGCAATTTATTAAGCTGAGAAAGGTCATTTTTAAATGATGCTTGACTCAAAGCAAACTCCGAAACTGACAGAATAAAAGTTAAGGTCGGCACAAAGCGAAAACACATGAAAAAAGACACGAAAGCAGGAGTTTTGAAGTTGTCTCGATTATTTTCCAAGATACGGATTTTTTTGGATTCGAAATCCAGTAAGAAAATGGAGGCCTTATTATGCCTTTAAAAGACTTATTAAAAAAATGCGTTTTACTAACGAAATAACTTTACTCCCGACAAGGTTTGACAGAAGTAATACCTCATACCTAACACCTAGTCCCCAGCTTTCCAACGCCTAATATCTGATCAATGTTGTTAAATTGAACTTGTTTTTACAACCTCAGCCGGCCCTCTCCAAAGGAAAATTATGGAAGCCTAACAACGAGATTACATGCCATGCCCAATGAATGTCCTATCTATGAAAGTGCTTGCGGCGATGGATTTCCAACAGGCTTTGTCTTGTCCTTAGGCAGCGGAACAAAAACATGGTTATCGTTCGGAGGTAAAATAATTCTACCATTTTCCCAGTCGGCTTTTGCCTGTTCTATCCTTTCTTTCCTGGATGAAACAAAATTCCACCAGATATAACGTTCACCTAATGGTTCTCCGCCCAGAAACATCAGGGTACTGTTTTCCTGCGCTAAAAGTACCGGGTCGACGCCTTTGTTGAATACCAACATTTGTCCTGCGGAATACATTCTTCCAGCCACTTCAACTTTTCCTTTGGTAATATAGATCGCACGTTCACTGTGTTCTTTTGGAATGCCAAACCTTGTTCCTTTATCGATCAAGGCATGAACGTAAAAAAGTGGTGAGTGCGTTTTTACATTTCCTTTCATACCAAAGGCATCTCCTGCAATCAAACGCATCCATATACCTTTATCTGTATAGACTGATAAAGCTTCAGGTTTGTAATTGTCGAATGCAGGATTGCTTTCTTCATCCTTTTCGGGAAGGGCAACCCAGGTCTGAAGCATTTCTAATTTTCCTTGTGCGAGCAGCGCAGGATCTTCAAATCGCTCTGAATGCGCTATGCCCCTTCCGGCAGTCATCCAGTTTACTTCGCCTGGCCTAATGATTTGTTCTACGCCCAGGCTATCACGATGTGTCACCTCTCCTTCCAGTAAATATGAAACAGTAGATAATCCAATATGAGGATGAGGTAGGACATCAAGTGTGTTTGGAGGAATTGAATTCAACTGTATCGGCCCTGCATGATCCATAAAAATGAATGGACCAACCATCCGCTTAAGGCGAAAAGGTAAAATTCTTTTTACTTCCATGCCCGGCGCTATCAACGCTTGACGGGCTTCAATTACAAGATCAAGCATACGCGAAAATAGCAAATAAACCACACCGTAACGGCTTTCGCTATCAGACTTATCGAGTGAATGTGCTGCCAGGCTATATCTCCGTCAATGCGCAATTTCAACGGCAAGATCTCCTAAAAAATCGTTCATCATTTTCTGATACTCCTCGTCGGTAATTGGCTTGCTGAATACCTTGTATGCTCCTAATTTAAGGCAATCAACAGTTAAGTGATGATCCGCATACGTAGAGCAAACACATACCGGAATATGCGCATATCGTTGATCAGCTTTGAGTAATGATAACGTTTGCTTACCCGTCATTTTTGGCATGTTTTGGTCAAGAATGATAAGGTCGGGTAAATTTTCCGGAGCTAGGGTACTTTCAAGGCGTTGAATGACCTCCACGCCATTTATTGCAATCGGAAGAACAATAATGTCATTGCGATTTCTGTATGCGGATTCAAATAAGATCCTATCGTCAATGTCATCGTCAGCGAGCAATATTTTCTTTCGCTTATTCATTAGGTTCCTGATCTATGGGTAATGTTAAAATAAATTCGGTACCAATTCCCATTTTACTATGCACCGATATTTGACCGTTATGTTTTTCGACAATTTTTTTTGTTATGGCCAGGCCAATCCCTGAACCATCGTAGTCGTCTTTAGAATGAAGCTTTTCGAATAGGTTAAAAATATTTTTGGAAAACTTTTCATCAAACCCTATTCCATTATCCTTGATATGAATATTGCAACACCGCACGTCGTAATCAAGAACGGGATGCTTTACTGTTACAATCCTGCTATAAATTTCAATAAATGGTGGTACTTCGCGTTTGCAAAATTTTAAAGCATTGCTGATTAAGTTTTGAAAGACTTGTCTCATCTGCCCTGGATTAATTTGCATATGTGGTAATTCATGTACCCTGATTACGGCATTCTTCTCTTTGGTGATCAACTCCAAATCCAACAATAGTTCATTAATCATGGCATTGATATCCGTTAATACATAATTTCTATCGTTTGATGACAATCGTGAATAGTTCAGGATATCGATAATAAGAACCTTCATACGATTAGCTGCATGCACAATCTTTCCAAGATAGACGCTTGAGATATCAGACAACTCATGCGCAAATTTATCTTTTAATAAATGCGAAAAGACTTGTATTTTTCTCAACGGCTCCTGCAAATCATGTGAAGCCACCGATGCAAATTGCTGCAAATCATGATTGCTTGACTCCAACTGCTTGTTCATCATTTCGAGCTGCTCATTGTTGGATTTCAGGGCATTTAATATTTGCTTTTGTGATGTTAAATCCGTTACAATAATGCTCAAAGCAACACCTTCGTCCATCTTCAACGATGTAATGGATAGCTGAACAGGAACGAGCGTTGCTTTTTTCTTTAAAGAAATTTCCCCTTTAATCTCTTGTTGCCATCCGAGGAAAATAAGATCGTCGTAATTTTTGCCATCGGATTCAGGTATGAATTCAACAAGTGGATGAGATATAATATCGCGCGAAGGTGTATCAAGTATATTAGCAAAACTGGAATTACAATAGACAATAATTCCTTCCGCATTAAGTGTTACGGCACCTTCGGACATTTGCTCAATGAAGCTTCGATACGTTCGATCGGCCGAGTTTAGCGTATATAATTCGTGGCCATTTTTTCCTTCAACAACAAGAGCATCAATTTCGCCATTCCGGATTGCGTCGATGGTATCATTGGCCTCGTTTAGTTGCTGGCGCAAAGTTTCATTTTCCTGAACAAGGTCCCTATATTCTTTTACCTGCCCCATACAAACAATACTAAATTCCTAAAGCTTCGAGTACTTTTGCTGTTTTTGACAAATCCCCTATCAATTTTCGTTCTGGCAAGGGAAATCTTTTTATTAGCATCGGTAATGCGACTATCTGATTCATTGCCGCCATTTCCTTTTCCTGGTAAACATCAATTATTTCTAATTCATATTCGCCCTTTAAGTGTTGCTCACATATTGTTCTAATGTTCGCTATTGCGCGGGTAGAATTTGGCGTTGCACCTGTAATGAACAACTGCAGTACATACTTGGTTTTTACGTGCCCGCCATGTCGGCTAATTTGTATCGCATCACTCATGCTATTTTAATTAAAGGCTTAATATCAAGGCCGACTAAAACCTTTTCTTCATTGGATAAATCTCCGATAATTTTTCTTATCGGTTCCGGCACTTTCCGCACAAGTGTTGGAATCGCCAGAATCTGATCGCCCTGCGCCAATTGTGGTGTTACAAGCAAATCGATCACCTCAATTTTGTACCGCCCCTTCAGGTGTTCTTCACAATATCGATTTAAGTTATTAAGTGCTGTTATTGACCTCGGGGTGTTCCCTGCAACATAAAGCCTTAACTCATATTCAACAGACTTATTCTTCATTTCTTCTTCTTATTAGGGTTCTTTTTCTTATCAGCAGAAGGCTTAACCAATGTCTGGTCTAGTCTTTTACGCTTCATTTCAGCCCTGTTTTTTTCTAAAATTTCTTTCCGTAATTGCTCTTCAATCTGCGTCTTATTTAATTCATCTTTTACCGATTCAAATTCTTCCTTCAGGCTGGCAATTTTTGATTCCAGAACAAATTTCTTCCTTTCAATCTCACGATCGGTACGTGACGATGCATGACTTTTTAGTGCAACGCCTGTTGCTTCTTCAAGTTCCTGCGCTTCCCTGGCTGACCCGACAAGGACGCCATCAGGTCCAAGAAACACATCGACCAGTGACAATCCATTATCATTGATAACAAATTCTCTGACCTGATTGGAATGTTTCATGCCGCGTGATTTCATGATATACATTCCCCTGTTTCGTTCTCCATTGGATTCAATATCACGGACAAGTACCCAGGCATCGACAATGGATGAAACGCCTTCATCTGTTTGCTCACTTGTACTTGTGCTTAAAGTAAGGGCCGTAAACATCACCGTTATTTGTTCGGACTGAAGGAAGTCAATCAGCCTGATCAGCATCGATTTGACTTCGCTGATAGACCCCATCGTAACAAGATTAGTAATCGGATCGAGAATGATGGTGGTGGGCTTAAAGTTATTGATGATCTTATGGATCGCCACCAGGTGCATCTCCAATCCAAATAAGGTAGGCCTCGAAGCAACGAATTTTAGCAATCCGGAATTAATATGCGCTTGCAGGTCCATCCCGATGGAGCGCATGTTCCGGATAATCTGATGCGGTGATTCCTCAAATGAAAAGAAAATGCATCGCTCGTTCCTTTCACAACACGCATTGGCAAAACTGGCTGCAATACTTGTTTTACCGGTTCCAGCTGTCCCCGAGACAAGAATACTTGATCCCCTGAAAAATCCCTGTCCGCCCAACATCATGTCTAAAGTGGGTATACCGGTTGGAACCCTCTCCGTTGAAACACTTGCATCCAGTTTCGAAGAGGTAATCGGTAGCACCGAGATACCGTCTTCGTCAATCAGAAATGGATATTCGTTGGTGCCATGAATTGAGCCACGGTATTTAACAACGCGAAGTCTGCGGGTAGAGATTTGGTTTTCGATACGATGATCTAATAAGATAACACAATCAGAAACATATTCTTCAAGTCCCTGTCTCGTAAGAGTGCCCTCTCCTTTCTCACCTGTAATAATGGCGGTTACGTTTTTATCTTTTAACCATTGAAATAATCTTCGTAACTCCGAGCGTAATATCCGCTGGTCGGATAAGCCCGAAAAGATATTTTCAATCGTATCGAGCACAACCCTTTTTGCACCAATCGAATCAATGGCGTGCCCTAGCCTGACGAAAATTCCCCCTAGATCATACTCTCCTGTTTCTTGAATTTCTGTGCGGTCGATGTGGACATAGTCAACCTTAATTTTATTTTGCTTTTGTAGTTTTTCCAGATCAAAACCCAAAGACGCAACGTTAACAGCAAGTTCTTCTGCTTTTTCTTCAAATGCCATTAATACGCCGGGCTCGTTGAATTCAAGCGCACCACGGATTAAAAATTCTACTGATAATAAAGTTTTGCCACAGCCCGTTTCGCCACAAACAAGCGTTGGCCGGCCGGCAGGTATTCCGCCTTGTGTGATTTGGTCCAATCCAGTAATACCGGTTGGTGATTTCAACAGGGCTTTAAGGCCAGCCCTTTTTACAACCTTTTGATTCATTCGTAAAGTTTACATTAGTTGGGAACTCAGCCTATAAAGAAGACATAAAGGAACGCGGAAGCGAATCGATTCATCATGCGATAAGGTGCAACCCTTGAATTTAAAGCCAATTTAAAAAGTTTAAAAAACATAAAAATCTTATGCCAGCCGACCAGATTAATTATTTTTTTAATCCAATAAAACTGACGTCAAGTATCTGATCGACAACTCCGATATGAGAAGATATCACCTTTCAATTCAGTACTCCGAAGACGCTGACAATTTAACCTGGGAATGGTGAACTTTGTTCAGTATTACAGTTTTTGTACGACTTCAGCCTCCTTACGTTTGGGAATTTCTGTAATTCATTTTGTCATGTGTGTTTGAATTCGATGGGGCTTAAAAAATAGTGCTTTCTTGACTCCTTTTTGTTTTAAAATGGTTTCGCGTTTATGAAAGGTGAATCTGGTCGCGGCAGGTATAGTGTCTCATCAATTTATCAATGACCTGCTTATCATACAATAGATATTAAGTCATAATGAATGTAACTATGCGTCAAGATATAACTCGCCATCAGCAAATTTAAGGTTCATAAAAAATCAGACGAATTTCATGAGGTTCAGTTAATGCGATATACTCATGCCTTGATACCAAATGCGTATGAGAATCTAGACTATTATCAATTCAACAAATGGATCGCACCATGCAGCGCAGGCATGCATTGACGTTTCAAGGTATAAAAATAAACACCAGTGCTAAGATTTTCAGTTGGCCAATTGCTTTGGTAGTTATCTGTAGAATAGATTTTCTTACCCCACCTGTTGTAAATAAGCAGTGAACATCTTTCATCATTTGATGGCAAAAGGAAATGATCATTCTTTCCATCATTGTTATAGGTTACGACATTTGGCATGATCCACGCTTCTGCTACTTTGATCGTTACCTGTATTTCATCCATGGTTTCGACACAACCATTATTGACCGTCAATTGGTATGTCCCCGATTTTTTAACGGAAAATGATGTAGAAGTCGACCCATCTGACCAAAGCAGTGTCTCATCAGGCGCAGGCGAATATTGTAACGTTACCTCGCGATCACAGGTTGTGATATCACTTCCAAGGTCGACTTCAGGTGAGGTTATATTCCGCAGTGTAACGGTCTCGCGCACTGCCTCACAACGATTTGAAACTTCTACCCAATACGTTCCAGGATTAGTCACTGCATTTTTCATTTGAACTTGCGCCATCGCTCCATTGATACACCGCATTTTTATAAACAGGTAATACCCACGATACGGTTTCTCCAAAACAAACAGACCGATCGTTTCCCAGAGAAACATTGATCGGCTCGTAATAGGAAACACTGATATCGCCACGAACAGTAATACCATTTAAGGTAACGTCAACCCAATAAAGCCCCGCCGTCGAGACTTCGACAGAGGCATCTGCGCTACCTGTATTCCATTTATACTCAGCGTTGCAATACACCGGAACAGATAGACTTAACTTTTCTCCAATACATAGCGTAGTGTCTTTTCCAAGTGCGCTTTGTAGAAGGAAAGGATCTGATATTTCCGCTTCATCTGGTGCCTGATTATTTCGCATGATGGCCATAACAGAAAAGTAATCCGGATCAGTGAATATCTGCGAATTAAAAGTAACCGAAAGCCCATATCCTACCCAAAAATTGAAGAATAATGTTGCATTACCAAAAGCGTCGGCTTTAAAGTGCTCGATGGTTATCGCACCTGAGCCCGTGATAAATTCCGCACACTCTACGGTAGCCAAATCGTTACTCAAGATTGCTATGAATGCGTCAGATTCATTGGTTGGTAATTTGGAAGACGAAAATTCGCCGATTTCAATATGTGTACTGTAGTAGTAGGCAGATACCATTATCTTATCCTGATCATTGACACGAAGCCCGGTTGCAACTTCCTGACCAGTGCCTGAAATATACGTGGACTTAACCGGTGTTCCGTCTGGTGTAAGTTTTACAATATACATATCCCCATTACCCATTGCTGGTAAGATGAAGGACCCAAATTTCGCGTCAAACGTATAAGTTCCTGTTATAAATATATTCCCTTCGCTATCCGTATCAACGCCGGTCCCATCTTGTGAGTTTGGAATCTCTGTTCCCCGAACCCACATGGTTTGACCCGCTGGATTTATCTTTGCAACGTAGGAGTTTTCCGAATCTCCAACGCGATGTACGACTTGACCATCAAAAGAAACC
Organism: Ohtaekwangia sp.; assembly: GCA_035628875.1. GTDB lineage: Bacteria > Bacteroidota > Bacteroidia > Cytophagales > Cyclobacteriaceae > Ohtaekwangia. The sequence goes on along the minus strand of DASPIZ010000045.1, from coordinate 215 downwards.
TTGTCAGAGCTGAAGTGTCCCGTAACTATTATATTGTTCCACGAGTCGGTGGTCACATCTCTCGCATATTCGTATTCGTTACCGTCTCCTCCGATACCTTGTATCCATGCCACATTTCCATTGGGAGTAATTGATGCAACGAACGAATCCATTCCACCGTTAATCTGATCCACAGCCTCTGTTGTTACTGGTACTCCTCCCATCTTTATATCCGG
>DASPIZ010000044.1:0-129483 GCA_035628875.1 Ohtaekwangia sp. | reverse complement strand
GCAACCTATTTAAAAAAGCAAAAAACTTTGCCCGAAGTTATCATGTGCAGCGTTGCAGAACGCGCAAAAGAAACAGCCCGGCTAATTGCAGGTGCGCTGGAATTTGATTTAGAGCGTATTATACTACAAGAAGAGCTCTATGATGCATCAACACGTACTTTTTTTCAATTTATTTCTCAGCTTGAGGATAATCTTCATCATGTGATGTGTGTTGGGCATAATCCTGTGATCTCTTACCTCGCAGAGTATCTTACAAAAGCAGATATTGGAGAAATGGTTCCGGCAGGCATGGCAATTATTCAGTTCAACACAAATACATGGCAGGAAGTAAGTGAAGGAACGGGTGAATTAATTCATTATATAGAGTCTGAAAACGTTAACCTTTAAACCATTGAATCTGTGATGCCCGCTGAAGTAAGATCTGCCGTTGAGCAGTTTGATCCGAATGGCCCAGGCGTTTCCGGGCAATTATTCGGATTACCTTTTACACCTGAAACGGGTAGCCTTGTCGTTGTACCCGTTCCGTGGGAAGTAACTGTTTCTTATCACAGTGGCGCTGCTTTTGGTCCTCGCGGTGTCCTTGACGCCTCAACGCAGGTTGATCTTTTTATGAAAGATATTCCAGATGCCTGGAAGTCTGGTATCAGTATGTTGCCCATTCCTGAAAACCTGATTGAAGAAGGCAACAAACTACGAATGCTGGCAGCCGAACACATCAGCCGGTTTTCCAGGGATGAACCTTACCTTAAGAAAGATCCAGTCCTGCAAAAAATCAATGAGGCGTGTGAAACTTTAAACATTTACGTAAAATCAATCACACAAAAATTATTAAAAGAAGGTAAAATGGTTGCGCTTGTCGGCGGTGATCACAGTATTCCGCTGGGGTACTGGCGTGCGCTGCATGAACACTATGATCGCTTTGGTATTCTTCAGATTGATGCACATGCCGACCTCAGAAAAGCTTATCAGGGATTCACTTATTCTCACGCATCCATCATGCACAACGCTTTGAAAATACCATCGGTTAAAAAACTGGTACAAGTAGGCATTCGCGATTTGTGTGAAGAAGAAATGAATGCCATCACCCGATCAAAGGGCCGCATCATTACTTTTTTTGATGAGGACATCAAATCAACCATGTATGCCGGAAAAAACTGGGATACCATATGTGATGAAATTATTCATGTATTGCCAGACAATGTTTATATCAGTTTCGATATTGATGGATTAGATCCGAAACTTTGTCCGAATACAGGCACACCAGTAGCCGGTGGTTTCGAATTTCACCAGATTATCCACCTGATCAAAAAACTGGTGCATGCGAACAAAAAGATCATCGGGTTTGATTTAAACGAAGTGGCTCCGGCTCCGCATTCAGACTGGGATGCCAATGTTGGTGCACGGCTACTTTATCAGCTGTGTAACTGGATGATCGTTTCCAATAAGAAAAATTTTGAACAAAAAGTACGCCCGCTCAATTCCGCCTGATGGTTGTAGTCTTTTCTGAGCATACTTTCCATTTTACTTTCCCCTTTACAGTTTGTGCTTATCTTAGCGATACATTAACCTGAATCATGAGTGAAATTATTGGGAATATCGCCACCGGAATATGGACACCTGTTTTGTTTCTACTCATCCTAGGCGGGTTATTCTTTTTTTTCTATTCGCGATTTATTCCTTATAAATATATCAAACATACCATCGCCATTCTACGGGGTAAATACAACAACCCCAACGATCCCGGACAAATCAATGCATACGAAGCTTTGTCCACAGCCTTAGCGTCAACAGTAGGGATGGGAAACATTGCAGGCGTAGCGGCGGCAATTACTATTGGCGGACCGGGAGCGCTATTCTGGATGTGGATCACCGCCTTCGTTGGAATGTCGACAAACTTCTTTACCAGTTCCCTCTCGATAATGTATCGGGGCAAAGATTCGGCGGGAACGATTCAGGGAGGGCCCATGTATGTTATTCGCGAAGCACTTGGAAAACCGTGGTACCCCCTTGCGGTCTTGTTTTGTATTTGTGCTACAATCGGATGCTTACCGATCTTTCAGGCGAATCAGCTTACGCAAATAATAACTGATATAGGATTACCTGCCACAGGAATAAAATCTTCTTCATTTTTCATAGGTAGTTTTGAAATCGATAAAGCCAAATTTATTGTAGGATGCATTTTAATGACCATTTCGGGTATTGTCATTATCGGAGGAATACAACGCATCGGTAACTGGGCAGGTAAAATGGTTCCGCTCATGATTGTATTGTATTTTGTTTGTGTCACAGCCATTCTCATATTGAACATCAAAAAAATTCCTTCGCACTTTCTCATGATAATAACAGATGCGTTTTCGGCGGAACATTACCGTGGAGAACCCGCCCTTGGCGGATTAGTGGGAGGACTTATTGTTGCAGGTGTAAGAAGAGCTTCTTTTTCGAATGAAGCCGGAATAGGAACAGCACCAATGGCACTAGGCGCATCCAAAAGCACCGAACCCATTCGCGAAGGTCTTGTTTCAATGCTTAGTCCTGCTATCGATACACTTATAGTCTGTACACTTACGGCGCTCGCGATTTTGGTAACGGATGTCTGGAGAACAACTGAGGCAGATGGTGTTACATTAACGACTACGGCATTCCAAACTGCATTAGGCCCAACTGGGAAATGGCTGTTACTTTTGTGTGCCTTTTTCTTTGCGATTACTTCGTTGTTCTCTTACAGCTATTATGGAAATAAGGCCATTTCTTTTTTACTGGGTGTAACAGCCGGAAAGTATTATAATTATTTTTATCTCATCACCATTGTATTTGGTGCTATCCTTTCGATGCGCGACGTCATGAACATCATTGATGTTGCGTATGCACTAATGGCGGTACCTACGATGTTATCCGGTTTTATACTCGCGCCGAAGGTTATGGCAGAAGCTAAAAAATATTTCAAAGCGCTCGATCAATCTTGAACTTTGAATTAGTATGATATAACCTTGAACTTTGAAATTAACCGCTAAGTCGCAGAGCCGCAAAGTTTCGCAAAGAAACCATCAGAAAATAAGACTAACTTTGAACATCAAACTTCAAACGATTGGCACAAGCCCGTCGTTTTCGAAATCAACTTTGAACTTTGAATCTTGAACTTTGAACTTCTGTATAGGGATATTCGAACAAGCCATGTTTTTTAATGGCTTCCTGTACCTTGTATGGAACACTTTGCTCCCAGCCTGATTCGCCCTTCTTTATCATCGCCAATACATTGTCGGATATAATGTGCAGGTTTTTTACGTTGGCATTCTTTACATCCTCCATTTTATTGTTGTCCATCAAATAGCGGAATAAATTTTTGAGATTTTCAGGTAACTCGAGTTCAAAATCTTTGAGCTTGAACAAACTTTTTTCATCCTTTTGCAACGCGGGATAAATGTATAGCTTTATATTATTCCCGAAGAGTGAAGCAAAACATTCCAAAATTCCACCACGGATATTCTCGTATGTTTTTTCGTCAAAAACTTTTTGCAAAGCATAGATGCCCATGATAATGCCGATCTTCTTGCCGCGTGTAATCTTCGATAGATAATCAACTAACCGGTAATACTCATAATAATTGGAGATCAATACGTTTTGTCCTAAGGAGCAAATAATATCTGCGCGATTTAAAAAATCTTTTTCATCAATCGTACCGCCGGAGCTGAGGTCATTCAACGTAAGTTCCGTAAGCAACACAATTTTAGAACGGTCTACATCTTTCTCTCTTTTAAAGTGGCGACGTGAAGCCAATAACATATCAACGTTCACATGAGTGGGTGGTCTAAATCTTCCACGCAATACGAGTACATTTTTTTTGTAAAGCTCATCTGATGGTTGCATTACGTTTCCATCCGGACCGAACATGGCAGCTTTCGTCAAACCATTCTTCACCATCTTCAGCGCCATCAAGCGGTTGTCTACATGTTTAAAATCCGGACCTGTAATACGAAACATATCGATCTCGATTCGCCGCGTTGAGAGTCCATCCACGAGAGACATCAGAATTTCCTCAGGGTCGGTAAGGAACATACAAGAGTACAGCATGTTGACCCCGACTATGCCCAGCGCCAATTGTTGTTGTAACGGATCAGTATCATGCAATTTAACATGGATCACGCAATCATTTGGTGCAGTCATAGGTTTGATCTGAAACCGAAGACCAATCCAACCATGACCCTGATTGGTTCTCTCAAAATTCAAGCTCTCAACCGTATCCGCGAAAGCGAAAAAACGCGTAGACTCAATGCGATTTGGAAGTCGTTCAGGCAATAATACATACTCGTGATCCAGCATCGAAATCAACCTTTCCTCACAGACGTAGCGATCCGTCTGCCCATAAATGGCATCGCTGAATTTCATGTCGTATGCTGACATGGTCTTTGCGACAGTTCCGGAAGCTCCGCCTACTTTAAAAAAATTAGCAGCAACTTCCTGACCTGCGCCGATTTCCGCAAACGACCCATAAATTGCCCTGCTTAAATTAATACGCAAGGCCTTCTCCTGGGTAGTTAATTTTCTGAATTCATCCATAATCTTGCTCTACTTTCCAATTTCTTAAATTCCGCAGTTAATCTATAACGTTAAACTGAATTATAATAAACGCATGACGAGAAAAACTGATTAATTAACCAACAATTCATACGCCAGCTTTATGGATAACAGCAGTTTGATTATTGAAGGATTCGCTCTATTTTGGCAGCTTAATCTAAACCTGAGCGCAACACATGACAAACAGAGGTAATTTTTCCGGCCGGATTGGATTTATTCTGGCTGCTGCCGGATCTGCAGTAGGTCTCGGTAATATCTGGAGGTTCCCTTACCTGGCTGGACAAAATGGCGGCGCTGTTTTTTTGTTTCTTTATCTCGCCTGTATTTTCCTTTTGTGTTACCCGGTAATGGTGGGCGAAATTGCCATTGGCCGGGCCGCCAACAGCGATGCTTATGGTTCATATAAAAAGTTTGGTGGCAGACGCTGGGGTATATTGGGTATTTTAGGAATCATTGCAGGCATATTAATCCTTTCTTTTTACAATGTTGTCGCCGGTTGGGCTTTTGGATACTTTCTGAATATTTCTTTCGGAAGTCTTTTGCAGGAACAGGATTACGGATCATTTTTCGGTGTTTTTGTAAATGACATTCTCGACTTAACAAGTTGGAAAGGTATCTCCTATTCAAACTTGCTTTTTTCGCTGGCCTTCATGGCAATAACTGCCTACATCGTATCTCAGGGAATACAAAAGGGGATTGAAGCGGCGAATAAGATCATGATGCCTTCGCTGTATTTTATTCTACTTGGCCTGATCATATACAGCCTTACATTACCCAACGCATTCAGTGGAGTGGAGTTTTACCTTGTTCCAGACTTCAGTGAAATAAAATTACAAACAATCTTTGACGCGCTTCGTCAGGCATTTTTTTCTTTGTCTCTGGGTATGGGTGCATTAATAACTTACGGATCTTACCTCAGTAAAAAAGAAAATATCGTTTCCTCGGCTGCCGTTATCTCAATTGCGGATACATCAGTTGCATTCTTTGCAGGACTTATGGTATTCCCATTGGTCTTTTCGCAAAACATGTCACCTACAGAAGGACCTGCGCTTGTGTTCATGGTGTTGCCACAGGTATTCCAGGAAATGGGCCCGATACTGGGTCGCATCGTTGGTGGCGGATTCTTCCTGTTGCTTTGTTTTGCTGCGCTTACTTCTACAGTTTCACTACTCGAAGTGCCTGTAGCCTATCTTGTGGATCAAAAAAAATTTCCACGTAAGGCGGTAGTATGGGTACTTGCAGGGATAATATTTATAGTTGGATTACCGAGTATGGTGAGCCAGGGTGTGATTGAATTCCTGAATAAATTACCATTCTATCAGGGCCGGGATTTTCTTACCTTCGTATCTGACATGAGTGACATTCTCTTAACCGTTGGTGGTTGCCTGATGTGTATCTTCATCCGCTACCGATGGAAATTATATAACCTCAATGAAGAATTGTCATACGGAAATAACCCTTCGTATGCCGGAAGTTTCTTGCAGAAATATATCAACTTTACAATATCTTATGTGTGCCCGCTCCTGCTCGGCGTGTTATCCATACTTGTAATTATTGATAAATTCTTTGGCCTGGATAAAATTTTTGGTTGATGTGTTGCTTAAAATATTAAGGAAATAAGTCATTCACATTAAGGAGGATCGACTAAACGTCATCCTATAATTTAAATCGCGTTATCGCTTCCGTTTTGATTTCTTCCCATTCTTCGGGAGTGGGCGCAGTTTGACTTTCAAAAAGATCAAGCAGGAAGGTCAATAATTCACTTTTCATTCCGAACTGCTTCACGGCCTCTGTACAGAAGTCCACTTCATGTTGATCTACCACACCGTCTGCAAAAATCATAAGCACAAGATCATGCAATAGATTCATCCGATCGTTATAGTTATCCGGAATGTTCATTTCATATTGTTCATCACTATCAATAAGTGCCTGAACCTGGCGATCTTTCATACCATAACCACGCGCAATTTTAAAAAGAAGTTTTTCCTCTTCCGCATGCATGTGTCCATCTACCCTGGCCAGCGCCAGAAGATTTTTAATGTGATTCTTTTTGTATGATAAATACTGATGTTCAAAAAAGCCGATCATGTTTAGTTCAAGGTTAAAGGTTCAAAGTTGGTTCTTGGTTACGAATGAGGTTGAGGAAATTGTTTGAAGTTTGAGGTTGATGTCTGTCCTTGCCTAGGAGACGCTGATAAGTATTTTGAAAACGACCCCGTTCCTCGTAGTTCGTACATCGTACCTCGTACCTCCACTACGCTCCTTCTTCTTTCAGCGCTCTGCGTAAAATTTTTCCAACATTGGTTTTGGGAAGTTCTTTACGGAATTCGATGTGCTTGGGTATTTTATATTTCGTAAGGTTTTCCTGAAAAAATTTCTCTAATTCTTCCGTAGTTAAACTGTCATCCTTTTTTACAATGAATACTTTGATCACCTCACCAGATTTTTCATCCGGCATGCCGATGGCGGCAACTTCCAGTACTTTTGGATGTTCAGCAATAAGATTTTCAATTTCATTCGGGAATACATTGAAACCAGAAACCTTAATCATATCTTTTTTCCTGTCGACGATTTTGAAAAAACCGTCAGCGTCCATTCGTCCAATATCGCCTGTGCGGAACCACCCTCCTGGAAAGAACACACCGTCATTGTCTTTTTCCCAGTAACCACTCATTACCTGCGGTCCTTTAGCACAAATTTCACCGTTCTCACCTTGTGCAAGTCTGATTCCGTTGTCATCAAAAATCGCCACCTCCGTACTTGGCATCGGCAATCCGATAGTACCAATTTTGTGTGATCCATCTAACGGATTACAACAAAGCACCGGAGAGGTTTCACTTAAGCCATAACCTTCCAGCACTGGTTTTCCCGTTACCTCTTCCCAACGACGCGCAACTGAATCCTGCAAGGCCATGCCTCCTGCTATCGCTCCATGCAAATGACTAAAATCAAGATTTTTAAAATCAGCATTATTTAACAATCCATTAAACAAGGTATTAACACCAGTGATGATGGTAAATTTATGCTTTCTAAGTTCTTTGATAAATCCCGGCATATCACGCGGATTTGTGATCAGTACATTCTTCACACCATTGGTAAACATTAAAATACCATTGACCGTAAGTGCAAAAATATGATACATCGGAATAGCCGTAATAATGACATCATTACGTCTTTTACTCATGTACGGCTGAAACCATTGTGTGATCATGGAGTTATGCGCTATGATATTACCATGTGACAACTGCGCACCTTTTGCAATTCCTGTGGTGCCGCCAGTATACTGAAGCACAGCGATATTTTCAACCGTTACCTCCGGTTTTGTATACGTTAGCGTCGCCCCTTTTTTTAACGCTTCCTTAAATGCAATACTATTGGGTAAGTTAAACGCAGGTACCATCTTTTTTACATGCTTTACCACTAGGTTTACAATAGCACCTTTCAATGTACCAAGCATGTCACCCAATTGTGTAAGGATAATATGTTTGATGTTGGTACTTGCGAGGACTTTCTCAAGGTTACAAGCAAAGTTTGCCACAATAACGATGGCTGTAACACCGGCATCTTTAAACTGATGTTCCATTTCGCGCGGCGTATAGAGCGGATTTGTGTTCACGACAATTAAGCCTGCCCGTAGGGCTCCGATAAATGCAATGGGAAATTGAAGCAGGTTGGGCATCTGAATAGCGATGCGCTCGCCCTTTTTTAAAGCAAGGTCCTTTTGAAGATATGCAGCAAAGTTTCTGGAATGGACATCGAGTTCTTTGAAGCTAAGGGTTACCCCCATGTTTTCGAATGCAACTTTATCTGGAAATTTTCGAAACGTCTGGTCAAACAATTCAAGTAATGAGGGATATTCGTAGCACTGTATTTCATGTGCTACACCGGGCGGATAGTTTTTAAGCCAAGGATAATCGTTCATAGGAGACGTTCAATAATATTAAACATTCCAAAGCAAACGATTGTTCGCGACCAAATCAATATAAAAAGCGAAAAAGAATGGCGGAACGAAAGGACGGGAATAAAAAAACCCATCCCTCCCGGCCATCTGCCGGGAATAAGATGGGCAGCTCTGAATAACTCATTAACCTAAACTGAGCTAGCTGTAAGGGAAGGGTTCGAACCTCCACGGAGTGGTTAGACGATTTACCTGATCCAGGTTCCGAACAAATCGAAACCAGGATCAGGTGCAATGCTTTATTCCATGACCTCCACCCCTCCCGAAGCCTCGGGAGAGGGCTTGTCTGCCAATTTCAACACCTTACAATGTTATTATTTCAAATTTGAAGTACTGATCATCCATCAGTAACTTTGCTGTAGAGGGAGGGCTCGAACCTCCACGGAGCAGTTAGGCCGCCAAAAAGGCTGGACTTTATCCCGTTACCTCCACCCTCGAGACCGGAGGGCTTGTCTGCCAATTTCAACACCCTACAATGTTGTTAATCTGTGTGAGTTGCGTGTGTGCCGTTGTAAATTCTTTAACAAAGTAACGCCGAAACTGGTTAGCCAAACAATAAACATTTGAATAATTGTATATTTTTTAATTTACTTTCATATTTTTGAATATTACTTAAAACTCAAATTTTCTATGGCTGAAAATTACAAAGTTGATAATGTCGACCTGAAGATTTTAGAAATTCTGATGCAGGACGCCAAAAAACCGTACACAGAAGTAGCAAAAAAGGCTTTTGTTTCAGGCGGTACTGTGCATGTACGGATGAATAAACTCGAAGAAGCCGGCATTGTGGAAAAGACTACACTTAAAGTGAATTATGCGAAGCTTGGATTTGACATTACCGCTTTTATCGGAATCTTCCTTGAAAAGAGTGCCCTATATGACCAGGTAATGGCTAACCTCAAAACCATTCCGGAAATAACGAATATTCATTATACCACAGGAAATTACAGCATGTTCGTTAAGATTCACTGCAAGGATACGAATCATCTCAAAATCGTATTGCACGATAAAATTCAGCAGGTTGCGGGCATAGAAAGAACCGAAACAATGATCTCTCTGGAAGAAAGCCTTGACCGGAGTCTGAATCTTACCTAAAAAGCTTGATTTACAAACGAGTGCGTAAACTTCTACGCTTAATTAATCAGCTTTTAGAACCTAAAAATTGCATTTTTGTTATACTTTTGTAATTGTTTAAAATCAGTCTAAATAGGCTTCAATGAGTAAAGACAACCAGGTACTAGAAGAATTAACCTCGAAAGAATACGAACACGGCTGGACGACCAACATTGAAACTGAGTCGGCGCCCAAAGGGTTGAACGAGGACATCATTCGCTTCATTTCTTCCAAAAAGAATGAACCTACATGGCTTTTAGACTATCGTCTAAATGCCTACAAGCAATGGACGAAAATGAAGGAGCCCAAGTGGCCAAATGTAACGTACCCGGAAATAAACTATCAGGATATCATTTATTATTCTGCACCGGTACAAAAAGCCAATGCAAAAAATCTGGAAGATGTCGATCCTGAACTCATCAAAACATTCGAAAAGCTGGGTATCTCGTTAACAGAACAGAAACGTTTAACCGGTATCGCAGTAGACGCCGTCATCGACAGTATTTCTGTTGCGACTACGTTTAAAGAAACCCTTGGTGAACTGGGAATCATCTTTTGTTCTTTCAGTGAAGCCGTTCGGGAACATCCTGAACTAGTGAAGAAGTACATGGGATCTGTCGTGCCTGTCAATGATAATTATTTTGCGGCACTTAACGCTGCAGTATTTACTGACGGATCGTTTTGTTATATACCAAAAGGTGTTCGTTGCCCGATGGAATTGTCTACCTATTTCAGGATTAACGCCGCCAATACTGGTCAATTTGAACGGACGCTGATCATTGCGGATGAAGGTTCTTACGTAAGTTACCTCGAAGGATGTACAGCGCCAATGCGTGATGAAAATCAGCTTCATGCCGCGGTGGTAGAGATCTATGCAATGAAAGATGCGCATGTAAAATATTCTACCGTACAAAACTGGTATCCTGGTGACAAGGATGGAAAAGGTGGGATTTACAACTTCGTGACCAAACGCGGCCTTTGTGCCGGAGATAGCTCCAAAATTTCGTGGACGCAGGTTGAAACAGGATCTGCCATAACATGGAAGTATCCTTCCTGTATATTAAAAGGTGATAACTCTATGGGCGAGTTTTATTCTGTAGCGGTAACCAACAATTACCAACAGGCTGACACCGGAACAAAAATGATCCATATCGGAAAGAATACAAAATCAAGGATTGTGTCGAAAGGTATTTCTGCGGGTCATTCTCAAAATAGTTACCGTGGCCATGTTCATATTATGAAACGCGCTGAAGGTGCGAGAAACTTTTCGCAATGCGATTCTCTCCTGATGGGCGACAAGTGCGGTGCGCATACCTTCCCTTACATAGACGTAGAAAATAGTACCTCAAAAATCGAACACGAAGCAACGACTTCCAAAATTGGTGAAGATCAGATCTTCTATTGCTTGCAACGTGGTATTGATGAGGAATCTGCAGTAGCCCTTATTGTTAATGGTTACGCCAAAGAAGTATTAAATCAACTTCCTATGGAGTTTGCCGTGGAAGCACAGAAGCTCCTGGCCCTAACCCTCGAAGGAAGCGTAGGATAACCTATTCCCTTAATTTTGAACTTTGAACCTTTGAACTACACCAATGCTTAGTATAAAAAATCTGCAAGCGCGCATCGACGACAAACAAATCCTAAATGGAATTAACCTGGAAATTAAACCAGGTGAAGTACATGCCATCATGGGACCAAACGGTTCCGGAAAAAGTACACTGGCATCTGTGTTGGCGGGACGCGAGGAATATGAAGTCCTTGCCGGTGAGGTTAATTTTTTAGGAAAGAATCTGTTGGAAATGGCGCCTGAAGAAAGAGCACGCGAAGGTGTATTTCTCGCTTTTCAATACCCTGTAGAAATTCCAGGAGTTAGTACGATCAATTTTATGAAGACCGCTGTGAATCAGATCAGGGAAGCACGCGGACAGCAAACCCTCGATGCAGTTTCCTTTCTTGGCTTAATGAAAGAGAAGATGAAGCTTGTAGAAATCGATCAGTCTTTATTGAACCGCGCACTGAATGAAGGCTTTTCCGGTGGCGAGAAAAAACGAAATGAAATTTTCCAAATGGCCATGCTTGAACCGAAGTTGGCCATCCTGGATGAAACGGATTCAGGCCTGGATATTGATGCCTTAAAGATTGTGTCGAACGGCGTGAATAAACTCCGGAATAAATCAAACGCGGTGATTGTCGTAACGCATTATCAGCGTTTGTTAGATTACATTGTTCCTGACTTTGTTCATGTGCTTTACAAAGGAAAAATCGTGAAGTCGGGCACAAAAGAACTTGCCCTTGAACTCGAGGCTAAAGGATACGATTGGATTAAGGATCAGGCAGCGGTTGTTTAAAAAATTCAAGCATGAGTGTAGTAGTGTCAGAAAAAAATAGTACGGCAGAGGTAATTGCTGCAATCGAAAAAAATCTGGATGTCACATCACCCGTAGTTCAACTTCGAAAGGAAGCGTTGTCGGACTTAAGTGAAAAGGGACTTCCTGGTAATAAGTCGGAAGAATATAAACACACTCCGCTTACACGCCTGCTGGAAAAGAATTTTTCGCTGTCACAAAGCAATGCACCTTCCAACGGGATAGATCCTACACCAGCGGCCATTCCTTTCGTAGAAGGAAACACGGTGGTTTTTATCAACGGAAAATATGCAGCTGATCACTCACGTATTGTGTCACCTGCTTCTGAGATAACAATTTTATCCTTACGGGATGCTTTGCTCAATCATCAGGAGCTTGTGCTTCCATTCTTAGGCAAGATTGCAGACCATAAAACCGACGCATTTACAGCGTGGAACACCGCTGCATTTGTTGATGGCGTTTTTATTCACGTACCGGATAACAAAACAGTAGAACTACCTATCCTGGTTTATCACATCCATGATGTGCAGTCGGGACAGGTTATAAGCGCCACACGAAACCTTGTTGTCGTTGGTAAGAACAGCGAAGTGAGTATCCTGGAAAAATTTGATTCGATGGGTTCATACAATGGATTCTCAACCCTTGTTTCGGAAGTTGCCGTTGCTGAAAACGCAGGAGTAACCTGGTATTCAATTCAGAATGATAAGGGTAACCGTTATCAGTTTGAGTTCAAACAGTTCCAGCAAGCACGTTCAAGTCGTGTAAATACGTTTACATTCACACTTGATGGTAAGGCTATACGGAATAATCTGCAATTGTCACTGGATGGTGAAGGAATAGATTCTCATATGCATGGATTGTATCTTGTTGGAAAAGATACGCTTGCAGATAACCATACCGTTGTAGACCACAAGCAACCAAATTCGTTTAGCAACGAATTATATAAAGGAATTATTGAAGACAGCGCAAAAGGCGTCTTCAACGGGAAAATATTTGTTCGTCCGAATGCGCAGAAAACAAATGCCTTCCAGGCTAACCGAAATATATTGTTAACGGATAAGGCTTCTATCAATACAAAACCACAGCTCGAGATTTGGGCCGATGATGTGAAATGTTCACACGGTTGTACATCTGGTCAATTGGATGAAGAAGCGTTGTTCTACCTGCAAACCCGTGGCATCAATAAGGACACTGCTCGCGCCATGATGCTCTATGCTTTTGCCGGTGAACTTCTGGACACCATTAAACACCCTGGTATAAAAGAATACATTGATACATTGATCAGCGAGCGCTTACATAAAAATTTTTGATATGAGTGAATTGGCTGCTACGATAACATCCATTGACGTTGAAAAGATACGTGCGGAATTTCCCATCCTTCATCAACAGGTAAATGGGCGGGACCTCGTCTATTTTGATAACGCAGCTACTTCGCAAAAGCCCAATGTTGTCATCGATGCATTAATCGGTTACTACAAAGGTTATAACGCCAACATACACCGTGGTATACATACGCTTGCAGAAAAAGCCACCCGTGCCTATGAAGACACCCGTGTAACTGCCCAACGCTTTGTAAACGCACGTTTTGAAGAGGAGATTATTTTTACACGCGGTGTAACTGAAGGCATAAATCTGGTGGCATCTTCGTTCGGGAAAGCTTTTATCCAGGAAGGTGATGAAATTATCATTTCTGGTTTAGAACACCACTCGAATATTGTTCCCTGGCAATTTATCTGTGAAGAAAAAAAAGCGGCTCTCAAAATCATTCCTGTTTCAGAAGAAGGAGAACTTGATATAGATTCTTACCGGAAGCTTTTGTCTCCGCGTACAAAGATCGTTTCTGTAAACCATGCATCGAATAGTCTTGGTACGATTAATCCTGTCAAAGAGATTATCGAGTTGGCGCATGCTGCAGGTGCTGTTGTGTTAATCGACGGCGCACAAGCCGGTGCGCACTTGTCTATCGACGTACAAGAAATGGACTGCGATTTTTATTGTTTGTCGGCCCACAAAATGTATGGCCCAACAGGCACTGGAATTCTGTACGGCAAAAAAGAACTCCTTGAAAAGATGCCGCCTTATCAGGGCGGTGGTGAAATGATTAAGGATGTAACTTTTCCAAAAACCACATATAACGATCTTCCCTATAAGTTTGAAGCTGGCACACCGAATATCGCTGATGTCGTCGCTTTTAAAGCAGCCATGGATTTTATTACCGGATTGGGTAAAGAAAATATAGCAGCGCACGAACATGATTTATTGGTGTATGCCACTGACCGTGTGTCTCGCTTAAAAAATATCCGACTCATCGGAAAAGCGACTAACAAACTAGGCGTACTTTCTTTTGTCGTTGAAGGGATCCATCATTTCGATATTGGACAGATGCTGGATGCGCGGGGCATTGCCGTGCGCACCGGACACCACTGTACTCAGCCGCTCATGACGCAATATTGTATTGAGGGAACTGTCCGTGCGTCGTTTGCTGTTTATAACACAAAGAAAGAAGTCGACCAACTAATCGAAGGACTGGAGCGCATTATTAATTTTATGAAATAAAACCCGTTAGCCGATGAAAAATGAAAACAGAATCGTGGAACTCCTGGCCGAAATGGTAAAGGGACAGGATAAATTGATTGGAGAAGTATCGTCCTTGAAAACAGAAGTATCTTCGATGAAAACAGATATTTCCTCCATCAAGATTGAAATAACGAAGCAAGGACTTCAAACCGCTGAAAATTCAAGAGCGATATTAAAACTTGCTGAGGAAATTCGGCTGGTGGCGCAGCACGAAAAAAGAATTTCGAAACTGGAACTGGCGGTATTCAAATGACGACACATGACATCCAGGAAGAAATAATCAGTGATTTCTCCCTCCTCGACGGAGACCGCGAAATGACCGTGTTTTATATTATGGAGCTGGGACAAAAGCTTCCCGATATGCCAGCAGAAGAAAAGACTGAAGATAATATTGTAAAAGGTTGTCAGTCGAAGGTTTGGTTAACTGCGCAACAGGAAGGTGATCATCTACGATTTCGTGCAGACAGCAACACGGCTATCACAAAGGGTTTGGTCAGTTTACTGCTTCGCATCTTTAACGGACAAACTCCCGATGATATTCTTAAAGCAGAGCTATACTTTATGCACAAGATTGGCATGGAACGTTTCATTGGCACACAGCGTTCCAATGGTTTTGCGGCCATGATAAAACAAATGAAATTATATGCCCTTGCCTTTAAAACTAAAATGGAAGTGAAGCGATGAACGATTCAGAACAAAACAATGCGCAGGCGATATCCGAAAGGACCACACCGGATCTTAAGGATAAAGTACTTGCTGCCATCAAAACCATATACGATCCGGAGATTCCGGTCGACGTTTACGAACTGGGATTGATCTATGAGATCAATGTCTATCCCGTGAACAATGTATATGTATTGATGACATTAACGTCACCGTCCTGCCCTTCCGCAGAAGTTATACCGAGCGAAGTGGAGCAAAAACTAAAAGCGATCGAAGGCGTAAACGATGTAAAGGTCGAACTTACTTTTGATCCACCATATTCACAGGACATGATGAGCGAAGCGGCTAAACTTGAACTTGGCTTTTTATAATATCAACACCTAAATTAATTTGTACTTATATGTATCCAGAACAATTAGTGGCCCCAATGCGCACAGATCTGACAAGCGCCGGATTTACTGAATTAAAAACGCCGGAAGAAGTAGATACGCAACTTAAAAACAGTAAAGGCACTACACTGCTCGTGATCAATTCAGTTTGTGGTTGTGCCGCTGGTGCCGCCCGACCTGGTGTAAAGTGGGCTTTGCAGAACACAACAAAAAAACCAAACACGTTGGCTACCGTTTTCGCGGGTGTTGATAAGGATGCGGTTTCGAAAGCACGGGAGTATACCCTGCCCTACCCGCCATCTTCTCCTTCTATCGCATTATTTAAAGATGGAGAACTGGTACACTTCGTCGAGCGCCATCATATTGAAGGCCGGAACGCCCAGATGATTGGTCAGCATTTATTGGAAGTATTTGATGAATTCTGTTGAGCTAAGATTTATTATGCGTTCCCATATAAAGGCCACGGTAAGTGGCCTTTATATTTTCTCCTGCAGATTTTATTGTCGTCACAACCCCCGTTCCAGAATTAAGCGCGTCTCCTCAAGATCCAGTTCATACTCAATTTTTCGCATGGCTTCATCGCTGATTTTACCTTCAGCTCTCATAATGATGAGATCTTTTCTTTGCTTGTCAAGGAGTTCTTGTTGTATGCGCTGAAACTCCATAATTTGTGCTACATCAAGTTTACGTTCTATTTCATCCTTTCTTATCCGTTGAATTCTAATTTCATATTTGGTTTTAATTTGATTGAGCACCTCATCACTCAGGGCCAGCGAATAATTTTCTTCAATGTGTTCAATGGCAGATGAGGCTAACGCCAGCCTGGCACTTTGTTCAATCGCATGTTCCCGCCCGTCAGGATGAATTCGAAACAATTTAATCAGGGGCCTTACAGTAAGCCCTTGAATAATAAGCGTTGAAAAAATAACACAAAACGTAAGGAAGATAATCAGATCACGTTGAGGAAATGGCTTGGTTCCTTCAATGGTAAGGGGCAACGCCAGGGCCGCCGCCAATGATATCACACCACGCATGCCAGACCATGCTAAAATAGTCACCAGTCCAAACGTTGTATCCGGTTCTTTTTCACGAATGCTCTTACTCATCCAGCGGGGGATATAAGCTCCCGGGTAGACCCAGATAATTCTCCCAACAATCACCGCCAGACTAATAATCGCACCATACTTTAACAGATCGCGCGTAGAATGTCCTTCTATGTTTTGTATGATCTCGGGCAACTGGAGACCGATAAGAATGAAGATTATACCATTCAAAATAAAGATCATTGTGCTCCAGGAACTGCTTGTTTGAAGCCGCGTTTGTTGCGAAAATATCGAGCTTGAATTCCAGCTTAGATACAGACCTGCTGCCACCACGGCCAATACCCCGGATACATGCAACCATTCAGCTAGCAGATAAGAAACAAAAGGGGTTAGAAAAGTTAGTGCTGTTGCCGTGGTCGGATTATGGGGTGTAATCTTGTGAATCCATTTAAAGGTAAATCCAATCATCAGTCCTAGTGCGATACCCGCGATGGCCACAAATAAAAATTGGAGACCGGCTTGCCACAGATGAAACGATCCGCTGACTACAGCTGCAACGGCATACCGATAGGCAATCAGTCCGGTAGCATCATTTACAAGGCTTTCTCCTTCAAGCACCGTGATCAACCTTTTAGGCACACCCAACCCTTTTGTTGCGGCTGTTGCTGCTATAGCATCTGGCGGTGAAATAATGGCTCCCAATACAAAAGCTTCGGGCCAACCCAAACATGGAATAAACGCATGCGCGATATAAGCAACGGCACAGGTTGTAAATATGACACAACCAATAGCAAGCAGGGTAATTGGCCGTTTTGCTTTTTTAAAATCGGGCCATGAAGTAGTCCATGCTGCTGAGTATAAAATTGGAGGTAAAAAAATTAAGAAGACGATATCCGGATCTAAACTAATGGTTGGTAAGCCGGGGACCAGACCTATGGCTATTCCACTCAGGACGAGTAAAATTGGATATGGTATTCGAATTTTATCTGCGACTTCAGCCAGGGCAGTAACAACAGCAAGTAAAATAATGACCGTTGTGATCTCCTGCATAAGCTAAGGAACCTAAAGTAAATTGAAGATTAGAAACTAAACTTCGCCATGAATTCCTGAAGCTCTTCTTTGAGACTTCTGTTATTCGTAATTCCGAGGGTCTGGTTAACCATTGGGTTGGGTTTAACGTGAAGTGCATTAAGCCGTAAATGCTGATTAATAAAAAGAAACTCTAGATCCGGCACAAGCTCTTTCAAAGCGTCAAGGATATCAACAACCTTAATATTTTTTTCCACCAGGTTGTAGGTTCCGCTTGGCAGGTCAGAACTTAACAGGTTAGCAAAAGCGCGCGATACCATTTCCACATGAATGAAAGCCCGTGATTGTTTTCCATCGCCCTGGATGGTCACCATTTTATTAAAGTTCGCACCGAATACGAAACGGTTTATTATAGCATCAAAGCGCATACTCTTGCTGTAGCCGTATACATTGCCAAGGCGCATAATATAAGTATCCATTTTCTCGGAGAGTCTTTTCACGTGCTCTTCTCCCCGCACTTTAGAAATTGCATACAAAGACTGAGGTTCAGGAAGGGCAGTTTCGTCTACCGTTTCAGCGGATTGCCCGTAAATACTTGTACTACTGCTATAGATGAATCGTTTTACATTGCTTTCTTCAACAGCGTAGACCAACTCTGCAGTGCCCCAATGATTAATCTGCTCATATACATGGGCATCAATGTTGGAGAAAGGCGTTGTTACTTTTGCGGCGAGATGATACACCACATCAATATCTTTAAGCGCTTTACGCAAGGCCCGTGAATCCAGCAGTTCGCCTTTAATAAAAGATATTTTAAGATGTTTCTGAAGACGCAAGCCAAGGAATATGTTATAATTCAACCGACTCAGATTATCGAAGATAATTACTTTTTCAACTTTGGGATTGGAGACAAGCTGTGTGATCAATTCAGTACCGATATAACCGGCACCCCCTGTTACTAAAACTTTCATTTAAGGCGTAGCAATTAAAATTATGACATGGTTTCAAATCGCGGATATTACTTGCTGACGAGGTCTGTATTCAACCCACATTCCACCTTATTCAATCCAAACCAACGCGCTTCACGCTCCTGCATTTCGGGATCTAATTTACGGGTACAAGGTTCACATCCTATACTGAAATATCCTTTTTCTTCCAGCGGATGTTTGGGCAGATTATATTCTTTCTGGTATTCCCAGATCATCTTTGGTGTCCAGTCAAGCATCGGATGAAAACGTATGCAACCATGTTGAGCAGGTTGTTCAATTTTCATCGCTGCACGAATAGCACTTTGATCGGCCCGAACACCGTTGATCCACACATCATTCGAGCGCAGGATCGCATCCATGGGTTGTGTCTTATTTAGATAGCAGCAATGATCCGGATCGGAAGCGAATAATAACTTACCATCATAATCGCGCTGCATAAACTTTGGAACTTCAGATTTTAAATCAACGGTATTGATACCAAATTGTTCCGTGATAAAATCCCTGAACCGGACTGTTTCCGGAAAATGATATCCTGTATTGATGAAGTAAACCGGAATCGTTTTGTCGATCCGACTCAGCATGTGCAGTAATACCAGACTATGTGATTGAAACGAAGACGTCGTGAAGAGTCTTTTTCCCGTCGTTTTATACGCTTCAATTTTGGCTTTTATTTCATCAAATTTCATCTCTTATCAAACTTATTTAACCAATATAAGTAATTGAAAACTAATGAATTACATAAAAATTATGAAATTTCACTTTAATTCTATATTTTCGCTCGCTAACCCTAATTTTTTCAGCTTGTGAATCCCAAATTCCGCATTCTGCTCATCGTCCTTATTTCGCTCCTTGCTATATGCAGCCAGGTTGTGTTTGGTCAAACGAAAAATAAAAAGAATACATTCCTTGCTTCAGAATTTTTTTGCGGACCGGTTCCATTCTCTTGCAATAAACAGGAGTAAACTGTAATTACAAAAGAATTCGGATTCGTTACTTTATTTTCGTTGCTTTAATTTTTGAATGAATTAATGCCAACGATTGTTTAAGATTTATTCCGCGCTTTGATCAGGCCCCAAATGTAGTAATGAACCTTTTTTCCATAATGCTGTTAGTTTACAATATTGAAAGAAGCGGAAATTTGGGGAGCGGATAACGTATTTAACCACCTGTAACGAAAGATTCTTTATTACATCTAATGAAAGTAAAGGTAACCCGGAAGGAACATTTTAACGCAGCACACAGGCTCTTTAATCCCGCATGGTCAGACGAAAAAAACAACGCTGTTTTTGGAAAATGTAATAACCCCAGTTTCCATGGACACAATTATGAATTGTATGTAAGCATTACAGGAGAAGCGGACCCGGAAACAGGGTATGTGTATGACCTCAAAGTGTTGAGTGATATGATCCGTGAACATGTAATCCAAAAATTCGATCATCGGAATTTAAATCTTGACACTGTATATTTTAAATCCGTTAATCCCACAGCAGAGAACATCGCGGTTGTTATCTGGAAAATTTTGCGCGAGAAGATAGATTCAAATTTAGACCTGAAAATCACATTGTATGAGACAGAAAGAAATTTCGTTGAATATCCGGCCGATTAGTTCAATCGACGATGAAGCAGAAGATGATCATATCCTCTCGTCTTTTGAAACGCCATTAAGAGCTGATGCTTTTGATCTCGACGATGAGGAAAAGATCAACCGGATAGAAAAGCATTTTCGTGACATCATGCAAATCCTGGGTCTGGATCTAACCGATGACAGTCTTAACGGTACGCCAAGACGCGTGGCGAAAATGTATGTAAAGGAAGTCTTCAGTGGGTTGAATCCAAAGAACAGACCGCACGCCCGTCTGTTTGATAACAAGTATAACTACGACCAGATGCTGGTGGAAAAAGACATCACATTCTATTCCCATTGTGAACACCACTTTGTGCCGATATACGGTAAGGCACACGTTGCATACTTCTCCAATGGAAAGGTGATCGGGCTTTCAAAAATCAATCGCATTGTGCAGTACTTTTCCAAACGTCCTCAGGTACAGGAACGCCTTACTGTACAAATTGGTAAAGAGATAGAACGCGTGTTACAGACAGAACATGTTGGCGTAGTGATTGACGCCAATCACATGTGTGTAGCATCACGTGGCGTGGGCGACACCAACAGTAAAACAGGTACAGCATACTTTACCGGAAAATTCAGGGATGAAAATATCAAACGCGAATTTCTGAACTACATTAATAGTAAATGACATAACGACCATTCGCTTGTATTTATATTCAAGCAATAAAACTCAATTTTCATAGGCGATGTAAATGAATTAATGGCTAATTTCGAATTCAAACCAAATAGCCATTATTCTTATGTCCCTCGAGAATGATATCCAGCAACGCGAGTTTCGCAATGAATCGCAGAAAGCGATTCTCAATCTTTTGTTTACCAGTTATTATATTCAGGATCAGATGAACATGCTGTTCAAGCAGTATGATATCACACGTCAGCAATATAATGTGCTTCGTATTTTAAGAGGCCAACACCCCGGTCATGCATCTGTAAACCTTATCCGCGAACGTATGCTGGATAAAATGTCTGATGCCTCACGCATTGTTGAAAGACTGCGCATCAAAAACCTTGTTACACGAAAAAATGCGGAGAAAGACAAACGTGCCGTAGAGGTTTCCATTACCGAAAACGGCCTCCAGATTCTCAGTGAAATGCAGGAAGCTGTGGATCAATTCGATGCTTTGTTGAATAATCTATCTGAAGAAGAAACCCGGCAGTTAAACTATTTGTTGGATAAAATAAGAGACGGAAAAACGTCCCTGCATAATGCGGTAAACAATGAAGCTGCGCTTCATTAGGACGAAAAAATTAGTACTTTAGCACCGTTTTTAAATTTATCAATTATGGTATTCGACCTAGACATGATCCGGGCTTTATATAAGCAGATGCCTTCGCGCATCGCCAAAGCCAGAAAAGTAGTAAATCGTCCGCTAACCTTATCCGAAAAGATTCTGTATTCGCACCTCCACGCCGATCAGAAGCTTTCAAATTTCGAACGCGGCAAATCTTACGTAGATTTCTCACCCGACCGCGTTGCGATGCAGGACGCTACGGCTCAAATGGCGCTGCTTCAATTCATGTCTGCCGGAAGGCCAAAGGTCGCCGTACCATCAACTGTGCATTGCGATCACCTCATTACAGCACGCACAGGTGCTTCTGAAGACCTCACAATAGCCACAACAGAAAGCAAAGAAGTATTTGATTTTCTTTCATCTGTTTCTAAC
The DNA here is from genome assembly GCA_035628875.1 of Ohtaekwangia sp. Taxonomy (GTDB): domain Bacteria; phylum Bacteroidota; class Bacteroidia; order Cytophagales; family Cyclobacteriaceae; genus Ohtaekwangia. The sequence goes on along the minus strand of DASPIZ010000044.1, from coordinate 107,493 downwards.
AAATACGGCATCGGTTTCTGGAAACCAGGCGCAGGTATTATCCACCAGGTTGTACTCGAAAATTACGCCTTCCCTGGCGGAATGATGATCGGTACTGACTCCCACACAGTAAATGCAGGAGGACTCGGCATGGTGGCCATCGGTGTTGGTGGTGCAGACGCCGTTGATGTAATGGCAGGTATGGCGTGGGAATTAAAATTCCCTAAACTTATCGGCGTCAAATTAACAGGCAAATTAAATGGTTGGACTTCCGCCAAAGATGTAATCCTGAAAGTTTCCGGTATCCTTACCGTTAAAGGCGGCACCGGCGCCATTGTAGAATATTTCGGAGATGGCGCTGCTTCCCTGAGTTGTACGGGCAAAGGAACAATCTGTAACATGGGTGCCGAAGTAGGTGCAACCACATCTACTTTTGGTTATGACGATTCGATGGAGCGTTACCTGATTGCTACCGGACGTGCCGAAGTTGCTACCATGGCCAATCAAATTCGCGAACACCTTACCGCTGACCCTGAAGTTTACGCTAACCCTGAAAAATATTTTGACCAGGTTGTAGAGATCAATTTGTCGGAATTGGAACCACACCTCAATGGTCCTTTCACCCCCGATCTGGCAACGCCTATTTCGAAGTTGAAAGAAGAAGCCGAGAAAAATGGCTGGCCTTTACGTGTCGAAGTCGGATTAATCGGCTCGTGTACAAACTCTTCGTATGAAGATATCTCACGCGCAGCCAGCCTGGCAAAACAGGTGGCTGACAAAGGACTTAAAACGAAAGCCGAGTTTACCATCACACCAGGTTCCGAACTTGTAAGATATACCATTGAACGCGATGGGTTCATCGACACGTTTGATAAGATTGGCGCCAAAGTATTCGCCAATGCCTGCGGGCCATGCATCGGTATGTGGAATCGTATGGGTGCAGACAAGCGTGAAAAGAATACAATCGTCCATTCATTCAACAGGAATTTCCAGTCACGCAACGATGGCAATCCGAACACCTATGCCTTCGTAGGGTCACCTGAACTGGTAACCGCACTGGCCATAGCAGGTGATCTCGGATTCAATCCGCTTACCGATTATCTAACCAATGAACAGGGCGAACAAGTAAGGCTTGATCCTCCTTCGGGCGACGAGCTGCCAACAAAAGGTTTTGATGTTAAAGATCCCGGATACGTTGCTCCGGCTTCCGACGGAAGCGCGGTAAGTGTCAAGGTTAGTCCAACGTCAGATCGGTTACAATTGCTTGAACCTTTTAAAGCCTGGGAAGGGACAGACCTTAAGGGCTTGCGTTTACTCATCAAAGCAAAAGGCAAATGTACTACAGATCACATTTCCATGGCTGGTAAATGGTTGAAGTACCGCGGTCACCTGGATAACATTTCCAACAACTTACTGATCGGCGCTACCAACTTCTACAACGAGAAAATAAACAGTGTAAAAAATACCCTCAGCGGTACATACGACGAAGTACCCAACGTACAACGTGCATACAAAGCCCAGGGAATCGGAACCATCGTGGTCGGTGATGAAAACTATGGCGAAGGATCTTCGCGCGAACATGCCGCCATGGAGCCCCGCCATTTGGGTGTACGTGCCATCCTGGTAAAATCATTTGCCCGTATTCACGAAACCAACCTGAAGAAACAAGGTATGCTTGGACTCACCTTTGCGAATAAAGAAGACTACAATAAGATTCAGGAAGACGATATCATCGACATCGTAGGGCTCACTTCCTTTACTCCTGACCGCCAGCTTACCATTGTATTACATCATAACGATGGTACTACTGAAAGCTTTCCGGTAAATCATACGTACAATGCGAATCAAATCGAATGGTTTAAAGCAGGATCAGCATTGAATGTTATGGGCAAGAATTTCATGGAAGAAACGAAACCTGCTCCGGCAAAACCTGCACAGTCCAAACCTGCGAAAAAAGTTGTTACTAAAAAAGCCCTTAAAGCAGTGGAAAAAAAGGCTGTTGCAAAAACGAAAGAAAAACCAAGCGCTAAAAAGCTGGCGAAAAAATATGTCGCCAAGAAAGCGGGCAAGAAACCCGTTGCCGTTGGAAAAACAAAGCCGGCAGCAAATAAAGCAGGCAAAGTTTCTGTAAAGAAAACAGGCAAAGTTTCCGTTAAGAAAGTTGTTAAAGTGTTAGCCAAAGATGCCGCAAGGGCAGCCGGAAAAGCAGTTAAACGACTTATTAAGAAAGTAACTTCTAAAAAGCCTGCCGCGAAAAAAGTCGTATCAAAAAAGGCCGCGTCAAAAAAGGGCAAAAGATAATTTGTCTTTTTATGAATCATTTTAAAAAGGCTGTCTTACCGAGGCAGCCTTTTTTATTGTGGTTATTAAATGAGAAGTGACAAAATCAATCAACACCATTGTTGATCATTGTTTTCAGATTAAAGATGCTGCTACGTTCAATGTAATGGATACCTGAAAAAGAACGCTTGCCCGTAGTTGAGTTATTTACACGCATTGGAAAAGAAGGCGTCGGCCTTTGGACTATTGACCAGGAAATCGGAAAGCTGGAGGCTTATACATCAAAGTAACTGTAAAGTATTGTAATCATATTCAGTGAAATACATTTTCCTATAAATCGTTTACCCCACAACGATTGTGATGGTCCTGGTTTTTAGGTAAATTTAATTACTCACCTAAACGCCCGGCACCATGAAAACATTTAAAGCAGCAGTACTATGTGTGCTCGTTTGTACTCCCCTTTTCGTACAAGCACAAAAGAATGATGTAGCAGCGATCAAAGCATTGATCGAACGTGAGACAAAAGCGTTTTTTGAAATCGATCATAACACCTGGAAGGAAAGCTGGTCTCACGAGCCTTATGCCTTCTGGTCATTTGCCGACACTACCGATGTAAACTCTTTTTCAGGGTGGGAAAACATAGAAAAAGGATTTCGAGATTACTTCCGAAATTCAAAACCTTCAAAGGCAGAGATTGACAGAAATTGGCTGGATATTAAAGTTTATGGAAACGGAGCATATGCACGGTTTACACAACATGTAAAAGACAACACCTCGCGTGCACCACAAGCAGAGGTTCGTGTTTTAGAAAAAATAAAAGGGCAATGGAAAATAGTTTGCGTTAGTGTAATTGCCATTGAAAAAGAAAATCAGCCTAAGCGCTAACCGAAACGCTAATATTGATTCGAACGCAACATCACCAGTGTACACGCATGCAGTGCCTCAATGCCTTTCTCTTCGGCCATCTTTTCCAACGCCTCATTTTCCGTCCCGGGATTGAAGATGATACGCTTCGGGTTTAGTCCAAGAATATAATCATACCACTCCGGTTGATTCTGAGGACCGATGTACATCGTAACAGTATCAACATCCTTTATATGTGGCTTTTTTCTTAGATCAAGTATACGATGCCCCAACACCTCCCCTGTCTTAATACTTACCGGCACAATTTCGTGGCGGTATTCCGATAGCATACGTGCAGCCAGAAAAGCATAGCGCCCCGGATTTGGAGTGGCTCCGATTATTACTGTCTTCTTCATCCAAAGTTTGTTTTATATCGTTAATTATAACTTTATTATTATAACCCAACAAAATAAATTTAACTTGGTTCCATAAAGCAAACAACCTATGCGTCTTTACTTCATGTTCATCGTTTTTTTTGCAATGTACTCTACTTTGCCAGCCCAAAATTCAAAAAACAATAAATACAGATATTCAATAGATCTCACACGCGTAGCGGAAGACCGTGTGCTTGTAACTTTAACACCGCCCACTATTTCCGAGTCAGAGATTCTCTTTTATATGCCGAAGATAGTACCCGGCACCTATGCCATCGCTGATTATGGGCGTTATGTTCATGACTTCACTGTCGTGGATAAAAAAGGCAACAAGCTACCCGTTGAAAAAATCGATGAAAATACCTGGAAGATCACCCGGGCCGACAAGGCGACCCAAATTTCATATTGGGTTGACGATACCATTGACACGACCATGACTGGTGCTAATATCTTTGCACCTGCAGGAACAAGCTTTGAATCCGGAACAAATTTTTTCATGAATACCAGCGGGCTCTTCGGATATTTTGAAGGCCTGAAAGAGGTACCATTTCAGTTTAACGTTGTAAGGACGACAGATTTTTATGGAACGACTGGGCTCATCCCTGTGGAGAGCGGCGTTGCTGCCAAGTCGTTGAAGCGTGAGAAAAAATCCAACAGTGACGCAAAAACTGTAGTCGATGTATATCAGACTTCAGACTACGATGAACTTATTGATTCACCACTGATGTACAGCAAGCCTGATACAGCTGTTGTGCGCGTAGCAAACGCTGAAGTATTGATAGGGTCCTATTCACCGAATAAGAAAATTTCAGCAAAGGAAATCGCTGCAAGCATTCGCGAAATCCTGGAAGCGCAAAGCAAGTTTCTCGGTGGGGAATTACCGGTTCAGAAATATGCATTCATTTTTTATTTCACAGACCAGATCACCGAAGAAGCAGGTGCCCTCGAACATTCATACTCGTCCATGTATTACCTGCCAGAAATGCCAATTCAACAGTTGGATCAACAATTACGAGACATTGCTGCGCATGAATTCTTCCACATCGTTACACCCCTTACCGTACATTCGGAACACATTGAAAATTTCGATTTTAACGATCCTAAAATGTCGAAGCATTTATGGATGTATGAAGGCGTAACCGAATACTTTGCAAGCAGTGTACAGGTAAGATATGGCCTGATATCACCTGAAGAGTTCCTGCTGGTGATGCAGGATAAAATGGTAAACGCAGATCGGTTTATGGACACTATTCCGTTCACTGACATTAGCCGATATACCATCGAAAAATATCATGATCAGTACCTTAATGTGTATCAGAAAGGAGCGCTTATTGGCATGTGCCTCGATATTAGATTACGAAAACTCTCTTCAGGAAAATTGGGACTTCGCGATCTTATGCTTGACCTTTCTAAAAAATACGGAAAGAACAAAGCATTTAAAGATGATGAACTTTTCAAGGTGATCACTGAAATGACTTACCCTGAGATCGGTGAATTTTTCAATCGCTATGTCAAAGGTCCGGAACCTTTACCATACGAGGAAGTATTAACTGACGTTGGTATTGATTATCTCGAGGCTGAAAAATTTGAAGACTATAGCCTTGGAATAACCAACGCCGACATCGGCGTCACCCAGGTTGAAAACAAACCTAAACTTCAGATTGCTTCCACCGCACAACAAAACGCAATGGGTAAAGCCATTGGACTAAAAGAAGGTGATGTCCTCCTCAAAATCAACCATGAACCACTCCCCGATCTGGGACCTGATCTGGGTATGTTCGTTCAAAAACATTTTCGGGCATTACCCGAAACAGACACCTTAAGCTATACGGTGTTGCGCGAGGACGAAAACAAAGCAAAAAAAGAAGTGGTCTTATCTGCCCCGGTAACAACGATCGAAATCACCCGCAAACATCAAATGCAATTCAACGAAGCCGCTACGCCGGAACAACTCGCACTCCGGGAAGCCTGGCTGAAGGCGGAATAATGCTTGGTCCAAAGTTCAAGATTCAGGGTTGGAGTTCGATAACGAAGCGCTTTCGAAATTATTAGAAGTTTGATGTCTGATGTTTGAGGTTGGTTATCGAAAAACGAATAACCTTAGCCTTATTAGTATCTCCAAGCACCTCAGTTACTAATCAACAAACTCGAGGCTCGTAGCTCACAGCTCGCAACTATTTACCGCAAATCTTCTACCTTATCGAAACCCACAACTTGCAGCTTGCCGCCTGAAGCTTGAAGCTATTCAAAACGCTGATTCATTTCGCAATCATAAAAGCCGCTGCTTCAGCGCAGCGCTCTCCATCCATGGCCGCTGATACAATTCCGCCTGCATAACCAGCCCCTTCCCCACAGGGAAATAATCGCTTGATCTGAACATGCTCAAGTGTCTCCTTATCGCGGGGAATTTTTACAGGCGATGATGTTCTGCTCTCCACACCAATGATCTGGGCATCGTTGGTTAAATATCCTTTCATCTTTTTTCCGAAATCTTTGAAGCCTTGTTGCAAAGCTTGTGTGATAAAAGTCGGAAGAACTTCTTTCATTGAAACGGAAGTTAATCCGGGCTGGTACGAAGTATCCAGTAAAGAAGCAGAAAGCCTACCCTCAACAAAATCAACTAACCGTTGTGCAGGAGCCTGTTGTGTGTCACCCGCTATCTGGCAAGCTAACTGTTCAATCGATGATTGGAAATGTAGTCCTGCAAGTTCGCCATGTTGCTTATACAAGGAAAAATCACTTGCTTCTACCGCCACGACAATACCTGAGTTCGCATACAATGAATCTCGCCTCGACGGACTCATGCCGTTAACAACTACTTCGCCCGGAGCCGTTGCTGCTGGAACAATAAAGCCACCGGGACACATACAAAAAGAAAACACACCCCGTTCCCTACCCCCCACGTTGGCCTGATGAACCAGTGAATAAGAAGATGCTGGTAGAAACGGTCCGCGGTCTACTGCACAATGGTATTGCACCTGATCGATAAGATTTTGCTGGTGCTCAACCCGAACGCCTAATGCAAATGGTTTTGCTTCGATTTGTATTTTCTTGTCGTGAAGAAGATAAAAAATGTCGCGTGCCGAATGTCCGGTAGCCAGGATCACAGCTTCTCCTTCGATCCTGTTTCCACGCTGTGTGATGACACCCTGAATGGTTCCATCCTTCAAGATCAGGTCGGTAACTTTTGTATTAAAGTGAACTTCACCTCCTGCATCACGGATACTTTGTCGCAGCTCCGTGACAATTTTTGGAAGCTTGTTTGTTCCGATATGTGGATGTGCGTCGTACAGGATTTCGTCTTTTGCACCGTGGGCTACAAAAATTTCCAGTACCCTGCGTATGTCTCCACGCTTTTTGGAACGTGTGTATAATTTTCCATCTGAATAGGTTCCTGCCCCACCCTCACCAAAGCAATAATTCGAATCCGGATGAACCCTGTGTTCTTTGTTTATCGCAGCCAGGTCCCGCCGCCGCTCCTGAACATCTTTTCCGCGTTCAAGAATAATCGGTTTGATCCCAAGTTCAATCAATCGCAAGCCGGCAAACAATCCCGCCGGACCACTCCCTACAATAACAACCTGTTTTGCATTTCGCACATCATTGTACGCTTTCGAAAACAACATTGAAGATTGATGTTCTGCTGCGGATACAATAGCACATTGAAATCGCACAATGACTTTTTTACCCCGTGCATCAATAGATCGTTTCAACGGAGTAACAAACACACTCCCATCGTTGGGTAAATCCAACTTACGATATAATATCTCTGGAAACAACGCCTCATTAAACGCCTCTTCCGGCAACATCGTCAACTCTACCACTTTCATGATTCAAAATTCAAAGTTCATGGTTCAAAGTTCAAGGCTGGAGTTGAAAGCGATAACGTAAAACATCAAACCTTCAACATTATCGGAATGAAAATACATTCCCTAAATTTAACCCTACCTGATAGGTTGTTGCAAATCTGGATTGACTGAGGTCGTTAAAAAAAGAAGCATAATTTTCCTGAAGGTCAAATCCACGATAGCCGAAGTTAGCGCCGACAAATGCGTCGATGGTGAACCCTCCAGCGTCGTTTTTTCGCATGATACGATATCCGAGAATAGCGCCCCATTGTATCCTTTGTTCAACTGCATTAAAGGTAAACAGATTATCAGGATTCAAATCTAATGGTTGATTCACAAAATGACCAAGGTTTGTGAATCTTATCTCATGACCGAAATACCACATGTTCGCTCTAAGCGGGTTATAAAATTTTTGCTTCATCGCGACACTGTAGCCGCGTTTAAATTTTTTACCTGCTGCAATATCCGCGTCACTCTTAAAAAACGGATCACGAATACCAATAAATTCAAATTCATGTCCGAGTCTTTCCTGATTATAGAACTCAATCGCAAAAGGAATTCGTCCTGCGGCTAACCAAATCGGATTTGAACTTGCGATGACACCCTTGAATTCATTATTCCGCGCCCGGAAATATCCACTGCTATATCGCTTTTTACTTTTCTTTTTTGATGCTGGCTTCACAGCGAGGGTCATTATTTCATCCGCCAGCTTTCGATCTTCGTAAAAAGGCTTGTAATAACCTGACAGGGTACCCTCCGCGTTGTAAATTTCCCATGTACCGGTTTTCAATTCCCCTTCAAGGGTTCCCTTGGTTCGCAGGTTACCATTCGGGAAATATCCGTAGTATGTTCCTTTATCCTGATGATATTCGCATACGCCTTCCCGAACGCCTTCCGCTGAATAAAACTCCCATTTACCCTGTCGCTTTTCATTTACAATTTTCCCTTTGAGTTTAATCTTCCCATTACCGTGATATTCGATGTATTCTCCTGTTCCATCACGTAGAGTTATTTCACTTTTTAGTTTTCCGTCTGCTGTGTACGACTTCCAGCTGCCATCCTTTTCTCCACTGACGTAAGCACCGCTCGAGCTTATTTTTCCATTCTCATGCATTTGCACCCAGGTCCCCATAGGCTGATCATTTTCATATTTACCTGAACCTGAAATTTTTCCGGAAGGAAAATAGGTTGTCCAGTTTCCATCTTTTTTTCCATTGGTATATGCTCCTTCACTTTGCAGTGTCCCATCTTCCGCGTAAAATCTCCAATGACCAGTATTTTTCGTGCCTGAGCGTGGTCCTTCTGCCAATATCTTTCCGGAGTGATAATATTCAGTATACCTGCCAAAGTCATCCGTATAATCAATAGTGCCTTTTAATACACCATCTTCGAAGTAGGATTTCCAAATTCCCGTGCGTTTATTGTTTTTGTATTCGCCGACTTCTTTGATTTGACCGTTTTCGTAAAACGTTTTCCATTCTCCTTCACGGTTCTTCCCATTGATAATACCTTCCATACTTTTTTTACCATTTTCATAGAAGTATTCCCACAAACCGTAATTAGCGCCTTTGAACAAAATGCCGCGCATTTTTAATGCACCTGTTTCAAAATAAAACTCCCAAATGCCACTGGTTTCATTATTTGTAAACTGACCTTTAGATTCGACCTTACCATTTAGAAAGTAAGCGATGTACCGCCCCTGCAATATGTTTTGAATGGTATCCTTGACCTGGTAAACTTCCTTGAGATGTTGTTTTTCTTGAGGATCGTGGTAGGTATAGCGGGTCACTCCCTGTGCTGAGCAGATGCACATTGATCCAAAGAGCAAAATAACCGAAAAAAATACACCGCTTTTCAATGCAACAGGTTTAGCAACACAAAGTTACTAAATATTACTGTTCGCTGTGCATCACTTTAACCACGGCTGCTTTGCCCCATTCTGCTTTTTCTTCTTCAGACCATAATTCAGGGAAAAAGATAATTTTTTGAAAACGCGGTGGCAGATACTTTTGCCAGTTCGTTCCTCCTGTAGCGTGCAAGTTATCCGGATTTCTTGTGAGGTAATGTGCTGACGACTTCATGTGAGCCAGCCGCCAAAGCACATTGGCTAATGAATCATACTTCCTTAAGCGATCAATAATCTCGGCTTTCTGGGGTGAATTGATAAAATACCTCAGGTAAAGCTGGTATAAATTTCTGTTCTTATACTTTACACCGGCCTCCACGAAATCGCTCATATACTTTATTTCGAACTGTTGCAGTGTCAGCGTTTTTTTTCCAGAAGCCAGTTCTGTAGCGCCACTTTTCCAGTATATTTTTTCAAGCATGGCCGACACATCGCCATTCTTAAACGCGCCCCTGTCATTCGTGTTAACGAGGTTGATCATGTCGGTAGAGCAAATCTCAATGAGGCGATATTGCGCAGATTGAAATCCGCTTGCCGGCAACAGGGCCATCCGGAATTTTAGAAACTGCTCCTTCTCCATACCTGCTCCCATGATATCAAAGGAGTTCTCGAGGTTTTCGAAGTAACGGATCATCCGATCAAGCCGCGCTATAAAAAATGCTTCATCCAGATTTTCCCTTTCCGCAATCTGCTCAAGTTCATGTAAGATCATGCGGAAATACAATTCCGTAATTTGATGATACATGATAAATACTTTCTCGTCGGGCAAATGTGTCTTCGGGCTTTGCAAACTAAGTAAGGTATCCAGGTGAATATAATCCCAGTATGTGAGGTAATCTGAGTATAGTAAGCCATCCAGATAGGAAGAAAGATCCTGGCCCATGGCATCGTACTTGGCCTGAAGCTTCTTCAGTTGTTCAATAAGTTCCGGTTCAACCGTTTGTTCTGCCATCTTTTTAAGATAAGATGTGTAAATTAGCTCCGAAAGTTAAAACAAAAACAAACGCATCGAACCACAGAACAAAAAGTGTTTGATAATTTCTTTTTCGTCAACTTTCAAAACCGAATAACTCAAAAATTATGGCACGAACCAATGGCCCGGCTGGATCAGACGTAAGGAAGTCAATGAAGCATGACGCATTTGAGCATCCCGATTTTTATGTGTTGGATGAGTTGCTCACCGAAGAACAGAAACTGATTCGTGGCGCAATCCGTGATTTCGTTAAAAAAGAGATCACGCCTTTTATTGAAGACTGGGCAGAACGCGCCTACTTTCCTTATGAGATCGTTAAAAAGTTTGGCGACATTGGGGCATTTGGTCCGACAATACCGATGGAGTTTGGTGGTGGCGGACTGGACTATATTTCTTACGGCCTCATTATGCAGGAGATTGAACGCAGCGATTCAGGTATGCGCTCCACAGCATCGGTTCAGGGATCGCTGGTGATGTATCCTATCTATAAGTTTGGAAACGACGAACAACGAAAAAAATACTTACCCAAACTTGCCTCCGGTGAATGGCTGGGTTGTTTCGGATTGACTGAACCTGACCACGGTTCCAACCCCGGTGGTATGGTAACTAACTTTAAAGATCGCGGTGACCATTACGAATTGAATGGAGCGAAAATGTGGATATCCAATTCACCACGTGCTGATGTGGCTGTTGTCTGGGCAAAAGATGAAGCCGGACGGATCCATGGTTTGATTGTGGAGCGCGGAATGGAAGGGTTTTCCACACCTGAGACACATGGAAAATGGTCGTTGCGCGCAAGTACCACCGGCGAACTCGTTTTTGATCACGTTAAAGTTCCAAAACAAAATATACTTCCTGGTAAAAGCGGACTTGGTGCACCACTTATGTGCCTTGATAGTGCGCGTTATGGTATTGCCTGGGGTGCCATAGGTGCTGCGATGGATTGTTATGATTCAGCCCGGAGGTATGCACTTGAACGTATTCAATTTGGAAAACCCATCGCTGCTTTTCAACTGATACAAAAGAAGCTGGCAGAGATGCTCACCGAAATAACGAAAGCACAACTGCTCAATTGGCGATTGGGTGTTTTAATGAACGAAGGAAAAGCTACTACGCCGCAGATCTCTATGGCGAAAAGAAATAGTGTAGCCACTGCGTTAGAGATTGCACGCGAGGCCAGGCAGATCCATGGTGGCATGGGAATCACCGGCGAATATCCGATCATGCGACACATGATGAACCTCGAATCCGTTGTTACCTACGAAGGAACCCATGACATCCATTTGCTAATCCTCGGAAATGAAATTACCGGAATACCTGCATTTGTTTAGTTCATCAATGCGTGTTGTGGCCACTAAGGCACTAAGAAATACAAAAACGAGCCCCTGCATTCTTTGTGACTTCGTGCCTTTGTGGCCCTATCCATTTTATATCCACCATGACCCAAAAACAACTTTGCGTTCCCTTGCGCCTCAGCGGCTTTGCGGTTAAGTTCACATAGACGAATCGAAAACCTCAACAAGGGATGATTTCCTCCGTCCAGGATATCCGATTTTCTTTTCCTTTAGTTCTCTACATACGCCGTAAACGTAAATCGTTGCACCGGATTTCGGGGATCGTTTGAATAGATGGTAACCTGTTTGTTCTGACTTGCTTTACGGTCAGTAGCGTCGAAAATTATTTTTACAAAAACGCTTTCGCCGGGCTTCAGCGTCATCTTTTCCGCAGACGTTTTCACACAAATACAATTCGGCTGGATAGCTTTCAATACCAATTGCTTTTTTCCGGTGTTTGTAATTGTCAACTCGCGTGTGGCAGTAGCGTTCTTTCCAATTCTGCCGAAATCCATCGACGTAGACGCTAGTTGTAAACGCGGTGCCTTGTTTAAATCTTCAGGTTTTAGATCGCCAAAATAATCCTCGAGCGTCGCCGTTACCGTAAATGATTTAACAGGCAAAGTAGCATCGTTGGTATGGATCTCGACGTTATCTGACTGATAACCATATTGATTTTTGGATTTACCATTATAGATGACCTTGATATTTCCCTTTTCGCCTGGAGCAACCGTTGACGGTGTTACAATCGCCTGAATATATTCCGGTCCCACGATGTCAACTATACTGATAGAATCTTTACCGGTATTAATAAATTTAAAATCTCTCACTGTAGATTCCTCACGATGGTATACAGTGCCCATCTTAAAACTTCCGTATTTCAGTTTCCAGTTTCCTTTCGTTACCTGAAAATCTGCTTCAGATCCAACACCTTCGTTGGAGACATTACCTTTAATCTGAAGAATGATCTGGTTAGTGTCAGCGTCGGTGGTTACCGTCAATGTTTTGTTAAAGTATCCAGGGCGTCCCTTCGGGTCATAACTTGCCTTAATAAATCCGGTCTTTCCCGGATCAACAACATCTTTCGACCAATCCGGTGTCGTACATCCACAGGAAGGCTTCACCGCTAATATTTTAATCGGACGATTACTCGCATTCGTGTATACAAATTCATGTGTCACTGGTCCACCGTCTTCATTAACAGAGCCAAAATCAAAAATTTCCTCACGAAACAATACCGGTTTTGACTGTTGAGCCAAGGCAGAAAATGTAATCAAAAACAACAATAAGGTGAGGAGCCGATTCATTATGTAATATTTTAAGTCCACAAATTTAAAACTAATTCAGTTCAGCTTTATTTTATTTTATTTGCACTATGGCAAGAATTCTTACAGGCATACAAAGCAGTGGCCGACCTCATTTAGGTAATTTATTAGGCGCAATCATTCCAGCTATTCAGTTATCCCAACAAACTGGTAATGAGTCGTTTTTTTTCATTGCCGATCTTCATTCGCTTACCACCATCAAGGATTCAGAGACCCGTACGAACAATGTTCGTGCCGTAGCAGCTGCGTGGCTCGCTTTTGGATTTGATATTGAAAGAAACTATCTGTACCGGCAATCACGCATTCCCGAGGTTTGTGAACTCACGTGGTATCTCAACTGCGTTACACCGTTTCCAATGCTGGCGAATGCGCATTCCTTCAAAGATAAATCGGAGAAATTATCTGACGTCAATGCAGGGCTGTTTACCTATCCGGTGTTAATGGCAGCCGACATTATTTTGTATGATGCCCACTTCGTTCCCGTGGGTAAAGATCAGCGCCAACATCTCGAAATCGCACGCGACATTGCAACAGCGTTTAACAATATCTATGGTGAAACGTTTGTGGTTCCAGAGGCTAAGATCGAGGAAACTGTAATGACCATTCCAGGAACAGATGGCCAGAAGATGAGCAAATCGTATGGCAACACAGTTGATATTTTTCTCCCGGAAAAAGAACTTCTAAAGCAGCTGAAATCCATCAAAACCGATAGCACGCCCATTGAAGAACCAAAAGATCCCGATGCTGATAACGTTTTTGCACTTTACAGCCTGCTTGCCAATGATGATCAAAAAGCTTCCCTACGGCAAAAATACCTCGCCGGAAATTTTGGATATGGTCATGCAAAACAGGAGTTGTTTGAATTGATCATCCAGAAATTCGCGAAAGAGCGGGAAGCCTTTAACTTTTACATGAGCAACACCGCCGCTCTGGATCAAAAACTTGAACAAGGCGAAGCGAAAGCCCGTGTTGTAGCACACGACGTACTTGGTCGCGTCAGAAAGAAATTAGGTTTCTAAACGCGATGAAGCAGAAGTACTTTAGCTTGCTGTCCAGACTACTTCCTTAGCATCTTTTCCTGCTGTCAGGATTATTCGTGTGGGGTTAGTGGCCAGCATGAGTTTAGCATCTTTTCCAGGAAATTTGTCTGCTTCCACATAAACGCCTTTTCCGAGATATGCAATAGGCATTAACACATCAGTATCCGGACAGAATTCGTCATGGATTTGCTGTAGGGCTTTTTCCATATAATCACCGAAATCATCCTGAAATTGATCTTCCATGTCGTGAAGTTGCTCTTCCAGATCGTCATACTTAGGATTATTGTAATCCAATTGACTTAGTTCGTCGCGTTTTTTTTCTATGGCCTGAAGGGCAGTATCAAGAGCTTTAATATCCATACTTATAAATTTCCGTAAAGATTACAGATTTCAGGGAAATTGAAAATAATAAGCGCGCTTTGGCGCAATATTTACCAATAATCTTTGGGAGGGAAGGCTTTTCATCCTGAAGTAAACAATAAAAATTCTTAGAAAAGCGAAATGACCGAATCTCCTTTGTATCGCTTCTATAGACCAACGCGAAGTTGTAAATTGAATCATCAAACTAATGATATGCAGCAGGATTTTTTACCCCTGAAAGGAACCGACCACATTGAATTCTACGTGGGGAACGCTAAGCAATCAGCACTATATTATCAGCATTGCATGGGTTTTTCATTGGTGGCTTATGCCGGTCCCGAAACTGGCGTGCGTGATCGTGCTTCTTACGTATTACAACAAGGCAAAATCCGGTTCGTACTCACTACCGCACTTACACCGGAATCTCCTATTGCGCGACATGTCCACCTTCACGGGGATGGTGTAAAGGTTCTTGCGTTGTGGGTTGATGACGCGACGAAGTCGTATATGGAGACAACGTCACGTGGCGCAACTGGATTTCACGAGCCTACTGTGATCAAGGACGAACATGGTGAGGTTGTCATTTCTTCCATCCACACCTATGGCGAAACCATTCACACATTTGTGGAACGACAGAATTATAACGGTCCCTTTCTACCCGGATTTCAAACGCGAACATCTTCACTTGAGATTAAACCGATCGGATTAAAATATGTAGATCACTGTGTTGGCAATGTCGAGCTTGGAAAGATGAATACATGGGTATCATTTTATGAACAGGTGATGGGCTTTCAACTTCTGGTAACGTTTGACGACAGCGATATCTCCACCGAATACAGTGCACTGATGTCGAAAGTTGTTTCCAATGGAAATGGTTACATCAAATTCCCAATTAACGAACCTGCTGATGGAAAACGGAAATCTCAGATTGAAGAATATCTGGATTATTACCGGAGTCCCGGTGTTCAACATATTGCCATTGCTACCGACGACATCATCATTACCGTAAAGGAACTGAGAAAGCGCGGCATGGAATTTTTATACGTTCCTGAAACTTATTATGAGGATGTGAAAGAACGCGTTGGCGAAATCACGGAAGACTTAACAGAACTAAAGGAACAAAATATATTGATCGACCGCGATGAAGAAGGTTATTTGTTGCAGATCTTCAGCAAACCGATCCAGGACAGGCCCACTGTTTTTTTCGAGATCATTGAAAGAAACGGAGCGAAATCATTTGGAAAGGGAAATTTTAAAGCCCTGTTTGAATCCATAGAACGAGAGCAGGCATTGAGGGGAAATTTGTAGCGTTTTCTTGGCTTTCGTGTTTGCGATAAGCTACTGGCTACAAGCTTTAAGCTGCAAGTTGTTTTCGATAATTGATGAGCTTTAAGGAATAGTTGCGAGCTTTGAGCTGCGAGCTTCGAGTTTGTTGATTGATAACCGATATGCTTGTAGATACTAACGATGTTAAGGTGTTATCGAAACCTATTCGCTTTTTCGAAATGAATCGTTTCTCCTTTGCTCCTGGCGATTTTACTGCATGTAACGATAGGAAAGAAACAGCGAGTGGGTCTGGTACTTATCAAGTTAATACAATTAACCTCGAACGTCAAACCTCAAACAAATGGCACAAGCCCTTCGTTATCGAAAACCTTGAAACTTTGAACCATGAACTTTGAACTTTGAACTTTGAACCTCGCACTTTGAACTTTGAACTTTGAACCCTATGTTTGGCGCGTAAAATAAAAACACCCATGTCTGAATTATTACAACAAGTAAAATCCAAAGCACAAACCTGGTTAGATAGTAAAGTGATTGATGATGTAACGAAGGAAGAAATCAGGTCGCTCCTTTCTGAAGATAATTCCAAAGAACTTATTGATAGTTTTTATAAAGACCTGGAATTTGGAACTGGCGGATTACGCGGTATCATGGGCGCTGGTTCGAATTGTATGAATCAGTACACCGTGGGTGTTGCTACACAAGGATTGGCAAATTACCTCAATAAAAATTTTAAGGGAGAAAAGATCAGGATCGCTATTGCGCACGACAACCGAAACCAAAGTCGTTTTTTTGCCGAGGTGGTTGCTCACGTTTGTTCAGCCAACGGAATACACGTGTTTATGTTTCCGGAGCTGCGACCTACGCCGTTGCTTTCATTTGCTATTCGGTATTTAAAATGTCAATCCGGTATCGTTATCACGGCATCGCACAATCCCAAAGAATACAACGGATATAAGGCATACTGGGTGGATGGCGCACAGGTAGTTCCGCCCCACGATAAAAATATCATCACCGAAGTTAATGCGATTACCTCGTTTGAGCAGGTGAAATTTACTGCCAAGCCGGAGAATATCCATACCATCGGCGGGGAGGTAGAGCAGGCATATTATGCTGAAGTTAAAAAAATTATCCCCAACCACGATATCATCGCCAAACACAAAAATATTCCATTGGTTTATTCCAGCATTCATGGTGCAGGGATTACCATGGTTCCGGAAGCTTTAAAACAGATCGGGTTTACCAATATTCATGTGGTGGAAGAGCAAGCTAAGCCAGATGGTAATTTTTCTACAGTGAAGTCACCCAACCCGGAAGAAAAATCGGCCATGGAAATGGTTATTGAAAAAGGCAAGGCAGTAGGTGCTACCATGGTGATGGCTACCGATCCGGATGTTGATCGCGTGGGTATCGGTGTTCGTCAATCAAATGGTGAATTTATTTTGCTAAATGGAAATCAGGCATTCAGCCTCATGATGTATTTCATTATGAAGAACCTGAATGACAAAACAAATTCATACATCGCAAAAACGATTGTTACTACCGAACTTGTAGATACGATGGCCAACCAATTCGGCATCGCTTGCTACAATACCCTGACAGGATTCAAATACATTGCTGAACTAATGGGCAAACTGGAAGGCAAAAAGAAATTCATTGCTGCAGGTGAAGAAAGTTACGGTTATATGGCTGGCGATTTCGTACGTGATAAAGATGCTGTTTCTGCCTGTGCTTTTTTTGCTGCTATGGCGGCAAGTGCCACCGAAGAAAAAAAGTCGATGTACGACTGGCTTATCGATATGTATGTTGAATTCGGTTACTATAAAGAGACGTTACTTAACGTAGTGAAGAAAGGCCAGCAGGGAGAACAAGAGATCCGGGCACTGATGGAAAAATTCAGGAGCAATCCGCCAGCCGAAATCAGTGGCAGTAAAGTAGTTCACATTGCCGACTATAAATTATCGGTTGATAAAAATCTGATCAGTGGACAGGAAACTACTTTGGATTTTCCGAAATCTGACGTACTTCAGTTTTTCCTTGAGGATGGTAGCAAGGTTTCCGTTCGTCCTTCAGGAACAGAACCAAAGATTAAATATTACATCAGTGTGAATACCAAACTTCCTTCCCGGAATGACTTTGAAAAGGTAACGCAACAGCTCGATAAAAAAATAAACGGAATTGAAGCATACCTCATGTCGGTATAAAAATCAAACTTCCCTCCGGTCTTACATGATGGAATTATTTTAAGATGGGAAGTTTTTAAGAACTTTATCGGTAATCCGCTAATCTGTATCTTTGCGGCTTATTATGAAAAAAGTCGCTTTCTATACGCTTGGCTGCAAACTCAATTATGCTGAAACATCCACGATTTCACGAATGTTTGAGCAAAAAGGGTATAAAAAAGTAGACTTTACGGATACGCCTGATATTTTTATTATCAATACGTGCTCGGTTACTGAAAATGCCAATAAGAAGTGCCACAAAATCGTCCGGGAGGCGAGAAACATCTCACCTGATGCATACGTGACGATCATTGGTTGTTATGCACAATTAAAGCCAGAAGAAATTTCATCCATTCCCGGGGTCGATGCTGTTTTGGGTGCTGCAGAGAAATTCCGCCTTGTAGAATTACTGGATGGATTTGTACGTAAGCCGCAGGCAGAAGTTTATACCTCCGACATTGAAACTGCAAGTAAATTCAATACCTCCTATTCGATTCACGATAGAACGAGAACATTTTTGAAGGTTCAGGACGGTTGTGATTACTCCTGTTCATTTTGTACCATACCGCTTGCACGGGGAGGAAGTCGCAGTGATAGTATCGAAAATATTTTAAAGACTGCCCATGAAATTGCAGCCACAGATGTTCGTGAAATTGTTTTAACTGGCGTAAACACTGGCGATTTCGGAATACAAAATGGCGAACGTAAAGAAAAGTTTATTGATCTGATCAGGGCACTTGATGACATTGAAGGTATTGATCGCATACGTATCTCTTCTATTGAACCAAATCTCCTGACCGATGAAATCATTACCTTTGTTGCTGGTTCGAAAAAATTTGTTCCGCATTTTCATATTCCCTTACAATCCGGCTCGAATAAAATACTGAAGCTGATGCGGCGTCGCTATCAACGGGAGTTGTATGTAGATCGCGTAAGCAAAATAAAATCGTTGATGCCGCATTGTTGTATCGGCGTTGATGTAATCGTCGGATTTCCTGGTGAAATGCGTGAAGATTTTATCGAGACCTATCAATTTCTCAATGAACTTGATATTTCTTACCTACATGTGTTCACCTATTCTGAACGTGAAAATACACTGGCTGCAGAGATGGATGGTACCGTGCCCGGAAACCAGCGCGCTGACCGTTCGAAGATGCTGCATACATTATCAGAAAAGAAACGCCGTAAGTTTTACGAAGATAACCTGCATTCTACTGCCACCGTACTTTTCGAAAATGACATCGTTGATGGCATGATGCATGGTTTCACACAAAACTATATTCGTGTAACTGCCAAATATGATCCGGTATTAATCAACGAATTAAAGGATGTCCGTCTCACATCGATCAATACATCAGGACTGGTTGAAGTGGATGAAGTGGAGACCGAAATACTGGTGCATTAATTTAGTTGTTCCTACGTGGCATGTTGAAATTCACGTTAATAGATTGCGGTTTTGGCTCCATTCAGCGCAGGCAAACCCATGATCTTCATGCCTATACCTCGTTTTACCTGCATCCTGAACATGGACCCGCGCGCAGGACAGCAGCAAGCGAAGGATCTTACGCATACGAGTCGCTTTACTCTTTCACAACAACACCATCCTTCAATTCAATTCTTCTGTCGGCCATTTTTGAAAGTTCATCGTTGTGGGTAACGATGATGAAGGTATGTCCCAGATCTTTTCTTAACTGGAAGAACAAATTATGTAAGTCGAGTGCGTTTTTGGAATCGAGATTACCACTTGGCTCGTCCGCAAGGATGAGGTCGGGTGAATTAATCAAGGCGCGGGCCACCGCAGTACGTTGTTGTTCCCCTCCAGACAATTCCGCCGGTTTATGTTCCATCCGTGACGTGAGACCGAGCATATCCATAAGCTCTTGTGCTTTTTTTCTTATACCCGGCTCTGCCGAAGCATTACTGATCAATCCAGGCATCATCACATTTTCAAGTGCCGTAAATTCAGGCAACAAATTATGGAACTGGAAAACAAAACCGATTGATTTGTTCCGAAAGGCAGCCAGGCTTTTTGCCGATTGGCTGAAAACATCTTTATCGTGAATGAAGATTTGCCCTTGATCCGGACTATCCAGCGTTCCCAGGATATGCAACAAAGTACTTTTCCCTGCCCCGGAAGCACCAATGATAGCAACGACCTCGCTTTTTTGAACTTCCAGGTCAATTCCTTTCAAAACTTTTAACTGGCCATACGATTTTTCGACCCGGGATGCTCTTAACATAAAGTGAATTCTGGTGTTTCTTGAAATAAAGCATTAAATAAACTAGTTTCGCCCAAAACAAAAAATTCATGAACATACACGAATACCAAGGCAAAGAAATTCTGAAGAAATACGGGGTCGCTGTTCAACGTGGACTTGTAGCAGATACGCCTGACACTGCAATAGCAGCAGCAAAGGAGCTTCAGGCGGAAACAGGAACTAAGTGGTTTGTGATTAAATCACAAATACATGCCGGTGGTCGTGGAAAGGGTGTCGTGAGAGAAACAGGATCAAAAGGCGTTGTGTTGGCCAAAGGAATAGCGGAAGTACCGGAAAAAGTGAAAGGCATTTTGGGTGGTGTTCTGGTTACCCATCAAACCGGCCCGGAAGGTAAAAAGGTGAATAAAGTATTGATTGCTGAAGATGTTTATTACCCTGGTGAATCGGAGCCAAAGGAGTACTATATGAGCATTCTGCTGGATCGTTCTACCGGAAGTCCGGTTATCATGGCCTCCACAGAAGGCGGGATGAATATTGAAGAAGTCGCGGAAACCAATCCTGAAAAGATCATTAAGGAATGGGTCGACCCCACAATCGGGTTACAGCCCTTCCAGGCGAGAAAAATTGCATTTGCATTAGGTTGGGAAGGCAATGCCTTTAAAGAAGGTGTGAAATTTATAAACTCCCTGTACAATGCTTACCTGGGACTCGATGCATCCATGTTCGAGATCAACCCGTTACTCAGAACATCCGACAACCGCATCCTGGCTGTTGATGCGAAAGTAAACCTGGATGACAATGCGCTTTACCGCCATAAAGAACTGGCTGAATTACGCGATATCACCGAAGAAGACCCGCTGGAAGTTGAAGCTGGAAAGGCTGGGCTGAACTATGTTAAACTGGATGGAAATGTAGGATGTATGGTAAATGGGGCCGGATTGGCCATGGCTACCATGGATATTATTAAACTTTCCGGCGGTGAGCCTGCTAACTTCCTGGACGTAGGAGGTGGAGCAAATGCAGAAACTGTAGAAGCCGGTTTCCGTATTATCTTGAAAGATCCCAACGTAAAAGCCATCCTGATCAATATTTTCGGCGGAATCGTGCGGTGTGACCGGGTTGCCAATGGGGTGGTTGAAGCTTATAAGAAAATTGGTGATATTAAGGTTCCTATTATTGTACGTTTACAGGGCACAAATGCTGAAGAAGGGGCTAAAATTATTGAAGAATCGGGTTTAAAAGTGTTTTCTGCCATTGTATTAAAAGACGCAGCAAAAAGAGTTAAGGAAGTGTTGATGTAAGCGACGATAAAATTTTGTATATTGTGAACTTATTTTGTGCGAATGAATAGAATTCTACTGTTGGTAATCCTGATTGGATCCATCTTCCTGGAAGAGGCCAATGCTCAAAGTTTCTACAATTTCGGGCGACAAAGGACACTGCTTGTTTCAGGCGGAATTGGCAATGCCACCTATTTCGGCGATCTGAAAGACCAGGGTGATAATTTCGATTCCAGGTTCAACATCACGGCAGGTTTGCAGTATTTCGTTAGCCCGCGGGTTAGCGTACGTGGTGATCTTACCTGGTTTCAGCTTGAAGGTTCAGATGAAGATTCCGGTGACGAGGGCCGAAACAGACGCAATTTATCTTTTCAATCTTCCAACTTTGAACTAAGTTTCACAGGAACAATTAACCTGTTTGAAAATCCGGCTCGGATGACTTCCCGGCCAGCTTTCAATGCATATGCCTTCCTTGGTCTTGGTCTTTTATACACCAACCCTACTGCTGAATTAGATGGAAAGAGGCATGCACTACAACCATTAAAAACAGAAGGCGTAAGCTACAGCAGACTTCAACCTGTTATTCCTTATGGTCTTGGTGTTCGTATAAAAGCACACCCTTTTGTTAACGTAGTAATTGAAGGTGGTTATCGCCAGACGTTCACCGATTACCTCGATGATGTAAGTACGGTTCATCCTGACAAGTCAACTTGGGATCCTACATCAATCCGATATCGACTTTCTGATCGTTCTCTTGAACTTGGTGCTCCTGGCTATGAACCAGGAAAAGTACGCGGTAATTCCTCAGACAATGATGGATATTTCCTGCTAAATCTTAAAATTGAATATTATTTGCCTAATAATTTCATTTTCAAACAAGGCAATCAGCGGAAATTGTATAACAGAAAACGCAAGTCATTCAGGTAGAAATTAATGATACTAATTTGAAGGGTTGTCATCGTAAGAAGGCAACCTTTTTTCGTATTGGTGTTTTAAGAAGGCATCAAATTCTTGCTTCTGCTTTGCTGGAATGGAATGAACGATTATCCAAATGCACTTTCATCCACAAGCTGAACTCATAGCTGTTAATAATTTCAGTTAAATCATTTTCTCAATTGCCACGAGTTTCAGAGGACTTTTGGGCTTTATCCCAATCAACGCTCGCAGAGAAGGAAAAAATTTGAATGTGAATTCATCTTGTAGGACACAACGCTAACGACGATCGAAAATTAGATTTATACCTGCACAGATGCGATGAGAAGTCCAATACAAGATTGATTATCGGGCTAAAGCCCATATCGACCATATCATTATAATCCAACGAGCTGAAGCTCGTGGCAATTGAAGCGCGGGGAAATTAAAACTCGGAGAAATGAACCCTCGGAGAAATTGAAACACTCGGAGAATTGAAACTTGTGGCAATTGAAGCCAGGCAATTGAAGGAGTATTGCTAGTTGATCCGCCCTAAAAGTCAGACTTGATCAAGCACTTCGTACCGTGAGTAGTTACTCCTAAACTCAGGAACGAGTTCTTTCATGAGCGCCACCATTTTTAACTCATTACGATCATTTACGAGGTCATTAAAAAGCTCAATGTATTTGTTCATCTCAAGGTAGCCATGTTCCTGAACCTTCGCGATCATGATCTTCTGATGGTGTGTTTTGAGTGTGTTTTCTTTCTGATTTAAGAGTTCTTCATACAGCTTTTCACCTTCGCGTAGTCCTGTGAAAACAATGTCGATATCCTTACCCGGCATAAATCCCGACAACTGAATCATCTTCCTGGCCAAATCAAAAATCTTCACAGATTTGCCCATATCGAAAATAAAAATTTCCCCTCCTCTGCCCATTGCACCTGCTTCAAGCACGAGCCGGCATGCTTCGGGGATGGTCATAAAATAACGTGTGATCTCGGGATGCGTTACTGTAACAGGTCCACCCTGCTCAATCTGTTTTTTAAATACCGGAATTACAGACCCATTTGACCCGAGGACGTTTCCAAATCGGGTAGTGACAAACGCTGTATGTGGTGCGCCCGATTTGTCCAGGTGGTTGTTGAGCGATTGAACATAGATCTCAGCGATACGCTTAGAACAACCCATTACACTGGTCGGGTTAACTGCTTTATCCGTTGAGATCATTACAAATTTTTCAACGCCGTGTTCTACAGCAAGATCAGCAAGAAGTTTTGTTCCCAGAATATTACATACAATTGCCTCAGAAGAATTTCGTTCCATCATCGGAACATGCTTGTAGGCAGCAGCATGGAATACGAGGTTCGGTTTATTTTCACCAAAGATCCGTTGCATCCGTTCAAGATTCGTAATATCAGCGATATAAGGAATTACCACCGTACCGTTATCGTCTGATTTTACCTCCCGGTCGATCTCGAAAAGTGCAGATTCATTCTGATCAATCAAGATGACGGAATCAGGTTTATACTGCATTACCTGTCGAACCAATTCACTTCCAATGGACCCAGCCGCACCAGTAATACAAATCCGTTTTCCAAATAATTGTTTCTGTAAATTAAGATCATCCATTTTGATGGTTTCTCTTTCAAGAAGATCATCAATGTTTATTTCTTTGATCTGATTCAGACTCAGTTCGCCTTTCACCCACTTATCCGCTGGCGGTACAATCCGAACCTTAACCTGGTTACGAAGGCAAACATCAACGATATCGTTTTTAACTTCAGGTGATAAATTTTTGATCGTAATGATGAGTTCATCCACATTAAAATTATCAAGCATTATCTCCAGGTCATTTTCGCGTATGCTATAGATACGTGACCCGTTTAATACCTTACCGACTTTATTTCGATCATCTTCAAGGAAGCCGACCACCCTCGAGGATTGTGAACTCTCGATAACGTGTTTGGTAATAATACCTGTTTGTCCCGCGCCATAGATCAGCACGTTTCCGCGCTTGAGAATGGCACGCTTATAAAATGAAAACATGTATTTAACCAACAGCCGGTAATTAAATAAGAAGAGAAAAGAAGCCAGAAATGAAATCAGGATAACGGAGTATGGAATGAGATTTGGAACCGACTGAAAAGAATATAAAAAATTGAAGATTGTAACCAAGGCTACGTTAAGGATAAGCATATAAAAAATGCGTACACCATCCTGAACACCGGTATAACGGATAATACCTTTGTAACTAGACGTTAATACTATTGAAAACAGACCGCTGATCGTATATAATGCAATACCCTGGAGAAAATGTATATCAATGATATCCTGCACATTAAAGTTAAAGCGTAAGCAATAGCCTAGAAATGCAGAAAAGGCAATGAATGAAAGATCGATTAAAATGATCACCCACCTGGGTAATAATTTTAAACTTTGCATCGAGCGAAGATAACGGTTCATACGTTGTTAATAAACAGAAAGGCTAGTTCGAGCGACGGTCCCTTTAATGTTATAAATTAAAAAATAAGTCCCTGACTTCAACGCGCTAATATCCAGGCGACATTCGCTTTCTGA
Source organism: Ohtaekwangia sp. (assembly GCA_035628875.1). GTDB lineage: Bacteria > Bacteroidota > Bacteroidia > Cytophagales > Cyclobacteriaceae > Ohtaekwangia. The sequence continues at coordinate 82,676 of DASPIZ010000044.1, read as the reverse complement.
ACAATCCAGTTTACAAAGATAAAAAACAGAAACTCCGTTTATAGTAATAATATCATTTAAAATTACGTCCCTGTTTTTCATGGCATAGCGGGTGTATTCATTTGCGGGGTTCGGATAGACCAAAACCGCATTTTTTGATAATTTTTGATAGTTATAACCTGTTTCAGACGTACAAGAACCTGTTTGTTTCCTAACACTATATAGCCCGTCTAAGGTAGGAACCAGGTATTCCGTTGAATCGGGCAGTCGGATCCCTTCGAAGTACCATTCATTAGGCGGAGGTGATGAAACGCGGAGTTTATTATTCTCGTAACGGATCGTCAGTAAAGTAGGCTCTTCGATTTGGACGTTTACGTTAACCGCCGGACTCAGACAACCTGTAAGGGTGTCACGAATGCAAACTGCATAGCTTTCTGTTTCATTCAAATAAGGTGTTGTAAATTTTTGATTTTCACCTAACAGCGTTCCCATATCGTGCGTAAACCAAACATACGTCTGGTGAAAGGCGGCTCCACGGGCAGACAAGGTTATTTTCCCTTCACCGCAATGTGCCTGGTCATCGGCCTGAGGTGACTTAGGACGTTGTTCTGATAATGTAAAATGCACAGAATCTACTGCACATGCGCTTGTGCTGAAGATGGTGTAATCCGAATCAAAAACGGTCGAAGGAGGCAGTGTAAAAATTCCTTTCGAACGATCTGTCAAAGACATTGTAAAGCCATCTCTTCTACGGTAAAGTAAATATTCTTTTTCATCCTCCACTTCTGTTAAGGTTATATTAATCTTATGTTCTGCACATATTGTTTCAGGTAGTCTGTACTGAATTTCCGACGCTGGCGCCGATACGATGCGAAGCATCCACTCCGTGTCAACATTGGTGTCAATAGCATATACACCTGCTTCATTAGGTTGCAATGCATTACCTGTCGTTTTATTAATGAGGCTTACATCACCATGTAAAAATTTTCCATACTGTTTGAGATCAATGCGTAAGGCTTCAGTTCCGTCTGACGCGAGAGACAAGGGAATGTCGAAGGTACATGGAATGGATTCAACAGCGTAAAGGGACAAAGGTTTTCCTGCAGGCGTTAACAACGCAATGTTAAGTAAGTCATTTTGTAATTTAGGGATATCATGTTCATCGATATCGGTTCTGGATGCAGGTCTTAGTCGCAAGTAGGCTTTATCATAAACGTCGTTGTTTCGAACTGTAATTTCCAGATAGTCGACCACCTCATCATCACCACGATAAAATGGCACCCCATCGCCTGCATGTTTTGCTTGTTCACCAATCACAAGTTGTGGCTCTTCTCCGACTGTCCGAACCCAGAAAGCCTGTCCGGGAGCGATATAACCATTCGGCAAATCCCCGATACTTCCATCCCAAACACGAACCCGGCCATGAACATTATCTCGCACAGCGATTCCTGAACTGATCTGATTTTTTATCCAACCAATACTATTCCATGCGATAGCGGAGGGATATGGATTACCCACTAAATTCCACCCATCCATTTCATCCTGGCCTGATGTGTACGTTACAGGTAAACTAACTTCCCCCTGATTAATTTCTCCTGTTACATCCCAGGTTACCGGCAAATTTCGTTCGCGGATGAATGCTGCATATCCTGTTCCTGGTACCAGGGTATATTCTGTGGCACTGCCGGAAGATGGATAATTAATCCATCCCTGCCTGAACGATTCATCGTAATAAAAAAGCGATGGATTGCCGGTAGTAATTCCCGGGCCGGTACTTGCATCATCAAATGGCCCGGTTATCGGAAAATCATCCTGCAGGAAATTAACCGTTGCATTTTTTACCGGTGATGACAAATACCGGTACACCCGGCCGGGATCCATATATCTTTGAACTGTAACATTGCCGGTTATACGATTGCCATTTACGAGGGAGCCAACATGCCCATTCCCTTCTCCGTTGACAGATGAAGAAATGAGCGTTAGAAAGTTTTGTGTGTTAAAGGTTGAACCAGTACCTCCGAATGAAATTAATCCAGTGACCTGCATCGCGCTTAATAAATCAACTACCTTGTTACTTCCCTGAATTAACACGTTATGAAGCGTAGATCCATTAACATCGATCTCCTGTAGACCATCCGTTGTGCATTGAATTGTTCCTTCAGAAATTAACGATGCACCTTCGTGCACAGAAATGTGTTTAGCAACAGACACAGTATGTACACTACAGTTCAGCGTCCCGCTTTCGATATGCAACGAACCAATCGCTGTATTTTGCAATAAAGTAACCCCTGCATCATTGTTGATGACGGTGGTCATCGGTTCTCCACTGGGATGGTACCCGATGTATTGTCCGGATGAACCGTTGTATTCAAGAACAGCGCCATCAGAGAACACAACGCTTCCCACAACATCAATATTACCTTCAGGGCCACCCTGCAATGCACCCAGCGCATTCGGTGAGCCTACATTTAGCTTGCCGTATACAACTACCGATCCTGAAAGCGTGTTGGACAACAACGACGTACCAAGATCAACTTCTGCATCAGCCGCAATTTCAAAATCAAAATTTCCTTTAGATACCGTGCCTTCTGAACGGGTATAGACTTGGAGGTTCTCGCCTTCAAAAACAATGGTTGCTTTTCCATCACCCATGGCATCAATCGTTCCCTGAAGAAATGAGAAATTTCCGCTTACAGCTAATACGGCATCACCTTCTCCTGACGCTGATGTAAATTTCAATTTATATGATGTATCAATGATCACATTACCATAAACCTCCATGGTGGTTTGTCCATTCAGGGTAAGGTATGAAGAAGCTGTCGAGGTTGATCTAAATATAAAATCACCCCATACTGATACATTGAGATTGTTACTGCTTTCACCCAGCCATACTTCCGAACGACCTTCAATAATAAAATCTCCGCCGATGGATAAATTCATAGCATGACTTCTGGCAAAACGAAGAATGTTTCCATTGGTATTACGAATAATCAAATCACCCTGTACGTTAGTCAGCCTGCCATTGAAATCCATAAAACTTCCCTGCGCCGGGCAATCATAAATGAAATTTCCAAAATGCTGGTTCCATGAATCGGAAGTCAGGGAAACATTTGTATTGAATCTCTCCACCAAAAGGGTAGCTTGGCTGTCCCAGTTTATAACGGGAAGGATACCCGCACTAGTCCATCGATACCGATAAAGGGAACCAGATAAAAAGCGTGTATTCAAAGCATATGTGCCTCCAAGTACAGCACCGTCTTCCTGAATAAACGTTCCTGCAACTTCAAGACTACCGAGTACTAATAAATCATTATTCTGACTTCCATCCAATAATGAAAGTGTTGCATTAGACGCAATGTAAAGTTCACCTTGAATGGTGACTTGGTAAATAGTTACCTCAGCGAATTCTGGAAGATAAATTTCATGATAGATTTCAATGATTTCTGTCGCACCACCCTCAGGTACTACTCCTCCTTCCCATGTTGACGGATCGGTCCAATCGCCATCCCGAGCAGTGGAAAAAGTTTGTCCATGAGCCTTAAACAAGCATACGATAAAAAGGAAAGGCAATGCGGCCTTGCGTAAAAAAGATAACATACAACAGATATTTAAATTAACAGAAAACGGTAAGACGAAATTAATAATCCGGATTCAAAGATCAAAAACAATCGACTCCCATGCATTCCCTCTCTACGACCCGTCATCCTGAATTGCAACAGCGCAGCTGGTGCGTAATGAAGGATCCCCCGGAACAGCGGAATAAATCGCTCTTTATCGAAAAACCAAGATCACGCTACTAAGGCAAGTCACAATCAAGTGGACCAGTTCACGCACTATGGTCCACACCATCGTACTACAAAGTTCTTCCAAATTCGAAGTCTACGATGCTTAACGTGAAAGCGATTTCGATAACGATGGGGATGCTACCGCTCTCCTTGGAGATCCTTCATTGCGCGCTTGCGGTGCAAGCACAATTCAGGATGACGGTAATAGCGGGAAGGAATCATCCACTCACAATCGTACCAGATTCGAAGTTTACGATGCTTAACGCGAAAGCGAATTCGATAACGATAGGATTCTACCGCTCTCCTTGAGGATCCTTCATTGCGCGCTTGCGGAGCAAGCACAATTCAGGATGACGGTAATAGTGGGAAGGAATCATCCACTCCTCTACGATGCGTCCTTTCTTCCTATGACTTTCTTACCATAACCCTCAATCCCTCTTTCTACGACCCGTCATGACATCCTTCGTGATGTATTCAAAACCCTTCCTTACTAAGGAAGGTGCCGAGCGTAGCAAAGGCGGAAGGGTTAAAAACACAAAACACAAGCCCTCACAAATCCAATCCCCACAAACTCGCAGCTCGTAGCTCAAAGCTCGTAGCTACTCCTTAACAATCTTAAACGCCCGCACCCCTTCCCTACCGGACAATTTCACGAAGTAAACGCCTTTCGGAAAATGTTTCATAACCATTTCTCCGTTTTGGTATCCATCGCTTTCATGGAGCGGAATATCCTGTATCTTTTCTCCCTGAAGGCCCATCAGAACAGCATGTGTGTAGCCAGTTGTTATCGGAACACGAACCGTTAATCGATCCGGTACCGGATTTGGATAGAGTCGAATTCCTGCATTAATGCCGTTTTCAGGCAAGGCATTTACAATGAACATCTGTGCTGGTGAAAAGGAAATGCATCCATTCAATGAAACCTGAAGCGAATATTCTCCGGTTTCCTGAGGCGTAAATTCATGCTGGTCTGCGCCGGTTAATAGTTCACCATTTAAAAACCATTGGTTTCCTGTCGTGTAGTTCGAGATAAGTTTACTATTACTTTCACTGATCACGGGTTCTACGTAGTTTATTTCAGCCTTAACAGCTGCGCGAACGCCTTCACAGCCAAGTTCGTTTACCGCAGCTACATAATATTGACGGCTTTTACTTAATACTGGTGTTGTGAATGTATTCCCTGTAAAACCTTCCAATGGAACGGTACTTTCGGAAGATTCATACCAGTTATACCGTTGTGATAATCCATCACTGTCGGCAGATAGCGTCACCATTCCTGCACCACATTGCGTTCCGGAAATCCCTTTTGCTTCAATCAAAGGAGTTCTCTTTACAATTACTTCGTTTAGTTGAAAAGAATTTCCACACAGCGTTTTTGCGTAAACGATAAATTCGTTGTCGGCTTGTTGCAAAAGCGATGCTGGTACCTGGAATTTTACGTCTTTCCCGCCTGCTATTTCATTAATCAAATTACCCTGATATTGCAGAACGTACGTAACGTGTTCTTCTGTTTTAGAAATCATGATCTCTGCGTCCTGATCTGCGCATACCGCGGTAGTTGTTAATTCAAGATCAAGGGCAGGTAATTTTTCTTCCAGTACCAGGCGGAAACGATCTTGTACCATACTTGCCGGATCTGTTGTGATTGTAAAATTGAAAGAAGTCCCCGATCCAACGGAGTGGCTGGTGCCTCTATATGAATCAATTAATGTAATGTTATACGCATCAAATTTTCCTTTTGTATCGAAAGACAGTGTATAACTCCTTACCGGGTTGGCCAAGTACCTTCCACTGCTGTTTTTAACAAAACTCAAATCCAGAATAATTTCTTCACCACACGGAAGCGCACTAATAGCGTTTACCGCCATTGGCTTCCCTGATGCAAAACGGGTCGCGAAGTTCATGTAATCATTCGTCAACTTCGGAGCGTCAAAAGCATCTATGCCGAGCGATGCATCTTCCTTTAGTTTAAGATACGTCACGTCTTGTAATGTTCCGCCTTTCAGTTCCACGGTGAGCATACTCAATGGTTTTGATTCAGTCCGGTAAAATTTTCCTGACTCAAGCGTTTTCGCATCTTCCGTAATCATTAGAAATGCAGTTTCGTCAAGTGCACGTACCCAGAATGCCTGGCCAGTCGCAATGACGCCATTCGTCAGATCCACATAACCGGCGCCATCCCATCCACAATAACGAAAACTTCCCGATGCGTTATCACGAATTGCTATCGTTTCTCCTATTCCCGAAGATAACCATCCCATGAATCCCCAGTTGACACGTGAAGGGTATGGGTTGCCTACAAGGTTCCAGCTGTCATTGGGTGTTGTGCTATTGTATGAAACAGGTAACATGATCTCACCACGATTCGGAACACCGGTAAAATTTAAGGTGAGCGGTCCTGGCCCTGCAACATCCTGTCTGATAAAGGTGGAATAACCTCTTCCTGGTTCGAGTGGCTCAGCACTATCAGCGGAAGGATATGGAACATACGCTGATGTAGCTGCATCATAATAAAACATTGAAGCGTTGGTAGAACATCCGGTACAGGTAGAACTCCCTGAAAAATTTCCGGTGATAGGAAATACAGCCTGAAGATCGCTTACCCTACCCGTTGTAATCGGAGAAGATAAATAACGATATATTCTTCCTTCAGCAGCCATGTAGCGCTGGACCGTGATGTTTCCAAGAATGACAGCAGAAGCCGGTATGTATCCAATTGACCCATCATCAATAAAATTATCTCCGGTACTGAGCAACGTAAATACAGCAGGGTTTTCACCCGTTCCATCAACATCAATAACCGCATTCTCGCCAAGTCTTAATACACCTTTTAAATTCTGGTCAGACATAATGCGTACTGTATCAGTAGCATTCTCAATAACAATATTATAAAAGGCATTCGTTGTTGTTCCACTTATTTCCTGAGCTGCAGTGCCGTTAAATGTGATTGTATTAAATCCGGTAGTAAATGCGCCATTGTTGACAAAGTCTTGGCCGATGGTAACATCACCTTCCTGCGTAAACGACGAACCTGAAGGTATTGTTAAACTCCCACCAATTGAAACAGGGCCCAACGATATGATCGAACCTGAATTTTGTAAAGTAACATCGCCTGCAACATTAAAACCCAATGTACATGTGATGTTTCCCTGGACCAGCGTTAGATCGCCCGACAATGAAAGTTGATTATCAATTAGAACACCACCACCGCTGCGATTAATGTAGAGGTTCCGGAAAGTCTGTGCGCCCGGAGCGAACGGAAGTGTGCCCAAATTGCCAGCACCATATATGACTATATCAGCCATAGGACCTGATGCGTAAATTCGATTTCCACTAGCAGTTATAAATCCACGTAGTTCCAGAATGCGCTCGTTAGATTGTCCTTGTAAGATCAGGTCTCCTCCAGTTAATAGTAGATTTCCACCGACGACGAGATTGTTACCTGCATTTCCTCCATTGGAATTATCGTTAAAGCTTACGCCGGCAAAGTTATCAATTTCAAGATGTACGCCAAGCGTAGCTGGATGGCCATTCCCAATCACTTGTGGTGTTGTTCCTTTATATACGAGCCGCGATCCTGTTTGGAAAGTTATGTCTCCGCCAACCTGGATATTCCCCGCACCGTCAGTTACGAAAGCACCTGTTGGATTTGTGGAGAATAAGCGAATGCGGCCGTTGCTGAATACCGTCAATGTGCTGGCATTACCTTTCAGTGCACTCTCTCCGAGTATATCCACTATGTTAGGCGTATTGGGTAAGCCGGTGTTGGTCCCTACGACGTAATGCAGTGTAGTATTTTCAGTTATACAATTGTTGTTGGTGAAAGTTTGCGCCGATGAAGCACCGCGAACAAAATGAAGTTCACTTCTTGATGTATTGGCTCCATCTGATTCATGGAATGATCCGGCTGCTAACGTTACGTTTCCTTTCACTTTCCATATAGCCACTCCGTTGTTTGCCGTTATCATGTTCAATGCAGCACCCGGTGAATTATAAGACAGATTGCCGTTCAGGTTAAGTGTGTAGGAGCCACTAGTTGCCAAATCACATGTTACGCCCGGTGAAAGGTTTATATTCAAATTACCGGTGATGTTAATACTGTTACTATTTCCGCCGCGGTTAAGGTATAATCTTGAATCTCCGGAAATCAGCATGTGGCCTAAGATATTAATAGCTTTTAAGTTTTCACCATTGATTAAAGATATCGATCCGGTACCCGTGGAAAGAACGGATAGATTCCCCCTGATTACGGTTAGATTCGCATTAAGATTAAGATCGCCTGTTAAATTAGGAAGGTTAAATATTACATGATGAAATTGCTGGTTCCAATTTCCCTGCGTTGTGCCTCCGATCGCGTTTGTATATCCAGTAATTAGAAGGGTTGACCCGCTGCCCCATAAAGCGACAGGCAACTCTCCCTGTGCTGTGGTGTATTGATGTTCGAAAACACTTCCCGAATTAAATAAGAATCTAGAAGCCGTGTTGTTGGAACCAATTGTATAACCATCTGCACCGACCATCGTACCCGATACAATCACTCGCCCCGTTCCTAACACGGTTATTGCATTCTCAGCGCCTGCCAAGGTCAGCGTTGCACCCGAACTAACCGTAAGTAGTATACCACTGTTTACCGTTGTTCCGTCTATTTCTACAGCATAGCCGCTGGGAAGAGAAACGTTATGGTTAACTTGGATAGCCGTCGAGTTTACACCTGTCGGAATTATTCCATCCGACCAAGTCAACGGGTCATTCCATGGCCCTGTTTTGATAGTGCTGTAAGTTTGCGACTGGGCTTGAAAACACACCCCAAAAAGACCCGCGATCAGAAGTGCTTGTATTTTGAACAACATAAATGTTAGGTTAGAGGCCATTTGATTATTGAATCAACTTCAATAATCGTACTACCTAGGAAAAATCCCAGTGATTCCGAGATAGCTACTTAGGTAATAGCCGAAATTTAAGCAAAAATACAAAGAAGCCGGATTTTTAAGGTATTTAATTTATCGTCGAAAAATACATTTCGATGTCAAAATTGGTGCATTCATGGACAAATATTTCTCAAATAGGGAATTCCATTACACCGAAATTCAAGCGCTTAGCTTATGCCGCTCATTAATGCTAACGGTAAAAGATTTTATTAAATGCCGCTCGTTACTGCATTTTAAAAGGCGGAAGCAGTGTAAACCTCAGATCTCCTTAAATTTCAATGACATGAAGATGGGATGGAACCGACAAAGACCGCAAAGTGCAAGAGAAATTCACATTTGTTGTTTTCGCGACAAACCAACCCACTAAAAACAAAAAAGTCCCGGAGTATTCTCCAGGACTTTAATTTTTATCTGCGTTAGTCTATTTCCGTTGCTTACGACTATCCGCATATTTTTTTGCTCCCCAAATAGCACCTGCTCCGATGAGAAGTTCAATACCGGTTATCGGCACATCATCTCCCTGACAAGGGGGCTCCGGGCAATCGGGGTTTCCCGGCTGAGCGACCAATTCAACGGACATTAGCAAAAACAGGGTAATGATAAACGTCCTGGAAAACGTGAATATTCGGGTAATCATTGCTTAATCAGTTCTTTATAACCTTAAAGGTATGAATTTTATTTTTACTCTGAATTTTTATTAAATATATTCCTGGATCAAGATCTCCCATATTTACCTTAAACCGGTCTTTACCTTCAAATTCCAGGCGTTTATCAGATCCGATTTCACGACCTACCGGCGTTATGAGTTTTACATACAGCGAACCTTCTATACCCGCAATATCAAAATAAACCACATCTGAAACCGGATTCGGATATGGAATCAGATCTTCTAACGTAAATTTCACATCCGCAGTATGGGTCGCTGTTGTAATGCAACCATTGATATTAACTTGAAGTTCATATAGTCCCGAGTGCTTTGCATTAAATGTTTCAGCGATTGCACCTTCGATCGGCTCGCCATTAAAGTACCACTGGTTGCCCGTTTCGTAATTCGAAACGAGTTGATATCCGTTGGCTGTTATCTCTGCCGGATCGTATTGAACAACCGCAGCCTCGACTTTTGTTCTCGGGCCTTCACAACCGGCCGGATTCACAGCAGCCACGTAATAAGTTTTTGTCTTACTCAGTAGCGCGATTACATAAGTTGATCCTGTCTCTCCCGGTATCGCCTGCTCGGAATCAATCGATTCATACCATTTAAAGATGGCATCATCATAGGAAGCCGAAGCCTCTAATGTTACGCTTCCCGACTGACATGCCGAAGTGGAAGAAACCGAACTGATCGTGTACTGCGGTTGAATGATCAGTGGAATACTTGTTTCAGATTCAATGCCACAGCCAAGTGACCTTATTAATTTTAAATTATTAATACCAGCGGAAACTGCATCAGGATGAAGGATGAGTTTAATCGTGTTACCCGTACCTGCCAGTGTATCGGAAACGCCTGTATCATTCATTACTAGGTAGTGCATAACACCTTGTTGCGAATCCTGAATTTGAATTTCAGGACTTGGTTGTTCACAAGTAGGTGCGGGAGTTAACACATCAACATTGTGACTAAGCGAAGTTTCCCACGAAAGTGTAAACCGCTTATCACCAAAGGTGGCTGGGTCGCTACTTACTGCGAACGTATAACTTCCATTACGCACATCGATCACGGCATTGGTATAGTGATCAGTTAATTTTATTTGTACGCGGTTGTCAAACGATTCAAATTGAGAGAACTGCAGTGTATAGGTGTCTGGTTTTACCTGCGATATTCCAAGTTGAATTTCGTGGTTACAGCTTAGTGTACCTAAGGAATTTATAGCAAGCTTATTCCCTGCTGAAATAGAATACAGGTTTACAGAAGAGTTTGGTAACTTCCAGGCATCCGCATGATTGTCGAAATTTTCAGTGGCGTCTTCACGAAAGTGAACTACCATTTCATCCCGTCGCGATCCATTCACCAATGCCGTTCTTAATATGTTCGTTAGTTCAGCTTCTCTGAAAAAACTGGTAGTTGTACCGGGTGATTTTACATTTTCAGTTAATGTCAAGACAGGATTAGGTCCGGATGCTTTCACGTAAAAAGCCTGACCTGTGGCAATATACCGGTTGGCGCCATTGGTTTGAATCGAACCGTTATATAAACGATAGATTGTTTCGCCATTCGCCTGTGTATTATCTGTGATATAAATCGTGCCATCGATGTTCGCTTTTTGCCATGAAGGTGAATCCCAGTCAATCGCTGAAGGGAAAGGATTTCCAATTAGGTTCCAGCCATCATTGGAAGCATTTCCGGATGGCGTAAAAGTAGGGTTAAGATTAACAGGCGTATTGTTGGCCACGCGTACCTCGCCGCGTAAATCCCAACGCGCGGAACCAGTCAATAGGTCACCTCTTACAAAAAGCGTATATCCTCTTCCGTTCACAAAAGTTTGTGTGTTCGATGTTGTAGGATAACCGACCATGCCATCATTTACGTCGTTACCTCCACTTCCATTGACATCTGATGTAACTGCTTCATTATAATAAAACATTGAATGGTTAGGGGACATGTTATCGGCGCCTGAAAAAGGCCCGGTAACCGGAATTTCGGTTTGAAGGTCGGCTACGGTGGCGCCCACAACCGGAGAAGCGATATAGCGATAAACACGACCGCCATAAACACCTTCAATCTCCATAAACCGTTGTACTGTAATACGCCCGCTTATGCCCGCAGTCGAAGGAATCGCGGCAATGGATGCATCCTGTGTCGGTTCATCGTCATTGGACAATAAAGTAAAAACATTATTACCCCCGCCGAGTCCATCTGCATCAAAGAGTGAATTCGGACTGAGCGTAAGAATACCAGCCAGGTTTTGCGCACTTTCAATGGAGACGATATCCGGAGTTCCATTTGAAATCGTCATGTTTCTAAACGTGGTCACAGATGTTCCGCCTATCGCCTGATTGATTGTTCCATTAAAAATAACGGTACCACTATTGGCATTGAATGTTCCATTATTAGTGAAATTTCCAGCTACATTCAACGTGGTTGGAGCTGTAAGACTTCCGGTTATTGTAATGTTCGGCAATGTAGCTGTTGTGGAGTTGATAATCGTTGTTCCATCGAAAACAACAAGCGAGTTTGTATTCGTTGTAGCAAAAACACCGTTCGATGTTAAGTTACCACCAAGGAATAGCGTGTTACCATCGAGGTCTAACGATGCATCCGCATATATTCTGAGTTCGCCGTTAATGTCTAAGTTGTAAGTAAGCCGAAGCAGAGTAGCCGGTGTCGTCGTGGCATTGCCTACATTTAATCCTGCAGCAAAACCAATGGGATTGCCACCCAGGATTTGCGGGCCTTCTCCTTCAAAAGATATGATCTGCGCGGCACTCCACGTTCCTTCGTTCTCCACATTGCCCATAACAATTAAGCTTGCGTTCGTATTGAACGATACACCTGAAGCGATCGATATATCGCCTCCCAGGGTAACTGTTCCTCCGGAAAGCGACTTGGCTCCTGAACCACTAAGCGCTAAGTCTCCATAGGATACAGGAACCACAATTTGATTTCCATTCGCAGCATACGCCACCGTGCCTGAAGCAAAATTTAATACTCCTGTTGGAGGAGTTGTCCTGTACCACCCCGTGTTCGTCGTACCTGCCAAAATAGAAAGCGTAGACTCCGCGCCAAGCGTAATGTTATTCGCATTCAAAAAACCGCTATCCTGAACACTGCAGGATCCGTTAATAACGATTGAATTAAACTGGCCGGAAGCAGAACCATCGCGGCTTATTGAGCCTGATATTCTTAACGCTGCAGCAGGTTGTACGGTTATGGTTGCATTCCCGTTAGGGTCGGAGATGTAATGACCGGAAGCGATATTTATAATTCCATCGGTTATGTCCACCGTTCCCAGGCTACCAACTGAAAATGTGTGTATCGATTTGGTTGTTGCAACTCCTGGTGAAAATGTTACGTATCTTAATTGAGCATCTGTTCCCCAATTCGTAATCAAGGGCTCTGATGCAGTGGTTCCTGAGAATACAAAACGAGGGGATTTTGCAGATTGATTAATTACCTGTCCAGTGGGTGGAAGAAATTCATCCATGGCACGAGAAATTCCCGAAAGTGAACCGGTGATTGTGATGGTGGGAACCCCCACACCAAAAACACTATTGGGCCTTAGTGAATTGGCAGGTACATCATTCATAATGTACAAATCCGCTACTTCGTAATTTGAGTTATTCGTTACAGAGATAAAGCCTGTAGTTACAGCGATCACGGCGATATCACCTGCACCTGGCACCTCAAGTCCTGGATCGTCCAAACACGCTCCATCAAGACAATTCCACGAAGATCCATTTTGCCATGGCCCACCTGTTTCTGTTGAAATGAAAATAGATTGTCCGTAACCAGCCGAAACCAAGAACAAAAAACAAATCGAGTAAAGTATTCTCATAAATCCTATCACTTAAGCCTCCAAAATTAATCAAAGCAGGCAGTATTTCATACACATTAAATCGGTTTTGTAACCGCTGTCATGATGTCTATCAAAATGCAATGATTTTTCGGCAGCCAAGATATTCAAACGTGAAATGGAATTGTAACTACTCACATTGTCAAGCACTTTACAAAATGCAGTTAAAACACTGTTTTGCTTATTTTATCGGCCAAATGACTGCCTCGCTTAAATGTAACATTGAATGCTTCAGCAAGTTTTAGTAAAAGACGCGCATTTCCTTACACCAGATTTATGTAAGATTTTTTACCTCAACTATTTCTGATAATCCCTACAATCGTAGCTAATTCTGATTCGGTTAACGCGCTTCCTGATGGAAGACATAAACCCTCCTGAAATAATTGCTCACTTATTTTTCCGCCATAAACAGGCACCCCTCTAAAAAGAGGCTGAAGATGCATCGGCTTCCAGGCCAAACGACTTTCTATATTTTTTTTCTCCAGTGCTACGCGAACATTTTCTTTCCTGTCAGTTTGATCGCCTGTAAAGCGAATTACAGTTAGCCATCTGTTCGACAAATGCCCGGATGGCTCCGCTTGAAATTCGATATGCTTCAGCGCTCCAGCATAGTAATCAAAGATCGATCGTTTTTTTTTAACCCGCGTTAGTAAACTCTTTAACTGTGCTCTCCCTATGGCCGCAGAGATATTACTCATCCGGTAGTTGTAGCCCAGCTCGTGATGTTCATAGTATGGTAAAGGTTGTTTTGCTTCCTGACGTAAAAATCGTGCACGCTCATTCCACTGCGCATTTTTGCATACGAGCGCACCTCCACCGGATGAGGTAATAATTTTATTTCCATTGAATGAAATTATTCCGGCAGCTCCCAATGTACCCATAGGCTTTCCGTTGTAAGATGAGCCCAATGCCTCAGCTGCATCTTCAATTACTGGAATCTCGTATTTTTTAGCGACGCTTAGAATGTCATCCATGTTTGCCGGCATGCCATAGAGATGAACCACAATGATCGCCGCAGGTTTCTTTCCTGTCTTGCCCATACGATCAACGATGGCTTCTTCCGTCAAAACCGGATCAATATTCCATGTTTCCGCCTCCGAATCAATGAAGACGGGTGTTGCACCACAATACACTATGGGATTAGCAGTCGCACAAAAAGTAAGACTCGGGCAAATCACTTCATCACCTGGTTTTACACCACTAACCAGTAAAGCGAGGTGAATAGCGGATGTCCCCGAATTCACGGTGACCGCATCATTTACGCTAAGAGCAGCTGCGATCTCTTTTTCAAAAGCATCGACATGAGGGCCAACCGGGGCCACCCAGTTTGACGAAATCGCATCCTGAATATAAAACATCTCCTCCCCTGTCATGTGGGGCGGAGAAAGATAAATACGTTTGTTCACCGCTTCTCCTGTATAATTTTTTGATAATATACAGCCGGGATAAGTAAGATCATAAGGGTAGGATTAACAATCAACCGGTGAAACTGTGAAAGGAAAGGCGAAGACAATTCGCTGGCGCCCTCAAACGAGAATTTTAACCCGAGGTAAATGGGAAACAAAACAAACAGATCCAGAATCTGAATCCCTACGGCGAGCCTGATTACTTTTCGATCGGCAAACAACGCATAAATAAAAAGTAACATGAATGCGTCGTTAAAAAAAATACGCAACGTGCGGTTAACGGCAAAATGCAATTCGTCATTGAACTGCCTGCCGGAAATCAAGGCAAACATATCCAGGCGTTGTACCATAAAGACAGCGGCAAGGCCAGCTACGGCACTTATGCCCAACAGCACACGCATTTTTACGTTGTTTCTGATCTCCATTTTTTTACATGTCTGAACCAGAAAAACCACAGTACAAAAACGACCATGTAGATCACCCCGGTAAAAAAGAATTTATGAAAGAAATAAAGCTTATCCGGGTAATGCAACGCAACGCCATATAACGCCAGCACGCGCGACAGGTTCATTACATAAATCGATGCAAGTCCGATACCCACATAAGCCAGTGTAGCTTTTAGCGGACCACGAAAGGCGATTAGAAAAGCTACATACACAATCATCACATTCAGCGAATTGCAGCCCTCATACACCCGAATGATGGTAGCTCCTTCTCGCATCAATAGAACGCGGGACGACCCTTCTTCCACAATAGCATTAACGGGTTCCCCCAACCAGCCCAACAGTACGGCTACCTGCCGGGAGGTGGCTATCGTGGCAGGATCGGAACTCGGTGCATAATAGTCTATATAAAAAGCATAAAGCGTATTGAGCACCAGGTACAGCACAAAATATTTTACAAGAAAAAAAATGGCTGGTTTATACTCCTCAATCATGCTTCATGGGTTTAGCAGGGACTCCAATAACTGTTGTATCAGGCGGAACATCATGCGTTACGACTGCACCAGCTCCTACCCTGCATCTTGTACCAAGCGTTAACTGTGGCAATATGCGGGCTCCTGTTCCTATCAGCACTTCCTCACCAACTTTCACAGATCCCGATAACGAACAGCCTGGCATAACCGATGTATAAGCTCCCAGCGTAACATCGTGACCTACCGTACAGGAAAGGTTAATGATAACAAATTCTTCCAGGATAACAGAAGTCGTGAGAATGCATCCGGCCGTGATGATACTTCCTTTTCCAAATTTATTACGCTCAATATCCCCTGGCATGGCCTGCGGATGAATTATCACTGGAAAGGAAATATTACTTCGTGCAATACTGGATACTATTTTTTTTCGAGTTGCAGAATCTGCTATAGCGACAACAATACTGATTTCCTCATTAAGATCCATTAGTTGTTTCTGACCACCGATAACCGACAACCCATCCACCAATTCACCAGGAGATTTTCCATCATCATAAAAGCCTTTCAATTCCCAGGCGGGATGGTGTTGATTTATCTGCCGGATCATAAGCGCTACTTCACGCCCAAAGCCTCCGGCTCCATATATAGCCAGGTTACACATCGTTATTTCCGGTAAACTTCTTTTCCAACAAAGATTGGTCTTTTTTGAAAGCTAAAATAAGCAGAATAGTTTTGAATAGGATAGTCATGTCCAGCCGGAATGAAATATTTTGAACATAGTATAGGTCCCGGGCAAATTTATCTTTCCAGGGAATGGAATGTCTGCCATTAACTTGCGCCCAACCGGTAACACCTGGTCTTACTTCGTGCCTTCTGCGCTGTTCCTCTGAATATAACGGCAGGTATTCCGTTGGTAAAGGTCTCGGCCCGACAAAAGAAAGGTCACCTCGTAAAATATTGAATAACTGTGGTAATTCATCGAGATTGGTAAACCTTAAAAAATTCCCAAGCGGAAACCTTCTCTCCAACAGCGACATTTTGGTATCATGTGTCAGTGTTCGAAACTTATAAAGTAAAAAAGGCTTGTTATTCATTCCAATGCGCTCCTGAACGAAAAAAGGAGATCGCTTTAAACTCAGAAAATAGCTTAATAAAATTAAGCCCATCGGAAATAAAAAAATAATGCTTATTAAAACGGCTGCGCAGAAATCAAGCCATCGCTTAAAATATTTTTGGTAACCATCATTCACACCTCAAGATATGGAGGCTTGGGGAATTATAATAGCTGTAACCGGCGTTGGTTATCTTATCTTTTTAAAATGGAAAAAATTGTTTGAAAAATAATCTTCAAATCAAGTAGGAAGGATCGTTCCTGAATATATTTAAGATTAAGGCCTAACTTTACAGGCATAATCTCCTCGATATAGAAAGCAATCGGATCACTTTTGCCTTCCAGTAACTCATTCTCATTTCTGAACTGTATTGAGGCATAGTCAGTAATACCTGGTTTCACACTCAGGACTTCCTGTTGTTGTTTGGAGTACAAATCAACAAACTTTTTAACCTCCGGACGGGGCCCAACGAGACTCATATTTCCTATAAAAACGTTGATCAACTGTGGTAGCTCGTCGAGTTTATATTTTCGAAGATAAAAACCAAGCCCGGTAATTCTCGGATCGCGTGCACCCACCGTTATCGCAGCAAATCGGTCTGCGTTAACATGCATTGTGCGAAATTTAAAAAGCTTGAAAAGCCTTCCATCTTTACCGACCCTATTTTGCAAATAAAATACCGGTCCGTCAGAATCTATTCTCACCAGTAACGCTACAATCAGAAAAAATGGAAACAAGATAATTAAGGCCACAAGGGAAACAATTAAATCGAAACACCGCTTAATTATCATCGGTTTAATAACTGGTTACTTTTGACCCACCACTCTTGATTCATACATTCGTTCAATGATATCGACAACCTTTAAACCTTCAAGTGCATTTGCTGTAATAGTATCACTACCGTTTAGGGTATTCACTACATTTTCTATTACATAATGATGGTTTGCCGCGCTGCCTTTAAAGGGTCCATAATCATTCGGCGGGTTTGTGGGAGGCAGCTCGGGCATCGTATAATCTTCTATGTGACAATATTCAATTTCATTCATGTATTGACCACCGATTTTTAAACTACCTTTTGTTCCCACTACAGTTAAACTGCTTTCCATATTTTTATCCCATACCGAGGTAGAATAATTCAGTACCCCCATGCCGCCGTTGACAAAGTCAAAGGTTACCAGCCCGCTATCCTCAAATTCCGTGTTGTGGTGGTGATTGAAGTTTTTGAAATTTGCTTTGATATTCTTTACATCGCCAAACACCCAATACATGATATCCACAAAATGACTGAATTGGGTAAATAAAACTCCCCCATCCAGCAAAAGCGTTCCTTTCCACCCTCCTGGTTTATAGTACCGATCATCCCTGTTCCAATAACAATTGATCTGCACCATACATACGTCACCGATTATCTTTTTCTCAACCACTTCCTTTAGCCATTTCGAGGGCGGACTGTACCGATTTTGTTTTACCACAAAGACCTGTCGGGAAACATGAAGGGCTTTAAAAATAACTTCTTCGCATGAGGCTTTACTTAGGCCCATCGGTTTTTCGATGACGATATGGTGTTTGTTTGAAAGCGCTTCTATGGCGTGGCGGGTATGCACTCCGTTGGGCGTCGCTATATTTACAACATCAATCTTCAAACCAGCGGAAAAAAGATCCTGGAGATCTTTGAAGAATGGTATTCCGACAGGAAAAAGTTTGTCTTCCTGCACCGAGGGATTGGAATCCACTATCGCAACCAGTTCAGCACCGGGGTAATCTTTAATGATGGTGGCGTGCCTTTTTCCGATGTGGCCGAAGCCGATGACCGCAAATTTAATGGTACTCTCCATTTAAGTTTTTTCTAAATTATTTCGCAAAAATGACTTAAAACTTAATGATCATCAAGTTTATGATTTCGATTGTAATACAGTTTCGTATGCCGTAGCTATCGTAGCAACGATGTAATTTATTTTGATCAAGTCCAGTTCAGGATAAATCGGTAGTGATATCTCTCTGCTGTAATTATTAAAAGCCACAGGATAATCCTCAATTTTATAACCCCGCTCTTTAAAAAGAGTAAGTAATGGTAAGGGCTGAAAATGTACATTAACTGCAACGCCATGTTGTGCAATGTAATCTATCATCTTATCGCGCTGTGCTTCCGTAATGTTAACGATTCTCAACGCATAAAGATGATAAGAAGATGTTTTCATTTCGTTATCGAGTGGCGGTAATTGGGCCCATGAATATTTCTGGAACGCAACGGAATAGGCATCGAAAACCTTCTTGCGTGCCGGTAATATCACCTGGTGATATTTTTTGAGTTGTGCCAACCCGATCGCAGCACAGATGTCCGGCATGTTGATTTTATATCCGGCCATCACAATATCATATCGCCAGCCACCACCCTGGTTCTTCGTAAAAGCATCTTTTGTCTGGCCGTTCAGCGACATTAATTTTAATTCTTTATAAATCTTGCCATGATCAAACAAATCATCCGGAACATGAATACAAACAGCTCCACCTTCAGCAGTCGTTACATTTTTTACGGCGTGAAAAGAAAAAACGGTAAAATCAGCACATTTCCCACTTGGAATGTTGTTATAAATTGCACCGATGGAATGCGCCGCATCAGAAAGAACCATAATTCTTCCCAATTGCTTTTGCTTATCGTTCGCTGGGGTAAATCGTGTTTTTATATTATCACTGTCAACCAAATTGAAAATTTTATCATAATCACAAGGCCAACCTGCAATGTCAACGGGTATGATTGCCTTTGTTTTTTCAGTGATTTTATTCCTGATTTTTTCAATGTCGATATTGAAGTCGTCAGCTACATCGACCATAACCGGAGTTGCTCCTGCATGTATAACCACCAACGCCGTTGCAGCATACGTGTAAGCCGGTATGATTACTTCATCCCCTTTTCCTATTCCATACCAGTGGAGCATTAAAAGCAACCCGGATGTAGCAGAGTTACAACACACCACATGGCCGAGGGAAGTCTTTTCGGCAACTAACTTCTCTAACGCTACGACTTTGGGACCAGACGTGATCCAACCAGAATCCAACGTGCTTAAAACCTCTTGTTTAACTTCGTCGTCAATATAAGGCGGAGAGAAAGGAATATTCATCATTTGTCCAGTGAGAAAATAAGTTTAAGTCCCTTTATAAAACCTAACCCGTACGCAAAATGCAAAATAGGATATACACACAAAGCTATGTGCTTTGCCGCGATATTTAATGGACTTTTGATCGCAAAAATTACAATGAGTGATAAATACAACAATAAAGGGAGGGCATAGACAGGGTAGAAAAAAGCAATCGGTAGTGAAAAGATGTATACCGTAAAGAAAGCGGGAATAAGGTGCCGGAACCGTACGCCCTCCGGCACTTTCTTTAAAACCAGCGGTTTGTAATATCCATAGCCAAAATATTGCTTATAAAGACCAGATAAACTATCCCTTACATAATACTCCGCTTTCATTTCAGGGATCATCAACATTCTAAAACCCGCTTTGTTTACCCTATAGTGGAATTCATCGTCCTGGTTTCGAATCAGGTCTTCATCAAGCAAGCCAACCTTTTCAAAAATTTTACGGCTGTAAATGGCAAATGCGACACTATCAACGTACATGCGTGTACTTTCGGTTCGGAATTCGGTTCCGCCAACACCAAGTTTTGTACTCATGGCATATGCGATGGCTTTGCCTGTATCATTTTTTCCCTTTTGAAATAACGGTCCTCCTACAGCGTCACAGGTGCCGTTTTCTAATTCCATGATACCGGATTTAAAGTATGCATCAGCGTATACAGCATGAGCGCCTACCAGGGCGATGTAGTTGCCAGTGGCTACATGAAAGGCCTTGTTAAAACCATGGCTCACAAACCGCGCTGGATTGGTGACCAGTTTCACATCAGCATTTTCTGCCATAACCTGACGAATAATGGTAACGGTTTGATCTGTAGAGCCACCATCTACCAATAATAATTCCTTTTTAATTCCATCCGCTTTTAATAAGGACGCAATTAAATTCTTTACAAATCGCTCTTCGTTGAGAAGCGGAACGATTATGCTAATATCATATAAATAACTATCCACACTTTTTTGCATAAGCCACAATAGGTGATCCGGCTGTATCCTGAAGTAAAAACCAGCCATTTTTTTCATAAAAAGACCGGGCGGTTTTATTTGAACTATAGACTGACAGCCTCAGTGTATCAAAGTTTATTTCAGTTGCTTTGGTTTCAAAAGTCTTTAACAACATCGTTCCAACACCACCACGATGTAATTTTGTATCAACGCCAATTCCTACAAGGGAAATAATATTTCCCTGTAATTGTTTTTGTGTTTCTTCAACGTGCTTTGATAAACCAAGCAGAATTTTCACCCGTGCTATCAGGGCATTCCAAATTTTAGGATGAAAAAGTACAACCGGGTGAGTAATCATAGCAACTACCGATCTGCCCAAAAGGAACCTATTAAGTCTCTGTTGGTATCCCCAATAGGCACCAACCACATAACCGATAGGTTGATTTTTTTCATCGACAGCCACAAAAGCAATACATTTCTCCTGATTGATAAACCAGGATAAAAACCTGGTAAGATATGCATTGCCAAGACGGGCATTGATATGATCCTTAAAAGCCGCCTTGTGGAACTCAACAACGTGTGGTAAATCTTCCTTCCTAAATGCTCTTATGCTGATTGAGTTCATTGACGGCCTGGTGAAAATTTACAAATTCGAATTTCTGCTGAACAAGATATGCTATAAACGATTGATACCACGCTTTGAAAAAAGAAGTCGCATCGTCAAAATTCACATCATGAAAATCAATCACAAAATAAGGTAATCCCAGCCCTTGCGCTTTATCAAGTCTTTCTTTGGCAGCATTGAGCATCTTGTCTTTTCCTAACCCGGCTTCTCGCCAAAGGAATGATTCCATTAACGATATGGGAAACTCCCACATTTTATCAACTAATGTCGGGGGTTCTAAACCGTAAACAGTAGAATCATATGTATAACCTGCCTTTGAAAGTAATGTCAGGGTTTTTTCGTCACTTCTAAGGTAATGCATCCTAACACCAAAAGACAGAGAAGTGTCAAAGTCCTTAAAAGTACCAAATTCCGCATCTACCTTTTCTTGTGTATCGAAATCAATCCCATGAACACCGACCGTTTCGCCCTGCCGGGCAAGCCATAACGAAATTTCACGTGCTGCAGCGGTAGCGTAAGATAGTCCTAGTCCCTGATTAACACCAACGAAAAACGTTGCTGGCACCTTGTGATCCTTATTAAATGCAATCAACTCAGGTAACCGATGAAGCCGATCGTTGCCAAATTTGGATATACTTTTGTAAAAATCTGAGAAACCAGCGCCCCCTGTCAGCCACCACTTTAAACTTCTTAAAATGTGTTTGGGTATGTAAAGGTCTTTAAACAAGTGTTCAGACCAGAACAAATGATCTACATCATGGGAAACGATTATTTTCAATTTAATTCCTTGATTAAAATGTCAACGATTCGCTTAGCCGCCTGACCATCCCACAAATCAGGGATGCTACCTTTCTTCCACCTTCCCTCTATAACTTTTTTAATATACGGCTTGATCCGGTCAATCTTTGTCCCCACTAATTCATTAGTTCCCACCGTTATTGTTTCCGGTCTTTCTGTTGTATCCCGTAAAGTTAAACATGGAACCCCCATGACGGTTGTTTCTTCTGTGATCCCGCCTGAATCAGTAATTACCGCTTGAGCCCTTTCAACCAAATAGTTAAATTCAAGGTACCCCAAAGGTTCAATCACAATAAAATTGGGAAAGCTCATTGATAAACCATCCAACATCCTTTTGGTACGCGGATGAACCGGAAAAATTATGGGTAATTTCCCTGCCGACTCGATGATCTCTTTTAGCAGTGAAGTGAACTTTAATTCATCATCAACATTTGCTGGTCTGTGTAATGTTAAGACAAAATACCCCTTATCAATCAAATTGGCGGTCTGCCAAACCGCCGGTTTCTTAAAGTAGGGTCGTTGCTTTAGTAAAGTATCGATCATGGTGTTACCTACAAAATAAATTCGGTCGGGATTAACACCAAGTTTTAGCAGGTTACGTTGCGCTATTTCTGTGGTGACAAAGAAATAGTCGGTAATGCTATCCGTAACAATTCTATTGATTTCCTCAGGCATGGTCAAGTCGCCTGATCGAATACCTGCCTCGACATGTGCGACTTGAATATTCAACTTCTTCGCCACGATAGAACATGCCATCGTAGACGTAACATCACCAACAACAAGACAAAGGTCAATACGTTTGGTTTGAAGAACCTTTTCATATTCTACCATGATCTTAGCAGTTTGTTCTGCCTGTGTACCACCGCCGGCACCTAAATTAAAGTCAGGAGTAGGGATGCCAAGTTGTTCAAAAAAGCTTTCACTCATGTTTCTGTCATAGTGTTGACCTGTATGAATCAGGCGAAAGCTAATACTCACACCTTCGTTCGCCTTCAACCTCAACGCTTCAAGAAGCGGTGCAATCTTCATGAAATTTGGTCTTGCTCCCGCTATCAAATCTATAATCATCTTGTGTATGTTGTTATTACCGTATTGTAAACAGAAGTATATGAAGAAACAAACGAATCTATACTTAAGACTTGTGCCTTCTTTGTGTTTCGTAATCCCGCATCTCTGATGAAACTATGATTGGTGCATACAAAACTCAGCGCTTCAACTAAAGATCGTGTATCATTCGGAACGATCAGAATTCCATTTATTTTATGTTCTATAACTTCCGGTATACCGCCAACATCACTTCCGATAATTACATTACCCGAGGCCATAGCCTCAAATGCAACATTGGGTAGACCTTCAGAAATTGACGGTATGACAACACAATGTGACCGACTCATCTCTTCAGCCACTTCTTTTCTATTCAAAGTACCTAATATCCTAAGGTTAATTTTTTCTTTATTGCCTAGAAATTCATCGTATCGAAAGCTCATTGTTCCAGGCCCGGCTATTGTCAGCGAACATGAATACTCATTTTTGTTCATTAGTTCCCTCCATGCCTTTAACAATGTTATTCCTCCTTTTAAATTATTCGGAAAATTTCCATTATCATCGGTGACGAAACCACCTAAAAACAGGAATTTAATTTCGGACATATCGCGATGCCGGCCATTAAATTCCCGCGTGTCCACACCTCTGTAAATTACTTGCTTAAAATTAGTATAATTTGGAAAGAGTTCTTCAAACAATTTTTGCAATGCCTTTGAGTTGAAACAATGAAACCCGGCACCTCTAATAATTTTTCTTATAGTTTTATTAGATGCATAACTTTTTAAATAAAAATTAAGATCACTCCCAATATACTGGATAATATACGGTATACGGCTTCTTTTACTCAGAAGGGCAGAAAATTGCGCAGCTAAGCCGCCGCCTACCGCATGTACTATATCGCCTTGTAACCTTTTGGCTGAACCAAGAAGAGAAAGCTTTAAAAGAAAATTAATTATCCAGGGTGAAAAAGAAAAAAATGAGTAAGCAAAGGTGGCGACTTCATTAACCTCTACATCATTAACTTTGACCTTCTTGCATAGCGGCTGGAACGGCCGCCAGAGTTTCAATCTAATAACATCTAGTTGATGATGTGTACCAAGGTATTGAGCTGCCCGGTAGTTAAAAACGCTTCTTGCTAAATTTTTATTGTCAGGAAAGCCGGTTACTACGAACAGTATTTTCACAGCCAATTTTGCATTATCCATTCGATTCTAAGATTAGCACATCTGTTCCGGAAAAAATCACCTTGTTCAAAATGCCAGGTACTGGTTGCGTCATTCCATAAGAACCTACCTTCCAATTCGGCATCGTGTATTACTTTTCCTCCCCAAAGAGAATGGATCTCGTTTACTAAAAACCTGCCATCAACAGTCTCAAAATAATCTACATTAATATTTGGTACAGCGAATTCCTGGCTAATTTCCCGTGTCATATCAAGTAAATGTGTAGGTGGTTTGGCCCACACAATATCGCCTGAGCCGCTGTGGAAATCTCCCTTTTTTAATTTCAGCCTGCAGAAATAGCTGTCCCCAACGCGAATGATTCGCCATTCTTTACAATCAGGCAAATACTCCTGAAAAATGATATACCCCTGATGACGATCATTTGAACTTCTGTTTTTAAGTGTCAATCCCCTGGTAAAAGCTTTATTAACTAAGCGAGTTGCCTGGCTTTCATTTCGAATGATATAGACCCCTGATGCCGCAGCACCCTGATCTGTTTTACATACTAAAGGGAATTTGCTTGTTTTAATGAACTGTAAGGCATCCTCTTTTGAAAAGAAAACGAACGTTTCCGGATGAGACAGTTTTTTTATAGTTAACCAATCACGGGTCTTACGTTTACTTTCATAAAGCCACAAAAGATCATAAGAAGGAAATACCTTTTTATCCATCAATTGTTCAAGTGCCCATAATCGTTCATCCCAGAATTGTTTTTGAATAGGTTTGTAAATAGAAGGCCAAATCAAAAAAATGCTACAACCACTTTCTTCCACCTTACGGATCCAGTCTGCACTCCGGATATCAATGACTTTGTAATTAATTTTCAGGTCTATACAAGCCTGGATGTAAAATTGATGTTCTTGTGCTAGATCTAAGACTATCCCAACGTATTTTCCCTGAACTTGGAACGTATAACCAAATTCATATTCACTATTATGGAACTTATTATTTTTAAGCCATTTTTTTTGCATAAAAACATCATGCCCGATTGTATCCTTAATTAATCTCTTAAGCGAATTTATCATAACCGAATTTTATTCGAATACTCATTAAGTAACATTGATAAGGCAATCAGTCTATCGTATGTGTCCTGCTTGAATAAATCAGATTTTATTGGAAAACTCAATCCATACTGATTTAAATTATACAACTTTGCCTCGACATTTGCCCTATGCTTACCAAACGTATCCAAATATTTTGAATTTTTTGCCTTTCTCAATGCTGCTATAGTCTTCCGGCCAACAAAGCCGCTTAAATAACTTTTAAGTATATATGCCAAGGGAATTTTTGTGAACGGATAACCATAATCGGATAAGATAGCAGCCAAATTAGGATTCAATCTATTAATCATCGAGGCTTGGAACTGACCGTTGACCCCCAAATATTTAAAAGAAGCATATGCGGAATGTTGAATTTTTCGTTCAGTAAAAGGACTTACAAAAAAAGATAGTGTATTCTCCATTCGATTACGCAACCCCGGCCCACCCGGAACCCACATTTCGCAATACATTCTCAGTATATCTTCTTTAGAAAGCATAGTTCTATTCCCATTAGGAATTAGCCTTTTCCCTACCCAGTCTCTAAGATGTTCCATACCAGCATAGCTAAATGTACTGTTGCGAAGTACTATGTGGTTGAAATCTTCTAAAAGGATATTTTCGATAACATATTCAATCTTATACTTCTTATTAAGCAAATTAAAATCATTCCTATATTGCTCACCTGAAATCCCTGAAAATCCAAACCTTGCGCTTCCCAAAATCTTGCTACGATGCAAAGAAGTTCTGTACTCCCTCACCCACCCATGATTAGATGGAAAGATTCCATCATAATATAAAAATGCATTCTTTAGTATTCCTTCAAATTCATTACCAGCCAGATTGTTTCGATTTTTAACTGGTACCCCGACTAAAACTAATCCGATCGTCTTTGCAATTTCCTTAGCGATAATGTTGTCAAAATCTTCCACTTCTTTCCAATAGCTATGCACTTGAAAAGCGCCCGGATTATGTTCAACAAGTAGAGCAACCATTAATCTACTATCATAACCGGAAGAAAGTCCTATATCACCCGAGTATTTTTCAACCTGCGGTTTCCATCGGCGCATATAGCTTGATAATTCGTTCAATTGATACGTCACACCTTCACGTTGCGAAGTAAGCTCAGGTGTTTCAATTTTCTGAATTATAGGAATAAACTCAACCTTAATATTTTCGATATTCCAGCATTCCTTTTTATTGATCTTCCTGATTTCATGAAAAGTAGTATCCTCCGAATCATACAACCCAGTATAAATTGTTCTAAAGATTGAATATTGATTTAGTGAAAGAGATTCAGATAGCTCACAACATGCCAGAAAACTGCTGGAGATAAACTTATTCTGTATAACATAGGGAGCCCCATAGCCTGCTTCATCAAAGTATAGCTTAACTGTGCTTGCATAAATATGAACGATGGTATAATGGCCAAACAGTTCAGCATTTTCTAATACGCCGTTAAGTATATCTTTACAAAGCCGTTCAAAGCCCGACTTGGCATCTAAAGATCTATAAGATAGAGTGCCCGATGCTACTATTACGTGTTCGCCAGACTCATAAATAAACTCATCTAACGTAAGCAATAATTTGCGAAATTTAATAAGGGTAAAAGATGATATTTTTTTCTCAAAAGAGACGCTGAGATTTTTTGCCTCAAATACGGCTTTACCGGCATTTATGTCATTAAAACACAATGAAACGAAAAACCCTGCCATTATATAACATTATAGAATTTATAAAATTTTCTAACGCGCTCGTCACGCAACAAAGGTCCATGAACTTGAAGAAGATTTACATCCGAATTACTGTTCCCTTCCAGAATTATAAAGCCATCTTCCATGGGAACAATATCCCAACCAATGTAAGGAAGGTAAAAATGTTCCTTCGCTAGTGCCAAAACTTGATCTCTTATAAGATCCCAATTGGGAATAATAAAGCCCTCCAAAGACTTTTTTGTGTCAGGATGGAAGCTAATCCATTCCAAAACTCCATTGCTTGGAAATGAAACCGCTTTACCAAGCCTTCCTGACTTAAAATCAATCAGCGCCGAATAACCTCCATTTGACCAGTTGTCGACAGCGCCCGATTTTTTAGAACCGCATCTAAAAACACAGACAGGCGAAAACACTTCATTTGTGGCCGGATCTACCATTGTTACAAATCTGATTGTGTTTAATGAATTTGGATTTATACTTTTAGCAAACCCTGTCTGGTTGATAATCGGAAAGATCAACGTATCTGTCAATGTGAATAAAATGTCTAACAATTCAGAAAGAGTAACCGCCTTTTCATTTACATACCATCCGTTTTTAAAAGAAATAAACAGTATTCCAAATCCACCGCCACCGCCAGAAGGTTTGGCGACAAAAGACTGGGCATTCAAGCATTCCACAATTTCTTTCTTTTCCACTATTCTGCCTGTGGAAAATTCTGTCACGATTGAGTTATTACAATAAAAAATCGGGGCTATCACCCTTCCTGTATCCTTAAAATATTTATGAAAAATTAATTTGCTATCTAATACTACTGAGTTACTATGATAAATTAATGAAGATTTACCCGTTCTTTGATAATCAGATAAATACTCCCTGTGGCTATTTTCAGAAAAGTTATAAATGACAAATGATTCGGGAAGAAAACCTCTTGCCCAGCAATAAAGTTGCTTTCTAATAGACAATTTAAAATTTCGCTTTTTGTCCTTTCGATACAATTTAAGATATACGATAAAGAAAAAAATTATTTGTTTAATCCTTTGCACTGCGCGAAAATTTTAAAGTTGAATAGAATTTAATCATCGTAGCCAAATCATTGTGATATCCATATATCTCTTGAATTGCTTTTCTTCCATTCTTTCCCAATTCAGCGGCGTTTGGCATATCGCTTAGTAGCAAGTTTATCGCGGCTGCTATTGAATTCGGATCATCCGCATTCACAAGAATGCCACAATTTGCCGTTTCCACAATTTTCCGCAACTCAGGATAGTCACTTGCCACGACAGGAATCCCACAGTACATGTATTCATAAATCCGATTCGGTATAGTTACATCATTATTTGCATTTTTTTTATAGAACACACATCCACAAAACGCTTTTGCCGTTCGAATAAAATTATCTTCCCATGGCAACATATCACCCAAAACAAGGCGATCTTTAACATTCAAGTCGTGGGCAAGACGGGTAAGTTGCTCTTTGGCATTCCCAACATATTTACCGACAAACATCATTTGCACATTGGAGTGAGTTTTTAATATTAAAGGAAGAGCTTTTACTGTATTAAAAATATTCCGATCGTCCGAATTACTTCCAGATGTATAGATGACTGGATGATCAAATTTTTGCGTATCCAAATTGATTTCAGCTAACCTAGAAATGTCCACACTATTCCTAACTATTACATAAGGTTTTTCTGTACTTTTGAAAAGCGAAGCCAGACTTTCAGAAACTGCACTAAATCCATCTATTTGACGAATGATCTGTAATTCAAACCTTCTAAATAATTCAGAAAACAGTGGCTTCACTATAACGGGGATCCTCCATTGATAAAAACGAGCAACATAATTTTCATGGATATCGTAAATCACAACAGCTTGGGGCAATTTGCTTTTTAGTCGTTTAATATGTGGCAAAAGGTCAGGATCGTGAAAGTGATAAATATCAGCCTCTACCTTTATACTTATTGTAATTGCTTCCTTGGATGAAAAATATCGCCGTTTTATCCCTTTACGAGGTTTAATTAAATGTACCGTTACTGACGGTGATATGGCTTCCTCAACCGTTCGTTGGCCAGTTGCAACCAAGTGAACATCCAATCCGTTACGCGCGAGACCTAAGCAGGCGCGCTGATAGATCCGGTCATCGTCCCATTCATGCATGCTTGTGATGTGACATACTCTCATTTTTCAGTCCGTAAAGTGAATCGGCCAATTTACTATTATACTTTCTCAATACACTGTAAAAGAAAGCAAGAATTAATATAGCGATAGGATCTAGAAAAGTGGGCCTTCCCAATCCTAAGAATAAGAAAGCTATTATAAAGCTTTGCGCCACTACACCGAAACTAAACACCTCTTCAGAGGCCTGTTTCAAGAGTGTTTTGTTCATTTTAAAATAGTGAAAATAGATTGTCAGATATAATATTAAAGCAAATATCCCCATACTTGACAAGATCTCAATATAATCGTTATGAGACATTGCATTGCGAGCCGACAAAGATTTAAAACTACCAAGCCCAATACCTAAAAATGGATTGGATAGAAAGAAATTAAAGCCCTCTAAGATAAGTGTTGATCTTGCTGTTGTACCTGTTTCAATTTCGTCAGTAATAAATCTTTGCCCTACAACTGTATTGTTTAGTATGTAGGACCAAGCATATTCGTATAAAAGATATAGAATTAAAAAACCTAAAACTAAAGGCATATAATTTCGTTGCTTTTTCCTGTAAAAAAATATACAGCCGAAAAAGATCAATAATGCGATAAAGTTTTTTCGCGAGCCAGTTTGAAATAAAGCCAAAATGAATACCAAAAGGACAGCAATAAGAATCCCTTTAATTACTACTTGCGGCTTAGTGAAAAATAAATAAGTTATGAACACAACACCATAAAAGAGTAAAAACCCCAAAGCGTTTGGATTGTTTGTGAGTCCCTCAACTCTTGAATAATCAACCCGGTCAACGGCGACGGCAGCTGTCGTTAAAGCGAAATATAGATGTAGAATAAAAACAGAAACAATGGGCAACAGTAAATAATGTAATTTTGAAATGTGTCGAACACATGCATCCACAATATACCAAACAATAATACACCCAATCATAGTTTGCAGATAACTAACCGTTAAAGGCAAATTCACTGAATAAAATAAAGATAGCGTCGCCCAAATAGTTAACCCAATATAAGCTTTCAATCCAAAGCTTTTGAAACTATTCAATCCGTCTTTAGAAAGGATTAGGATAAAAATGATAGGAATAATACCTTTTAGCACAATCTGATTTAGAGCAGGAAACCGCGAGAAAAGAACTAAACCAAAAACCAAAAACCACCATACTATAATATACGGTAGCGTTGATTTAAAACCAGGAATTTCACTTCTAATCATTTTTTTCAAATTGTATTCGCTTATAGAAGCGAAGTACATTATAATATACAGACCTTGTCCGTTGTATTCTAAAAACTAACTTTGGCTCTCCGCTCATCATTCGATAAAATTGCGCAATCCCTGAGATATTAGAACCCTCATAGTCAAAACTTAAAGCTTTCTTCGTTGCCTCCTGGAGTGCCAAATGAAGAGATAAAATATTAGCTCGCTTAAATAAAGAATCATCCACTTGGGCTGAAGCCCCTATTAGGTGATACATTTTGTTATTGTCAAAAGGACAATAAGTTGATGCTAATAGTGCCCCATGTTTATCCTGAATTAGATTGCTATAGTAGCTAGTTACACCAGATGAAAAGAATATCCTTCTTAAATGGTCGATCCCACTTTTAAACGAAGCTCTTTTACTGGTGATCTCCCATAAAGTAAGCAGACTATTTAAATCAAAATTATTTTCGTTAACTACCAGATTACCGTCATCAACTGCCTTTAACAACCGCTTAACATCACGTTTTTTATCGGGATTCAGCTTCTCGACGTCATATGACATCCCATCAGCTACATGGGTCTGTAAAGCCTCAATTGAAAACCCGTGTGCTAAATAAGGAACTAAGTCATTATTTGGTAAAGGTAACTTAAAATCAAGGTGTGGTTCATCCTTTAGTGGACGTATCAATTGTTCAAAAATTAGCAACCTTGACTTCCCATTCTCATCAAAAATAGTAGGGCCATAGTATGGTGTATAGGGAGGGATATGATACCCAAAAAGTCCAAATTTTTTCGTTTTAACCAAGGGTAGATAACCTTTAACTTGATGTTGTTTATCATAACATACAATGGCAACTAAATTCCTACCGACGGAATTCAACCAATGAGCAGTTTGAAAAATTGGCAACTGTGTTACAATCTCCTTCTCCACCGCTAGGATGTCATCAATGCTTAGGAGGACGCGAACGTAGTAGCGACTCATTTTAAATCGTTCTTTAAAATTGCTTCGATTATTTCACGATGTTCTTCATTTCGATATAAATTGAGATACATACGTTTCATTGAATTGGGTAACAATCTACCTACATCAATATATCGAGCTAATCTCCGCATCATATTATTCGATGTAAGCATCAAGCCGTAATATTCGTGTCGCATTTTTTTAATCGTCTCTTTATAATGCTCCTTATATAAAGATTCATCCTGAATGATGTTTTCATAAGTTTGTAATCGACGTTGCAAATCCAATTGCTGTTTTACATTCATTAGCCCTACACCTAAGTCAGAATCAAACTGTATGGTTCCCCGAAATGAAGCGTGCATTGTTAACTTATCAAGCTTTAATGAAACCATATAGCCTTCATTCCAAGTACTATTCTTTCTATTAATATCAAACACAAAACTTCCCTGTCCGTACGATATAAATCCATCACCATAGTTTTCGGTAGCGCCACAAACATGTGAATGCTGACAAAGAACAGCTGAAACACCTCTTTTAACTAAAAACTGGCATAGTTCTCTTAGTTTAGGAGTTGGTATTGCAAAGTTGTATAACCCACAATGGAGCAAAACAATAATGTGATCCGCTTTCTTTTTAAGAATTTCTATTTTTTCCACAATTTGAAAAATATTAACAGGGTACGCTCCAAAGTTTTCGAAGTCATCAGCTAAAGAAAATTCGGCACAAGTGTAACCTAAAACTGCTACGGTAACGGAATCCTTTTCTATCAACAGATGGCTAAATTCCTCACTCCCTTTTTGAACTCCGAAATATTTTAGCCCCGCAGATTCAAGAACTGAACAAGTTTCCAAAAGACCCTCCTTACCATAATCCATTATATGATTGTTTGCAAGTGAAAAAGCATCAATGTTCATTTTTTTAAGCCCTTCGACGATTGCCGGGCTTACCTTAAAGTTAGGTCCAACTTTTGTTACTTTTTGTGCACTATTAGTAATCGGACATTCTAAATTAGCGATTCTGAAATCTGCCGAGTTCCAATATTGTATGAATGAATCATCAAGAATAACATCGCCCTTCGACAACATCTTCTCGGGTCGATTTATTGGGCAAAAATCTCCTGCAACAATTACATTCATGATTTCTCCGGTATAGATTCCAACTGAACTTTGAGTTTATCAGCTACCTGTTTTAACCCGAATACTGTTCTAGCAACATTCAATGCATTTTTTTGCATATCGACTATCTCAACAGGTCGCGACCTTAAAAGCAATATAGCCTTCTCAATACCCTCATAATCTTTAGGATCAACTACCAAGCCGCAGCTGTACTTTTTAAAAAATCGGGCCAAAAAGTAATGTGAAGGACAAAGCACAAGGATTGGGATCCCTGCTGCTAGGTATTCGGGCGTCTTAGTAGGAAAAATTGTTGAAATTTCATCCTCGTGCACTCTTGTTTGATTAGGGGAGTCTAGCGCCAACAATAGAATGCTACTGTCTTTAACAGCAGCAAGGTACTCGGTTCGACTGCTATAAAATGTAATCTTTACGGTATTTCCAATAATCCCAAATGTCTCTAAATTTCCTTTACTAGTATTAGTTGCCAATTCAAATTCCCACTGTAACCTTTCAGATATTTTCGCGATTGTTCTGATAGCGTTTTTATTTATGTCGTAGACAGCACCGCCCCAAAATATCTTATCAACCTTTGGAATAGGAACCTCTGTCGGAATACTTTCCATATAAGTATGTTGAAGGGCAATCGTTTCAAGACTATACTTTTTTCTGTATAAATCCTCCATACCCTCGCTCATGACAAATATCTTTCTTGAATGAGTAAATACATCAGATTGAACTTTAGAAGAAAGTTTTTGTTGAGGCGATCCGGCCAAAGATTCCGCTATGGTGTCGTGCAAATAAGCAACAAAAGGAATTTTAAGTTGTTTTGCCACTTCATAGGCAATTTTCAACATGATTAAGTTGGGATATGCTCCAATTATCAATTTAACATTCTTCTCCTTCGCTAGAGACTTCACCTTCCTAATAGCGTTGCGTATTTGAAGTCTCATTAACCAATAATTGTATTTCCCTAATTCCGGTTTACTATATAATACTCTTTCAACCTTTATTGTCTTTTCAACTTCTACCTTATTCAAGGGAGAATCAATCGTAACAACAGTAAACGATTCCGGATCAAAAGCTTTTAAAAGGTTTTGATTTAAAACACATGACCCTCCCGGTACGGGAGGAAATGCTGATGTTATATAAAAAACGTGACCGTTATTATATAATAAAGTTTTTAACCCCTTTTCATCCATGACGCAACTATTTCCCCTAAAGTAATTTGTAGTGATTTTGTAATATCCCAATTTGGATAATGTGCTTTCATTTTAGATAGATCGGAAATATAGCACATATGGTCGCCCTGCCTGTTTTGATCAATGTACTCATAGTTCATAGCCTTACCTGAAATATTTTCTACCGTTTTAAATGCTTCTAAAATGGACGTAGAATTTGCACGACCTCCGCCAATATTATAAACTTCACCCTGTCTAGGATTTTTAAAAAACGCCTCAATAAACCGGGTAACATCATAAGAATGTATATTATCCCGCACTTGCTTTCCCTTGTACCCATATATTTTGTACAGTCCACCCGTTACATTTACTTTGACCAGGTAACTTAGGAAGCCATGCAATTCAACACCTGAATGGTTCGGTCCTGTTAAGCACCCTCCTCTTAGCGCGCACGTAGGCATTCCAAAATACCTCCCGTACTCTTGCACCATAACATCAGCAGCAACCTTTGACGCTCCAAAAATAGAGTGCTTCGACTGATCTATTGTAAAGTTCTCCTTTATTCCATTATGATACTCCTGATCGGCATATTCCCATCGCGTATCGAGTTCTATTAAATTTAGATTATTTGGTGCATCACCATAAACTTTATTTGTACTCATGTGTGCAAAAGGTGATTCTGGACAAAACTGACGAGCGGCCTCCAGCAAGTTTAGCGTCCCTACGGCATTCACATCAAAATCATCGAAAGGACGGCTCGCTGCCAAATCATGAGAAGGTTGCGCTGCAGTATGTGCAATAAAATCAGGCTTTAATTCCTTAAACATTTTAAGCACATCCATTCGGTTTCGAATGTCTAATTCTACATGCTTAAAATTTTTGCATTCCGTTAAAAGCTGATTTTGATTCCACCGGGTGTCACCTTGCGGGCCAAAGAAGTCGGCACGCATATTATTGTCAACACCAATAACATCATAGCCGAGTTGGTTAAAATGTCTCACAATTTCGGAGCCGATAAGGCCACTAGAACCTGTTACGAGAAGCTTTGCCATTTATTTATTTATTAATCAATTAATTTAATTATTGCTGGGTTCCCTACTGCGTAGCAATTTTCTGGTACATCTTTATTAACCACCGCTCCCGCGCCTACTATAGCACCCTTTCCTATAGTAACACCTTTTAAGATTACAGCACGAGCCCCAATAAACACATTATCTGCAATAACGATTGGTGCGGATTTAGCTCCGTGAGTGAGATGTAATAATCGTTGTGCAGGATCTACCGGATGAAAATCGGTATCCCATATGGCCGTGCCGCCACCGATAAGGACGTTATTACCGATTATAATCTTCTGTGCAGAGACAATTGCAGCACCGGAAATTCCTGTATTATTTCCTATCAAAACAGTTGCTTGGGGATTCAGGGTCGCCAAAATAGTAGGATGTGGTAGCCCAACCGGATTAAACTCACTTGAATTGTTGATTGTTACGTTTTCACCTATTACTATTTGACCCTTATTTTTAATAATAATCCTTCCCCGAATATTTACTTTTCCAGTATAATGAACTTGTTGTTTACGAAACTGCCAACTATTATACAGTGCATCAACTTTCACTTGAAGCCACCAACTCAATGAAAAAACGAGATTAACAACCCAATTCATATGCTAAAGCTTTAATTATGTTCTTTTCTGCATCAACATCTATAGCTGAATAATATTCGTTTAAAATCACAGCTTTTTCCCTTACCAGCAAATCGTTTAGAAAACCTTCGTCCTTCTCCAAATTTTTAAAAAAAGAAATAAAGTCTTTAGAAGAACTTATATCAGGACAACGAAAATAATGCACCATGATAAAATCGTGTCCCTCTTCAGAGTCTGAGTGTCGGATTACTGCGATAGGTATGTCGTTTGCTACTGCTTCAAATCCAAGCCCACTGTTGCCGACGATCAATAGATCGATTGTATTAAAAAAAACCTCATTCGTAATTTCTGAGGAAGCCAAAATTGAAACTGATGGATGGT
The DNA here is from genome assembly GCA_035628875.1 of Ohtaekwangia sp. Taxonomy (GTDB): domain Bacteria; phylum Bacteroidota; class Bacteroidia; order Cytophagales; family Cyclobacteriaceae; genus Ohtaekwangia. The sequence goes on along the minus strand of DASPIZ010000044.1, from coordinate 46,881 downwards.
TTATATCAACTTTAAAAGAATGTTTATTCATTGATGGATGGAGCTTAATAATCCAATGGACATCCGGAATCTCCAGATAGTTATTGACAATGTTTGCCAAAAATTTTTTATTTATTTCCGCACCCATAGGATTAACAGCAACGCCTACCCTCCAACCATCATGCTTTACTTTCTTTTGCCTTTTAAAGAGCTCAACGATCGGACTGCCTACGATTTTATAACCTGATAACGCACGGCCTGCCATTTTTTCCAATTGATTTTTTTGAAAATTACTCCACAACCAAATTTGATCTGCTATGACAGGAAAATAACCAAATGGCGGATTAATAACACCATGGACCAGCGTAATCGTCTTGATGTTTAAAACTCTTGATGCGGTTATAAGCGCAGACGACTTAGCATCACGGTCAAAATCGACAACTATTATTTTAAGCTGAGTATTATTCAGAACGCGGTGCCAATTGTAGGCAGCAACCAATTGAATCATTAAGTGAAAACAAAGTTGAGGCGAACTTGCAGGAATATTTCTTGATGTGTACTCATAAGTTATTTTACTTGTATTTTTGATAAGCCAAAAAATCAATTGTAAAAAAAACAAAATATTAATCTTTCGGATGAAGTCTAACGGATACAACTCATTCTTACAGCCTGGAGTATAAAGTATACTTTCATCCTGAAAAGCCGCTTTAAGGGGATCAATCAGCCTGTTACATTGATTTTTATCGGCTAGCTTAGAAAGCAGTATTTTTCTCTGACTCAAAAGGTTTTTTGACGGACGTGAAACTAATAATCCTTTGACGAAAAACCTCATAAAATGCGTGACTACCCACAACCAACGTTTTTGCGGCATCCGGTTCCTGAATAAATATTCATTATATTTTGACAGTAACGAGCCAACGCGAAAGTCTTTGAATATCTCGTTATTGAGGAGGGTCTCAACTTCGATCAAAGCTTTTGCTAATGAATCCTTATTCGTCATATTTCTACTTTACATCTCGATTATAAAGCGACCTCAATAAAGCAACAGCCAGGATTTGTTGAGTGATTTTTCCTAAAATCAATCCTTGGGGAAAAATTAATAAGCTAAACCCATATAAATAATAGCACATTAGAATATACGCTGTTCCTATTATTGATCCTGTTAAAAGTGAAACAAAATAAAGACGTTGCCTTTTAACCACGTTATACAAGTTACCCAAAGCGCCTAGGGACTGGGCTACTGGAACAAACATCATCCACTGTGCAGCCTGTACACCTGTAACGTATTTAGGAAGCAAAAGTGGAATTACATATGGTAATGCTGCTGCGCCCACTATGCCAACCATGAGCAAAACACCGAATTGGAAAATTAAGGGTTTTATATTAGCTTTTATTATAAACGGGATGGTCTTACCTTCACCATACATTATCGCCATGCGGGGGTAAATGACCTGACTGAAAGAAGTTGGAATAACTCCAACAGCACCCTGTACGATATTGGCAAGTGCATAATAGCCAAAGCTTACAGCCCCACCCAAACTGAAAATCATATTATTCAAAACTGTAGCCCAAAGGGGGTTTACATAGCCTACCATGTAAATGGGTATACCTGATCTGAAAAGCTTTTTGTAATGTTCAAAATTCAACTGCCAATACAGGGTGTACGGTTTGCTTCTGTACAATAAGATACTTTCATAGATCGCCATGACGACACCACGAATACAAAGCCCCCATAATCCCCACTGCCAGACAAAGACAACCGAAATAATGTTGCCAATTCCAATCAGGATGTTTTGTCGTGACAGGCTATTGAAATCTTTATTCGTTCTGTACAAAACAGGCAGAAATTGTTTATTAAAAAGGTGAACCGCTCCCATGATAACATAGGATAGAAATATGATGGCAAGGGTTTCGTTTCCTGTCGAAAAATGGTATATAGAAAATGTAAGAAAGATGAGAGCAGCAAACGCACTGATCAAAGAAGTAAGTGCAAATGTAGAGGATGCCAGATCTTTTGCATAACCATCATTACCCTTTCCAAGCTCATAAGGTAATTCACGACTTAATCCGTTAATTACTCCACCGTGTCCTAATAACACATATCCTAAAAAGACCCCAACACCTGAAAACGTTCCAAATGTCTCCGGGTCAACAACACGAACAACCAGGAACCCAGCAAACATTCTCAGGAAGTTAGAAACAACCTGTGATGAGGCATATTTTATCAATACCCTACCAAAGTCACCAATTTTACGTTTTTTCAAATTGATAATTAATTTTCCTTAGCAGATACGGTTTCCGGACGGTTTAGCGATACCTTAAATTCCTGTTATGAAATTGACCTTACGATACAGAATGCTTCAGCTAATTGACATCCGGATGCTATGCCCCAACGCTGTGCTTGAATTTTTAATGCTTCCGGCGACCTGGGATGTGGATAAGCACGTTTTTCAAATTCATAACTTTCCATTCCTTTAACTTTAGCATTCAGATTACTTTCGCTAACCTGTATAAAAAAGTTAGGGATAAAATGTCTCGGGTCTGTCGAAGCACGCCATTCTGTACCAGACGGTGTTTCGAAAGTTATAATTGTTTTCACTTTCTCAGATTCCATAGGCCTACACGCTGTTATTACGGCTTCAAATGTCCTTTGGTGATCGATGTTTACATCACCACCATGATGTGTGAAGATGACCGATGGTTTAAACAAAGCCTTTTCTTTCTCGATTACTTTTACAATATCTAACAAGGCAACAGTATCAAATCGATTATCCGGAAAATCAAAGACCGACACCCTATGGTATCCAATTGCTTTTTGGGCTTCCTTGATATTTTGTTGATGGATATATAATTCTTTTTCCCATTTGGCTTTATCACGATTTTCAGACCTGGATGTAATTCCCTCTCCTAGAATAACAACATGGGTTTCAACTGAAAAGGCATCGATTAATCTATTCATTGCTGCTCCCAAACCCAATAATTCATCATCTGGATGAGCGACAACAACCATTATTTTTTGATTTCTAAGTGCTTCAATCATTAGTCGCTTATTAGGTTAGGAGATAATGGTGTTCCTCGTTCAATATCCTGGGTCGATCGTTTACCTAAGACCACACGATAAAATTTCGGTTTCATTCCAAATCCCGGCCTGATTGACCTTACATTTTTTTCCGTAAATATTTCACCAGCCTGAATATCTTCCACCACGTATAGTGACCGCTCAAATTGCTTATTCATTTTGGCCGATTCGGGAATTACAACAGATCGGTTTCCTAATGCTTTTTCTAAATCTCTTACCCTGTGTACCATAGTTTTAAACTCTTCGGGTTCCATGGAAAAACTTGCATCTGGTCCACCTAATGAACGCTCAAGAATAAAGTGTTTTTCAACAACCCTGGCACCAAGGGTTACCGCACCTAAAGCCACAATATCGCCCATCGTGTGATCTGATAAACCCACAACTTTGTGATACCTTTCCCGTATCAGCGGAATGGCATTTAGATGAACATCGTTCCATGGTGTTGGGTACGCAGATGTGCATTTCAGCAGGATTACTTCCTCATTATTAACCCGTCTACAAGCTTCAAGTGCATCGTTGATCTCCTCGTCACCCGCTACCCCAGTGGAGATAATAACCGGCTTTCCCTTGCGAGCAACGTGCTCGATCAAAGGAATATCCGTAATTTCAAAGGAAGCAATTTTATAAACCGGCATTTCCAGCTTCTCTAAAAAATCAGCGGATACCCGGTCTGTTGGCGTTGAGAAAAAGACCATTCCAAGATCATTAACAAACTTTTTAAGCGGTTCATGCCACTCCCATGGCATATACGCTCCCTGATACAAATCATATAAAGTTGCTCCATCCCATAACGTACCACCCTTTATTCTAAAGTCTTCTTTATCACTGTTAATTGTAAGTGTATCGGCATTAAAAGTCTGTACTTTTACAGCATCAGCTCCGGCCTCTTTCATTGCCCTTATGGTCTTAAGCGTTAAGTCAAAATCCTGATTATGATTCGCTGAAAGCTCGGCGATAAAAAATACGGGGTGTTTATCATCGATTAATTTGTCAGCAATTTTAATAGTCATGGTTTTAGGTATTTAAATTACATCAAAATCTGCATACGTCACCTCAGCAGCCAATGGTAATTGTCGATTGGCCTTTGAATAAGTTAACAACTGATATCCTTCAGCTCGAGCAAGAAACCCTTTCGCATAAAAAAATTTGACTGATAAAGCATCAGGATTAATGAGGACATCAAGTATGTGACAGCCCATTTGAGAACCGGCAAAACGGGCCTTGTCGATTAATTTCAATAGTATCTCCTGACTTGCATAGCCCCAATCCGCTATTTGGCATCGTAAAATTCCTTCCTTGGTTTTGTATTTTGTCAGGAACATATATCCTTCAGTTTTTCCATCCGTTACCATTGTCAAAAGCGTATATTCCTTGTCCGGTCTTTCAAAAAAACGCCATTTCAAATGTTCCGCCGTACGAACGAAACAAAAACCATCGCCTTTATTTACCTGATTGAAATCGAACCTATGAAGAGCATCTATATTATTAGTAATTTTTACTTCCGGAACATCAGGCTCAACTTTACGCACATTTATATCAAGGAATTGTAATGCTACATAGTTCACCCAGCCATTCTTTATATGACCTTTTATTGAAGGAATATTATTACCGTGCGGAAATGAAAAAGCTATGCGGTCAGATAACATTTCATTGTCCAACACTGTTTTGATGAGTTCTGTATACAAACCACGACCTTCGTAACCCGAATTAATATAACCGTTAACGGCCAGCGCTCCGCATACTTCCGCACCATCAACTAAATACCTTTTCTTTCCGAAACCAAATCCGCCGATCCAACGGCTACTGTCTAAATCTACAAGAATATAGTTATTACAAAGTCCATCCGGGTTTTGGGTATAGAACCAGTTAAACCAGTTTTTTTCCAAATGAGACCGAAACCCAAAGGAATTATAAAAACTCACAAAAAAACGGTCTACATCTTCTTGTAAAGTATTATTCATCAAGTAAACTCCAAATCCCTGGCCGCCTTGCTGGAACGTGCGAATAAATTTCGTTTTCATTCTATTAAATTACCGTTAGGAATATTTAGGTCTCTAGTTCAAAAATAATATTACCACCTGCTTGTGGCGGATCGGGTTTCAAAATATGGAAATTAAGGAATGAAAAAACTTTCATCGAAGCGGTATTTTCAGGTTTAACAATAGCTCTCAATCTGGTGTTTTTAAATAGACGTAATGTCTTGACCAGAAGCAATCTACCAAAACCCATTCCTCGGTACTTTTGATCAACCGAATAATCGATAAGCCAAAATTCACTTTCCCTATCGAACCTAATTTGACCCACAGGTATCGCATTAAATTCAAGTATAAAAATTTTAGTATTCAGCGATTTCAACTTTCTTTCAAACCATAAAACATGATCGTCCCATTTTATTGGTTCAGTAAGTATTGAGTTTTCTCTTACCGCAGGGTTATTAGCCCAGTTAAATAATAATAAAGAATCAGCCCCCTGAATTTCTCTTAAAGAAGTAAGCATTTCAATGAAAAGTCGCCGGAGCCTTATTCCGGACTTTCCATCGATTATTACCTTCGGCTGCTCATTTTGAAATGCCCTTGTTAAAGCATAATTAAGTTTTTCACTTTCAAAGTTGGCTGCATCTATAAAAAACTCCAGCTTTCTAAACTTTTCATATAGCAATTTCTGATTATCAACATAGAGGCCGGAAATAATTCTACAACCGACTGCCAATGCTTCTAAGAGAACACCACTTGCTGGAACAATAGCAACATCTGCCTGAAGCATTAATTCAAGCATTTCCTCGCCATTTAAAGCATGATAATGTGCAATTCGTTTATCAGCTTTAATCAACTCCTTAATCTCATCCTGTTTTTGGTACGCGGATCCCGTGACTACAACTATTTTAACAAATTGCTTATACCCTAAAACAACTCTTGCAGTCCGGATTGTCAGATCTTTAATGTCTGACCCGCCAAAACAAATAATTATAGATTCTAACTTTTTTGGTTCTCTTTTCAATTTAGCTGCTGCTTTTAAGAAAGGAGGTCTTAATAGTACATAATCTAAACCTAACGCGAACCGGGTATATGTGACTGTGCGATAATTTTCAGGAGAAACATCGGGTGCATGGTTAATGACAAGATCAGCTAAGAAGTAGCCCTCATGAAGATCGTCGATACACACCAATTTTGCCCCGGTGGCTTTTATTGCCTTCTGGTAATCCGCATTAAATTGATACCCATCCAAAACAACAATATCATTGCTCTTTATCGCACTTAAAAACGTTTCTTCATTATTAATTCTTAAAAGGTCTAATTCAGCTGTCTTTAGTTCGTTTATAATTTTTTCTGGTATTTGTAGAGCAACAACAGTAACCGAAAAATTTTCTATTAACATCTGGCCCAGCGCCATGCATCGGATAATATGCCCCAATCCGATTTCAGCGCTTCCATCTACCCTTAGGAATATATTAGGCCTCATGCAGTAGTTTATATTTCATTTCTGCAAGCTTCCAATCCGTTATCGTATCGATATCCTGAACCTCTTCTTCCGAAAGAATCAATGACCCTGAGTTGCTAGTAAACAACGCTTCAATGGGAGTCTTTAAATTAAACCAGTACCATTGCCCTGCATCATGAAAAACTGGTTTTAAATCCTGAGACCTTGAATTTTGGTATTCTGGCCAAACCATTTTTACTTTGCCATCGTGTAAACTTTCTAATCCGCGCCAAATCGGATAACTGAAGGGTACAACAGGAAAGACTGTATCGAGGTTAGAATTAATCAGTTTGTCAAATCCTTTTGCTAGATGCTCAGCAAGGATAAAAGGAGCTGTCGCATAAATGCAGCAGCCGTATGAAAACGATTTACCAGAGGAAACATAAAATTGCATAACCTCTTTAATCACATCCATTGTTGACGCAAGATCATTGCTATTTTTTTCTGATCTTATAAAGGGTACATTGGCTCCAAATTCCCTGGCTATAGATCCTATTTCTTCATCATCGGTAGAAACCATAACCTCATCAAAAAGACCGGACGCCAGAGCGACTTCTATAGAATACGCAATGATTGGCTTACCCAAAAAAGCTTTGATATTCTTTCGCGGAATTCTCTTGCTTCCACTCCTTGCCGGAATAATAGCAATTCTACTTTCCAACATATTCAAAAATTTTTTCGATCACAGAATTTTGCTCATCCGCTGTCAGTGTCGGATACATCGGTAAACTTATACAGTGTTTATAATACGCCTCAGCGTTTGGCAAATCGCCTTCCTTCCAACCGAGTTGGCGGTAGTAAGGCATTAAGTGACATGGTATATAATGAATCTGCGGAAAAATATTATGCGACCTTAAGTAATTGTAAAGCCCTAACCTTTGCTCTACTTGAATTACATAAAGATGGTAAGCATGACCAGATGCTTCCTTTTTCAATTCATTCAATTGACTTTTAACAACAGCATGTGACTGGAATGCCAGATCATATTGCTTTGCAATCTGTCTTCTTTTTACCAGGCCTTCGTCTGCCCTCTTTAATTGGCTGAACCCTAATGCCGCCTGAAAATCTGTAAGCCTATAGTTAAATCCAAGCATTTGCATCTCCATATACCATCCGGGGTACGATTCGGTCGGTTCTCCTCCTGACGCAAAACCAATGTCATTCCGGAATGACGCTGCATCCCTTGTTATTCCATGTGTTCTTAAGGATAATAATTTTTGATATAACCCTTCATCATTGGTGGTGATCATACCACCCTCGCCAGCTGCGATATGTTTAACCGGATGAAATGAAAATATGGCCAGATCGGCAAAATGACCATTACCGCAATATTGTCGGTTTTGCGTGCTGTCTAAAAAATATCCACCGGGTGCATGGCATGCATCTTCAATAATCCAAACGCCAAATTCATCAGCAAGTTGCCTAAAGGCTTCAAGGTTGACAGCCTTGCCGCCGAAGTCAACAGGAATAATTCCCTTGTAGGTATCTTTCGGTGCAGCTTCCAAGAGTGTTCTGACTTTATGAATATCAAGCAAATATGTATCTGAATCGATATCAGCAAATACCACATCCCCACCACAGTATCGAATGCAATTTGCGGAAGCAGCAAAAGTAATGGGCGTGGTAATTATCTTTTGACCTTTTTCCACACCTAGTGCCAAAGCACATAAATGTAATGCAGCCGTACCATTCGAAACAGCAACAGCATACCGGCTCCCCGTATATCTGGCAAATGCATCTTCAAAGGTTTTTATCATCGGCCCTTGCGTTAGGTATTCCGATTTCAACGTAGAGATGACCGCCTGTATGTCTTCTTCCGTTATGTGTTGTTTACCGTATGGAATTACATTCATGTTTATACCTCAAAATTTGGATCAACATGTTCTTTAATTAATGACCGCAGGGATTCAACGGTTTCCCATTCTGTATTTTCTCCTGAATTATAGGAGAATCCATGAGCAACTTTCTTCGCACTAAAATGCGTCATAAAATCGTTCAGCTTCCAGCTGTGAGTAGCCGGAAGAATCGCATAATATTTTCCCAGATCGTATGTATAAAATGAATCCGAGGAGGTTATCATTTCTTCGTGAATTTTTTCACCAGGACGAATTCCTACTTCACGTTTTTCACATTCCGGTGCGATAGCTTCTGCAACATCCAGGATGCGATATGACGGAATTTTAGGAACAAAAATTTCCCCTCCCCAGGCATACTCAAGTGCATGCATTACCATATCAACTCCGCCTTGTAATGAAATATTAAATCGGGTCATGTTACTATCCGTGATCGGCAACATACCATCCTTACGTTTATTGAGAAAAAATGGAATCACAGAGCCATTTGAACCCATAACATTACCATAACGAACCACAGAAAATTTGATTGGATTACCACCACGAATGTTATTGGCCGCTACGAATAATTTATCCGAGGCAAGTTTGGTTGCTCCATAAAGATTAATCGGTGCAGCGGCCTTATCGGTAGATAAAGCAACAACATTTTGAACATCCGTCTCAAGGCATGCGTTAATAATGTTCTCCGCACCCATGATATTCGTTTTTACACATTCCATTGGATTATACTCTGCAATAGGAACATGCTTCATGGCTGCTGCATGAATAACTGCATCAATACCTCTTAAGGCGCGCTTTACTCTTTCGAAATCGCGTACATCACCAATAAAAAACCGAATCTGAGGGTATCTATCAGCAGGATACTCCTGTGCCATTTGAAATTGCTTTTGTTCATCCCGTGAAAACACAACGAGCCGTTTAACTTCGGGATACATTTTTATAATGTGTTTTACTAATGCCTTCCCTAAAGAACCAGTTCCTCCTGTAATTAATATCGCCTTATTTGTCAACATATTGAATAATCTTGTCTTTATCAGCCCTCTTCGTAATATTCTGTCTTTTTGCCATAATAACCGTAACCATAGCCATAGCCATAGCCGTAGCCATAGCCAGAAACGGACTTATGAATATCGTTTAAAACAATGCTGATATTTTTTAGTTTACCTGAAGCAAAATAGTCTTCAGCAGTTTTCAATAATTCCTTAGGTGTGTAATCCTGCCTTACTAAAAACAATATATGATCAGCAAAGGGCGAAATAACAAACGCATCCGTGACTAGTGCAAGAGGCGGTGTATCAATTATAATGAAGTCGTATCGGGCCTTAGCATCATCTATAAATGACTGCATTTTACGTGTTAGCAATAATTCGCTGGGATTCGGTGGAATCGGTCCACTACTCACCATGTCGAAATTATCGAACGAAGTTTTTTGAACAACGCCTTCAAAACCGGACAAACCAGCTAGATAGGTGCTTAATCCAACTGAATTGGACAGTGAGAGGTCGCCAAAAATTTTTGGTCGCCGCATATCCGCACCGACAATAAGGGTCTTTTTACCGGACATTGATAATACACTTGCCAGGTTGATGGAAGTGAATGTTTTACCTTCTCCGCTGATTGAACTTGTAATCAGGAAAATTGCTTTATCGCGTTGGCCTACGAAATAACTAAGGTTAGAACGCAACGCCCTAAAAGATTCTGCCAATGCCGATTTAGGCTTATTAAATACGGCAAGATTGTTACTATCACTATCACTCTTCTTGTGTCCCACACCGCCGATGAAAGGAATCGTAGTCATTTTTTCAATATCTTCTTTTGATTGGATTTTGTTATCCAGAACCTCCACCAGACCAAAGAAAAGCAACGGTAAAGCCACACCCAGCAGCCCGGCAAGTAAATAATTTCGTTTGGTTTTCGGTGAAATCGGTTCACCTACCTTAGGTGGATTTACGGTGAGGATATCAGAGGTATTCGCTGCCTGGGATATCGCTGCCTCTGAACGCTTTTGAAGAAGAAAAATGTATAAATTTTCCAGTAAAGTGTAATTACGCTGAATGGATACCAATGTTCTCTGTGCTACAGGCAAGTATCCGAGTTGCTTCTCTACCTGGCGAATCTGCTTATTTAAAAAATCAATTTTGATCTTATCCGTAGATTCCTGATTTCTGACTGATTCGATAATATCCTTTTTAATCACATTAATTCTACGGAGGGCCTCACTTATGAGAGGATTTTCTGATCGCTTTGACATCTTAATTTCAAGCTGTAATTGAGTCATTGAAGAAACAAGACTTGAAAGAATAGGATCCGTGATACCAACCGAAGAGGGAAGAATAATCTGATCGAGATTTTTGTCCCCGGTTATATAGTTTACTAAATAGTCATAGTAATTCTTACTAATGAGCAATTGTGCCTTTTGAACTTCCAGTCCCTCGATCTTTTCATACAACCGTAAAGCCTCACCATTGAGATCAGTAACTACATTTTTATTTTTAAACTGTTCTAATTGTTGTTCCACCAAGCGCAGGGAATCTGTAATGCCTTCTAACTGTTCTGAAATAAAATCAACTGTGCGTGAAGCAGTTTGGTTTTTGTTTTCAAGATCGTTGCGCTGGTAGTTTGTTATCAAGCCAGTTAAAAAATCTTTTGACTTCTGCGGTGTCACACCATTAACGGAAAGATTAACAACACCGGCGCCTTCCTCTGCCCATTCCACACTTAAACTCCTCACATAACTATCAGCAAGGGCAGATGACGGTGTGTAAGTAAAAATCAATGGCTCATCAGTTAACCATTCAAAGCTTTTACGTTTATCGATTTGTATTACACAGGTAAATTCTCTATAAGTTAAGGTATCACCAAACCGGAATTTTTCATTCGGGTAGTCCGCATTTTCATCTGCAGGCGATAATTCAAACTCTTTATCACTTAAAACCTGCAGTATAAATCTTGCCCTTTTAAATGATTGGCTTCTAACCGCATGGGCCTCTATAGGAAGATCGTGATAAGCTTCGGTAGAAATTATGTTGCCTTCGCGATAAAATGAAACATCAAAATTCAAGTCTTCAATAACACGTTGTATAAGAGGCGATGACTTAAGGATATAAAGCTCATTCAGGTAATTCCTTCTAAAATTGACAAGGGGATTATTATACAACAAATCGCCGCCGGAAAGGTCTTCTGTTTCTTTTACAATAAGGGAAGCTGTTACAGGGTAAATCCTTGGTGAATAGCGATCAATAAAAAAAGCTGTGGTTAACGCCAATATCAACGTTATTACAAATACATACCAATACCGCAACGCCCGAAGCAAGACGCGTTTAAAATCTATCTGAAGGGATGAACCTGAATTAGATTCTGTAAAAAATTCTGATGGTAATTCCTGACGGCTCAATGTTTTATCGGCTTAAATTAATCGCTAGTAACAATAAGGAAAGTGTGGAGACCACCAAAGAAAGATTTTGGCCAAAATACCTTCTGAAGGGTCGTTGCTTTAAAGAAGGGATCACCAATACATCGTTTTGGTAAACGTAGTAATATGGCGAATTAATAAAATCTTCATCCAGCAGGTTAATATATTGCACTTCCGTTTTACCACTTCGTTCTCTGATCAGTTTAATATTCGAGCGATCTGCGAGCTCAGTCAATCCACCTGCCTGGCCTATGGCCTCCATCATCGTAACTCGATTGTTGTTCAGTACAATCGTGCCTTCACGTATGGCTTCACCCAATATTGTGAATCTGAAATTTAAAAGTCGTACTTTAACTACAGGCGATTCAAGATATTGGTTTGCTGCTTCCTGAAGTTTCTCCTGAATCTCAAAAACTGTTAATCCGGAAACCTTTACCTTTCCCAAAACAGGGAATGGAATTTCTCCATTTTGATCTACCAGTTCTCCAATTAACAAGGCATTTTGTACCTGTACAAAAGCACTCGACTGCGCCACTCCCCCGGATAAAAAATCATATTTCTCTGGCGTAATGCTTTCAAAGCGTACGGAAATAATATCATTAGGCTGGATCTTATAGTCAAAAGATTCCATGGCGTAGGAACGAACTACAGTATCTTTTGGTAGCGCATTCTCTTTAGGATTCACATCCTTATTCTGTAAATAGACCACTTTACGATTGGGAACACAAGAACTCAATAAGGCAAACAGAAAACTTGTCAGGAGTAAAAAGCGCATATTACGCATATTAAAGGAGCATAGGTTTTTCAGGGTGCAAATATAATGGTTTTTGAATAGCCTTTCTACACTTCAGAACAAAGGCTTTGCTTTGAATTTCAGGACCTTAACCTACTGTAAACTAATGAACATTTTTGGTCTATAAGAGTACGTGCCTTACATCCTATAAACCCGCTTCATCCCGTCTTCAAAATAAACAGTCGGCGCATACCCTAGCAGCGCTTTTATCTTCGTAACATCAGCCTTTGAATGCTTCACATCCCCCGCACGCTCCGGGCCGTAAACCGGATCTATTTGCTTGCCGGAGATCTTTTGCAACAAGGCAACTAACTCATTCAGCGAGGTTTGTTCGCCACATGCTACATTGTAAACCTGGTTTAACGCCTTTGTATCTTCAGTAAACAGTCCCAGCATATTCGCCTGAACTGCGTTATCCACGTAAGTAAAATCGCGACTTGTAATGCCATCGCCATTGATCACCGGGGAACGGCCTTCCTTAAATGCTTTACAAAACAAAGGAATAACAGCCGCATACGGGTTATCCGGACTTTGCTTCGGACCAAAAACGTTGAAATATCTCAATCCAATAAAATTCAGTCCGTAGGTTTTCCGGAATACTTCAGCATACAATTCAATGGCAAATTTTGTTATCGCATACGGACTTAACGGCTTTCCGATCCGGTCTTCTCTTTTGGGTAAGTCCGGGCTATCGCCATAGGTGCTGGAAGAACATGCCAGGATAACGCGATCAATATTATTTTTGACCGCGGCGTGAAGCATGTTGACTGTTCCATCAATATTAACCTGCGTGGTCAGCATGGGATTTTGGATGGAGCGCGGCACCGAACCTAACGCAGCCTGATGAGAGATGGCATGATAACCTTCCGACAAACGCAGCATCTCATCGTAATTACAAATATCAGCTTCCGCAAATTCAAATTTAGGGTGGCCTTCAAATTCCTGGATGTTGGCATAATATCCGTTGGATAGGTTGTCGATCACCAGCACTTTTTCAACCCGCTCATCGTTCAACAGCGCCTCCGTTAAATTTGAACCAATAAACCCGGCTCCACCGGTAACAATTATTCGCTTTCGTAACATTTTCTTGCGTATGCTTTTGGATTAGATTTTCGAATAGCTTCAAGCTGCAAGCTACGGGTTGTTTTTCGAAAATTTAATAGATTTCGAAAAAGCTGCGAGCTTTGAGCTGCGAGCGACGAGTTTGTTTGGCGGTAACTTATGAGTTTTTCGGAAACCCATTGCGTTTTGTTCCGGTACTAAATCAGTTTTCGAAAAACCAACCTCAAACATCAAACGTCAAACCTCAAACAAATTTTCGCAAACTCCTCATTATCGAAAACTCCAACCTTGAACTATGAACTTTTAACCTTGAACTATTAAAGTCTTGCAGTAACCTTCGATTTATCAAGGAATCCTTTGACGTCGTAGACCACGGCATTGTTTTCCTTGATGGATTCCATATCAAGCGAAGCAAACTCCTGGTGGCTTACCGTAAGTACGATGGCGTGATACTTTTTATCCAGTTTGGAGATCAGCGACAATCCGTATTCGTGTTTTACTTCAGCGGCATCGGCTTGCGGATCATAAATATCGACTTCAGTACCGAAGCTTTGTAGCTCGCGGATCACATCAACCACTTTGCTATTTCGAATGTCAGGGCAATTTTCTTTGAAGGTAATGCCCAGCATCAGCACCCTGCCTTTGTTCACAGGAAGATCGTTTTTAGCCATGAGTTTAATCACACTATTGGCAATGTAAATGCCCATGTTATCATTGATTCTTCTACCGGCAAGAATTACTTGCGGATGGTAGCCCAGGCTATCGGCTTTATATGTGAGGTAGTAAGGATCCACGCCAATACAATGACCTCCTACTAAGCCCGGTCTGAAGGGAAGAAAATTCCATTTGGTACCAGCCGCTTCCAGTACTTCACTCGTATCGATACCAATGCGATCGAATATGAGCGCCAACTCATTTACGAAGGCAATGTTTATATCCCGCTGCGAGTTCTCAATTACTTTAGCCGCTTCAGCGACTTTCATTGAAGAAGCTTTGTGTGTGCCCGCAACAATAACCTGCCGGTAAAGCTGGTCTACTTTTTCAGCAACTTCAGGCGTGCTGCCACTGGTTACTTTTTTGATCGTTGTTACCCGGTGGAGTTTATCGCCGGGATTAATCCGTTCGGGTGAATAACCGCAGAAGAAATCCACATTGAACTTTAGTCCGCTTACTTTTTCTAAAACAGGAACACAAATTTCTTCCGTGCAGCCCGGATAGACGGTTGATTCATAAATGACAATATCGCCTTTCTTTAGCACACTCCCGACAGTTTTACTGGCGCTTTGTAAGGGTTTTAAATCTGGCGTTTTAAATTCGTCTACCGGAGTGGGTACCGTAACTATAAAATAATTTACTGATTTAAGGTCATCGAGCTGACTCGAGAAATACAGTTTGCCTGACGCTTTTAATTCGTCCGGTTCCACTTCACGGGTACGATCGAAACCTTTTTTTAGTTCTTCAATTCTTTCCTGGTTGATGTCGAATCCAATGACATCGATTTTTTTTCCAAACTCTACAGCGAGGGGTAGGCCAACGTATCCTAGTCCGATTACTCCGATTTTGTTCATGCGGGTGTTCTTAGTTCTTTGAATATTACTTATTCAGGCATCTGGGCCGAAAAACGGAGGCAAAGGTAAAAAATTAAATGAATGGATTTTTTCGATTATTGAGGGGATGGTACACTGTTTTGAAAGCGCCATGATTATGGGAGATGGCCCGAATCCTTCCCCGCTAGTACCGGTCGTAGAAAGAGGGATGACTCCTTCCCCCTATTACCGTCATCCTGAATTGTGCTTGTACCAAAGCGCAATGAAGGATCCCCAAGGAGAGCGGTAGTAGTCTGTCGTTATTGGAATCGCTTTCGCGTTAGTAGCAGAAAGTTCGACCGATGGCTGCGCTTTGATGTAAGTAGATTGTGAAGAAGCGCGATAACGAGGAACTGGTCTTCTTGTTTGTGATTTGCGTGGTAGTGTGATTTTGGTTTTTAGATAACGAGCGATTAGTTCCGTTGTTCCGGGGGATCCTTCATTGCGCAGGCAGCTGACGCTGTCAGCAATTTAGGATGACGGTCGTAGGGAGAGGGAATCGCTTTCGCGTTAGGTGTCGGAAAGTTCGACCGATGGCAGAACTCAGTGTTTGAAATCTGTTTGTCGTATTGTATTTTGAGCTACCGTTTACTGTCATTATATGTTAGCCTCTGCCTTTGTGTACATCCTTACTAATGAATACCATACAACGCTTTATATTGGCGTAACAACTGATCTTTACGTCAGGGTGTGGGAACACCAAACGAAGCAAAATCCAAGAAGCTTTACGGCGCGTTACAATGTGACGAAACTGATTTATTATGAATCGTTTGATTCTATTGCTGTTGCCATCAGGCGGGAGAAATATTTAAAGAAGAAGAAACGTTGCTGGAAGGAGGACTTGATTGGAACGGTGAATCCGTTGTGGGATGAAGTCGAAGTGCCGGGGTGAGGTAATGGATTGTATGTTAACAACCGAAGTGGCTTTTCTTGGTTGTAAGTTGCCCTTATTATATCGTGATTTTGGGTTTCGTTAACGAGCGATTTACTCCGTTGTTCAGGGGGATCCTTCATTACGCAGACAGCTGGCGCTGTCTGCAATTCAGGATGACGAGTCGTAGAGAGAAGAGACGGAGATAGAGAGAAATGGATGATGCGTCGTAAAAAAATGAGATCATCATTGAAGAGAGAAAGGGATGACGGTGACCTTCCCCCTATTACCGTCATCCTGAATTGTGCTTGCACCGCAAGCGCGCAATGAAGGATCCCCAAGGAGAGCAGTAGTAGTCTGTCGTTATTGGAATCGCTTTCGCGTTAGCATCGTACACTTGGAAGGATAGCAGAGCTTTGATGTAATTAAAATGTGAAGGAGGGCGATAACGAAGAATTGGTAGTATTGATTGTGATTTGCGTTCATAGCGCGATTTTGGGTTTTCAATAACGAGGGGTTTATTCCGCTGTTCAGGGGGATTCTTCATTACGCATGCAGCTGACGCTGTCTGCAATTCAGGATGACGGGTCGTAGAGAGAGGGGATGACGGTGACTCCTTCCCCCTTCCCACTATTACCGTCATCCTGGACTGCGCTTGCCATGGCAATCGCTTGCCGCTTTTTGTTACTCGTGGTAATTGAATACGCGGAAACCACCTTGCTGTAAATGGCTTTCGCGGCGCATGAGACCTAAATCAGAATCTACCATTTCTCTTAGTAATGCATTCACATCATATTTAGGTTTCCAACCCAGAATCGTTTTTGATTTTGTAGGATCACCTAACAACAGGTCTACTTCAGTGGGGCGGAAATAGCGTGGGTCGATGGCCATTACTTCATCACCGGCTTTTAGTTTGCATTCTTCTACGACCGAATTGTCTACCTGCTCTACAATGCCAATCTCGTTCACGCCTTTGCCTTTAAAAGCAAGGGTTACACCAACGTGTTTAAATGCACGAAGCATGAAATCGCGTACCGAAGTTGTTTCGCCAGTTGCGATAACATAATCGTCGGGCTTATCTTGTTGCAAGATGAGATACATAGCTTCGATATAATCGCGGGCATGACCCCAATCGCGTTTCGCATCAATATTTCCCATGTATAGCTTTTGTTGCAACCCGAGGACCAGACGCGCAACGGCTCTTGTAATTTTTCTAGAAACGAACGTCTCACCACGTAACGGCGACTCGTGGTTGAAGAGTATACCATTACACGCATACATGTCGTAGGCCTCACGGTAATTTACCGTAATCCAGTAGCCGTACATCTTCGCTACCGCATAGGGCGACCGTGGATAAAATGGTGTTGTTTCAGATTGTGGTATCTGCTGTACTTTTCCATACAGTTCGGACGTAGAAGCCTGATAGATACGTGTCTTCTTTATCATACCGAGTATACGCACCGCTTCAAGAATTCTTAAGGTACCAATAGCATCGGTATTCGCTACATATTCCGGCATCTCAAAGCTCACACGTACGTGGCTCATAGCACCGAGGTTATAAATTTCGTCTGGTTGTACTTCCTGAATTACGCGAATCAAATTCGTGGAGTCAGTAAGGTCACCATGGTGCAGAATCATGCGTGCACCCTTGTCGTGGGGATCCTGATAAATATGATCAATACGGTCGGTGTTGAATAAGGACGATCTGCGTTTTAATCCATGTACTTCGTAACCTTTATCCAATAAAAACTCGGCAAGATAAGCGCCGTCCTGGCCGGTAATACCGGTAATTAAAGCTTTTTTCATTTTGTGTATACTGTAACGTTCGATAAAAAATCCTGATATGTTTTTTGAAGGCCTTCACGCAATGATACCTTATGTCGGTATCCGAGTGCATGAAGATTTGAACTGTCCATTAATTTACGGGGAGTGCCATCTGGTTTTGTTGCATCAAAGGCGATGGTGCCTTCAAAACCAACCACTTCTTTAATCTGATTCGCTAACTCGAAAATCGAAACTTCTTCCCCTGTTCCCACATTGATTAACTCAGGATTTTCATATGACTTCATCAGGAAAAAACATGCTTCGGCAAGGTCATCCGAAAACATAAACTCACGTAACGGCTTGCCTGATCCCCAGATTTTAACTTCGGTTTTTTGTTCTGTCTTTGCTTCGTGAAATCTTCTCAGCAATGCTGGTAATACGTGCGAGTTTTCAGGATGATAATTATCGCCATAGCCATACATGTTGGTTGGCATAGCAGATATAAAACGACAACCGTATTGCTTGTGATAAGCCTGGCAAAGTTTAATCCCCGCTATCTTAGCAATGGCATACCACTCATTCGTCGGCTCCAATGCGCCGGTAAGCAGACTACTTTCTTTGATGGGTTGTTCAGCAAACTTTGGATAAATACAAGATGAACCGAGGAAAAGTAACTTATCTACTTTGTTCTTGTACGCAGCATGTATAATGTTTGACTCGATCATCAGGTTATCGTACAAGAATTCTGCAGGATAAGTATTGTTTGCATGAATCCCTCCTACTTTGGCAGCAGCCAGAAAAACATATTCGGGTTTTTCTTCTTCGAAAAAACGATTAACCTGTTCGGTATTTCGCAAATCAAGAATACTGCTAGGAGCGGAAATGATGTTTTTGTATCCATTTCTTTCGAGACATCTGACAATGGCTGAACCTACCATTCCACGATGACCAGCGACATAAATTTTAGAAGAGACATCCATTATTAACGTGTGTGTTTTTTAACTGAACGACAAATATATCTAAAAATAAGCTGCTAGCGACAAGCAACATAAAAAGCACAACATCAGGGTAATCGAAAACGATTGCTCCTTAAATTTTGCAACGCCGCAAAACATCCATCTCAAAATTTGTGGAATTGTTTAAACATATTTTCCATCCGGGCAAACAGCATTATTTTGCTGCCAACGTTTTATTTTACCAGAAAATATGGATTCAACAGGTTTTCTTTATTATAGAGCAGTTCTTCCTCGCTGTTATGACGAAGTACGCGTAAGCCTGTTTCATTAACAATAGCATGCGCAGCAGCGGTATCCCACTCCATCGTTGGCGCATATCGTGGATAGACATCTGCCTTGCCTTCTGCAAGGAGCATAAACTTCAAACTACTCCCTCTCGATACCAACACGGGTTCCTTCAATGAATTAATAAATTGTTGCGTCTCGTCACTCATGTGTGAACGTGACGCTACGACACGCAATCCAGGTTCCGTAAGCGTCCAGTTTCGGCGCTTGGGAAGGGCTTCAGTTTTCTGATTTCTTTTTACAAAAGCACCACTTCCTTTTGATGCGTAAAACACTTCCCCGGTCACAGGGACAGCCACAACACCAAGTATAGGAGTATGGTTATGAATGAGTGCAATGTTCACCGTAAAATCTCCATTGCGTTTGATGAACTCCTTCGTTCCATCAAGTGGATCCACCATCCAGAAGTATTCCCACGCCTTGCGTTCATCATAAGGAATCTGTTTACCTTCTTCACTTAGTAAAGGGATATTCGTTGCTTCTAGTATGACAGCAATAACACCATGACCTCTTTTGTCGGCGATGGTTAACGGAGAATTATCGCCTTTTGCCTCTGCTTCAAAGTCACCAGTGTTATAAACTTCCAGTATGACCTTTGAAGCTTCTTCAGCTGCCTGAATTGCAGTAAGCAAATTATTTTGGATATCCATGGCTATTTGTTTTCGTTTACTTTGGTGATTTTTATTAAGCTGCGAGGTTTCGAGTAAGCTGCGAGGTTTCGAGTAAGCTGCGAGCTGCGAGTGTGTTTGTCCTCGTAACTTAAGTGGTTTGCGATAAGCCTCAAGCTGCAGGCTTAAAGCTGCAAGTTAAGTGCGATAACTTAATCGGTTTCGAGTAAGCTGCGAGCCTTGAGCTGCGAGTTGTTTGTCCGTATAACTTAAGTGCTTTGCGATAAGCGTCGGGCTTCTCAAACCTCAAACGTCAAACCTCAAACTTCAAACAAGTTCGCCACTCCCCTCGTTACCGAAACCCTAACCTTGAACTTTGAACCTTAAACCTTGAACTTTTAAACGATCATCCCCGCGGCTACAGTTTCGTTGGTGTTTTCATCGACGAGGATGAGGCTACCGGTAAACCTATTCTTCCGGTAACTGTCGAAAACTAACGGTTGGGCTGTACGTATTTTTACGCGGGCAATATCATTCATCACCAGATGATCCACATTTTCAATACGGTGTAGGGAATTGATGTCGAGTTTATATTGAATCTCCTTGATCACGCCGCGTACTTCACGGGTAGTCTGGCGTATGTAGAATTTTGTATTCACATTCACAGGACGTTGATTCATCCAGCACAGCATCAGGTCGATATCCTGATCGGCATGTGGATGATTATTCCGCTTTGCAATGATATCACCACGGCTGATGTCTATCTCGTCCTCCAACGTCATAGTAATTGACATCGGTGCAAAGGCTTCTTCCAACTTCGCTTCACCAAAGAAAATATCTTTTATTTTGGATTGAAATCCAGAAGGTAAGACGACGACTTCATCGCCTGGACGAAAAATTCCTCCGGCAACGCGACCAGCATATCCGCGGAAATCGTGGTGCTCCTTTGAGTGGGGACGAATTACAGATTGTACGGGAAAACGACTGTCGATATGGTTGTAATCACTTTCAATGTGAACACTTTCGAGCATGTGCATCAGCGTTGCTCCCTGGTACCACGGCATTTTTTCAGAACGATTTACTACGTTATCTCCTAACAACGCACTGATCGGCACAAACTGAATATCGGACACCTCAAGTTTCGAAGAAAAAGCTTTGTACTCCTCGACAATACGTTCGAATGTTGCTTCATCATAATCGACAAGATCCATCTTGTTAACACAAACAATAACATGTGGAATCTTTAAAAGCGATGCGATGAATGAATGACGGAAAGTTTGTTCAATCAATCCTTTGCGCGCATCGATGAGAATCAAAGCAAGGTTAGCGGTAGAAGCACCGGTTACCATGTTGCGTGTATATTGAATATGTCCGGGAGTATCGGCAATAATAAATTTGCGTTTGGGAGTCGCGAAATAACGATAAGCTACATCGATGGTGATTCCCTGCTCGCGTTCCGACTTCAGTCCATCCGTTAGCAACGACAGGTCGACATAATCAAAACCTTTCCGGGCGCTGGAAGCTTCAACAGCTTCCAACTGATCTTCGAAAATCGATTTGCTATCATACAATAATCTTCCGATCAACGTACTTTTTCCATCATCTACGCTTCCAGCAGTAGTAAAACGTAATAACTGATTATTTAAGTAACTGGACATTTCTGTTTTTAAATTTTAATTGCTTATGAAAATTAGCACTTAAGTTTACTTGTTGATGCGAAGATCTACTATGAATCTTTTGCATAATTTATATTAAACAAAGGCTAAAAATATCCGCTCTTTTTCCTGTCTTCCATCGCGGTTTCCGAGCGTTTGTCGTCGGCACGTGTACCTCGTTCGGTTTTACGCGAGGCGGCAACTTCTTCGATGATTTTTTCGAGCGTATCGGCACTTGATTCAACAGCCCCCGTGATCGGCATATCGCCACAGGTCCTGAATCGAACTTGCTTCCGCACGGGTATCTCGCCTGGTTTCAATTGAAGGAATGGCGACGTTGACAAAATTGCGCCATCACGTTCTATCACTTCGCGTTCATGGGCAAAGTATAGTTTCGGGATTGGAATATTTTCTGTGTAGATATATTGCCATACATCCATTTCTGTCCAGTTAGAGATCGGGAATACACGGAAGTGCTCGCCCTGGCTTTTCCTTCCATTGAACAAATTCCAAAGTTCGGGACGTTGGTTTTTAGGATCCCATTGTCCAAACTCGTCGCGGTGCGAAAAGAAACGTTCTTTAGCACGGGCTTTCTCTTCATCACGGCGGGCGCCACCCATGGCAGCATTGAATTTGTTTTTTTCGATGGTATCCAGCAGCGTCACAATCTGTAGTGAATTCCGGCTGGCATTGTAGCCACTTTCCTCCTTCGTTCTTCCAGTATCAATACTTTCCTGAACAGAACCTACGATGAGTTTTACACCGAGTTCGTTCACCAGCCAATCGCGATATTCCATTGTCTCAGGAAAATTATGTCCGGTATCAATGTGTACCAATGGAAATGGAATGCGTGCAGGATAGAAAGCTTTTCGTGATAAATACGCGAGTACGATGGAATCTTTTCCACCTGAAAATAACAACGCTGGATTTTCGAACTGTGCCACTACTTCACGAATAACAAAAATGGCCTCAGATTCCAGTTCTTTTAGATGACTTAAATAATATTGTTGACTCATTTTCTTAGTTCAAAGTTCAAAGTTCAAGGTTCAAGGTTCAAGGTTCAAAGTTCAAAGTTGACCGGCTTCCGAAAGTTAACTTGAAACTTATCTCAGACGCGTTAGATCATTCACTCGGTTTGCTCACAATCCGCGAAGATAAGGTAAAATTCGGGTTTTTGGTGTTACTTTAGTCTTACTTTGGGTAAGAGATAATTTAACAACTTTTCAATCGATTGATCTACCGAAAGCTCGTGGGTGGGGATGTGAACATCCGCATTTTGAGGAGCTTCATAAGGCGAATCAATACCGGTAAAATTTTTCACTTCACCAGCACGTGCTTTTTTGTACAATCCTTTTACATCCCGTTTTTCACAAACTTCGATCGGAGCATCGACAAAAACTTCAATAAAACTGTCTGCACCCACGATTTGCTTTACCTGTTCGCGATCTGATTTGAACGGCGAAATAAAGGCAGACAATACGACCAGTCCGGCATCTAAAAATAACTTTGATACCTCACCGATGCGCCGGATGTTTTCTACACGGCCATCGTCTGCAAAGCTCAAATCTTTGTTTAATCCAGACCGGATATTATCACCATCCAGTAAATAGGTTTTGAATCCCATTTCATGCAGCTGCGCCTCGAGTTGTACCGCCAGGGTTGATTTTCCTGAGCCAGACAACCCCGTGAACCAAATTAAAGTACCGCGCTGATCGAATAGTGCTTCACGTTGCGCTTTACTTACCTTGGTTTTTATCGGATATAAATTATTCACTTTAAATAAGGTTATAGAAATACGATATAAAAGCAATGCAAATTGCAGAATACAATATAGTAAGCATTACGCCTACGCGGAAAAAATCTTTAAAGGTGTATCCTCCTGGTCCATAAACCATCAGGTTAGTTTGATACCCGATAGGCGTCATAAAATCACCCGAAGCTGCAAACGCTATCGCGACAAAAAATGGTGTGTACGGAAGATTCATTTGTTCCGCAATTGCCATGGCAACCGGAAACACAATGGAAACGGCAGCTGCGTTTGTAATCAATGACGTGAGAAAGATAGTAACCATAAACAACGCAGCCACTACACCAACGGCTCCTAACTTTTGAGCAGAACTTACAATAAGGTTGGCAATTAACGATGCCGTTCCGGATTTTTCGAGTGCTACGCCAATGGCAAGTGAACATACCAGCACAAGCAATAAACTCAGATCAAGTTCCCGTCTGATTTCAGTGAAATTAAGTATACCAACTACCACAAGCGCCATGAGGATTCCGATGCTAATGTTGAAAAGTGGCAGCACATCCGTTATACCAAGAATAAGACAAACAAAACACAGCAATCCAAACCATGGAAGCCACTTCGGTTTTGGTGTGCTTATTTTTTGTGGTGTTGAAACAAAATACAAATCCTTTTCGTGGCTGCGATTCTCTTGATTTTCGCTCGCCAACAATAAAAGAAAATCCCCTCCTGCCAGCGACATCTCTCCTACCTTGCCGGGAACCTGTTTTCCATTGCGATGGACAGCGATTACCGATGCCTTGAACTTCTTCCGGAAGTCAGAATCTTTTAATCGCTTTCCAATTAACTCCGAGTGAGCTGGGATAACACCTTCAACAAAATGAAAATGGCCATCAATTTCAAGCGAATCCTGTTTTGGAATTCGGAGGCCGTTATCATCCTTTATAAGATTATAAATAGCAGCCGTATTCCCGGAAAAGAAAAGCAGATCATTGGGTTCAAGTACCTCTTCCGGCGATACCGGAGAAATAACGTCTTCATCCCGAATAATCTCTACGAGGAAAAGATCTTGAAGATTACGAAGGCCTGCCTCTTTCACGGTTTTTCCTGCCAGCCTCGATCCTTCGAAAACTTCCGTTTCAATAATGTATTCTTTTACGTTTTCCCGCAGCGCATCAAGCTTGTTTTCGTTAGATGGTAACAGGTTGTATCCAATGAAATAAAAATATGCCCAACCCATCACTGTAACGGTTAAACCGAGGTAAAGAAAATCACTGTAGTGGAGGAGTGGTAGTCCATATTCCTGAATCAGGCCATTCAATACAAGGTTAGTCGATGTACCAATAACGGTAATCATGCCACCTAATATCGTCGCATATGAAAGTGGGATGAGAAATTTGGATGCAGGGCGCCCTGTTTTTTGTGACCACTCCTTGACATAAGGAATCATAAAGGCCACAATCGGTGTATTGTTCAAAAACGCAGATATGGATGATACACTGATCATCATCCGGAGTAAAAATCCTTTTGATGACAATCCTGGCTTGAAAAGTTTGGAGAAGATTTCGGTACCATAAATGATCCGGATTCCTGCCGTAACCAATACCAACAGGAATATTAATATAATCTGTTGGTTCGCCAGCCCTTTTAGTAAATCGTTGGCCGTGATCACATTACCCAATAAAAGGGCCACTGTACAAATAAAAAACGTTAATGCCGGATTGAATATTTCCTTGTACAGGGATATCACCAGAAATACCACGATAATAAGAACGTAAAGCTGCGAAAATGCAAAGTCCACCAAATCTGTAGAGTTCAGGGGAACAAAGGTAAGATTTCAATTAGAATTCACAAGAGCGACTTGGCGGTTTATCGAAAACTTCGGGGATTTCGAAGCTGCAAGGTGCACGGTAAGTTTGACAGCTGATTGGATTTTCGAAAAGCTGCGAGTTTCGAGCTGCGAGCCGCGAGTTTGTTGGCAGTAATTCTAAAGTTTACGACTTTTCACGAAATTTTTCTCTCCTGGTTTCAGGAGGGACGATTTTCCGACAGAGTCGAAGGATCAGGGTGGTTAACACAAAATCAAATTGTAGGTTTGTAATGCTTACGAACTTCTGGTTTTGTAGCAACTTTCCGGTTTACGGTAACCGATCCAATTTTTTGTTTTTCGTGCGACACGTTTTTTCCGCTGTTCCGGGGGATTCTTCTGCGGGCTTTGTGCTGAAGCACATGCGCAGAAGGATGACGGAAACGATGGGAATGGTTTCGAAACCTTGAGCTGGAACCTTAAACCGAGTTGAGTTGAAACTTCGAACCTTACCTTAAACTTTGAACCTCGGACTATGAACCATACTTCCTCCCCAGTTCCCAGGTTTTTTTGAGCATCGTGAGAAAAGATTCCATGTTATGAAGGTGGATCATGTTGGGGCCATCGCTTAGTGCTTTCTCAGGTGTGGGATGAGTTTCGATAAAGAATCCATCGACACCCGCAGCTGCAGCGGCGCGGGCTAGAAAAGGTGCGAATTCACGCTGGCCTCCGGAAGTACCACCTAACCCTCCTGGTTGTTGCACAGAATGCGTGACATCAAAAATCACTGGTGTAAACTGACGCATGATAGGAAGTGAACGCATATCCACAACCAAGGTATGATAACCAAAGCTTGCACCACGTTCTGTGAGGAATACATTATTATTTCCTTCGCCCCTGACTTTCTCCACAGCAAATTTCATATCCTCAGGTGCCATAAACTGTCCTTTTTTAATCTTTACCGCTTTACCTGTCTTTGCAGCTGCTTTTAATAGATCAGTCTGGCGACAAAGGAAAGCTGGAATTTGCAACACATCCACAACCGTGGCAACTTCCGCACATTGATACGATTCGTGTACATCGGTCACAATCGGAACCTTTAAATCTTTTCGAACACGTTCCAGTATCTGTAAACCGCTTTCATAAGATGGTCCGCGATAGGAACCTTCGGATGTGCGGTTAGCTTTATCGAAGGATGATTTAAAAACATATTGAATTCCCAACTTCGCGCAAAGCGATTTCACTGTACTCCCTGTTTCCATGCACAGATCATAACTTTCCGCTGCACATGGTCCTGAAAACAAAACCATTTGATCACCTCCAAGCACAATGGAGTCGCTGATTTCAACTTTATCTTTGAATGTATTCATTTTGTTATTGATACTTTAATCTTGTTATTGATACTTATGAGATTTCGAATAGCTACACGCTTTAAGCTTCAGGCTGAAGGTTGTGTTCGATGATTTATGGGCTTTAGAAAAGCTTCGAGTTACGAGCTGCGAGCTACGAGTTTGTTGGCAGTGATTTATACGTTTTCGATAATCCAAGGAGTTTTCGAAAACCAACCTCAAACCTTAAACCACAAACCACAAACAGCTTTCACAAACGCGTCGTTATCAAACACCCAACTTTGAACTTTGAACCATGATCTTTGAACCTTAAACCCTGAAAGGTTCCTCTCCCCTGGCTGCCAGCACCAGGTCAGCAACCTCACGAAGTACACCACGTCCTCCTTTTGTAAACGAAACCAGATCGACGCAATCTTTCACATAAGAAAAGGTGTCTGCCGGGCAAACACTCAGACCTGCGATGTTAAAAACCGGAACATCATTAATATCATCACCGATGAAAACGACTTCCTTGTATTTTAACTGATAGTGTTTCACAAGTTTTTCAAACGTAAGTGCTTTGTCGAGTATACCTTGGTGACAAAAGTCAAATTTCAGTTCAGCACAGCGTTTCGCCGTAGCCCCTGAATCTCGTCCGGAAATTGCGCCGATGATAATGCCCGCTTTTTTCAGGAAACTTACGATCTGTCCGTCCTTCACATTGAAGTTTTTGATCTCCTTACCCGTCTCGTCATAAATAATACGACTATCGGTAAGGACGCCATCTACATCCATAAATATAGCCTTGATGTTACCGGCTTTTTTCACTTGTTCCTTCGTGTATCGGGCTAATATCTGTTTCAAACGATGTAGACTTTGATTAAAACTTACTTTCCACCCGAAAATTAGGAAAAGGTTTCTATTTTAACACAAAAAGATCTTTTCGATTGCAGTATCGTCGGGCTGGTTGAGACGCAAATTCGACTAAGCTGCGAGCTATGAGCTTTGAGCCACGAGTTTGTTGCCTTGTAACTTATTGGTTCTACCACATCGGCGTCGAACATTGATTTTGCGAACGAATGTTTTTTTCCTTTGTATGGGAAATCCTTCTGCATGCTTTGTGCGGTGCACAGGCGCGCATCAGGATGACGGTAACGAGGGGATGAACCATGAACTTTGAACCATGAACTTTTGAACCATGCGTATTTTTAAATTCATCCTTTGCTTTCTCTTTACTGTTGGGTTAGTCTATGTTTTAGATAACCGATGGGTTGTAGGTGGAAATGCAGTTCCGCCGTTGGGAAAATTTCTGGATCCATATCAAGGCTTTTGGCAAAATATTGAAAGTCATGAATACCGGCCTGAAGGAAATTTAGAGATCCCCGGACTTACCGATGAAGTTACCGTGATCTACGATAGTCTGATGATCCCGCATATTTTCGCGCAGCATGAAACGGACCTGTATTTGGCACAAGGGTACATTACGGCCAGCCATCGATTGTGGCAAATGGAATTTCAAACGCATGCTGCCGCAGGCAGAGTTTCTGAA
Source organism: Ohtaekwangia sp. (assembly GCA_035628875.1). GTDB lineage: Bacteria > Bacteroidota > Bacteroidia > Cytophagales > Cyclobacteriaceae > Ohtaekwangia. The sequence goes on along the minus strand of DASPIZ010000044.1, from coordinate 19,013 downwards.
ATTATTGGCGAGGCGGCGCTGGATTATGATCGTAAACAACGTCGGTTAGGAATGACATTTGGTGCGGAAAATGCGATCGAACAAATGATGAAGGATCCGGAAGTTAACCGTGCACTCACTTCCTACACAGCAGGTGTTAATGCCTATATCGAAAAACTGGGATACAGTGATCTTCCGTTCGAATACAAACTGCTCAATTATAAACCTGAACCATGGTCTGTATTAAAAGCCGGATTACTGCTGAAAAATTTATCGCAGACACTCAACATAAGCGAGAAAGATCTGGAGTTTACAAATGCGCTTCAGTTGTTTGGAAAAGAAATGGTCGACCTTTTTTATTTCGAATCTGATCACCCTATTGGAGATCCTATCGTCGATAATCGGGGTGGCTGGAATTTTACCCCGATTATGCTTGATAGTGTACCCCTCGCGTTGCCTCAGGAAATGGTTGCCATCCAGACACCAAAAGAAAAAAAGAAAGGAATTGGCAGCAACAACTGGGCGGTACATGGTTCCAAGACTGTAAGCGGTGCTCCGATCCTCTGCAACGATCCGCATCTCACACTTTCGTTTCCATCGATCTGGTACGTGGTTCATCTTAATGCACCGGGACTAAATACGCTTGGTGCATCACTGCCAGGCACACCAATGGTTATCCTGGGGTATAACGATTCAATCGCCTGGGGTTGTACCAATGCACAACGCGATCTTGCAGACTGGTATAAAATTCAGTTTAAAGACCAGCAACGAAACGAATATTTAAGCGACGGCGAGTGGAGGACAACGACAAAAAAAATTGAAAAATTTGTAATTCGTGATAAAGCCGTATTTTATGATACCGTTGTATACACACATCATGGCCCTGTGGTTTACGATACGCAGTTTCATGGAAACCATGAAAAAAACCACTACGCCTTCCGTTGGATTGCACATGATGGCTCGGAAGAATTAAAAACGTTTTACAAACTGAACCGCGGCAAAAATTACAGCGATTATGTCGACGCATTAAAATACTGGTCCGGGCCGGCTCAGAATTTTGCGTTCGCATCATCTGCTGGCGATATCGCCATTCGTGTGCAGGGTAAATTTCCGGTACGCCGAAAAGGTGAAGGTAAATTTATTCTCGACGGCACCACCACAAGTACGGAATGGAAAGCATTCATTCCGTATGAACAACAAATTTTTTCGCATAATCCACCGCGTGGTTTTGTCAGTTCTGCAAATCAGTATCCCGCTGACGCAACATATCCATATTATATTCAGTCCGACTGGTACGAGACTTTCCGAAACCGAAGAATAAATGAAGTGCTGTCGAAGGAAGAATTGATTCGTCCTGAGGACATGATGGCATTGCAAAACGATAACTTCAACTTACAGGCTGCGGAAAGTTTACCCTTGATGTTACCCCTTGTAGACTCAGCCACATTACGCGGTGAAGAAAAACGGATATGGGAAGCTTTAGGATACTGGGATTTTTACAGCAGCCCTGAATCGGTAGAAGCATCTTATTATGAAGTGTGGTGGAATACATTACAAATGCTCATCTGGGATGAAATGATCGATCAACCGGTAAGTCTTGAGATGCCGGATGACTATGCCACAATTCAACTGATCAAGAACAAGCCTGATTTTTCGTTTTATGATATTCGCTCTACGCCGGAAAAAGAAGACCTGCAAACGTTGATGCGAATGTCTTTCTCCTCAACAGTAAAAACGATTGAGCAGTGGGAAAAAGAAAAAGATCAAACTGCAAACTGGGCAGATTACAAAGACACGTATATACAGCACCTCTTGCGGATAGAACCCATCAGCAAACATGTTCGTGTTGGTGGAAACCGTGGTATTGTTAACGCAGCAAATCATCGCGCTGGTCCCAGCTGGCGTATGGTGGTCAGCCTGGAGAAGGATGGTGCGAAGGGATGGGGAGTGTATCCTGCAGGACAGTCGGGAAACCCCGGTAGCAAGTTCTATGATAATATGGTGGATGCCTGGGCGAGTGGGAAATATTTTCGTATGCTGCTTTTTAATACGCCCAATGAATTTAGCTCCAGTGCATATACAATCACCAAACTTAATCCTGCAGCAAAATGAAAATGATATTACAAATTCTTGTCATTGCACTGTTGGGATATGTTGCCGAAATGTACCTTCCCTGGTATAGCATTGCATTCGTTGCCTTCGCCTCTGGATATTTCATCCGGTCCAGTGCGAATTTTACAGCAGGTATGATCGGCATCATGCTCCTGTGGGGATTCCAGATCTGGATAATCAATCAGGATGCAACGGTAGACCTGGGCGCCCGTGTTGCACAGATTTTTCCCCTGCAGCAAAAATGGATCTTGATCGTTCTTACATTATTTCTTGGAGGACTGGTCGGTGGATTCGCTGCGTTAAGCGGATCACTACTCAAACCGAAACGGAGGAGGTAGTTCATGGTTCAAAGTTCAAGGTTCAAAGTTCAAAGTTTAAGGTTGCTGCTTGACGTTGGGAATTTGTTGGAGGTTGGAGGTTGGTTTGAAAACTATTTGGTTAAGACTCAACTAATGAAGATTGTCGTTAACACTTGGTTTACTACCCGACAAACTCGCGGCTCGAAGCGCGCAACTCACAGCTATTTCTCCCCATCGTTACCGTCATCTTGTAACGCGCACATGTGCTTCACACAAAGCATGCAGAAGGACCTCCCATGCACAGGCGAAACGATTCGCTTGCAAAATGGTTCCAGGGACAATCATAGCTCAGATTATACAACTCCTTCCCTTCTCAAGGGAAGGTGCCGAGCGTAGCGATGGTGGAAGGGTTGAACTCATCGCTCTTTCGCGAACTCCTAAATTATCGAAAACACCTAAAGCTTTCCGCCTGAAGCTTGCAGCTTATCGCAAGCAACGAAAGTATTAAAAAACATCAGCAACCTGTGGACTTTTACCATAGCCGTACCGTTGGTGCGCTTATTGTGTCATTTGTTCAAATCATTGATTGATAATACATTGGCACAGAGCATACAATCCGGCATGATCTTTCTTCATCATGTTGAAGTTTAAAATCAACTTGTATAATCTAAATTCAGAAAACCATGAAAAAATTATTGTTCGCATTATGCTTTATGTTTGGAGCAGCTGTCGCTGTTCAGGCGCAGGATACTACATCGACACAATATCAAAACGATGCCATGACACAGGATCAAAGCGAGGATCGTGATAAGGGCGATAAACAGTCTATTGCCATCAGTGAACTTCCGGCTACTGTAACATCGTCGCTTGAAACTTCCGATTATAGCGGGTGGCAAATCAACAACGCTTATAAGAAAGAAAAGGGGGGCGAAACTTTTTACGCCGTTGAATTAAAACAAGGCAATGAAACCAAAATGGTAAAATTCGACGCGCAGGGAAATAAAGTAAAAGAAAAAGACAAAGATAAGAAGTAATACACAGGAAAACTCTTAAACAGGTGTCTAATCGGGCACCTGTTTTTTTAATGCCCGCTCTGCGTTTTTACTGTTATCTTTTTTTAGCATTTCCTGCAACATCAAAATTTCTTTTCGCAACGCTTCAATTTCCTTCACTATATCTCCTTCGCGTTTCCCTTCCGCATCTTGTCCGATAAAAAAAGTAGCAATTGTTGCAGTGATGTATCCAAACACGGCAAAGGCAAAAAGTGCGAGAACGATACAAAGTATTCTACCTTCCGGCGTTTGTGGCCAATACTCCGAACCCAGGGTTGTCATAATCATTGTGGTCCACCAAAGAGAAGTAGCATAATCGTTTAAGCCACCGGGTACATCTTTTTCAAACGCATACATTCCGGCAGCTCCTGCGAAAATCATAATCAAGGTAAGCAATAATACATAGCCAAAAGCCCTGCGCTTCATGGTTGCCGATAGCGCGCGTATACTTCTATTTAAACTTCCCAATACTTTAACCAATCGTAAACTCCGGGAGAAACGCAGGAATCGAATCATACGGAAAATCCGAAAAATTCGGAAGGCAGGCACAGCAAGGGAAATGATGGTGAGAATATTGGCCTTTAAAAAACTAGCTTTTAATGGAGCAAGGATGAACTTAAGGAGAAAGTCGAAAATGAAAATTCCCCAAATGATGAGACTTAAGTTTTCTACTACAGCATTGGATCCATAAACAAGTTCTATAATTAACAATACAAGCCAGGCAAACCCCAAGACAACCAACGGTCCCTCAAAAAGAGACTCCATGCGTCTGAGTAACTGTTTTCGCTCTTTATATATTTTACCCATCAGCCACTGACTCCAAAAAATGGTGCCGTTGGGTAAAGTTTCCAATTGGATTTATCACTGCCCGGCAACAAGTACATCGATGTGGCATCATCATTTAACGTCCGTTCAGTGATATCCATCGATTAAAAGCAAATTTTAATGGAGAAACCCGAAGACTACCAACCCATTGAGAATTATGGCGTAATTGGTGATTTAAACACCGTTGCGCTCGTAGGCCTGAATGGTTCTATTGACTTTCTCTGCTTTCCTGATTTTGATTCGCCCACAGTTTTTGCTGCAATATTGGATAAAAATAAAGGTGGATTTTTCAGTATCAAACCTAAAACAACCGGGTTTAAGTCGAAGCAACTCTATCTGCCAGATACAAATGTTTTATTAACACGGTTTCTGCAACAAAACGGGGTTGCCGAAATCACTGATTTTATGCCCGTTGAAACCATGTTAATTGGTAAGGAATTGATCAGAAGCGTAAGTTGTGTTCATGGTACGCTCGATTTTATCATGACTTGTTGTCCGCGATTTGATTATGCCAGAACGACACATACCATACAAAGAAAAAACGAAAACGAAATTCTTTTCATAAGTCAGGGTCAGGATAAGACAGTCCTACGTTTGTTATCGAGTATTCCGCTTGTTATTGAGGAAAATAACGTGCTTGCATCCTTCTCCCTGCAGACTGCAGAAAAGGTCACGTTTATGCTCGAATATGTGACAAGTCCTGAACCTGGTGAATTTGATCTTCAGACTTTTGCGGAGAAAAGTCTTTTCGAAACCATCAATTACTGGAAAGACTGGATCGACAAAAGCCAGTACCAGGGACGTTGGATGGAAATTGTAAATCGTTCCGCACTGGTTTTGAAACTGATGACTTCACAAAAATATGGTTCTATTGTAGCTGCCCCGACATTTGGACTGCCTGAAGAAATTGGTGGCATTCGAAACTGGGATTACCGGTATACCTGGATCCGCGATGCATCCTTTACTGTATACACCCTGCTTAAGCTTGGATACAAAAAAGAAACGCGTGAGTTTATCAATTGGGTTGAAAAACAATGTAACGGTATTGGTGATGCCGGAAGCTTGCGACTGATGTATACCATAGACGGAAGAAAAGATCTTTTCGAATCAAGTCTTGAACACCTTGAAGGATACCGAAATTCCAAGCCGGTTCGTATTGGTAACGGTGCTTACGACCAGGTTCAACTTGATATCTATGGAGAATTACTGGATGCTGTATATCTCTATGATAAGTATGGAGAGCCAATTTCCTATAACTTCTGGCTTGATGTATCACGGCAGGTAAACTGGGTGTGTGACCATTGGGAAACCGAAGATGAAGGAATCTGGGAAGTACGTGGTGGTAAAAAACAATTTCTGTATTCACGCATGATGTGCTGGGTGGCCATAGACCGTGCAACAAAAATAGCAGACGCGCACTCCTACCCACTCAATCCGCGCTGGCGCGATGAACGCGATAAGATCTTTAATTCGATTCATAACGACTTCTGGAATGAAGAATTGCAATGCTTTGTCCAGTACAAAGGTGCTAAAACTGTAGATGCTGCTACCCTACTCATGCCGTTGGTTCGATTCATCGGTCCTAAAGATCCGCGTTGGTTGTCGACGCTAAACAAGATCGAAGAAAAACTCGTCTCAGATTTTCTTGTTTATCGCTACAGACCTGATGAATCGCTGGAAGGGCTTACCGGCGGAGAAGGAACATTCTCCATGTGTACATTCTGGTATGTTGAGTGCCTCGCCAAATCTGGCCAGCTAAACAAAGCAAGATTATATTTTGAAAAGATGGTAGGTTATGCAAATCATCTTGGACTATATGCTGAACAACTCGGACTACAAGGTGAACACCTCGGAAATTTTCCACAAGCATTCACCCATCTGGGATTGATTAGTGCCGCGCTGAGTTTAAACAGTCAGTTTAATGATCAACGGAATAAAGAAGAATTTATTTAATCGTTTTGAATGTTATTACTAAAAACATGAAAGCCATTTCTATTTTACCCGGAAGTTCTGATGTAGCCCTGAAAGAATTTCCCGAACCGGAAATTACAACAGCGACTCAGGTAAAAATTAAAATTCTTGAAGTTGGAATTTGCGGTACCGACCGCGAACAAGTAGCCGGGGGACGCGCAGATGCACCGCCCGGATCATCAGTTCTTGTTATTGGCCATGAAATGTTTGGTCGCGTGGTGGCCGTTGGCGCAGATGTTACAACAGTAGCTGTAGGCGATTACGGTGTCTTCTCCGTTCGCCGGGGATGCGGCAAATGTGAACCTTGTTTAAATAACCGAAGCGATTTGTGTTACACGGGAAAATACACCGAAAGAGGAATTAAAGAATTACATGGGTTTGAAGCAGAATATGTGGCAGATGACGAACAATATCTGGTTAAAGTTCCGGAAAGTGTTAAATCGATTGGTGTATTGGCAGAACCTATGTCTGTAGCAGAAAAAGCAATAGACGAAGCGTTGTCTATTCAGGCTTCGCGGTTTTCCGAGCTGCCAATAACAAACTGGATTCAGGGTAAGAAAGCCCTGGTAGCTGGTCTTGGTGCCATTGGTATACTCGGTGCTATCGCTTTGCGTTTGCGGGGCGCCGAAGTGGTTGGTCTGGATATCGTTGATGAGGATTCAAAACGTCCGTCTATCCTTAAAAAAATTGGCGGCCATTATATCGATAGCCGAAAAATAAAGGCGACGGATATTGATGACAAGTTTGGCGAGTTTGACTTTGTATTCGAGGCAGCAGGCGTTGCCGATCTTGGTTTTAACCTGATCGACGCCATGGGAATAAACGGAATTTATGTGATGACAGGCCTCCCGGGTGATGCACGACCTGTATGTTTTTCCGCAGCTCATGTGATGACACAAATGGTGCTTAAAAACCAAATCATTATCGGTAGTGTAAATGCAGGGCCAAAACATTTTGAACTCGCTATTCGCGACCTTGAAAAAGCGAAGAACAAGTGGCCTGACGTAATGGAAGAAATCATTACTACACGCATCAACTATAAACGATTTAAAGAAGCATTGGACTTTAGGTCTGTAGATGATATCAAAACAGTGATTGAATGGAATGAATCTTAATCGGATATTATGTTGAATGAAAAATTAATTAAGACTGCCACCATTCTTATTATACTTGTCCTGGCTGTGGTTATCCTGAAATTCGGGAAGCCTTTTCTCGTCCCAATTGCTTTTGCAGGTTTACTTGCTATGCTGCTTTTACCGGTGTCTGTTTGGTTTCAGAAGAAGGGGTTTCATAAAGCGATTGGTATACTTTTTTCCATTCTTATGCTGTTGAGTTTTTTCGCTGTTGTGATCGCATTCATTAGCTGGCAAGCTTCCGACATGGTAGAGAATGCCACCAAAATAGAACAACAGGTTTCTGATAAATACCGTGAAGCCCAACAATACATCAGCAAAACGTTAGGAATATCTCCGGAAAAACAAAAGGAAATGATGAAACAACAGCAATCTTCATCACCGGGAAAGTTATCCGGCGTGGTTACAGGAATTATCGGGGGCATCGGTGGACTGCTAACGAATGGGCTATTGATCCTGGTTTACATTTTTCTTTTCATGTATTTCCGCGGTCACTTAAAACGTTTCATATTGCGATTAACACCGGAAGGAAAAAAAGATAAAGCGATCGAAGTTATTCACCAATCACAAAAGGTAACGCAAAAATATCTCACCGGACTTTCCCTTATGATTATTGGATTGTGGATCATGTACGGCATCGGGTTTTCAATAATTGGTGTTAAAAATGCCATTTTCTTTGCCATCCTATGTGGCGTTTTAGAAATTGTTCCGTTTGTTGGAAATCTTATAGGCAACGGTCTTACCATTATCATGTCGCTGATTCAGGGTGGTGGCTCAACGATGGTCATAGGCATTTTGATTACGTATGCCGTTGTTCAATTTATACAGAGTTATATATTAGAGCCACTTGTCGTCGGTTCCGAAGTTAATATTAATCCCTTATTCACCATCCTGGGTTTAATTGGTGGCGAATTAATTTGGGGGATACCTGGCATGGTACTCGCCATCCCACTAATGGGTGTAACCAAAATCGTATTCGATCACGTAGATCAACTTAAACCCTATGGTGAACTAATGGGTGAAGACAAAAAAGGAGACAAAGGATTCAAAAAGAAAATTAAGGAGATCAGCGCTAAGGTTTTTCGTCGGTAAAGACATTTCCGATTTATCTCAACCTGCGGCGGGCTGGCCACAAGCTATGAAAGGAAACCTGTCGGCCTGCCCGACATAGCCCGTGATGCATGTTCAAAGATGTTGCTAAGAGCTATAAATAAAAAAAGCCCGCCATCGCAAAGCAATGGCGGGCGAAGTCGGGGCGCCAGGATTCGAACCTGGGACCCCCTGGTCCCAAACCAGGTACACTACCGGACTGTGCTACACCCCGAACTTTATTAAATCTCTTCAGACAACTCCCAAAAGGGACGCGAAACTATTAAAAGATTGTAACAAACAAAACTTTAAGCTCCCCTTTTTCTTTTTTTGTGATCCGACAGGGACTCGAACCCCGAACCTACAGCTTAGAAGGCTGTCGCTCTATCCAGTTGAGCTATCGGACCTTACCTGTTTCTTATGTTCACCTAACCTCCGTTCAACATTTTCAGTCATTCCTACATAAAAGCGACTATCACGCAAACTTCGAATAACATATACAAAAACATTAACCTAACGTTTAAATCACTGTCGCTCCCGGCAGGCAGGTATCCAGTGAACTAAAGGACCAGCGGTCTCTATTCAGAATGGCTGCGGTACATTCCCAGCAGCATTTTCGAAATTTTTTCGTAACGGTCGTATAAATCCTGTGCTTGCGCAAGCGGCATCGTTCCTAAATCGCCCAACACTTGCAGAATCGCCACACATTCAAAAACCGAGCTTCTTGAAATGGTGATGTAATGCTTTTTATCCGCTACCGTCATCCGACCTGTACCTTCTGCCAGGTTAAGAAGGATATCCATACAAGCACGTTTCCATTGATCCTTAATATAAGGGTCAAGCTTTTCGTTTGAATAAATAATCTTTAGCGAGTCAGTTACCACGCTTTTGGCGATCTGGTATACTTCCAGCTTTTCAAAATCAAACATTGTGCTTTTTTAAATACACATCCATATAAAAGCGGAGAGGGGGGGATTCGAACCCCCGGTACCGGTTGCCCAGTACCGCAGTTTAGCAAACTGCTGGTTTCAGCCACTCACCCACCTCTCCGTTTAAGGAATTTTAAAACAACCTGATTTTTGTTTTAAAAAGCGGCTTTTTCAAAAACGAAGTGCAAATATAAAAGTTGGACGTAAACTATCGCAAAGTGCGGTTGCATTTTCTTTAGAAAGGTTAAAAGTTTAAGTTACCGCTTGTTTCAATGAAAAGAATATTTATGGTTTCGATCCGGAATGCCTCCGAAAATGAAATTGAAATTATCCAACAACTTGCAGAACTAACGTGGTGGCCAACTTACTCGCCTATACTGGAAAAAGCCCAGATTCAATACATGCTTTCCCATATTTATTCGGTTCAGGCTATACGTCGGGTGATGAAAGAAAAATCCCAACAATTTATTCTGATTTCGGAAAACGGTGTTGATCTCGGATTTGCTTCCTATGGGCCATGGAGCGAAGACCCAGCCAGTTGGAAAATTTTCAAACTTTATGTCCTCCCAAATAATCAGGGCAAAGGTCTGGGAAGGAAAATGATCGCTGAAATTGTCAAACGTGCCATCCTTGATGGAAAAACATATCTGATCCTAAACGTTAATCGAAACAATCCCGCACTTGCTTTTTACAGAAAATCCGGATTTGAAGTGCTGCGAAACGAGGATATACCAATAGGACCCTATTGGATGAATGACTATCTGTTGCGTTTACCTTTATAATTCAGGCACTCAGTAAGATAATGAAGTGGTATGCGGATGCAACTGCATCAGTCCTATTGAAACATTTATTCGTTGAAAAATTTATTTAAATTCTGATACAGCTGGGAACTCATTATTTTGCTTATCTTTTCGGCTCTTTTCCTAACCTTATGACTGTACTTTTTGTCGATGATGATCAGGACGATGTTGATCTTTTCTGTGAGGCGCTTAAAGAAATTGATAAGTCCATCATATGTCTCACGGCGCACAATGGTATTCAGGCATTAAAGATTCTCACAGCAGATCTTTTCGAGGTTCCGGATTATATTTTTCTTGATATCAATATGCCGTTGATGGATGGCATTCAATGCCTGGAACAAATCAGGAAAGAAAATCGGTTGAAGGACATCAATGTAACGATGTATACAACAAGTAAAGATCCGCGGGAGTACCGACGTTGTATTGAACTTGGGGCAGATTACCTGGTTAAACCCGCGAATTACAGCACGCTCTTATCGATGTTGAAAGAAAGACTGGGTAGTTATTCTGATCAATAAAAGGAAGCCAGTTTAATTAGCATTAATTGGTTATTCCGACAAGTTTTTTCCAATCCTGTAACCGCATGTCTATACGCACCTTCATTCGTTCGTAGTTGGCCCAGCTATCCGTTACATGATAAATTGAAGGAAGATTTTTCACGAGGATTTCCTGGTAATCACTGTGGTATAACCCACCTCCGTAATAATAGTAGGTAAACATATTACCGTGGGTACTGAAAAGCTCAAAACCCAGATAGCCATCCCAGATCTCACTCAGTATCGTGCAGGAAATCTCCCTGCGTTTAAAACGGAAAATCTGGTTGGAGGCCTCCTCTTCAAAATACTCAGAATACAGGTCGCGCTCAATTACCCATCCGAGATAAATACCGATGTGAACATATGCCTGTTCGATCGGGATATTAGGAGGAAAATTGCCAAGGAAGTGTGTCTTGGCATTATCATAAATACTTTTTTGCGTTTCAGCCATAGTTATCCCAAAGATATACTACGAATGAACACAAATACCCGTAAAATGCCTTGTATTTTAAACGATAATTTTTGGCCGATCACTGGACGGTTGTTTTAGGCATCTGTCGGGTACAACCAAAGCTTTCTGCCGCCAATAGAAATGGTATTGCACATCAGGTTCAATAATTGTTAATTGCCTAATTAATGTTGCTGAAGAAGCTCCTTAATGCTTACCGTAACATACATCACCGATTCTAAAAATTTATTAAAGTGCTCTGGTATCGTGAAATTGGTTTAACTGAAATACTGCTGGCAACAGTCTTTTTTGTCTTTTATATCCTGTACATCGTCAAGGTCGTTAAGATCGGGAAGCGGCTTAACACCTCCTACTCCAATGTGTTTATCAAAGTCATTTTCCGCACGTTATATTTTGCCTTGTTTATGATAGCACTTCTGGGCCCTTCCTTTGGTGGATCAAAGAAAGAAGTTAAATCTGTAGGAAAGGACATTATGATTTGTGTTGATCTCTCAAAATCCATGGATGCATTTGACATCCAACCTTCACGGATTGAAAAGATAAAATTTGAAATGAAAAGAATTGTCGATGCATTCAGCGCCGATCGTATTGGCGTCATTATCTTTTCATCAGAAGCATTTGTTCAATGTCCGTTAACGTATGATCAGAATGCACTTAACCTCTTCATTGAAACACTACATTCCGGACTCGTTCCGAATACAGGTACAGATTTTGGGCCGCCATTGAAACTTGCTTTAAAGAAACTTCAGGACGAAGAGACAACCGGCCCTGCAACACAATCGAAATCGAAAGTTATTGTATTGATTAGCGATGGTGAAGACTTCGGGGAAAAAACCGAAGAGATCAGCCGTGAAATTGAAGAACAGGATATCAAATTGTTTACCCTCGGTGTGGGCACTGAACAAGGTGGAAATATTTATGCTGGTAGTGGACTGAAGAAAGACCGGAGTGGAAATATTGTTACCACCCGCCTTAATTCAGAATCGTTACGCACTTTAGCCAGAAGAACGGAGGGCCAGTATTTCGAGATTAATGAAACTAAAAACGACGTTTCGCGCTTAATCAATACGATTGGAAATATTGAGGGGGAATTGCGCGGAACGCGCTTTGTGGATGTTACCGCCAACAAGTATTTTTATTTTCTGCTGGCGGCGGCAGTACTGTTCATGCTGGATATGTTAATCAACGTGCCGACTATACGTATATAAAAAACCATACAGCGATTAATTAAGTTGATCATAATGAAAGGACCAGGAAAGCTTATCGTCAGTATCCTCATGATCGTAATCTGTATCGGGTTATTGATTCCTGCCTATTTATATTTTCAACGAAATCCAATTAGCCAGGCAAATCGTATGAAAGCTCAGGCTAAGAAAGAATACTTTGCCCGGGAATACCTGAAAGCGTACAAGGCATATCAATTTTTATTTGATTCACTAAAGGTTAAAAGTGATCCTGCATCGTTAAACTATGCAAATGCCGCATTTATGTCATCCGGGATTTTGCGCGATGGGTTCTATGGTTCTTCAGGTCAAACAACACTTTCAGATTCCGTGCTTGGAATGCTCGAAGATGTCAGTGAAGCCGAATATGTTCGTCTTACTTCCACAAAAGACAACAAGATTGCATCCAAGGCAGCGAATCAGTTAGGTTATAGTGCCTTAAAAAAAGGCGATCTCTTTGTTGATGAAGACACGGATTCGGTGTTAACGGTAGCGCTGGATCATTTTAAAACTGCATTACGTAAGAATCCGGGTAATGATAGCGCCCGATACAATTACGAGCTTATTAAAAAAATTGTACTGTTCCCGGAAACCATTCTTTCACAAGCGAAAGCCCTGGTTGCGGAAAAAAAATACGTTGAAGCACAGACGTTGCTGGAAAATGCTATGAAGCGTGACCCGAGATTAAAAAAACAAACCGAATTTTTGGACCGTATCAAACTGGTTGTTAAAATAGATTCGTTATACGCAAAAAGAATATGAAACGATTTATCTGCTGCCTTTTGTTTATGATAGGATTTACACAGTTGTTGGCTCAGGGTCCAATGGCTGAAATGAAATTCCACCAAGGTTCAAATTTGTATATCAATGGAAATCCGGATAAAGCTTTGGCTGCCGTAAATGAGGGGCTCGCGCAGGATCCGGAAAACATAAAATTACAAACCTTAAAAAAGGTGCTTGAACAAGAGAAGAAAGAGCAGGAGAAAAAAGAGCAGGAACAAAAGCAAAAGGAAAAACAGAAGCAACAACAAGAAAAACAACAGCAGCAAAAAGAGAAAGAGCAGCAGGAAAAAGAACAGAAAGAGCAGGAGCAGAAGAAAAAAGAAGACCAGGAAAAACAGGACAAGGAAAACAAGGAGAAGAAAGACAAGCCAGAAGAGGAGAAGGACGAGAAGTCCAAAAAAGAAGAATCGCAAAAACAAGAGGAAAAAGATCAGGAAAAAAAAGACAAAGACAAACAGGAATTGCCTCCTGAAGTAAAAAAACGTTTGGAAGAGATGAAGATCAGTGAAGAGAAAGCAAAGATGATTCTCGAAGCCCTGAAAAACCAGGAGATCCAATATCTCCAGCAAAACAAACGTGAGGCACAAAAACGAAATAACAGCGGCAAGCCGGACTGGTAAAGTTAGCTACGAGCTACGAGGCTTAGGTGTGTCCGTCTTGGAACAGGTTTTACATTGAGCTTTAAGCTGCAGGCTTCAGGTTGTTTTTCGATAACGAAAAAGTTATTGAACTTCTTCCACCGATATCTTAACCGCTAAGGCGCAAAGGCGCTGAGTTACGCAAAGCCAAATCTAGATTTTAAAACGAATCGCAGACCCATATCAAGAAACCAACATCAAACCTCAAACGTCAAACCTCAAACAATATTCGCCAAACACTTCGTTACCGAACTCAACCCTTGAACTTTGAACCATGAACTTTGAACCATGAAACTTTGAACCATGAAACTTTGAACTAAAGAAAATGAAAGAAGTATATATCATATCCGCGGTGCGCACCCCAATAGGAAGTTTTGGAGGAGGTCTTGCATCCGTTAGCGCAACAACATTAGGATCAATTGCTGTGAAAGGCGCACTGGAAAAAGCGCAGGTTGATCCCAAACATATCCAGGAGGTACTGATGGGAAATGTATTATCGGCAGGACTGGGACAAGCCCCGGCAACGCAGATTGCCGCAGGTGCAGGATTAGGTTTTGAAGTTCCATGCACGTTGGTTAACAAAGTTTGTGCTTCGGGTATGAAAGCGGTTATGTTCGGTTCACAATCAATCATGCTGGGGCACAATGATGCGGTGATCGCCGGTGGAACAGAAAGCATGAGCAACTCGCCTTATTACCTGATGAAAGCACGCTCAGGATACAAATACGGTCACGGTGAATTACTCGACAGCGTTCAATACGATGGGTTAACGGATGTCTACAACCATTGTGCTATGGGCGTATGCGCAGACAATACTGCGCGCGAGATGAATATTTCCCGAGAAGCGCAAGACCAATATGCTGTTGATTCCTACACACGTTCTGCTTCTGCATGGGCAGCAGGAAAATTCAAAGAAGAAGTTATCCCAGTCGAAGTCAAAGACCGCAAAGGAAATATATCGCTGTTTTCGGAAGACGAAGAGTACAAGAATGTAAACTTCGAAAAAATACCAACACTTAAACCAGTGTTCTCTAAAGAAGGAACGGTTACAGCAGCTAATGCCAGCACACTAAACGACGGTGCTTCGGCGCTGCTATTGGTGAGTAAAGAAAAAGCAAAAGAACTTGGCGCTAAACCGCTGGCAAGAATTCGTGGTTTTGCAGATGCGGCACAAGACCCTATGTGGTTTACTACGACACCGTCCATTGCCATTCCCAAGGCGATAAAAAACGCCGGCGTAGAAAAAAAGGATGTCAACTATTATGAGATCAACGAAGCCTTTGCGGCTGTAGCCATTGCCAACAATGTAAAACTTGAAATCGATCCGCAACGGGTTAATGTGCATGGTGGTGCCGTTGCATTAGGCCATCCCCTCGGTGCTTCTGGTGCGCGGATTATCACATCACTACTTCATGTATTAAAACAAAACAACGCTTCCATAGGCGTTGCCGGCATCTGTAATGGTGGTGGTGGCGCATCTGCTATCGTGATCGAACTGATGTAGGATTCATTCCATTTTTGGAACAACAATTAAAAAGACACTTCGTTATTGCATGGAAAAACACCTCCAGGTGTTCATAATAAATCATTGTATGCCTAGTCTTCTTCTCTTCAGTTTTCTCTTTGTGTCCTCGTTTACCTTTGCGCAGCAGGAAGTGCGTAAATACTATGATCCGCAAAAGAAACATATTGAAGAAATCTATTTTGTTTCCGCAAACGACCCGGAACAGTATAACGGAAAGTATATACGCTATTATGAAAATGGGAATCCGATGATGGAAGGCCAGTTTGAACAAGGAAAAAAATCCGGCGTATTTACCGAATATCACAGCAACGGAAAACCTGCGCGACAGCTAATCTATGTCAATGGCTTGAGACACGGGCCTGTAAAAATCTTCAATGAAGAGGGACTCCCCTTTCAAAAAGCTTATTATCAGAATGACAAACTCACAGACAGTGTACAACTTTTCTTCGACAACGGTACCATTAAACGTGAAAGCTATTTTGTAAAGGGAAAACCGGAGGGACTCATCAAGGAATATTATCCAAACGGAAAGATCAAAAAAGAAATCAGCTATCAAAAAGGTAAACCCAATGGCATCACACGCACTTTTTTCGAAAATGGAAAAATAGAAAGCGAAGCAAACTATGTAGATGGCGTTCTTTCAGGATTTTATAAAACCTATTTCGACAATGGTCAACTTGAAACGGCATCTACCATGGATGCCGGTTCAAAACATGGTCAGTTCAAAAACTACGACCGCGAAGGCAATCTGATCCTCGAAGGAAGCTTTACCAACGGTCAACTCCAGGGGGAAAATGTAGCTTACTATGCCAACGGTGCCGTACGACATCGATATCAATATAAAGAAGGAAAAAAAACCGGCACCAACTTCGATTATTTTCCAGATGGCAAGATCAAAATACGTGACCAATGGGCAGCCAATGGCATCGATGCTACTATACAGGAATTTAACGAATCAGGAGATCTTCTTGCTGAGAAAAGATTTCGTAACGAAAAACCACACGGTCTCTGGATCACCTATCACTTAAATAGTAAGACGCCAAAAACTAAAGCCACCTACTCGGATGGAAAACTAAATGGTATACGCTATACCTATTATCCATCAGGCAAATTAAAAAGTGAAGAAACACTGAAGGGTAATCAGTTAACGGGACCATATAAAACCTATTTTGAAAACGGCCAGGCTGAGAACATCGGCGAATACCGGACTAACCGGAAGCATGGATTATTCACTTTGTTTTACGAAAACGGAAAAACAGCAGAAGCGGGACAATATGTGGCCGACAAAAAGCACGGCGCCTGGAACCAATATGATGAGGATGGCAAGTTGCTGAAAACCACGATCTTTAAAGCGGGAACGGTTGTAGAAGTGAAAGACACATCTACTCAAAAATAATCCAAAAGGTATGAAAATGAACCGATTATTTTTCGGGTTTTCTATTCCTTGTGTGACTAATCAATTTATAACTTGCGCCTTTTAAAATATATGAAGGCGATCAAAGAAACCAACTTCAATTTCCCCGGACAAACCGGATTTTACAAAGGTAAAGTGCGGGATGTCTATTACTTTGGTGATCACATGGCTATGGTCGCTACTGATAGGATTTCGGCATTCGACGTTATCCTTCCCCAAGCAATTCCGGATAAAGGGCGGGTGCTTAACCAGATTGCAGCTTATAATCTGGAGGCAACAAAAGATATAGTTCCAAACTGGGTACTTGAAACACCCGATCCCAATGTTACGGTCGGATTTAAGTGCGATCCTTTTGCCGTAGAGATGGTGATTCGCGGCTATTTATCCGGCCATGCTGCTCGGGAATATAAAGCAGGTAAACGGAGTTTATGCGGTGTGCCCCTGCCGGATGGTTTGAAAGAAAATGATAAACTTCCACAACCCATCATTACACCTACCACCAAAGCACATGTCGGGCATGATGAAGATATTTCGAAAGAAGAAATTCTAAACCGCGGTATTGTCTCTGCAGCAGATTACGCCCAACTGGAGGCCTATACTCATGCACTTTTCAAAAAAGGAAGTGACATGGCCGATGCACGGGGACTGATCCTTGTGGATACCAAATATGAATTTGGAAAGCACAACGGCAAAATATATTTAATCGACGAAGTGCATACGCCTGATTCTTCACGTTACTTTTACAAAGAGGGCTATGCGCAAAGACAAAATGCCGGGGAGGCACAAAAGCAACTCTCTAAAGAATTTGTCCGGCAATGGCTGATCGAAAATGGATTTCAGGGCAAGGAAGGCCAGAAAATTCCGGAGATGACGGCAGAAATTGTGGAATCTATTTCAGCGCGTTACAAGGAGTTATATCTTCAGGTTCGCGGTGAAGAACTCGCGCCTGTAGATTATACCTCGCTTTCGCAAAGAATAGAACAAAGCATCCTCAATTCCATAAAAATCCCTTAACTTCGGGCACGTAAGTTCAAGGTTAAGGGATGGGTGTTGCAGAACGAGGGGTTTGCCAATTTAGTTTGAGGTTTGAAGTTTGAGATTGGTTTTCGAAAACTGATAAGTTACCGATAACAAACTTGGAGCTTGTGGCCTGTAGCCTGAAGCTTACCGCAAGTCGCGAAAGGTTTCGAGAACAAAACCGCTCGCAGCTCGCGGCTCAAAACTCGAAGCTAAAAACAGACATGTACCTTAATATTTTATGAAATATACGATTGACAAGCAGGAGAAATACAGTATGCTGAAGCTTCATGAAGAGAAGCTTGATTCCAGCGTAGCTCCGGGATTAAAATCAGAATTGATCACGCTCCATGCGGAAGGGTCACGGAATATCATTCTGGATCTTGCTGAGGTGAAATATACTGACTCTTCCGGTTTAAGTGCCTTACTGGTTGGCAACCGAATTGTTCAGGAAGAAGGCGGCATTTTTGTTTTAGCCTCGCTTTCAGATCATACATTGAAACTAATTAAAATTTCTCAGCTTGACAGCGTACTGAACATTCTACCTACAGTAGAGGAGGCAGTGGATACGGTGTTCATGCATGAAATTGAAAAAGACCTGAAAAACGGCGACGGAAACTAATCCTGTCCAATAAAAAACTTACGACCAAAACACCGCGTTTTGGTCTTTTGTTTTTATGTGAAGCATGAGTTTTAAAATTACCATCTTAGGTTCGAGTGGTGCATTGCCGGCGTATGGAAGACACCCTTCTTCACAACTGATCGAAATTCAGAATAGTGTTTTCCTCGTTGATTGCGGCGAAGGAGCCCAAATGCAACTCATGCGCTTTCAGGTGAACTTCCATCGCATCAATCACATTTTCATTAGTCACCTGCATGGTGACCATTATCTTGGCTTGATGGGACTCATTTTCACTATGCACCTTCAGCGCCGAACCAATGAACTGCATATATACAGTCATCGCGGATTAGACGAAATCATCACCACACAGTTACGCTATTCTCAGTCAGCACCTGGCTTTCAAATCATATTTCACAGGCTTAAGGAAAATGTCCGTGAAATCATTTTTGAGAACAATTCATTGACTGTCGAGACAATACCCCTCCATCACAAAATCAGGTGTTCAGGTTTTCTTTTTCGTGAGAAAGTAAAGCCACGGCGTATTGACAAAAGCAGATTACCGGAAGGGTTGTTGATTCGGCAGATCGCCGGATTGAA
>DASPIZ010000043.1:0-4042 GCA_035628875.1 Ohtaekwangia sp. | reverse complement strand
GCTTCGATGAATTGCTTAATGAAGGCGAAAGAGTTTGTGGGGAGTGGCTACTAACGGCCGTGGGCACGAAGTACGACTTACCGCATGAACCGTTCGTTGCTTTTGATATGATTCATGGTAAAACTAGATTACCGTTCCATCAATTTATTGCCCGACTGGCTTATAGTGGATTTGTTATTCCGCAAACCCTAAGTATGGGTGAACCGCTGACCATTGAAACAGCATTACAGCTTATTGAAGTGTCGGCACACGGCGCGCTTGAGCCTGTGGAAGGTGCTATTTGGAGAGTTGAAAGAAAAGGCGTTGTTGATTTCCTTTGTAAATACGTTCGCGCTGATAAAGTCGATGGTAAGTATTTGGATTCGGATATCTGCAACGGAGTGTTACCAAAGTATGAATATCTTATAGATTACCTCCAAGAATTAGACCTGCCAATCCAACAATCGGAATCAAAATCTTCGCAATCTTCGCCTGACGTTTAACCTTCTTGTTTTCCTTTTCCAGAACTTGAACCTGAGCTTGTGAGGCTGCGAACTGTTCCTGATGTAGCCTAATACGGTTCTCAAAGTTAATCGTTAGTCCCTGAACATTGGCTGCCAGCTTGCCATATTGGTACTCTAAAATTTCAATCCTTTGATCTTTGATAGTTATTGTCGAATCCTGTGCTACAATAAGGCTATCAACTTCCGGCGTTTCTTCCCTTACCCGGATGACAACCGGATTGGCCTTTAATTTGGCCACAGTTGAGTTTAAATCCTTTACCTTTAAATCATACGCCTTTTCACTTTCGATTGATTCTAGGCTATCAGATTTAATCCTAGCGGCTATTACATCGTATTCCTGTTCACGTTCTTTGATTTCGTCTTCCAGTTCACTTATCCGGGATTTCCAGACGCTGCTATCAATAGTAGGGCCGTTATCGAACAGGAGTAGCAGGATCACCACTACCGCAAGTACGATCGATATGATAGGCCAGGGCTTCATAACACACTCGGAGGTAAGTAGATGTTTTTGTGATCAACGCCAATGAAGTCCAGCCATAACGGAACGTTGAAGCTGGGGCAGTCTTTATTGGCGAATTGCCGATGTCCCGATACTAAAATATCAGGATGTTCGGCTATCGTCCTTAAGACATATTCTTTCATTGTTTTAAGCTGTGCCGGTGTACGTGTGTCTTTAGGTTTCATTAGTCCGTCACAACCCCCAACGTAGACAACATGCCGCGACTGTGAATTAATTCCAGCTACCCCGTTGGTGATTTCCCATTTATCAACGTTGTCATCCCTGTCGTAAGGCACTAGATTAATGATTGAACCATCCAGCATTATCATATCCGAATAACCTACCTGTCGCCAGCCGCGGCCTTTGGGTGGATCTGCTGTATGCCAGAACCGTATATCCGCCGGCGTTACTTTCATGAACTCAGGCGTAGCGGTGCAATGGATGACAAGAAATTTTAATTTCATGGCACTTGAGTAAATAATGTTTTAAGGCTCTGAATCATGGTAAGAAGAACGGCTGCGAAAGCAACAAGGCCAGCTATTTTTTGCGGAACGGTATCTAGTTTAATATTCAGGAATCCTTGCTTCTTTTCCTTTTCCTCGGTCTCTCGTTTAAGTTTAGCCATCTCATCTTTTATTTCCAGAACATCCTTTTTTAAGTCGCGAACATCTGATTTCATGCCAGCAACCCCATAGGCCGAACTCCCTCCGAGGATAGTAATTACCTCAGTCATTCGAGCGTTAAGTGTACTTATCTCGCGCCGGATTGTCTCCATATCCATATCATCATGTAGTGGACGTTTTCCCATCTCATAAGCGGTTCATTTCTAAACGTAGGTTCGTCGGGATCTAATATCCTTCACCACATGCTCACCAACATTGTATAGGTTCGCTAAATCTCTACGTCTAAATTCATTTGTCAGAATTGCTTTCCTTATTTCTTCGGCCTGTTCGTTAGTCAACAGCGCACCAGCACTTTCATCACCTGTTAAATATTTGTGATCTTGCCTACCGTTTGCCTCTGAGTGCTGATAATTCTGCTTATTCGTACACCACTCAAGATTATTTATGTTGTTATTCGTTTTGTCACAATCAATGTGATTGACCTGCGGGAGATTGTTGGGATTAGGAAGAAATGCCTTTGCTACTAGACGGTGCAGGTAGGGGCATTTCTTTTTCCCGTAAATGAATAATTGAAGCCTATAGTACCCCTTCTTGCTAAGTCTAGGTATCTTTATCTCACCAAATGTGTTGCGCGCTCTTCCATAATTGGACACTTCATAGAATCCATCCTCGTTCCTTATGTCAGTTTTCTTCCATATTTCATTCATCGCATTAATGTTTTTTCTTCTATGATATTTAAAACTTCCTGAGCGATGGCCAAAGTAAAAACAGAAACCTTTAAAATATTCCAACTCATTGGGTATCCGCTGAGATAAAACCACGTTTGACCATAAGCTATAAGATAATCAAAAACATCCACAATCTGTATCCACATAAACACTTTTAATGCCATTCTAAACTTTGTGCTTTCAAGTAATATGTAGATCGAAAAAATGACTAAAATCAAATGCTCAAAAAGAAAATATACGAATGTGTTGATGGTTAACTCAACCTCACTTATGCATAGTCGATTTATATCGTTGCAAAAAAATGAATACTCTGTCCGGTCATCAGTTTTGACAATCGAAAATAACGCGCTCAACACTAACGTTAAGAGCAAAATGAACAAACCCTGAACTTGCTTAAACATTATCCGGGGGGATCTTTTGGCGGATTTGAGGGTTGACCACCCTCATCCTGCGTACTCGCATCATCGTCGCCCTCATCCGGCTTCTCCGGCTTTTCAGGCTTGGTTGGTTTCTCCGGAGGTATCGGATTTACCGGCCTCTCCTTGTCTGGATTCTCCTCTTGTTTTCCCATTGCAAACAGTTTTTAGTTTAACTTTTTTTTCTTTGCGTATCACCATCCAATTATCAATAGCCATCCATACTGATCCGACTATCAAGAACAGGAATAGTGTTGCTATCACAAACAAGATAATAATAAACTCTTTGTCGCTCACTGACCTTTAAGCTTTGCTAGTATCTCGTTCTTTTCTTCCTCCGTTAATTTACCAAAGACGGCAGCGAACCCCTTTAAAATACCCCTCCACTCATCTAGCGTAATCACTCTACCTTGTGGGCTATCGTCATCACCCGCTACACGTAATGTATCCATAGCGTTTTTAAACCTGTTCTCCCTAAACTTTAGCCATGCAACAGCTACAGCAAGGGCACCTGATACCAACGGCCAAATGAGGCTAGCATACTTGTCATAAAAATTACCGTCGTTTGCAACAGTGTCAGGTTCTTGCCCGAACACTACAACAGTAACGAGCATAAGAGAAAACAATAAGATAGATTTTTTCATTATAGTTAAGTTTAAGTTAGTCAGTTTAAACCGGGGATCAGATCGTCTATCCAATCCCCAAGTTTCCCAATTATTCGAGGCGGTATGGTCAGATACCACCTCTGCATATTCCATATTAGGAGCCTCTCCTAACGTGGTTATCTTTAAGCAACTTTCAAGTGTTGCTGTAATCTTTCAAAGTCTTTTTTCAACTGCGCATAGCATTTTTTACGATGCTCCTTTGTAAAATATTTACCGACCGTACAAATCTCCATCCCTTGATCGATCGTATTCTGCCAGTCTCTTATTCTCTTTTCCTCGGCCTTTGCCCTGTCAATATTCCTTTGTCTTATCCGGTTCTGTTCACGTTTTAATTCTTCCTCTTCCTTTGACAATACCCGCACCTTATGAACCGGTGTTTTTAAAATTCTATCCGCATCCCAACCTAAACGAAATCTGCCATTCAATACATTACGGGCGATCGCATAAATTTCACTCCATTCACTCATGCGTTTTGTTTCACCGTTGTATGTTAAGTATCTTGGGGGGTTCATCACTCAAAAATTTGAACCTCATCAAAAACAAAACTATTCCTAGGTGGCACCTTAGTGTTGTCAACACTATTCAAACTCATCCTTAGTGTATAATTC
>DASPIZ010000042.1:0-33166 GCA_035628875.1 Ohtaekwangia sp. | reverse complement strand
CGCCGGACCAAGTTGGAATTCATGGATGAAAGATATCGTGCCTGAAAAAAAGCTGGGGACTTACTTTTCTAAACGCAGTAGCTATACGCAAATGTTAAACGTTGGTCTAAGTCTGACACTCGCGTTACTGCTGGATTATATTAAATCACAGTATCCGCAACTTGCTTTAAATACCTATGCGATCATGTTTATGATTGGTGGATGCGTAGGAATCATTGGCGCGTTTATTCTCGCTCGCGTGAAAGAACCGATATCCATTATGCGCCGTGAAAACATGTTTAAGCTTTTCAAGCAACCACTTTGCGATGGAAATTTTCAGCGGTTGCTGGCCTTCAATTCTGCATGGGTATTTGCGCTCAGTATTGCAACTCCTTTTTTTACTGTTTTTATGATGAAGAGTCTCAATCTCTCTTTGTCTTATATTATCGGGTTAACAATTCTCAGCCAACTGGCAAGCATTTTCACCATTCGGATGTGGGGCATTTATGCAGACAGGTATAGTAATAAAACGATTATTGCAATAGGCGCCCCGTTGTATGTGGTATGCATCATCGCCTGGATTTTTGTTGGGCTTTATACAAACCTGTATGCGAACCTACTTTTGCTAGCTATTATTCATTGTTTTATGGGCGTAGCTACAGCAGGGATTAATCTTTCCATTACCAACCTCGGGTTAAAGCTTGCACCTAAAGAAAACGCTATTGTTTACCTTTCAGCACGAAATATGGTGCTTTCTTTCTTCGGTTCAATCGGGCCTTTGATCGGCGGCCGCCTTGCGGATTACTTTACAAATCGTTCACTCACCGTAAACATTGAATGGATGAGTCCGCAATCACAAAACGTTTTTCATCTGCTATCACTTCACGACTGGAATTTTCTTTTTCTTATTGGAGCATTACTCGCCTTATTGGCGATTGAGCTGCTGGTACATGTAAATGAAGTGGGTGAGGTTGAAAAAGACCTCGTGGTGAGAATAATGCGTCATACGATAAAAACCAATCTGCGGGACTTCTTTATCATTGGAACGTTGATGAGCTGGCAGGAACAGTTATGGGAAATAATCAAAAGAAAGCTGGCCTTTCGCGCCGAACGGGAATAACACCAGAGGCGGACAGCGTTATATGGCATGGCGTTTTGATATGCTTCTGCATGGAAAGTAAATCCATTCACATACCACCTTCCTGGGACTATAATCCTTCAGCATGGTCACAACGATGGCCTTTGATTGCCGTTGCATTCATTGGGTTTCAAATTGCAATGTATATGGGATTGTATCAGTTGGATGTTTTTACAACGGTATGGGATCCATTTTTCGGAGACGGAAGTGTGAAGGTTTTAAATTCATCCATTTCAAAAGCCCTTCCAATACCTGATGCCGTGCTTGGCGCGTTAGGATATATTCTTGACGTTATAACGGGTGCCATAGGCGGCACAATGCGGTGGAAGACGAAACCATGGATCGTCGTTTTGTTTGGTATTGCGATAGGACCACTTGGTATGGTGAGCGTACTGTTGATTATTCTGCAACCTTTAGTGGTAGGAGCGTGGTGTACGCTGTGTATTGTAACGGCAATAATTTCTATCGTTATGATAAGTCCGGCGATGGACGAACTGCTGGCTAGCCTTCAATATCTGCAACGGGTAAAGCAACAAGGGCATTCAACATGGAAAGCGTTTTGGGGAAATGAAACTGTAATTCAACAAGTGCAATAATATGTGGGCTGCAGTCATCAATACATTGATCGGTATCTGGATTATGGTTTCACCTGGATTGCTTCACTTTGACAAGAACGCAGCGAATAATCACTACGTTGTAGGTCCGCTCATTATTACCATAGCAATTGCTGCGATATGGGAAGTAAACAGGTCGATCCGTTATTTTAATTTATTGGCAGGCCTATGGCTCGTCATATCACCTTTTATGATATCGTATCAACAACAGGATGCAATCTGGATTTCAGTAATATCAGGTTTACTGATTGCCATGTTTTCATTGATACAAGGTAAGATCGCACATCAATATGGCGGCGGCTGGCGCATTTTGTTTGAAAGTAACCGAAAGTTTTTTCAGGATAAAGTGATTGTAATAACGGGTGCTACCGGTGGTGTAGGCCGGGTGGCTGCATGGGCTTTTGCAAAACAAGGTGCTAAGGTTGCACTGATTGCCCGCGATCCTTCTCAATTGGAGGGTACTAAAAAAGAGATTGAGGTCTATGGAGGTGAAGCGCTCTCCATCATGGCAGATGTTGCCGATGCAGAACAGCTCGAGGAAGCCATTGCAAAGATTGAAGAACATTTCGGCGCAATCGATGTGCTTGTCAACAATGCGATGAATAGTGTTTTCGCACCATTTCATAACATCACACCTGGAGAATTTAAAAGGGTAACGGATGTGACATACCTGGGTACTGTCTATTGTACGATGTCCGTGTTAAAAAGAATGCGGAACCGAAACAAAGGTGCAATTATATTTGTTGGTTCAGCCCTGGCATACCGGGGCATTCCCTTGCAGTCTGCGTATTGTGGTTCTAAACATGCAATACAAGGATTTTATGATTCTTTAAGAACTGAATTAATGCACGATAAGCTGAATATAAAAACATGTATGGTTCAATTACCGGCGATGAATACAACACAGTTTGATTGGGTGTTAAATAAACTTCCAAATAAAGGCAGACCCATGGGTAAAGTTTACATGCCTGAGGTTGCAGCACGCGCCATTGTTTTTGCTGCAAAGCACAACAGGAGAGAGATTTTAGTAGGTTTTCCAAGCTACCAGGCCATCATTGGTAACAAGATTGCGCCATGGTATGCAGACTGGGTTCTTTCAAGAAAGGGATATAAGGGGCAGCAGACAACAGAACCGGTGGATCCCGATAGAAAAAATAATCTTTGGAACGCTGTCGCGGAAGATCGTGGCGCCTATGGTAATTTTGGTGATGAGGCGACGAACAAGAGTTTTACGTTATGGATTGCTATGAATCGTAACCTGGTAAGATTAACTGTATTGATTGCCATAATTGTTTTATTATCATACTTTATTTTTTGATCATTTTATTAATCCAATCCATTGCCGATAACCATCCCTCACGGCATTTTGAATAGCATACACAGCCATTAACCAATATGTAAAAAGGTTTAGATTGAGAAGGAATCGTTACGTTTATCCATCTTCTGTCACCCACGAAATTTAGAACGGGTATTAAAGAAGCATTCGCCCTGCATAGGTCTTCGACTTTTTTCAAACATGCAAAATGGTCGGATACAAATCGAAATACGATTAGGTATGCAATTTAGTTTTAATTAAACTTCTATAACGTTCGCGTCAGGATAATGAGGCCGTAACAAAATTCGCTTAACTAAATCGCATTATTGATAGCATACGGAAGTAAATACCTAGGTATAAACACTTAAAAATTATCAATAAAAAAGCCCATAAAGTAATACCTGCTTTTTATGTAATATTATTTGTCAAAACAAAAATCTGGGTGTTCAGGAATCTTTAATTTTGTTATATCATATTTTCCTGATTAACTTTTTCAGCGCTTTGAATAACACGACGAGACTAACCCCGAACCATCGAACGCAATGGATGGGTAAATTAATTCCGGTAGAACTCCCTTCAGCACGTGTAGCCTGGATTAAAACCGCTGTACACCATATTAAACCGATACTGTAGGCAATGCAATCTAGAAAAATACTTATCGCAGATGATCATTTTGCTATTCGCAGCGGTATCAGGAGTATCCTGATGGGGGAAATTACTGATATTGAATTTGGTGAAGCGACAAACGCTACTGAATTGTTTCAAAAAGTCAGAAGTGAAGTGTGGGATGCACTTATACTGGATGTCAATCTCCCTGATAAAAATGGCTTGGAGATACTTAAGCAAATAAAATCTGAATCAATTAGTGTTCCTGTCCTTGTCTTTAGCATGTATAGCGAAGAACAGATTGCAGTACGTGCCTTGCGTGCCGGTGCAGCCGGGTATCTTTGTAAAGCAGCAGCCGATCAGGAACTTGGGAAAGCTATCAATTTATTACTGACTGGCAGGAAATACATTACCCTGTCTGTTGCGGAATTGCTCGTATCACACTTTGATGAAACAAGCGAAAAGGCAGCTCATGAACTTTTATCCGATCGCGAATATCAAACTCTGACGCTGATTGCCTCCGGAAAATCTGTTTCTCAGATTGCTGCAGAACTTTCATTGGGTGTACCTACAGTAAGTACCTACAGGACGCGTATTTTAGAAAAGATGCGGCTAAAGAATAATGCTGAGATAACGCATTATGTCATTGCAAATGGATTAACATGAATAATTGAGTAATTTGTAGAACTGACGATGACATCATTTAAGTCGTTCAAACTATATTCAAACTGCCGCTCAGTTTTTAATTTGTGTTTTATATGGGCAGAGAATAAAAACAACGGCACACCTATACGGTATAGACTTTCGGTTTCGATTAAGCTTGTCGTATGAGTTTCTGAATCGCGAAGCTGGAGATTTATTTTTAACATGGAAAAGGAAAACCTCATCGGAAAAGTGCTCAATCATATTGCCCGGTTGTCGAAGGGGGATTATACCGTGGCCTCGTCTGATGTTGACAGTGAAATTAATTCCATTACATCAAGTCTGAATGGGCTTGCCGAGGTAATGCTAGGTCAAACCCTTGAAATAAGAAGCCTACGTCAGCAAATATCTGCGATGCGTGATTCATGGGTAAAAGTAGAAAATAATATTACCGCAAAAACTGGTTTTGGCGATGAAATTAATAGCCTCAAAACCGACGTTGCTCAATTCATGGATACCGTAGAGAGCCAACGCGTCGAGCTACACGACAGCCAAGAACAAATCAATACGATTTTCAAGTATGCTCCGGATGCAGTTGTAGTCATTGACAGCCAAGGGCGCATAGTGAGATGGAATCCAGCCGCTGAAAATAAGTTCGGATGGTCAGAACAGGAGGTAATAGGGCAATACCTTCATGACATTCTTGTACCTGACCGTTTTCGCGAACAACATGTGCAAGGAATCAAACGATTTTTGAAGACAGGCGTTGCTAAATTTTTAAACCGGAGTGTGCAAATGCCTGCATTGCACAAAAACAAAAAGGAGGTAGAGATGGAATTAACCATCTCACCGGCAAAGTTAAATGATCAATATTTCTTCATTGCCTTTCTTCGGGATATTACTGAAAGACTAAAGCATGAGGAGATAATCAGGCGTTTGAATCGTACACTCGAAGAACGTGTACAGGAGCGCACCGTGCAATTGGAGTATAGTGAGGAGAAATACAGAAATCTTTTTGAGAACAACCCCATGGCGCTTTGGGTGCTCGAATTACCTTCATTACGTTTTCTTGATGTCAATGATTCTGCGTTGTTGCAATATGGTTATACCCGGGAAGAATTTCTTTCCATGACTGCTTTTGATATTCGCCCCCCGGAGGATAAAGTGATGTTTCAGCAATTGGATAGGAATGCCACGGGTACGAATAATAAAGGAATATGGCGCCATTTAAAAAAAGATGGGTCCACTATATACGCGGAAGTAACCGTACATGAGATTACCTATGAAGGAAAACCTTCCCGCTTTGTACTTTCTAATGATGTTACAGAAAGAAAAAAAATGGAGGACCAGATACTCGAATTAAATCGCAGACTTGAGGAACGGGTTGTGGAACGTACAAAGGAATTAGTAGTTGCCAATAAGGAGCTGGAGTCGTTCTCCTATTCCGTGTCTCACGACTTGCGCGTACCGTTACGGGCAATTAATGGGTATTCGCAAATATTGATAGAGGATTATGCGGATAAGCTCGATGCTGAAGGAATCCGGCTGCTGAATATCGTGAAAGCCAATGCGAAAAAGATGGGACAGCTCGTAGATGATTTGCTGAGCTTTTCACGCATCGGAAAACGTGAATTAAATTATGTTAATATAAACCTTAATTCCATCGTCGACAATGTGGTCAATGATTTAAAACGAACTGAAAGTATTCGTGCGGATTTAAGGATTCATTCCCTCGGTGAGGTTTATGGAGATCCGGCTGTGTTACAATTGCTTTTCCAGAACCTCATTTCGAATGCCATTAAATATTCTTCGAAAAGCGATAAGGCTAAAATTGAAATTGGAACAATGCAGCAGGATGGTGTTCCGGTTTATTATATAAAAGATAACGGTGTAGGCTTTAATATGGCTTATTATGATAAGCTTTTTGGTGTTTTTCAACGCTTACACCGCGACGATGAGTTTGAAGGTACCGGAGTTGGGCTTGCCATCTCGCACCGGATTGTTGAACGACATGGTGGAAAAATATGGGCTGAAGGAAAAGTCAACGATGGCGCAACTTTCTTTTTTACACTTACCCAATAAAGTATGAATGTATCGGATGGAATAGAAATCCTTTTGGTTGAAGATAACATGAGTGATGCTGAACTCACGATTCGTGCGTTGAAAAAGAGAAATCTGACCAACAGACTTATTCATTTAAAAGACGGAGCAGAAGCACTCGACTTTATTTTTTGTCAGGGCGAATTTGTCAATCGTAATATTAACAATGTGCCCAAGGTGATTTTGCTTGACTTGAAAATGCCCAGGATCAATGGCATAGAGGTGCTTACAAAGTTGCGTTCAGATGAGCGTACAAAGTGCATACCTGTGGTTGTACTCACATCATCCAAAGAAGACCCGGATGTTGAAGCTTGTTATAAGCTAGGCGCGAATAGTTATATAGTAAAGCCGGTAGAGTTCGATGATTTTATGAAAGCAGTATCTGAGTTGGGCTTTTATTGGTTGCTACTAAATCATCCGCCTCAAAACGATTAAAGAAACGATTATGAATAGTAAACTAAAAATTCTGATCCTGGAAGATTCGCCGGATGATGCGGATTTGATTGAACGTGAGCTGAGGAAGGCAGGTTTGGATTTCAGTTCTATCGTTGTTAATCAAAGAGTTGAATTTGAAGCCGCACTTCATGAGGTAAGGCCAGATGTGATTCTCTCAGACCATTCCCTACCGTCGTTCAATTCCCTTGAAGCGTTGAAACTATACCACGATAGTCAAAGCGCGCTTAATTTGGCGGCTCCCTTTATCTTAATAACAGGAGCGGTTTCTGAAGAATTTGCAGTGCAATGTATTAAGGCAGGGGCCGATGATTATATTTTGAAAGATCGTTTAAAACGATTACCAGCTGCGATTCAAAGTGCGATGGAGAAATCGCGTATTGAAAGTGAACGAAGAAAAATTCTCAAGGAAGTAATTGCCAATGAGGCCATGATGAAAGAGGCTGAGCAAATGGCTCACTTCGGGAGCTGGCAGATTGATATGACCACAGGAAAGCACAAATGGTCCGATGAGACATTTCGGATTTATGGATATTCGCCAGGGGAGATCGAGCCAACTTATGAGATTTTTTTGAGTCATGTGCATCCAGATGACAGGGAAGAACTAAAAGATAAGTTGGATCAGGCGCTTCTTACGGAAGATCACAATAAGTCTGAGATGCGAATAATTGATAAGCAAGGCAAAGTAAAGTATATTGAATCCAAAGTTTTAATCAGGCGTAATTCACATGGTTCGCCGGTTTCTGTTACCGGATTTAACATGGATGTTACAGATACTAAAAATGCAGACATTCAACTGCAGAAGAGTCAGTTAAAGTATAAGTCATTATTCGATCAAAATCCTGATGGCGTATATTCGCTGGATCTAAAAGGGAATTTTACCAATGCCAATAAAGCACTGGTTGAACTTGCAGGCCTCGATGCAGGAAAATTGCTTCAAATTGATTTTAAAAGGTTTTTAACGGAGGAGGATGCTGACTTTGTTAATGCGAAATTTAAGCAATGCCTGAATGGTGAAGCGCAACGTTACCAGGCAAAATTTTTAAATAGCCATGGAACTGAAATTATACTGGATATTACAAACATGCCTATCCTTGTAAACAACCAGATTGTCGGTGTTCATGGAATAGCTAAGGATATTACGAAAAATAAAGAACTCGAACTCTTGCTAGACAAAGTGCATCGGCTGGCCATGATAGGCGGTTGGGAAATGGATGTAGAAAGCCAAAAGATAAGCTGGACACCCATCACCAAGGAAATACATGAAGTTCCGGCTGACTTTATTCCCGATGCTGATTCCGGTATGCTATTTTATAAAGAAGGCATAAACCGGCAAACTGTTATGGACGCGGTTGAACACTGTAAAGTTGATGGTAAGCCTTTTGACCTTGAATTAGAGATCACCACAGCAAAGGGTAATCCGCGATGGGTTCGTGTTATCGGAAATGGTGAATTTAAAGACGGTAAATGTATTCGTTTGTTTGGAAGTTTTCAGGACATACACGAACGAAAAAGGGCTGAAGAAACACTCAAGGAAGCAGATAAGGAAAAGATTGCAATCCTGGAAAGTATTGCCGATGCATTTTTCGCTGTTGATAAAAACGGTGTTGTTACTTATTGGAATAACATCGCCGAAGAAAAACTCCATGTACCAAAGGAAAAGATCGTCGGTAAAAATCTTTGGGATGTGTTTAACATGGAATTGCCAGACATCTTTCAACAGAATTATTATAAAGCCCTGAATGAAAATGTTGTCGTTCATTTTCAGGAATACTATCCGCCTGGTAATATGTGGCTTGATGTCAGTGTGTTTCCTTCGTCTTCAGGTTTATCTATTTATTTTCGGGATATTACCGAGTTGCGTAAATACACCGCCGCCATAGAGCTTCAAAACGCAAAGCTAAAAGAGATTGGCTGGATTCAGTCTCACGAAGTAAGGGCTCCCCTTGCACGTATTATGGGATTAATCAACCTGATACGTGATGCTGGAGATGCAGAGATCAATCATATTGAAATACTCGATCTGATTATGACATCAGCAAAAGAATTGGATGGACTAATTCGGACTATCGTTCGAAAAACTGAATCGCTGGAGGGGGAGAAATAATATGATGCTTAAAGTAATTATCGTTGATGATGATCCCGTCACACTTTTTATCCACAGGCAAAACGTAATTAAAAGCGGACTATCCTTAGACCCGCTCACCTTTTTGAACGGAAAGGAAACACTGAACTATTTGGAGGAACATACAGATGAGGACGTAGTACATTTCATTTTATTGGATATCAATATGCCGGAGATGAATGGCTGGCAATTTCTACAAGCGTTGAAAAATAAAGATGCTGAACGTGTATACACAGTTGTGGTATCCTCTTCTGTGGATTCACGGGATCATCTGAAAGCGCAGGAATTTAAGTCAGTGATCGGGTACCTTGAAAAGCCTATGAGTGTGGCGCTTCTCCGTGACTTTATGGGGGCTTCTGCCTTTGATGTAGTTCGGAATTTTATGGACAAGGCTTAATAAAAGTGTAGTCGGGTGATTATGCTTTTGATGTAAACAGGAATGATGGCAGTGAGTGAACATACATATTATACGATTTGTAACCAGCTATCCATAGCGGTAGTGATCATTGATGCAGCAGGTGTTGTATTGTTTGTAAATAATGAGGCGCGTAAGCTCAAGGGGCTGACTGAAAACCCGATCGTGCCAGGTCAACCCATTTTTGATTTTGCGGATGAACCCTGGCGAAGCCTTGCGCTGAAGTTTTTTCAGGATATGATCGCTTCCCGGCAATCTGCCCCCGTTGATATCGCTTTCACGGAAGACGGAAAGAAAAAGTTTTTGGAGGTACGGTGTAATATCATTCTGGATAGTGGCCAGAATATAGATCACATTGTTGTGGAAGGCAGGGACGTTACGCCGCAGAAAATATTTGAGACAAAGATCACCACCATAGCAAGGGAGTTGGGTAGTCTTATAGAGAATGCTAACGCTGTTATCATGGGCACTGATACGCGTGGGTATATTACAGAATGGAATCAAAGCGCTGCTGATCATACGGGATATTCAAAGAACGATGCCTATACACGTAAGTTTTTTGATCTGCTGTTATACAATGCTATTGATCATCCATTCTCCGAAGTATTGCAGCGCGTCATTGAAGGAGATGTGCTTACCAATTATGAATTGGTGGTGAAGTCAAAAGAGCATAAACGCCTGACTTTTTTGCTGAATGCTACGCCGCGAAAGAATGCTTATGGCCAGGTGATCGGTGTTTTAATGATCGGACAAAATATAACAGAATTGTCCGAATACCGGCAAGGCCTGGAACAAAAGGTGTTTGAACGGACGCAAGCATTAGAGAGCGCCTTGCAAAAGGAAAAGCGACTCGTTGAAATAAAAAACCGGTTTGTGTCAATTGCTTCGCATGAGTTTAAGTCGCCGTTATCTTCCATTTCACACCATGTACATGCGATAAAAAAGGACGCGAATCACCACGCGTCTGAACAAATATTAAAACGACTTGGTAACATTCAGGATCAGGTAAAGCACATGTCCGTTTTACTCGAAGATGTGTTAACACTGGAGAAGAATGAAACAATTAAAATGCGCCCCACGATTTCATCGGTAAATTTGAAAAGTTTTTTACTCAAAATTATTGATGAGGTAAGGAGCGGTACGAATAATTCTCATGAAGTGGATTTTGAATACCTTAGTCCGGTTGAGACAATACAGAGCGATGAAAAATTATTGCGTAATATTTTTATTAACCTGATTAACAATGCGATTAAATTTTCGCCCGGCCAGCCCCGTGTGTTTCTCTCAGTGAAGCCCACAGAATCCGGGGTAGAGATTGATGTCATTGACCGCGGTATTGGCATAGAGGAAAAGGATATGGAACGGGTCTTTATTCCTTTTAACCGTGGTGCTAACGTTCAACAAATTAACGGTACAGGTCTGGGACTTTCAATTGTAAAGAAAGCTGTTGAAATTTTAGGCGGCAGAATATCTGTAACAAGCAAAACAGGTGTCGGTACAAAATTTACAATACGGTTCAATCATACGATAAACAACTTAGATTAATATGTCAGTGACTTCTACAATCAAGGTATTGCTAATTGACGACCACAGATTAATTCGGGATGGACTTGAGGCAATTTTAACACAGGCAGAAGATATTCAGGTTATTGGATCTGGGTCAAGTGGCGAGGAAGCGGTAAAACTGGCTTCTTCCTTAAAACCCGATCTGGTATTGATGGATATCATGATGTCTGGGATTACCGGCATTGAAGCCACACGATGGATTAAGGAACAGAACAATGCTATTCGTGTGATTCTGATTTCATCTGAAGTGCGAAAGGAACTGGTCACAGCCGGTATTCAATGCGGCATTGATGGTTATCTTCCTAAGGATGTTGAAAAGGCAATGTTACTTGATGCAATCCGCACAGTCCATCGGGGAGAGCGTTACTTCGATGATGCCATTACCAGTCTTGTGTTTGATGATTTTTACAGGCAGCGTAAAATAGCAATTAATCACGTTAAAGAGCCAGCATCCAATGACTTGACAAAGCGCGAAAGAGAAGTGCTTGCACTTGTTGCCTCCGGAAAAAGTAACAGGAACGTAGCCGATGAATTGTTCATCAGTATAAAAACAGTAGAAACACATAAAAGTCATATCCTGCAGAAGCTTGGGATTGATAACAAAGCTGATCTTGTGCGCTATGCAATCAAAAACAATATCATTTCTCTTGACTAAGGTATTGCCATAATTTTTTTAGACCGAACACACCAATCTTGTACAATGAATTTCCTGCAGTCTCTATCCATTCGTACCAAGCTGATTTTAGCTTCTCTTATTCCGCTGCTGGGCTTGCTCTATTATTTACAGATTAACCTAAAGAACGAACTGAGCAATAAGGCTACTGCAGAACGCGTAATTTCCGATGTAAATTACATTAGTGAAATTTCCAAAGTACTGCATGAACTTCAAAATGAACGCGCTTTGGTACTTGCGTATGCCAGTTCAAATGGTACGGCTGGTGAAGGGCAGTTAAACGCGCAATGGATATCAACCGATAAAGCAATCATGGCTTTTGAAAAGATATTCGATGAGCAAAATGCAGATGGAAAGGAGGTGATCTCCTTTGACAGCCTGGCGCATATTCGACGTGATATTAATGCACGCAAACCGATTGGGCCCATTGATAGGCATTATAGTGAGTTAAAAACATC
The DNA here is from genome assembly GCA_035628875.1 of Ohtaekwangia sp. GTDB lineage: Bacteria > Bacteroidota > Bacteroidia > Cytophagales > Cyclobacteriaceae > Ohtaekwangia. The sequence goes on along the minus strand of DASPIZ010000042.1, from coordinate 21,082 downwards.
TCTTTTAAATGCGATCGGTGAGATAAGCCACGCTGCAAATTATGGAAACCTGAAGAGCAGTTATGATGAGCATCTGCTGTTGTTGTACACGAAAGAGTTTATGGCACAACTGAGGAGCGAACTCTCAATAGCGTTAACACAAGTTAAATTTGAAGGTGCATCCTATGGCGTTTTCGCCGCCATTAAAGGTAAACATGAAATTCACCTTACCAGGTTTAAAAGAATTGCATCGCCGGAACTGCGCACTTTCTTCGACAAGAGATTTCATGGATCAGCTGTTGCTCAAACGTATGACATTGTGAACGATGTATTTTATAATCCTAGCCTCGTTAATGCTAAGGCCGATCTATCAACATGGTTAAACGTTGCCTCACGAAGCATTGAAGCGTTGAAGGAAGTGGAAGATTTTTCCACTGAAATAATCACACGAAAGGCAGAGGCTCAGTTGAGTGACTCCATTGCGAACGTAACACGAAGCATTGTTATCGCTTCACTGCTTATTTTTCTTATTGTTCTGTTGGTGGTCTTTACCATTAAAGACATTATCGGCTCGGTTTTCAGCATTAAAAACGCAGCTGATAAAATGGCACGGGGCGATACCAACGTGATGTTGAATATAAAGAGTAGGGATGAAGTGGGTGCCCTTGCAGTATCATTTAATGAAATGGTAAAGGCTACAGCAACGTTTTCGGATGTTGCTGATGTAATTGGTAAAGGAGATTATAGCCCGGTGATCAAAATACGCGGCGAAGGAGATACGTTGGGAATCGCACTTGAACGGATGAAAAGCAATCTCAGGAAGTTGTCTGAAGATAATTCGGTCAGAAACTGGTTATTGTCGGGTAACAGCGAATTGAATGACATTATGCGTGGCGAGAAGGATGTTAAAGACCTCGCGCGTGATGTGATCATTCAGTTGGCGACTTACCTGAAAGCTAAAATCGGTATCATTTACATAAAAGAAAATGATCGCCTGGAGCTTGCCGGTAGTTATGCTTTTCATTTCAGGAAAGACAACAACAACGTGATTAAAATCGGAGAAGGATTAGTAGGACAAGCGGCGCTGGAGAAAAAGCCTATTGTATTTAGCGAGGTGCCGGAAAATTATATACGGATTAATTCAGGGCTGGGCAATGCGACTCCGAAGAACATCCTTGTCTATCCGTTTTTATATGAGAACGAAGTGAAGGGTGTAATCGAGTTAGGTGCCGCACAGGATTTTTCTACAACGGATCTTCAATTCCTTCAAATGGCTGGTGATAATATTGCCATTGCCATGCAGGGTGCACAATCGCGTTCCAAAATGAAAGAATTACTTGAAGAAACGCAACGACAAGCTGAAGAACTTGAAACACAACAGGAAGAGCTAAGACAATCCAATGAAGGGCTTGAACAGAAAACGATATTGCTTGAGAAATCGGAAGCGGAGTTGAAAGCACAGCAGGAAGAGCTACAACAAACCAATGAGGAACTTGAGGAGAAGGCCAATATGCTGGAAGAGCAAAAAGAACGGCTTGGTGTGGCTAAAATGGAAATTGAACATAAGGCGCGTGAGCTTGAAGCAACGAGTAAGTATAAATCGGAATTTCTTGCCAACATGTCGCATGAGCTACGCACACCATTGAACAGCATTCTCATCTTGTCGCAGATTTTGGCTGAAAACAAAAACAACGCTTTGCCAGAAAAGGAAGTTGAGTTTTCACGCAACATATATTCTTCGGGAACTGATTTGTTAAATCTCATCAATGAGATACTTGATCTTTCAAAGGTTGAGTCAGGGAAAATGGAACTTGATATAGAACCGGTGTCCTTTGAAGAAATTTCTTCCGCGATGACTTCCATGTTTTCTGAAGTAGCTAAAAGTAAACTGATTGATTTTACAATAAAGGTCAACCAGCGTTCCATAGGCCGTAAAGCATTGGAAACTGATCGCCAGCGGTTGGAGCAGATCCTTCGAAACTTATTATCGAATGCGTTTAAATTTACCGATAGGAACGGCCAGGTTGTACTTTCCATAGATCGTCCTTCGTCAGGCGTGACATTTAAAAACATGAAACTGGCAGAAGCAACAGAAGTTGTTGCTTTTAAGGTTACTGATAACGGCATCGGAATTCCGGAACATAAACAAAGTATTGTGTTCGAAGCTTTTCAACAGGCTGATGGATCAACGAAGAGGAAATACGGCGGAACCGGTCTTGGACTTTCCATTTGCCGCGAGTTGGCGCAGGCACTGGGAGGGGAAGTTCAACTTCAGAGTGACGAAGGGAAGGGAAGTACCTTTACACTTTATTTACCTTTTAGGATTAATGCAGCACAGGGCGCGGTAAATGTGTCGAAGTTTCCGGAAAGGCAGGTTGAGAAAAGTTATGTTGAGGACAATGTACAACAATTTGTTCCTGACAGCGACATCATGGATGACCGGAACGATGTGAATGAAAGTGATAAGGTTTTATTGATCATTGAAGACGATGCTGCTTTCGCAAAACTTCTCCTTGATTTTGTCCGCGCCAGGAATTACAAAGGCGTTGTAGCGACTCAGGGAAATGTCGGATTAAGCTATGCCCGTCAATACAAGCCTGATGCTATCCTGCTCGATCTCAAATTGCCAGTAATGGATGGCATGGAGGTTTTACAACAACTAAAGGCTGATCCACAACTTCGGCATCTTCCTGTTCAGATTATTTCTGCACATGATCTTCGCAAAGAAGGCATATCCCTTGGCGCTTTTGATTTTATCAAAAAACCAGTTACAAAGGAACGGCTTCAGGAGGCGTTTGATTCTATAGAAGAATTCATCAACAGGAAATTAAAGCGGTTACTGATCGTTGAAGATAATCTGCAGCAGAATAAAGCAATCTGCGAATTAATCGGAAATGGTGATGTAAAATGTTATTCTGCCTTTTCCGGGAATGACGCGATGGAAATGCTGCACAATGAAAAATTTGATTGCGTCATTGTTGATATCGGTTTGCCGGATATGTTGGGATTTGAATTGCTTCGAAAAATCAAAGCCGACAATACACTGAATAAGATTCCGATTGTCGTATATACAGCGAAAGACCTTACGAAAGAAGAGAGCCATGTATTGAGTAAGCTTGCCAGCACAGTGGTGCTTAAAACGGTGCATTCTTTTGAACGATTGCTGGATGAAACAACGCTATTTCTCCACCGCGTAGAGTCACGATTGCCAAAGGAAAAACAAAATATCATACGTAAGCTGCATAGAACCGATGAGGTACTTAAAAACAAAAACATACTTGTCGTTGATGATGATATGCGGAATATTTATTCACTAACCAATGCGTTGGAAGAAGAAGGACTGAATTGTCTGGTTGCCGAAAATGGTAAGGCAGCTTTACAGATACTCCGGGAGAAAAGTGAAGTGGATCTGGTGCTAATGGATGTGATGATGCCGGAAATGGATGGTTACGAAGCAACAAGGGAAATCAGGAAGCTACCGGAATTCGATAAACTTCCGATTATTGCGTTAACAGCCAAAGCCATGAAAGGAGACCGCGAAAAATGTCTGGCTGCCGGAATGTCGGATTATATCTCCAAGCCGGTAAATATAGCACAGCTTATTTCGCTGATGCGTGTATGGTTGTATAGGTGATAAAGGCATGAGTTTTTTATGGTTTGCATTGTTAAAAAAACCAGGATATGCAGCCTGTTTGGCGAACCATGAATTTTGATGAGATAACGTTTAGTGGGTTATTGGAATCAATCCGATTAGTGTACGGATATGATTTCACCAACTATGCAGAAGCTTCTGTGAAAAGGAGGATCGTTTATTTTATGAATAAGCATCATATTGATTCACCAGAAAAACTGGCAAAGCTACTGTTGACAGATGAACATTTCTTTGAACAGTTTATACAGGAGATTTCTGTTACCGTAACGGAAATGTTTCGCGATCCACTATTTTACAGCGCAATTCGTGAAAAAGTTGTTAATCGACTCGCCACTTACCCTTCAATCCGGATATGGGTTGCAGGATGCGCCACAGGAGAGGAAGTTTATTCACTCGCGATTTTACTTAGAGAAGAAGGATTGTTAAGCCGTTCCATCATTTATGCGACGGATATAAATCAAGGGTCTCTGCAAACAGCGCAGGAGGGGGTTTATCCAATTGGAAATTTGAAGACATATACAAGTAATTATATCAAGTCCGGTGGGAAGAATTCATTTTCAAACTACTACCAGGCCAGGTACGATGCGGTGTTGTTTGATAAATCACTTCGGCAGAACATTGTGTTTGCGCCCCATAATCTTACGACCGATAAATCATTCAATGAGTTTCACCTCATCACGTGTCGTAACGTGATGATTTATTTTAACCAACAGCTGCAAAATCAGGTGATCAATCTTTTTTACGATAGTTTGTGTATGTTTGGCTTTCTTGGTCTGGGCAATAAGGAATCTCTTTTGTTTTCTGAAAGAAGAAGCTGTTTTGAACAAGCTGATAAGAAAGAGAAGCTTTATATAAAAATGCGGTAAATAATATAGGATGCGCTATGCAATATCAGGCAATTGTGATAGGTACTTCAGCAGGTGGGTTACATGTGCTTACTGCCTTGTTTGAGGTTTTGCCCCGGGATTACCCGATTCCGGTTATTGTTACGCAACACCGCGCGAACGAACAAACAGATTTACTTGAAGAAGTGCTTCAGTATAAATGTAAGATACAAATCAAACAAGCGGATGAGAAGGAACATATTGTGTCTGGAAGGATTTATACTGCGCCGGCGGGTTACCATTTGTTAATTGAACGCAACCGGATATTCTCGTTGGCAAGTGATGTTCCGGTGAAGTTCAGTATGCCATCGATTGATGTGCTTTTTGAATCTGCCGCGGTGGCCTATAAAAATACGCTCATTGGCATTATCCTGACAGGGGCAAACGATGATGGTGCGGCTGGTATACAGCGGATCAAAGAAGTACAGGGGATGACCATAGCACAGGATCCGGCAGAAGCACAATTTCCCACGATGCCTAAAGCAGCAATTGCTACGGGCAAGATAGATGCCGTGTGGAAAATCAATGCGATTAGAAAATTTTTACTTGAACTTCCCTTGCAGATTAAAGATGGAAAACTTTGAACAAGAACAAGCACTGGTCCTGATTGTAGATGATAAGGAGACGAATATTTTTGCGATGCAAAATCTGTTAGAATATCCTGGACGTAAATTTTTGAAAGCGACCCATGGTAGCGAAGCGCTTAAATTCGCATTAAACAATAACATTGATCTTATTATTCTGGATGTACAAATGCCCGATATGGATGGATTTGAAGTGGCTGAAATACTCCGGTCGAATAAAAAGACACGCAATATTCCAATCATTTTTGCTTCTGCCGAAAAGACGGAACACCATGCTGTGTTGAAAGGTTTCGAAGAAGGAGCGATAGACTATCTTTTTAAGCCTCTGGATCCGGAAATTACGAAAGCAAAAGTTTCTGTCCATTTAAAAGTGCAGCAACAACAAAAGGAGTTGATGCGGAAAAACGCTGCGCTTGAAAAGTCCGCGTTGCTTATTAATAACTCTGCTGATATTATCGGAATAATAGACGCAACTACATTCGCGATAGAGACCATTAACCATGCTTTTACAGTGTTGTTGGGGTACGCTCCGGAGGAGATTACAGGTACATCGTTGCTTTTTTTTCTAAACGATCTCGACAAAGCGCAGGTACAAAAGTTGGCGAAATCGGAAAAGGATAGGTTATCGTTTGAGACACGCATTTATTGTAAAGACAGAAATACCAAATGGTTAGACTGGAATGTTGTGGTAAAAGATAGACTGTGGTTTGTAAATGCCCGTGATATTACCGGATTAAAAGAAATAGAAAAAATCCGGAATCACCTGGCTACCGTGGTAAAGCAATCCAGTGATGCGGTGTATCTTCACGATGAGGAAGGCCGGATTATTTCATGGAACGAAGGAGCTGAAAAAATTTATGGTTATACTGAAGCTGATGCATTGAAGATGCACATCTGGAATATAATACCGGAGTTTCTCCAACCCGAAACGCAGGAAATGTTTGATGTTGTCTTTGCCGGTGGTAAAATTCATTCACGCGAAACAAAACGGATTACAAAATTCGGGCAATTCGTTGATGTATTATTTTCTGCTTCGGCTATTACTGATTCGGCCATCAACCAGATGGCCATAGCCATTACCGAACGGGATATCACACAGCAAAAAATTGCAGACAGACAAATCGGGGAATTAAATGCGGATCTAAAGCAAAACGTAATGCAATTGGAAGAAACAAATAAGGAACTTGAGTCGTTTTCCTATTCTGTTTCGCACGATCTTCGGGCGCCCCTAAGGGCATTGGGCGGAAATGCCAGGATACTGGAAGAAGACTATGAGTCAATTCTTGATGATGAAGGAAAAAAGGTATTGGGTAAAATCAGCAGAAACGTAACAAAGATGAACAGGCTGATTGAAGATTTACTGGCCTTTTCAAAAGTTGGAACCAAAGAGATCAGGAAATCAAAAGTAGAAATGAAAGATCAGGTTTTGCATGTTATTGATGAAATGAGCGTTCCGGATAATGCTACTATTGAGGTCAAAGATCTGCCACCGGCGAATGTAGACCAATCATTGTTTGTACAGGTTTGGGTAAATCTTATTTCTAACGCGATTAAATACTCTGGGAAAAAGCAACGTGCGGAGATTGTTGTTGGTGCTTCAGAAAATGAAAGCGAAACTACATATTATGTAAAAGACAATGGTGCAGGATTTGATATGGCGTATGCTGATAAGCTGTTTGGGACTTTTCAGCGGTTGCATGATAATACTCAGTTTGAAGGAACTGGGATTGGTCTTGCCATTGTAAAAAGAATTATTACAAAACACGGTGGTTCTATCTGGGCGGAAGCAAAACCTGATTGGGGCGCTGTGTTTTATTTTACTGTGCCGAAGAAAAGAGCAGTGTAAAGCTATCATCTTCCAAAAAAAGTAGCTCATGCCTCAAATTGATTTGATGGCGGAATAGCAACGTAATTTGATTTCTCTTAGCAAGTAATGCAACGCTTGCGCGGATGTGTTTTCCGGCTGGTTTAATAAAACCTTTTTAGCGCGGTGTCCCGCCAGTCGGATCCATTTACGGGTTGGAAGTAACGCAACGGTATCAACCAGCGAGCCAATATCGAATGATTGAACGTTAATATTTAAATTCCATAGTCTTTTATTGATCACCCGTGTAGCCATTCCCGTTGCAGGAATAACCATTTCTACATGATCAATGCAAGCAAGTACGCTGGGCCACCATACATCGATCGAGTAATAGGAGTTCTGTGGCGGAGTATAAATATAGTAATCGACCTTGCCAATCAGTGTTTCTATTTGCATTTTTGGAACTGAGCCAATGAATAACTTCTTTTTCGGCCGTATAAGCTCATTTAAAAAGTTGATGGCTAGATTTGGAGAAAATACAGCCAGGTAATGAAGAAAGACAGCACTTTCAAAAACTTTCTCACCAGACAACTCAAACGAACTTACGAGAAATTTTTCGAGTTCATCATTGATTCTGAAAGGAGCAAAAATTCCCCGAACCATACCTTTTTCTACGGGATAGTTTACCGCAAGGCCTTTGGTATACCCAGGATCGTCAATGCGAAATGAATCAATCAATTCGCGCTGTAGATCTTCACTAAAATCGTGGAGCTTCTGACGCTGTCCCATCATGATGCGAACATCTCCATCACCAAATCGCGAATAGAACGCACGTTCATTACTTTGAAACAATTTTCCAATATGGTCAAGCGTTTGAAAACTGTTTTTACAATAAAAGGGCATGTCAGCTATATTTTTTTAAGCCATTCAGACAAACGACTTGTTGTGCTTTTATTTTATTATGCATCAGTTGTAAATTCTCATCCTGGCTGATCCAGTTCTCCGGATGATGAAGATGATATTGTATCGCAATATTTCGCAAGGAAAACATCTCGTAGTTTAAAATTCTGAACCGCCAGGCCAGATCAGCATCTTCACCTACCGCAGGAAGAACGTAATCTTCATCAAATCCATTAATGCGTTCAATGGCGTGTCTGTAAAATGACATGTTACAACCTTTGAGGTGTTTCATCCTTCGTAACTTGGGTATAATCCGCAACCATCCATGCGGATTAATGTATATTCCTTCTTCGAAGAAGCGTCCACCATCATGTTTTAATGATTTGAATTCCCTTGCAATTCTGTTTTCAAGTTCTTTTAGTTCTACAATGTTATTGCGGAATAGCGCTGAATATCCTGGTCCAAGCTTAACGCGTTTACCTGCAAGTATTCGGTTTGGCTTTGCAAATTGTACATGGTGCTCGATGAACCGATGATGAAGAACGCAATCACCATCGATGAAGATCAGATAATCACCACGCGATTTCAGGATCGCTTGATTCAACGCTTTGTTCTTTCGCCAGCCATGATCGGGCTGATGGATATGATGAACGGACCACCGCCAGTCATAATCCTGGATGAACTTTCGCATATCTGTATCGTTACCATCTTCAGAGATAATAACCTCGAAATCTGACAACGTCTGGAATCGGAGACCATCCAGAATAACCTTAAGGTCGCTTACGTTTTTATATACGGATATGATCAGACTTACTTTCATACACGTAAAACGGCGTTTCTACAATGCCTTTTTCTGTCCACGTTTTTTTTAGTTCACGCGTTTCTTTTCGAATTGCAAGATTTTTTTCTATTGATGTTGTGTTTTTATACGCACGGCTATGGTCTAGATGTACACAAATTGCACTGTAGCGTAATTGTTTACCTTTTATGCCCATATTGATTAAGCGCTCTCCAAATTCTCTATCTTGTCCACCGTAAAGCATACGCTCATCAAATCCATTGGCTTCCAGTATATGGCTTTTCCATGTCGACGCATTTCCCCCGTTCCAGGTAGCTTTCGCTGGCGTTATTGAATTCAGTAGTCTGTCGAATCCATGTTCAGTGCTTACTAATTTCAGGTTCTTTAACGGATTATCAGGAAGTCCATGTTTGATCAACCAATAGACATCAAAAGCATTTCCATTTTTTATATCCGTTTGTGTAATTACGAGACTGGTATGCTTTGGCAGTCGGATTGCTCCGCCGGAAAGAAATGTCTGTTCCGTTGCATTGGTAACATGCGTCATAACAAAGTTTCTATGCGGAATACAATCACCATCAGAAAAAATAAGGTATTCTGTTTCTGATGACTTGACCGCTTTATTAAGTATACGGCATTTTTGATAGCCGCGGTCCCGATGCCACACGTGTTTAATGCATAAACCCGACTCTTCCCGGAAGCGTTTAATTACTTTGAATGTTTCCGGACCGGAACCATCATCCGCGATAATGATTTCAAAATTTGAATATGTTTGAAAGGCATAACCCCACAAAACCTTTTCAAGCCATTGCGGTTGATTGTACGTACTGAGTATTATAGAAACACGCATAAAAGGTTTGGTTTTATAACATAACAAAGAACGTAACTCCCTTGAGGTAATGCCAACTTTATGGTGTTATGGAAAGGTTATCAAAGTATTAAAACCAGGTAAAATGCTGTGATAGGAGCAACAGATGTGTTTAGGAAATCTGATAAGATCGATTTTTGTTTTTATAACGTTCCTGCCGGAAGAATCTATCAAAATGTTCCGCTTTCAATTCACGGAATTAATTTTGGATTCGGTACACGCTGGAAAGTAGTTTGGTATTTCGCAAGATCTTTATGGGTGCCGGAATCATGTAAATGAATATCTCTAAAGTATAAAACTAAAAGCATGCTATCGCTGTATTATTGTAGAGCGGACTGGATATAACGCCGCTGTATCAGCGTATGGAAACGGTAAATGCAAAATTAAAATATTCCCGGGAAAATTTTCCGGTACTTGAAATGACATGTGCTGCCTGTGCGGTAAGCGTTGAATCGACGCTTAAGGCTACACCCGGTGTGATCGACGCAGGTGTGAATTTCGCGAATCAATCTGCGTGGGTGGAATACGACAAACAAATCGCGACCGCTGCAGACTTACAAAATGCGGTCCGCGCCGTTGGCTATGATATTGTTGTCGATGTACAGGATCCGCAAGCCGTAAAGGAAAAAGCGCAGCGACAGCACTATGAGAAAATCAAGAGCCGTACCATCTGGTCGTCGCTTTTAGCGTTCCCCGTTGTTGTCATTGGAATGTTCTTCATGAATCATCCTTATGGGAATTATATTTCCATGACCCTCACCGCGCCGATTGTTTTTTATTTTGGCCGGAATTTTTTTATCAACGCCTGGAAGCAGGCAAAACAAGGGAAGGCCAACATGGATACCCTTGTAGCGTTGTCAACTGGAATTGCACTTCTCTTTAGTACATTCAATACCCTCGTTCCTGAGTTTTGGCACGCACGCGGCATTCATGCCCATGTTTATTTTGAGGCTGCTGCTGTAGTTATTGCTGTTATCTCGCTGGGTAAGCTCCTCGAAGAAAAAGCAAAATCCAAAACATCTTCCGCATTACGCAAACTCATGGGCTTGCAACCAAAGCAAGTTACTGTGCTGGTTGATGGTGTTGAGCAGGTGTTACCCGTAGCATCAGTTAAAGTGGGGCATATTCTCGTCGTTAAACCCGGAGAAAAAATTCCCGTTGATGGTGTGGTGGTTTCTGGATCTTCCTTTGTGGACGAAAGTATGATTTCAGGCGAGCCTATACCGGTGGAGAAAATTTCAGGTGCACATGTTTTTGCAGGTACTGTAAATCAAAAAGGAAATTTTCATTTCGAAGCCTATAAGGTAGGAGGAGATACGATACTGGCACAAATCATTAAGATGGTACAGGAAGCACAGGGTAGCAAAGCACCTATACAAAAACGCGTTGATAAAATAGCGGGAATCTTTGTTCCTGTCGTGATCGGAATTGCCATTGCAACATTTATCACATGGATGGTGTTGGGTGGAGATAATGCGTTCACCCATGCACTGCTTACTTCAGTAACTGTACTTGTTATTGCTTGTCCCTGTGCGCTCGGACTGGCCACACCAACGGCCATTATGGTTGGCGTAGGCAAAGGTGCAGAAAACAATATTCTGATCAGAGATGCCGAAAGCCTAGAGTTGGCACATCGTGTTAATGCAATCATCCTGGATAAAACGGGCACGATTACAGAAGGTAAACCCGCTGTTACAAATTTTGTTTGGGGTGCTGAAGCAGATGGAAATACATTTTTAAAACAAGTCCTTTATACCGTTGAGTCAAAATCGGAGCATCCGCTGGCTGAGGCAGTCGTTAATAATTTTAAAAACGAAAATATTTCGTCCCTGGAACTGGAGCAGTTTGAGAGTTTAACCGGAAGAGGTGTTAAGGCCGCATATCGGGGCGTCAGATTTTTTATTGGAAACAGGAAATTGATTTCAGAACAAGGTATTAATATAAGTTCATATTTTGGTGATGTGGCCAGCCAATTGCAAGCCGAAGCCAAAACCGTAATTTATTTTGCTGACCAAAGTCAGGTGCTGGCGATAATTGCCATTGCAGATAAAATTAAAGAAACCTCATTGGTCGCTATCCGGTCGTTACAAGCAAAAAATATCGATGTTTACATGCTTACAGGTGATAACGAACAAACAGCAAACGCAGTAGCCGGTCAGTTGGGTATAAGGCATTACAAGGCAGAAGTACTCCCTGCTGATAAGGCTGCATTTGTAAAAACACTGCAGCAACAAGGGAAAATTGTTGCCATGGTAGGGGATGGAATAAATGATTCCCAGGCTCTCGCCGAAGCAGATGTAAGCATCGCCATGGGTAAAGGTTCTGATATTGCTATGGATGTTGCTAAAATGACATTGATCACTTCAGATCTTCAGTCTATTCCAAAGGCATTAAACCTTTCTACAAAAACTGTTCAGGGTGTCCGGCAAAATTTATTCTGGGCATTCATATACAATGTGATTGGTATCCCACTGGCGGCAGGTGTACTTTATCCGATAAATGGATTTTTGCTCGATCCGATGATTGCCGGAGCGGCCATGGCCTTAAGCTCTGTGAGTGTATTGGCCAATAGTTTAAGGTTACGGGCGGCTAAGATCTGACGGATCACCGAAGCGGTTCTCATATAGGCGTGATTAACACTAACGATCAAGACAAATATTCTCCGTTGACCACACACGCTGTCATTGAGATAAATCCGTTTTACGTGGCAGACAAACGGTAACGATGCACGTGTTCATTCCCCAAGGGGAAAAACCTTCAATTTCGTCCGGAAAGGCATTTTTTAGTAATTATGAAACGCTTTTTGTTTAAAGTATAAATCCGAATTACCGGAAATGCGTTACATTTGAATAAGTAAATGAAATATTTAAAAACCATAGCTGTATTTGCCTTAGCACTGTTGGTGCTGGTTTCGTCCAGTAGCTTTATGGTGGGTATTCATTTCTGCCAGGGTGAAATCAAAAATGTAAGTTTCTTTTCGGCGGCACCAGCTTGTGAGAAGGAACAAAACTTGCCACCGTGCCATCGACATGAAAAAAAATCGTGCTGCGATGATGAGACGATCGTTCATGAAGGACAGGATTTTAAAGCATCCGTCACAGACTTTGCTTTATTTTCCGCACCGGCTTTAGATATCGTATCACCCGTTCTGCTTATCTCTTTGGATCTCCCAGGGGCGCCGGACTTAACCTTCCCTTTTTATGCTTACGATCCGCCAGCGTTATCCTATGATCGCACATTATCTCACCGCGTTCTGTTAATTTGATTTAATTCCTCGTTCGAGCGTCGCTGCCTGCGATGTTAATCGTTTTTCTTAAAACGAGATATTTTATTTTCTCCATTCTACATTTTTAACGCATGATTGAAAGATTAATTTCTTTTTCATTGCGCAATCGGTTCCTGGTGTTACTGATTGCCGCCGGCCTTTTCGCCTGGGGAGTTTATTCCGTCCGCACAAATAAAATTGATGCAATCCCTGATCTGTCAGAAAACCAGGTGATCGTGTTTACAGAATGGATGGGGAGAAGCCCTCAGATTATAGAAGATCAGATAACCTATCCGTTGGTGACAAATCTTCAGGGACTACCGCAGGTGAAGTATGTTCGTGGTTCATCCATGTTTGGGATGAGTTTCATCTACGTCATCTTCAATGATAACACGGATGTGTACTGGGCACGTGAGCGTGTGTTGGAACGCCTCAACTATGCATCGCGTTTATTACCGGAAGGTGTTTCGCCAACGTTAGGGCCAGACGGCACAGGTGTTGGTCACATACTCTGGTACACACTCGATGCGCCCGGGATGGATCTTGGTGAACAACGCGCCATCCAGGACTGGTATGTTAAGTTCGCCCTTCAAAACACACCGGGTGTAAGTGAAATTGCATCTTTCGGCGGGTTTCAGAAACAATATGAGGTTACACTCGATCCAAATAAGCTTACCTATTACGGGTTATCTACACAGCAGGTGATTCAGGCCATTCGTTCGAACAACAACGAAGCCGGGGGTAGAAAGTTTGAAATGAGCGGTATTGGTTATATCATTAAGACAACGGGCTACCTCCAATCCATTGAAGAAATTGAAAATATTGCATTGAAAACCGTAAACGCAACACCCGTTACGATACGCGAAATCGGTACAGTACAAATGACGGGTGAAACACGTCTCGGTATCTTTGATCTCAATGGTGAAGGCGAAGTAGTAGGTGGAATTGTAGTGATGCGCTATGGCGAAAACGCAGACGAAGTAATCGCTGCAGTTAAAAGTAAAATGCAGGAGGTAGCCAAAGGATTTCCTCAAGGAGTAAAGTTCAATATTGTGTACGACAGGAGCGAACTTATTCATGAATCTATATCATCCATCAAAACCACGCTGATCGAGGAAATGATTGTGGTGTCATTGGTAGTTATCATTTTTCTCTTCCATTGGCGAAGTGCTGTGAGTATTATTATTCAGATACCCATAACCATTGCCACGAGCTTTATTTTACTGAATGCATTTGATATCACTTCAAATATAATGTCCCTTACCGGTATTGCACTGGCTATCGGTGTCATCGTCGACAATGGTATTATCATGGCGGAGAATTCGTACAAGAATTTATCAAGCCGTTTTGCAGCGTTAAACCCTGAGGTCGAAAAATAATTAAAATGAAAAAATTATTTTCCAGAAAATATAATCCGATAGATGAAGCCGAAAGAATGGCAATCATCGAACGTTCATCGAAACAGGTGTCACGTGGTGTTTTCTACTCTACGGTTATTATCATCACATCGTTTTTACCCGTTTTTATGCTTACAGGACAAGAAGGAAAACTCTTCCATCCCTTAGCATACACAAAAACATTCATACTGGTTGTTGATGCGATCCTGGTGATTACACTGGCGCCGGTGATTATTTCCTTTTTTATGAAAGGGAAATTTACCAGTGAACGTAAGAACCCGGTTAACCGTTTCCTGGAACGCATCTATGAACCAATAATTCGGACATGTATTAAATGGCGAAAAACAACCATCGGCGTTAATGTATTTGCTTTGCTCATCAGCATACCTTTAATGATGAGCCTCGGCAGCGAGTTCATGCCTCCGCTTGATGAACAATCCATTCTGTTCATGCCGGTAACGCTCCCTGATGTTTCAAACACAGAAGCAAAACGTATTTTGCAGGTACAGGACAAGATTATTAAATCGGTCCCTGAAGTGGATAAAGTTTTAGGCAAAGCAGGAAGAGCCAGTACCGCGACTGATAATTCACCGGTCAGCATGATCGAGACGATCATCATGCTAAAGCCAAATGCTGAATGGCGCGATGGCATTACGAAGAAAGACATCATTAGTGAGCTTGATGCAAAGCTACAGATTCCGGGTGTTGTGAATGGATGGACACAACCCATCATCAACCGAATCAATATGCTTTCTACGGGCATTCGTACAGATGTAGGGGTTAAGGTTTACGGACAGGACCTTGATAGCATTGCTGTTTTGTCCGAAAGAATTAAGCAAGCATTAACTGGTGTGGAAGGTGTGAATGATTTATATGTCGATCCCGTGACAGGTGGAAAATATTTGACCATTGATATAAAACGCGACGCCCTTGGAAGGTATGGTCTTTCCGTCGACGATGTTAACATGATTGTCGAGTCGTCTATCGGAGGTGCGCCCATCGGCCAAACCATTGAAGGGAGAAAACGGTTTACCATCAGCGTCAGACTTGCACAGGATTACAGAAACAGTATTGAAGCCTTAAAACGAATTCCAATGCTTACGCCGTCGATGGGTAGCATCCCCTTATCTGCTGTGGCGGATATTCGTTTCGAAGAAGGACCACCCATGATAATTTCCGAGAACGCCATGCTTCGTGGTGCTGTATTGTTTAATGTGCGTGATCGAGATCTTGGGAGCACCGTAGAAGAAGCCATGGAAACATTGCATCATCAGATTGGAGGGTTGCCCAACGGATATTACCTGGAATGGAGCGGCCAATATGAAAATCTCATCCGCGGCGAACAAACATTGCTGATGATTCTGCCTGTTGTTATGCTCATCATATTTATATCACTTTACCTCGCCTTTAATTCCATTCGCGAAGCATTCTTCAGTTTAATCACGGTCCCTTTCGCACTTATCGGCGGCGCTTTTATGGTATATTTTTATGGGGCGAATTTATCCGTTGCGGTAGCCGTTGGATTTATCGCCTTATTTGGCATTGCTGTCGAAACAGGTGTGGTTATGGTGATTTACCTTAACGATGCCATGCGTCAACTTGTACAGTTACGGGGTAATTCAAGCAGTTCAATCACAACGGATGAGCTACGCGAATATGTGATTGCCGGGGCAGCTAAGCGACTCAGACCAAAACTTATGACAGTGTGCGTGGCATTGTTCGGTCTCATTCCAGTTTTATGGTCTACAGGTGTAGGAAGCGATATGATGCAACCGATCGTGTTGCCGATGATCGGCGGTGTACTTACATCATCCACGCACATCCTCCTGGTTACGCCACTCATTTTTTTAATGACAAAAGAATACGAATTAAAAAAATTTGGAAAACTTGAAGTATATGAAAGCAAGCATGAAGCATAATACCATACTAAGCGATAGGCTTGTTTTGTTTGGCGGCCGAGCCGGGCTATCCGCTACAAGTCCTCGTGCCACCGCGCAAAATCCGGCCCTGCTGCGGGCTTTCCGCTACTATCCCTGCCGCAGTTTTATTGTAGCGATCATGCTTTTTATTACTACCGGTGTGCATGCACAAACAATGTCACTCGATAGTGTGCTTCTGCTCATTGACCGGAATAACCCCATGCTCATGGAGTACGACAATAGAGCGAAAGCCTTTGAGGAATACACAAAAGGTGCTACCAGTTGGATGGCTCCCATGGTGGGGGCAGGTACATTTATGATGCCGTATCCAAACCAGGAAGTAATGGGAAGTGACAAAGGTTCATTGATGTTTTCGATTGAACAAGAGATTCCCAATCCGGCAAAGCTTAACGCTAATCGCAATTTTCTCCAGTCTAAATCCGACGTGGTTACACAACAGCGGGCAATACAATACAACGTATTGCGTGCGGAAGCAAAAACGTATTATTACCAGTGGCTTGTGTATGAAAGAAAGGTGAACGTATTGAAAGAAAGCGAACGCATCATACAGCTCATGTTAAAACTTGGCCGGATCCGTTATCCATACAACCAGGGCAGCCTGGGAAACATATACAAGGCCGAAGGCAGATTAAGCGAAGTACAAAATATGATCCTGATGACAAGAGGGGATATTGAAAATGTTTATTACAAGCTAAAATCAATTGCCAATATTCCGCCTACGGATTCTATTCGCATAGATACGACAACTGTTGTAGACGTGCAACCACTCACTCAGGGTGATACGACTATGCTTACCGCAAGGAGCGATGTAAAGGAAATAGAACAGGCTATCGAAGTAATGCGTTTAAACCAGGCGTTACAGAAAGTGAAAGCACGGCCAGATTTTAAAATCAGATTCGATCACATGCATCCCATAGGCGATATGCCATCAGCGTTTACAGTTATGGGCATGATCTCGATACCGATTGCACCTTGGTCATCGCGAATGTATAAAGCCGAAGTGAAAGGCATGCAATACGATATTGAAGCCATGAAGCGCGGTCGTGAAGCCGTGCTCATCGAAGCGAGAGGAATGCTGATGGGGATGGCAAACCAACTCATGAGAATGAAACAACAGCTTGAAAATTACGAAACGAAAATCATCCCGGCACTGCATAAGAATTATGAAACGCTTATGCTGGCTTACGAAGAAAATCGCGAACAATTACCTATGGTGATTGATGCATGGGAGGCGCGTAACATGGCTCAACTGGAATACCTTAATAAACTGGAAGATTACTATTTGATGATTGTACGTTATGAGAAAGAATTGGAAAAATAGTGTTTCGCTGAATACCTTATTTGATGGGTTTGATAAAACCATGGCAATACGGTTTGGATGTCTGAAACCAGTGTCATTGATTTTTATCATGTTTTTACTTTTTGCCTGTGGTGGAAGGAATGAATCCGCGCACGTTCATGGTGGCTATACTTGTCCCATGCACCCTACTGTGGTTTCAGATAAACGTGGCGCGTGTCCTGTTTGTGGCATGGACTTGGTTCGTAAAGAGAGTCATGCGGAAGAAATTAAAGTAACGGAAGACATTGCTACACTGAGGAAATCACCCAATGAAGCGGTAGTTTCTTCCATCGCCACAATCAATCCTGTTTTTAAAACCATTCCTGTTTCTACGCATGCAACTGGCGTTATTACCTACGATACACGAAAACTGTATGCTGTTTCATCGCGTGTTTCCGGCAGAATCGAGAAGATGTTTTTGAAGTATGAATTTCAGCAGGTTAAGAAGGGACAACCAATGGCGGTGATCTATAGCCCGGAAATTCGTACGGCTCAACGGGAATTGCTTTACCTTATTGAAAACGATCCTACCAATGAACAATTGATTTATGGCGCTAAAAATAAACTCAAACTACTTGGCTTGCCCGAGTCACAGATTGGGAATTTGGTAACCCGTAAAGAGGCTGGCGATACCTTTACACTTTATAGTCAATATAGTGGCTATTTGATTACCAATGATGCACCTGTAGTTTCCATTGGCATACCGCAAGGTAACGGTAGGAGCGAAATGGGCGGTATGAAATCAACGCCTCCCGCAGGATTGTCTTCTTTAATCCAAAGCGGTTCTTCTCCAATACTCCTGCGTGAAGGAGATTATGTAACAGCGGGTCAGGTCTTGTTTAAGATTGTTAATACGAATGCGTTGCGTGTAGAACTTGACTTGAAAAATATACCGACGGAGTCAATACAGGTAGGAGATAAGATAATACTGGATTTAGGTGAAAAGAAAGGCGTAACTGCTACCGTGGATTTTATTCAACCCTTTTTTAATGAAGGCACGACTTTCACCAAAGCACGCGTATATCTAAAAGGAATTGAAACGTTTTCAATTGGTGAACTGGTCAGCGCAACGGTAAGCCTGGAGGCAAGGGAAGCATTATGGCTTCCCGAAAAAGCAGTAATGGATCTTGGTATCGATAGAATAGTTTTTGTAAAGGAGCGGGATGCTTTTAAATCGAGGACGATCACAACTGGACTAAAAACCGATGATCTCATCGAAATAACCTCCGGCCTGGCGTCATCCGATGAAGTCGCAGCAAATGCACACTATCTGGTCGATAACGAGGGGTTCGTAAAATAGTTCAAAGTTTCAAGTTCATGGTTCATGGTTCAAAGTTCAAGGTTCAAGGTTTATGGTTCAAAGTGGGGGGTTGCTCATGAAGGGTTTGTGGAATTAGTTTGATGTTTGACGTTTGATGTTTGAGGTTGGTTTCTGATAACTGATTCGATCGGTTTGCAAAATTAGTTTTAGGCTTTGCGAAACTTTGCGTCTCAGCGCCTCCGCGGTGAAGGTTTATGGTTCAAGGTTCATAGTTTGGGGTTGGTTTTGAAAATCGTGAATAGCGAAACAACAATGAGAAGAACTGTAAGCGGTTACATTACCAACCAAACAAACTCGCAGGTAGCTCGCGGCTCGCAGTTTTTCGAAAATCTAATTGTTACCGAAAACGCCTTGCAGCCTGGAGCCTGCAGCTTGAAGCTTACAGTAAAACAAGAAAGATTATAAAATAAAGAAATGGTACAAAATAAAGTCAGATCAATGCTAGTTTGGTTTAACAAATTATCAAAGCGAAATGTAGCCTTCATGATGCTCCTTACCATGGTAGCATGTTCAAATGTAGAGCAGGAACATCATCATGCAGATGGAACTGAATATATATGTCCGATGCATCCCCAGGTTGTGCAGGATAAACCAGGAGTGTGTCCGGTTTGTGGAATGGATTTGGTTCAGAAACATGCGCCAGAAAAACATCACATAGGGATGATGCTAAGTGATCGCCAGATCAAGCTTGCAAACATAACGACAGAAATCACACAGCACAGACCGGTTGGAGAAACCATCGTGATGAATGGCAGGTTAACATTCAACGAAGCGAAAAGTGAGGTAATCAGTAGTCGGGCACCGGGACGCGTGGAGAAATTATTCATCCGGGAAACAGGCATTACAGTACAGAAGGGTGAACCGCTGTATGTATTGTATAGTGAATTGCTGTTAACATTGCAGCAAGAATATTTGCTGGCAAAAGCACAATATGATTCGCTCGGTAAAACACAGAAGCGGTATGCATCTTTTCTTAAAGCAGCAAGAGAAAAACTGTTGCGCTATGGTTTAACGCAGCATCAGCTTGATCAGATTACGGATAACAGCGCATTGCGATCATCGGTTACATTTTTTGCTCCGGCTACAGGAATTATTACTTCACTGCGTGTACAGGAAGGTGAATATGTTGCCGAAGGAACAGCACTCTATCGCATTGATGATATGGCTACATTGTGGATAGAAGCGGAACTGTATCCGAACGAAATGACAAGGGTAAACATCGGAGATACGATTAAAGTAAAATTTAATGAGACTTCAATATCGCACGAAGCTGTGGTGTCATTTCTTAGCCCTGAGTATCGGGCAAACACCCAAATCACGGTCATGCGCGCAGAAATAAAAAACATGAAACGACTGCTAAAACCCGGGCAACAGGCTCAGATCTTTTTTACCCACGCTTCCGGGAAGGGGATTTCTGTTCCAGTTGATGCCGTGATCCGCGATGGAAAGGGCACACATGTATATAGACAGGTAGGCCAAAATACCTTTCAACCGCGAAGGGTTTCCATCGGCGCGGAGGGAGCAGACAGGGTTGAAATTAAGGAAGGTCTCCAGCAAGGCGACACCATTGTCGCCACCGGCGCATACCTGCTTTACTCGACTTATGTATTGAAGCATGGAATAAGTCCCGCGGCTGACGGTGAACATTAGAATCGCCGGTTTGTTTGAGATATTCTGTAAGGAAGGGTAATTGATGCATCTTATCAAATAATGATCGTGACGGTTAGTTTAATGTTAGATAATGGATAAAATAACCGTTGCATCGATTGTGATTTTTAGAATCGTTGCAATATTGCGATATTGGGGGTTGCTTATACGAGCTTTATGTATGGGCGGATTGAAATAATGAAATCATCATGTCAATATTGAATTCCGATTCAAAGGTTAAATTTTATCCTTCTTTAGAACATACCATTTCATTTTTGACTGGACAATTCGACAAGATACCGGAAGAACGCCGGTTGATTTTAAACGAACTTTCGGCTTTGGTTCAAGCCAAAGTGATGCAGGAGGAAAAAACCGAAGTGGTCTTTATTTGTACCCACAACTCACGACGAAGTCATATAGCACAGCTTTGGGCACAGGCAGCAGCGGCATATTATGAAATTGCAAACCTGATAAGTTATTCTGGGGGAACAGAAGCCACATCATTTAATCCGCGTGCCGTCAGGGCGATGAATGATATTGGTTTTCGTGTCGACAAAAGTACCGAAGGTGAAAACCCGATTTATGTTGTTTCTTTTTCCGAAGACGTCGTTCCGGTCTTTACATTTTCCAAAAAATATGACGCTGAAAGCAACCCCAAGGAGGGCTTTATTGCTGTAATGACGTGTGAGGATGCTGATGAAAA
>DASPIZ010000041.1:0-33142 GCA_035628875.1 Ohtaekwangia sp. | reverse complement strand
GAATCGCAGGAGGAACAAAATACAATACGGCTTTTTCATTATGCTTCTGCAAACTGGCGTGACAAGCTTGTCATCCGGCATTCGGCCCGCAATTTCTTTGAAACGCCTGAGGACGAAAAAGATACGCGTATACATTATGGTATACATCTGCATGCAGTATTATCCAGAATTACTTATGCAGACGAAATTGATAACACACTGAAAAAACTATTGCAGGAAGGATTTGTGCATCCGGATGAAGTAGTCTTTCTGCAAAAACAACTCAATGAGCTGCTTCAGAATGCGCAGATCAAATCCTGGTTTAGCAGGCCGTGGAAAGTGAAAACAGAAGTGCCGCTGCTTCTACCGGATGGAAACGAAAGCCGGATTGATCGGTTATTGATTGATCAAAAGCATGCCGTTATCATTGACTTTAAAACCGGAGAACGTACGCAGGCAGATCAACAACAGGTGATGGCGTATATGTCCATTCTGAGGCAAATGAATTTTACGGAAGTCGAAGGTTACCTCCTGTATGTAAAAACTGGTGAAGTCATTTCGGTATCTGCATCGAAAGCCCGAATCATCAAAAAGAAAGACGATGCCCAATTGGATCTGGGAATCTGAACTGTTGAATAGCTGCGAGTTGCGAGCTTCGAGCGACGAGTTCGTTGATCGGCAACTTAAGTGTTTTATATTGATCGATATTACAATTGGATCCGAAAGCTTTCATCATTTTTTAAACACCAACCTCCAATCTCCAACCTCAAACTTCGAACGTCAAACTTCGAACTCATTTCACCCTGATCAGGTAAGCTTTGGGCCATAGTTTGCCTGTGATCAATAACGCACGGGAGTTTTTATCGTAAGCAATTCCATTCAGTACATCTGTATTTGGGTATGTTGCCCTTATTTCATTGCCAAGGGTGGAGAGATCAAGTTTACCGACAATTTTACCTGTATTGGGATCAATCTTTACAATCCAGTTAGTGGTATAAATGTTGGCGAAAATATATCCGTCGATGTATTCAAGTTCATTTATTTCTTTGACTGCATTATTGCCATCCTTTACGGTAATGGTGCGGACCACCTTCAGTGTTGTGGTATCGAGAAAATGTATTTTACTGGTACCATCACTGACGATAAGATTTTTATTATCATGTGTAATCCCCCATCCTTGTTTAATGGCAGGATCGAACGTGAATTCCCTAATTTTTTTATAGGTAGCCGCATCGTAAATAAAGCCAACTTTGGTGGTGTAAGTTAATTGGTAGATCTTGTTATTGAGTACAGTTATTCCTTCGCCGAAATATTGACGATCCAGTATCACTTTCTTATCGTGATCGCCTGAACCAGGATCCACTTCCGCAATCCACGATGATCCGTTTTGTCCTGTACTTTCTAATATTTTGTTGTTGTGCACAACGAGACCCTGCGTATAGGCTTCCGTGTTATGCGGTAAAACACTAAGAACTGTATAGTCAAGCAGCGTCGAATCGCGGACCGTGGTAGTATCTTCTGCACGCTTGGAATCACCACAGGAAGAGAATAAAAAAGCCCCAATAAAGACGACCGCTATAAAAAAAATATTCCTCATTACCATATAACATCCCTGGTTAGGGCCTGATTTAAATTCTGGCGCAAAAATCTAAAATTATAGATCAAGTTCAAAGTGCATGGTTCAAAGTTCAAAGTTCCAAGTTCAAGGTTCAAGGTTCAAAGTTCAAAGTTCAAAGTTTGACGGTGGTTTGTGAAACTTTCAAGTTTTCGAACACCAAACTTGAGGCGCAAAGCTCCCAGGCTATTCGAAAACAACTTGCAGCCTGTAGCCTAAAGCTTGCAGCTAAATCAAAACGCAAACAACATCGCGCTCAAATCGCTATTCCAGTCCAATCATAATAAAAGCACCCCAGTAAATCGGTTCCGGATAATCGGTGCGAAGTTCTTTTTTCGCTTCTGTAAAACTTTCACGGAGGTTTCCGGTATTGAGCCACTTCTGGTAAAACTTCAGCATAAGTTTTTGTGTGGCTTCATCATCTACTTTAAACATACTCATGATTAATACTTTAGCACCGGCCACCAGGAATGCTCGTTGTAAACCATAAACACCTTCGCCAGCTTCCAGGTCACCGAGTCCGGTTTCGCATGCGCTGAGCACGACAAGATCCGTTTTATCGAGGTTAAGACTCATCGCTTCGTAAGCCGTGAGAATTCCATTTTCAATATTATAGTTGTGTTCAGTTTTATTCATGAGATCTCCTGCGCCTTTGAGTAAAAGACCAGTGCGTAAAAGTGGATTTCGTGTAAGCGCGGCTTCGTTCTCCTGAAGGTCGTTATCCTCATCTTCTCCCGGTCGGTAGAATCCATGTGTAGCAATGTGAAAAATTTTCGGGCTGTTCAGCTCTTTTACATTTTCCTCTGTTGCTGTCTTTTCTACGAACTCGGCGGTGAGCCAGCCTTTTTGTTTAAGCATAAATTGTACCTGATCCACTTCGCGTTCCGTTCCTGGTAACGCGGCGACGCGGCGGTTTGATGCATCGGCCAAATAGAATGTAGGGTTCCCAAACATCGAAGCTGTATTCTCTGAATTCTTCGGGCGTGATTTTACCCTCCGCAGGAAAAGATCTTTTGTATTGCTTACCAATATGATATTCGAATTATCGATGATAAATCGTCCGTCAGGCGTGGGGATCGCCTCCAGGTTAATCTGGTTGTAGATACCATCAGCAGAAAGATAAATCGTAGCAGCCTGTCCAAGCCCGTCGTGTATCGGTTTCCAGAAAATATTGTAGGAGTATTCGTCGGGAATTTTTCCGATGATGGAATTGCGATAGTACTTAAAGAATCGTGTTTCCATATTTTTCCCATCCTTAAGCATAATAACTTTTGGCTTTGAAAGTTCATTACGAACATAAATGGCCGCGTAAATAACGGAATCGGTGAAGGTGTGATGGAAGTGTCGGTAGCGTACCATCTCAATGGCGACCTCATTCGGTTTAATTGATTTTTTAACTTCCTCGAATGTGATGCGCTTACTGTCGAAACTCTGACCGAAGATTTCAGATTTCTGACTCAACTCTTTTTCAAGCCGCTCAACTTCCTGGCTTAGCGCTACAGGATCAATCAGGTTTTCTGCAAGTTGTACAGGGCTCATCGAAAGCGCCAGGGTAAGCATCTCTTTCTTTTGAACCCAGTTATTGTATTGGGCTTTTAAGTCTTCATCTGTACTATTCTGAATCCGTTCACGGATCTTTATTGACGAACTTAATAACAATGCTTTTGTCAGCAATTGGTAATTATAAACCTTTCCGGTAAGGTCTTTGAAATCTTCAAGGTTTGAAAATGCTAGTGTGTTATAAAATTCAAAGTCGCCTTTTATGGTGTTCCAGTATTTGGCTTTTTCGCGTTCACTTAACGCAGGGAAAAATAATTTGATAAACGCTTCATAGTTATCCAACGCTTCCTCAATGTATCTTTTTGAGCGTTTATAATCCTTTTGCATGTAATACACCTTCGCCATTTTGGAAAGAACTTTCACGTATTCGGGATGGTTTACACTAAAGAATTTTTCATACAGTGATTTTGATTGACCGTAAAATTCTTCTGCTTTTTTGTAATTCTTCAGCTGATAGTAAACATCCCCTGTAAGGGTATAAATGCTGGCAGCGTTAATATTATTTTTCGTTCCGGTTTTTGTGCGCCAGATCGTTTCTGCATTCGTAAGGTTGTTGAAGGCAATGTCAAATTTATTTTCGGAAATATAAAGGACGGCCATGTTCTTCAAGATCTCAGCGTACTGCGGATTCTCTTTTCCAAGTTTTGCCACGGTGATGTCACGTGCTTCCAGTAAAAGCTTTTCGATTGCTTTGGTATTATCCTTTTTGTGGAATTTGATCAGGGCTAGTTGCGATAACGACTTGGCTACTTCAATATGATTCCGGCCGAATTGTTTTTCCTGACTCTTTAAAGCTTTCACAATTTCCGTTTCAGCTTTATCGTAATCTCCGAGCGTATAATAAATATCACTGAGTACGCGTTGAGTCGGGGCTGCTTTTGTGGATATTTCGGAATACGTTTTTACGGCGATCTGGTTGGCACGCAGGGCAGTTCGTTCCGCTTCGGTGTAATCACCTTTTGCCAACAAGATCTGACTCTTATTCACTAATGGTTCAATTAACCTCAGCGACATAAAACCAAAAAGACGCTCATACTCCGGAATTTGTTTTCTCAACAGTTTATCCGCTTCCGAAAATCTTCCCAGTTGAATGAATAAAGGCGTAAGCTCTTCCGCAGTAGACTGTACGTTGTACATGTTGTCTTTATCTTTACGAATGATATCATTGGAGTCGTCGAGACTGTTTTCAGCTTCGTCAAACATGCCTTTGATACCATAGAGTTTCGCCTGCGTTTCAAGGAGGCTTACTTTAATCGGTTTTCTTTCAAGGAAATCTTTGTTGTCTTTATCGTCGATAATTTCAATTCCCTTTAGTAAGTTCGCTTCGGCGCCCTCATAGTCGCCAATTTTAAGTTGCAGTTCGGCGATCTTTTCGAGCTCTTTTGCATAAAGCACATCCGTACGGTAGAATTTTTCCTGAGTCGCCAACTGTGCTGCGTGCAGGGTCTTACTGGCAGCAGCATAGTTATCGGTCATTTCATACCATTGCGCAATGTGATTCAAGATTTCAAGCAAATCTTTATGCTGTTCTGCAATTTGTTTTTCAACAATCTGGGAATAGCTCTCTCCGTAAATTTTTCCAGCTTCATCTACTTTGTTGGTGTAATCCAAAAAGAAATTCGCCAACGATAATTTCGCAAGATGATATTCGGGCGATGTTTCACCACATAATTCTTTTTTTGTATCTACGATCTGCTGAAGATATGATTCAGCATTCTTGTAATTTTTTTCACTAATGGCGATATCGTATAGGAACTTCAAAACCAGGGTGGAGGTTTTGTAATTTTTAGGGAGGGCTTTAGAGGATAGTAAAGCTAATGCATCTTTCTCTAGGTCTTTTGTACGGTCGCGTGAAAGCTTTGAATTAAATTCAACTGCTTTGAGGTTAATGACGTGAAGCGATGACTTTGGATAATACTTATCAATCACCTTCTGGTATTCGAACTTGGTCTTCTGGTAGCGTGGATAATTGTCTTGCCGAAGAAGTTCCGCCAGATGATTAAGGTAAATCTCATGAGCAAGCGAATTTGTTGGATTGGTTTTTTTCTTCAGGTCACCTAAAATATTATCGAAATTAAGATCCTTATTCTTGCTCACACTTCCATTGTCGCTGAATGCTTTTGACCAAACAAACCGATAGTGCACATCAGCCAGACTTGTTTCTCCAAAGTATTTGCGTTTGCCTTTTAGCCAGCTGTCGAATTCAAGGAAAATACGGTCTACATCTGGTTCTTCATGTGATGTATTATAGGAAATCCTTCCTTTTTGAGCGAAAGCGCTGCCCTGAAGTGTTTTTAGTTTTGCATAGCTGTTAAATCGTTCGAATAATTCTTCTTCCGGAACACGCCGGGATTTTATTTCATTGTTTTCAACGTAGGTTTCTTTTTCAACTGCGCGCGTAAGAAAGTATTTTTCATATTTCTCCAATAAGGCGATTGCATCGTTAGAAAAGCCCTGCCCGATCAATGTTTCAGCTTCTACAAGGGCAATACGGCCTGCCATGCCCTCATCAATTTGATCCGTTCTGCTTAAGATGGCTTTCGCCTTTTCAATGTAATCCCGCGCAATCCGGAAATTGCCGTATTCATTGTAGATGATGGCAACATCCAGCATCGTGGTTGCATACTTGGTGCTGGTCTCACCATAGGCATTTAAACTTGCACTGATAGCTTCTTCAAGGTTCTTATCAAAATCAACCAATATTCCGGAAGCGAGGTTTATTTTTGCTTCGCGCATGAACAGTCCGGGCATGTACGGATTGGTTTTCCCCATTTTTTTTACAACGGAAGATTTTAATTTTTTTAACGTTGAACTTGCTTTGGGTAAACTCCCGGCATCGTAATAGGCATCGATTTTCCGGATGGATTTGTCAAACTTTTTATTTTGTGATTTTGCTGGTTGAAAGATAAATGTGACCAACAACATAAACAGGATTGGCCTGAGGTTTTTCATAGCGCTGCGAGGTTAGGAGAATCGAACCCCTAAGGTAAGAAAATTGAATGATTTTTAACGTGACCTGAGTGGAACTTCGCAACCGTAAAACCCTGTAAGAATTGGGCAAATATTGTTTTAAAAAGCTCAAACGCTTAATCCAGGACCGTTTATAAGGGAAATGTGCGGGGCTATTCCTGCTCCATCATTTTTTCAAGGATAGATTGGGCAGCTTCGGTGATTATAGTTCCTGGTCCAAAAATGAATTGAACACCACATTTGTAAAGGAAATCATGGTCTTTTGTGGGGATCACACCACCCGCAACCACACGTATATCCGCCCTTCCGATTTTTTGTAAGGCTATAATGAGTTGGGGAATCAATGTTTTATGTCCACCCGCAAGGCTGGAAATTCCCACAAGGTGAACATCATTTTCCGCGGCCTGCATAGCGACTTCGTCGGGTGTTTGAAATAGGGGACCGATGTCAACATCAAAGCCAAGATCTGCAAATCCGGTGGCAATAACTTTCGCACCGCGGTCATGTCCATCCTGTCCCATCTTGGCAACCAGTACGCGCGGCCTGCGTCCTTCTATTTCAGCAAACTGGTCCGACAACCTTCGCACGACTTCAACTGGTTCCTGATTATTCATTTCTCCCGAATATACACCGGAAATAGATTTTATCGATGCTTTATATCGTCCAAACACTTTCTCCATGGCATCCGAAATTTCACCGAGTGTTGCACGTTGACGTGCCGCCTCGATGGCGCGTTCGAGTAAATTTCCTTTACCTGTTTCAGCACATGTCGTTATAGCGTCAAGTGCAATTTTTACTGCGTCACCGTTTCGTTCCCGTTTTAACTGTGCGAGTCGATCAACCTGTTCAGCACGCACAGCGGCGTTGTCCACTTCCAGGATATCAAAGTCAGGCGTCTCATTTATTTTAAATTTATTAACACCAACAATGATGTCGCGCCCTGAATCGATTCTTGCTTGTTTAGCAGCAGCGGCCTGTTCAATACGCATTTTCGGGATACCACTTTCAATCGCTTTAGTCATGCCGCCCAGTTTTTCAACCTCTTCGATCAGCGCCCAGGCTTTTTCAACCAGTTCGGCGGTTAAACTTTCAACATAATACGAACCGCCTGTAGGGTCTACCACTTTTGCTACGCCGGTTTCTCGTTCAATAAACAATTGTGTGTTACGCGCAATACGTGCTGAAAAATCGGTCGGTAATGCGATTGCTTCGTCCAGCGAATTCGTATGAAGGGATTGCGTTCCACCGAGCACAGCGGCAAGCGCCTCAACACAGGTTCTTGTTACGTTGTTGTATGGATCTTGTTCCGTTAGGCTCCATCCTGAAGTCTGGCAGTGCGTTCTCAGCGCCATCGACTTTGGATTTTTTGGATTGAACTGCTGAACTATTTTCGACCACAGTAGGCGCCCTGCGCGCATCTTGGCAACTTCCATAAATAAGTTCATACCGATACCCCAAAAAAAAGAAAGCCGCGGTGCAAAATCATCAATCGCTATTCCTGCAGCTAACCCTGTGCGGATGTATTCTAATCCATCTGCCAACGTATAGGCTAGTTCAATCTGGGCTGGCGCCCCGGCTTCATGCATGTGATAACCGCTAATGCTTATGCTGTTGAACTTCGGCATATGCTTTGAAGCGTACGAAAAAATATCAGCAACAAGCCGCATCGAATGTGCCGGCGGATAGATGTATGTATTGCGCACCATAAACTCTTTCAGAATATCATTCTGAATCGTTCCACTCAATAAACCGGGTTTAACACCCTGCTCTTCGGCTGCAACGATATAAAATGCCATGATGGGAATAACAGCTCCGTTCATAGTCATAGAGACCGACATCTTATCCAGTGGAATTCCATCAAAGAGCATTTTCATATCGAGCACGGAATCAATCGCTACGCCTGCCTTGCCAACATCACCCGAAACACGCGGATGATCAGAATCATAGCCACGATGCGTGGCAAGATCGAAAGCTACGGATAACCCGCGTTGTCCTTCTGCCAGATTGCGCCTATAGAATGCGTTGGATTCACGCGCGGTGGAAAAACCAGCGTATTGTCTTATCGTCCACGGACGCGTGGCGTACATGGTTGCATACGGCCCTCGCAGAAACGGAGGAATGCCGGACACAAAACCCATGTGTGACAACTGCTTTACATCTTCATCCTTATAAAGTGATTTCACGTCAATGTTTTCTGGACTCTTCCACGGTAACGGCACTTCAGTTGGCGTGTGGTCAGCCGGAATGAATTGATTGAATGAAATATTTTTGAAGTTCGGTTTCATCATAACAATTAACAGAGGCTTTGAAAATTACGCCACGCATCACGTGCAATCTGGTCGGTGAGTATTTCGATACTGTAAGAACCTGCAAACGGATCACTTACTTTATTCAGATGCGATTCTTCACGAAGGATGGGCGAAATATTTCGAGCAACCCGATTCATCATGGAAGAAGAATCATCTTCCGGATGTATGGTAAGCGCATCACATCCACCTGCAATTCCTGCAATGGATGCCATGGTACTCTTTAGCATGTTCCCATGTGGTTGATACTGGTTGTTGATCCATGGTTCTGATCTTCCATGGATATACAGATCATTGGGGTGATAATCCTTCACACCATAGGCCTGGCTAACCTGGTACCAAAGGATACGCAGTGCTTTTAACTTGCTAATATCAGGCAACAAGTATGTTCCTAAAGGAATATTGAAAGCAATATGTTTTATCAAAACCCCAGGAAGTATACCTGATTGATGATAGGCTTCAATGCGATTTACACCTGCCAAAATCGCTTGTGTTATTTCCTGGACTGGTGTGGATGAAGGTATTATGCTTCCTGCGAATTTGAAATTTTTCAATGTCGCAAATCCGTTTGTGACGAGGTTGTTTTCCTGCTGAAAAATTGCGCCGTTTATCTGATCAACGGCATAGCCTTTCTGTTGAATATAGTCGTAGAGTTTTTCAAATGGAAAATGCGGACCCGTCATGAAAGAAACTGAACAATGTTCCCAGGCGATATTATGCAGTAGAACATCAAAATCTAATTCTTGTTTCTCCGGTGAAAGAACTATTCCATCGGCTTCAGCCTGAAGATGGTGTAATGCAATGGCGTTACCTGTCTTTTCATCATTAAAACTAATCTCCGGCATATTGGCCCAATATCTGGTATCCGACGGATGGGCGAAATTGTGATGTTGATAATGCTTTAAATATGCGATTGCAGCTACATCATCCGCCATGTGAAATGGCGCAATTACTTGTTCATCTTCCGTTTTCCATTGAAGTGTTTCAAATGGATCAGCGCCTTTAAGTTCTGCCGAGGCTGCCTTAATCCAATCTTGCTTTTGCGCCTTCTTAAAGGAATTAAATACTGAATTGTCTTCTTTCATAAATTAAGATTAACTTTAACTACGAAAACGATGCCCAGTAGCTTATCCATGCAGTGACTGCTCCAACGGGATGAAAATGATTTTAGTAGTGATACAAATATGAGAATAGATTTGGAGCCTCGATAAAAGCAGCTGCGAAACTTTTGCAGAATCATTGTAATGACAATAATGCAACTATTCAAAAATTCGATGTTGTTGAGTTAAGCTTCCATAAACCTTCTCCTTTGGAGAGACAGGGTGGGGCCACAAAAAACGAGATTAAATCAACGACATTGATTCAAAGTTGTTAATTCGATTAACCTGGGTATCCTTTTGTTTTTTTGGTTGTCCAAATTCTGGACGTAATCCCAATTGTTCTAATTTCGTCGTTATTTATCGTTTTTATTTTACACTTTAATTTTATAAAAAGAAATTCTTTTCTGAATTCATTCGTATAGAATCATACGGAAATGAAAGTGTGGTAGTTATCATCTGAAACAGCACTTTATTTCGCGAGAAGAAAACTTTTAGGACTTTTTTCTAAAAAATCAAGGAAAGCGGCTATTGTTTTCTTACCCTCTTTTTTTACATCTTTGTCTCCCTTTCCGCCGGCGGAAATTCAAATCCAATTAAATCTCGCAATGGAAGTTAGCTGCGGTACCGTATGGAATGATTGTCTCGAAGTAATTCGGGAGAATGTGGGTGAAGAAAATTTCAACACATGGTTTAAGCCTATTGTACCGATTCGGGTTGAAGGTGATGTACTTACCATTCAGGTTCCTTCTCAGTTTTTTTATGAGTGGCTTGAAGATAACTATGTTCCTGTCTTAAAAAAGGCAATTCACACCGTATTGGGCGCCACTGGCCGACTTGAATATTCTGTTGTTGTAGATAGCGGAGGGAAACAAGCTCCTCCTGTTGCAGTGAATTATCCTGCCAATGCAAATGGCACAAGAAGAAGTGCTGTAAATGGTAATTTTGGTTCTGATGATTATTCTCCATTTACTTTTAAGGCGCTTAATCCACAAACAGTTAATTCGCGCTTAAATGCGTCTTATTCCTTTGATAATTTCGTGGAAGGTGATTGTAACCGACTTGCACGTTCTGCAGGATTGGCAGTTGTGAAGAAACCCGGTGTCACTTCATTTAACCCGCTGATGTTATACGGTGGTGTTGGTGTTGGAAAGACACACCTTGTGCAGGCGATCGGAAACGAGATAAAGAATAACATGCCATCGAAGGTTGTTCTGTATGTTGATCAAAATGATTTCACAACACAATTCCTGAATGCGCTGCAAAATCACAAGATCCAGGATTTTCAGAATTTTTATCTGCAGGTTGACTTATTGATCCTCGATGATGTGCAATTTCTTGCCGGTCGGGAGAAGACACAGGAGATGTTTTTTCATATTTTCAATCAGCTACATCAATCCGGCAAGCAGATCATCATGACGAGTGATTGCCCGCCGCGTGATCTGAAGGGATTCCAGGAAAGATTGCTTTCCCGTTTCAAGTGGGGACTTACCGCAGACTTACAGGAACCTGACTTTGAAACTAAGCTTGTAATTATTAATCGCAAGATGCAGGCTGATGGAATTGAAATACCTACTGAAGTTGCGGAGTATCTGGCATACAGCGTTGATACAAATCTGCGTGATATGGAAGGCGTGTTGAACTCACTCATCTTTCATGCAACGCTGCTAAAAAAAGAAATTGACCTTGAACTGGCGAAAGAAGTTCTTAAGAATATTATCAAAGAAATCCAGTCTGATGTAAGTGTTGACTTTATTCAGAAAACCGTTGCCGATTATTTTAAAGTAGATCTCGACGCCATGAAAGGCAAAGTAAAAAAACGTGAGATCGTTATTCCACGTCAGGTGGCCATGTATTTCTGTAAGCGATACACACAACTCACGCTTGCGCTGATCGGCGAAAACTTCGGTGGCCGCGACCACAGCACCGTAATACACGCACTTGAATCTGTCGAAGACATGATGAAAACCGATTCCAATTTCAAAACCTCAGTCGACGAACTGGGCAAGAAGTTGAAATTGAGGGTTTCGTAGTTACTTAGTTCAAGGTTCAAAGTTCAAAGTTCAAGATTGGTTTTCGTTTATTTATGGACTTTCGAACTGGTTTGAAGTTTGATGTTTGATGTTCGATGTTGGTTTTTCGAAAATTGATACGATTATCAAAAACAAACTCGCAGCTCATAGCTTTTCTAAAACCCCTTGCAGCCTGTACCTTACAGCTTACACAAATTCCCAATCATCGCCGCAATCAAAAAGCTATCTGATCACAAACGGAATTTCAACTTGTTGTTTCGAGCTGTTGATACCATAGAGGTATCCTTTCCCCTTGAACTTCTCGAAGAAGTCAAAGACCTCTTCTGGTTCTTTTACGCGAACACGGTTAATCGCTACGATGGTAAAATTTTCAGGTACACCAATTTTGCGTAGTACACTGTTTTCTTTTATACCGAAAACTTTTACACCATATTGTGTAGATTCAAAGTTAGCACCCAGTGCAGCATTGTTGATGATATTACGCTTGATTAAATCCGTTGTTCCATTTTTATTAACAAGGGTTAGCGTGGCTTTTTCTTCTTTGCCGTTACGCAAGTACGTTAATGTAATTTTATTTCCGGGATTATAAAAACTCAACTCTTCTTCAAATTCACTTTGTGTATTGATCGGTGTGTTATTGATGTTGATAATAATGTCTCCGGGCTTTAGTCCGGCCTCATGTGCCGGACCATCGCGGTCAATACTCTCCAGTAAGACACCGGAAAAATTTTTGACCTTAGTATCAAGGTTATACTTGTTTGCGTTTTCATAATTGTATTCAATTACAGATCCGCCAATCAACGCTTTTTGAACAACGCCATACTTGACCAAATCATTGAAAACCTTTTTTACGATATCGACAGGTATGGCAAAAGCATATCCAGTATACGAACCTGTTCTTGAAAGAATTGCCGAATTAATACCCACAAGTTCGCCGGCTTTGTTCACGAGCGCACCGCCAGAGTTGCCAGGATTAATCGCGGCATCGGTTTGGATAAAAGACTCGATCGGAAATTTATCTTCCAGAATTCCAATTCTTCTCCCTTTAGCGCTTACAATCCCTGCAGTAACAGTTGAAGCTAACGTATACGGATTTCCGACGGCAATAACCCATTCGCCAACCTGTACATTTTTAGAACTGCTTAGTTCGATTGCCGGAAGATTACTTTCATTGATTTTAATAACCGCGAGATCTGTTGACGGATCAGTTCCAATCAGTTCCGCAGGGTAAATGCGTTTATTGTAGTTTACTTCGATCCGTTCCGCTGAAGAAATGACGTGATTATTGGTCACAATATATCCCTCCGTTGAAAGAATTACCCCCGAGCCATTGCTCACCTGCGTACGACTGTTGGTGCCGCTGCCTGCGCCGAAAAACCAATCCAGATACGAGTAGGAAACACCGCGTGAAATGCTGTTGATGTAAACAACACTCTGTGTCGCTTTAGCTGCGGCAGTGCTGAAATCCACAGGATCGGCAGCTGCCGCGTTGTAAGATGTTGAAGGTGGTATCGAAAATCCTGGTATGTCCGTTTCGAAACCCACATTATTGTATTTCAGGTCCGGAACGATGTTCTCGACCCGTGGTTCAATTACAAAATGAAAAATAGAAAAGGCTCCTGCTGCTCCGGCTAAAAAACCAAAGAAGATAATCTTAAGGGTGTTTTTCATATTCGTTTGTTAAGGCAACACACAAGTAAATGTTCGCAACTTAGAAAAATATTGTTTTAAGACGTCAAAATATAAAACGTTCGGGAATATTTTTAGATTCGTAAACTGATCGGGTTTGTTTTTTTATCGTATTCATTGCAATGCAGATGCCAGCCCGATTAATATGATTGCTTCATCTATACGTTAAAGCATTACTTTTTCATTCTAACTTTCTATTATCTTGCGCCTTATGGGCATACGATCTCTACTGGCAAAACCTTTTGCAGCGTACATCGCGGCAGAAACACGTAAATGGTCGCTCCAACCAGAAAAAAGTCAGCAAGCCATACTAATTAATTTAATCGCGAATGGAAAGCAAACCCTGTTTGGTAGGGACCATGGTTTTGATACAATCCGAAATCACGATGAATTTAAAAAGCAGGTGCCCATTCGTGATTATGAAGAATTAAAGCCTTACATCGAAAAAGTGGTTGCCGGTGAACCGGATATTTTATGGAAAGGTAAACCGGCTTATTTTGCAAAAACGTCTGGCACTACTTCCGGCACAAAGTATATTCCCATCACCTCAGACTCCATACCGAATCACATTAACAGTGCTAGAAATGCCTTGTTGAGTTATGTTCACGAAACAGGTAACGCATCGTTTCTCGATGGCGGTTTGATCTTCCTTTCCGGTAGCCCCGAATTAACTCAAAAAGCTGGTATTAATACAGGTCGGTTATCGGGCATTGTAAATCATCATGTGCCTGGATATCTTCGGTCAAATCAAAAACCAAGTTATGAAACCAACTGCATCGAAGATTGGGAAGAAAAGCTGGAGAAAATAATCGATGAAACACTGCACCAGGATATGACCCTGATCAGTGGTATTCCACCCTGGGTACAAATGTATTTTGATCGGATTCATCAACGTACCGGAAAAAAAATTAAAGACGTGTTTCCAAATTTTTCCATGTTTGTTTACGGCGGTGTGAACTATGAACCTTACCGTGGAAAGCTGGAAGAATCTATTGGTAAAAAGATCGCATCAATCGAAACATACCCGGCGTCAGAGGGTTTTATTGCGTATCAGGATTCTCAAGTTGAACCCGGGCTTTTGATGCTTTTGAACAGCGGAATATTTTTTGAATTCGTACCCGTGGAGGAATATTTCAACGATAACCCTACACGCCTGGGCATTGAAGCCGTAGAACTTGGGAAAAACTATGCTGTAATTATCAACAGTAACGCAGGCCTTTGGGGTTACGCTATCGGAGATACGGTCAAATTTATTTCCAGGAACCCATACAGGTTGTTGGTTACCGGACGGATTAAGCATTTTATTTCAGCCTTTGGTGAACATGTTATCGGTGAGGAGGTAGAGAAAGCCATGCAGTTTACATTGGCGAAATTTCCGGAGACCGAGTTAAGCGAGTTTACAGTAGCACCACAGGTTACGCCTCCGGAAGGGTTGCCGCACCACGAGTGGTTTATCGAATTTTCAAAAATGCCTGCTAACCTCAATGACTTTTCCATCGAACTTGATGTTCAGTTGCGGAAGCTTAACGTGTATTATGATGACCTGATCAGTGGAAATATTTTAAGACCTTTACAAATTCGCAGTCTCCGCAGAAATGCCTTTATTGACTACATGAAATCGCTGGGTAAATTAGGTGGTCAAAATAAAGTACCCAGACTTTCAAACGATCGTAAAATTGCTGATCAGCTAATTTCATTCACCGTGTTGTAATCATGGCTCATATTTCAGTATTATAATTTTGGATAAGAAAAAACACATTGCCATACTCGGCTCCACGGGGTCCATAGGTACACAAGCTCTTGAGGTTGTAGCCGCTAATCCCGGTTTTTTTGAGGTAGAAGTGCTTACCGCACAAAACAATGCAAGGTTATTGATTGAACAGGCACTGCGATTCAAACCCAATGTTGTTGTTATTGGAAACGAAGCACACTACAGTCTTGTTAAAGACGCCTTGCGATCAGAACCGGTTAAGGTGTATAGCGGTGAGAAAGCATTGTCTTCGGTTGTTCAGATGGATACCATTGATCTTGTATTAACAGCGCTTGTGGGCTACTGTGGTTTAAAACCTACTATTAATGCTATCGAAGCAGGGAAGACCATTGCATTGGCAAATAAAGAAACATTGGTAGTTGCAGGAGAGTTAATTACACGGATAGCCCGCGAAAAAGGGGTGAATATTTATCCTGTCGATTCAGAACATTCGGCGATCTTCCAATGCCTTGTAGGGGAATTTCATAATAAGATTGAAAAAATCATTCTCACTGCGTCTGGTGGTCCGTTTCGCGGTAAAAAAGCAGCGGAATTGTCATCGGTTACAAAAGCGGAGGCGTTAAAACACCCAAACTGGACGATGGGCGCAAAAATCACTATTGATTCTGCAACGCTGATGAATAAAGGGCTGGAAGTTATTGAAGCCAGATGGTTGTTCGGTGTTAAACCGGCTCAGATTGAAGTGGTCGTTCATCCGCAATCCATTATTCATTCGTTGGTACAATTTGAGGATGGTTCGATAAAAGCTCAACTCGGCTTGCCTGATATGCGTTTACCTATTCAGTTTGCCATGACGTATCCTAACCGGATGCCGTCCGGTTTTGAAAGGTTCGATTTTATGCAGCATCCGACACTTACCTTTGAAAAGCCAGATACAGAAACTTTTCGTAATCTTGCACTTGCTTTTGAAGCGATGAACCGTGGTGGTAATATGCCGTGTGTGTTAAATGCAGCAAATGAGGTCGTTGTGGCCGAGTTTTTGAAGGATCGGGTAGGGTTTTTAGAAATGTCTGATATTGTGGAACGATGCCTCGAAAAAACGGATTATATCACAAATCCTTCTTATGAGGATTATGTGGAAACGGACAAAACGACACGTATTCGGGCTTTTGAAATGATTAATAAGTAAAACAGATAAAATAACGATTTAAGGAATGGATGTGATGATTATGGTGGCTCAGCTTCTGCTGAGTCTTTCAATTTTGGTGGCTGTACATGAAATGGGTCACCTATTAGCGGCCAAGTATTTCGGGATGCGTGTTGAACAATTTTCCATTGGCTTTCCGCCTAAGATATGGTCTTTTACAAAGGGAGAAACTGAATATGCCCTCAGCGCAATTCCGCTGGGTGGATATGTGAAGATTTCTGGGATGATTGATGAATCGTTGGATACGGAAGCGCTTAAACAGGAGCCCCAGCCATGGGAGTTCAGGGCAAAACCAGCATGGCAACGTCTTATCGTTATGTTGGGAGGTATTTTTGTTAATGTGGTTGTCGGTGTACTGATCTTTATCGGGATCACGTTCGTGTATGGCGACCGTTATATCTTAAAAGATGCAATTAATCAGAATGGTGGGATAGAAGCTGGTGTACTTGGACAAAGAATAGGGTTAAAGACCGGCGATAAAATCGTTAAAATAAATGGTCGCGATTACCAGTATTTTGAAGAGTTGATCCGTGCTCAAACGCTTTTAGCTGATGAACCATCTTATACTGTAGAACGTGATGGAGAATTAGTCGAAATTAAGCTTCCGACGGATCTGATACAGGATCTAAGCAAAAAGGAGAATACCGGTGAATTTGTGTTTTATCGCTTCGCACCGATTGTGTCTGAAACCCAGGAGAACACAATTGCAGATCGTGTCGGTCTTGAAAAAGGTGATCGGATCATATCATTCAATGGACAACCTGTCCAGTATTTCGACCAGGTATATGAGGCTGTAAAAAGCACCGAGACAAATAAAATTTCCTTTAGTGTCGAACGTGATGGTAAGGTCATCGCTTTCAAAGACCAGGCATTCCCGGATCCTGAATTAAAAGCGATTGGATTTAAACCTGAGCGTCCGGAAGATTTTTTTAAAGCAGCAACGCACAGAATTGAATATGGATTCATGGAGTCGGTTCCCCTGGGAACAGAACGGGCCTTCTCTACGCTGGTTGTACAGATAAAGGCATTTGGTAAAGTGATCTCAGGTGTGTTGTCGCCTAAGGAGTCTTTATCTGGTCCGATAGGAATAGCAAAAGCCTTTGGCAGTGACTGGGACTGGCAACGTTTCTGGACACTTACAGGTGTGCTTTCACTTGTATTGGCATTTATGAATTTGCTTCCTATTCCGGCCCTTGATGGTGGTCATGTAATGTTCTTGTCCTACGAAATTATCTCACGCAGAAAACCATCCGATAAATTTCTGGAAGGTGCGCAAAAAGTGGGCATGGTATTTCTCCTTGCCTTGATGGTCTTCATTTTCGCAAATGACATCATCAAGATTTTCAGTTAAGGATAATACAGAATAAAATACGAAAGCCGTTTCAGTTGTGGAACGGCTTTTTTATGGATTGCAATTGCCTCAAGTTTTACTGATCGTGATAGTGAGGCGAATATTGGTTAAAGTAACTGATTCAAGTGCCACAGGCTTTAATGATTGATAGTGCGGTGAAGATTCAATTGCCGCGAATTTTAAAAGCATGTCTGTTAATTTAGAGTTAACTGAAC
The DNA here is from genome assembly GCA_035628875.1 of Ohtaekwangia sp. GTDB lineage: Bacteria > Bacteroidota > Bacteroidia > Cytophagales > Cyclobacteriaceae > Ohtaekwangia. The sequence continues at coordinate 15,409 of DASPIZ010000041.1, read as the reverse complement.
ATCAATTGCCACGGGTTTTAACTGGGATATTTTTTTTTAACACATGGTAGTCTATAAGAACAACTTAATTCGCCAGGCATTCAATTGCCACGGGTTTCAACCGGTCGATATTTTTCTAATGCGCTGGCAAGCAATGCCAAGAGATTCAATTGCCACGGGTTTCAACCCGTGGATTTTCAATGCCCCGTAGAATAGGGCTTTAGCCCCCACCTCATCGCGTAATCTGAAACTCTACCCGGCGATTCAACTTCCTGTTTTCATCAGTGTTTTCTTCTACAATGGGCTTAGAACTTCCATATCCACGCGCTTCAATTCGCGAAGGATCAATTTTAAACCGGTACATCAGGTAAGCCTTAATCGCATCGGCACGAGCTTGGGATAACAGCAGGTTGGATTCTTCACTTCCTTGTGAATCCGTATGCCCTGAAATATTCAAAGATATTTTCGGATGATCGAGCATAAAGTTAGCCAGCTTGTCAAGATCTTTATGCATCGCGGGAAGGATCTCTGATTTTCCGTTTTCAAATTCAAGGGACTGAAAAGCAATTTTACTTTCGATAGGTTCTGTTTCGAGATTAATTTCTGTGTCTCCATCGAGGAAGAAAATTTCCTCAATACGGAAAAAATCTTCACCTTGAATGATGAGCAGGTAATTGCGTTTATTGATCAATGAAAAATCAAACGAGCCATCGTCGCGTAAAAATTTCGGCGCAACCTCAACACCTTTGTCAAGATCGATCACCGATACAATTCCCTGGAATGGTTTTTTTGTTTCTGAATTGATAAGTGATCCCCTTAGTTTTACAACCGCCTCAGGCTGGGCCTCCATGGGAACCGGAAACGAATAGAGATCCAGGTTGTTGATGTCTTCACCAATGGATCGGGCATAGTACAACATGTTAGATTCCGAATCTATCGTGAAATAATATTCACTTCCCGCACCGTTTACGAGCGGACCAATGTTCTTGGGTTCACCCCAGTTATTCATGAGATGATACGATTTATAGATATCAAAATCACCAAAGTTCAACGGTTGACCATTCGAACTGAAGTAAAGTACATTAAACCGGTGATGAAAAAACGGAGAAACTTCGAAGCCCCTTGTATTGATAATTGGTCCCATGTTCATGGCTTTCTGCCATGTTCCATTTTTGGCTTTCACAGAATAATAAATGTCTGAGAAACCGAAGCCACCAATTCGGTCAGATGCAAAAAACAACGTATCCCCTGAACGCGAAAGCGAAGGCTGTGAATCCCAGGACGCGGTGTTGATTTCCGGCCCAAGATTTTTAACGTTTCCCCAGGTGCTGTCACCTTTTAATTCCGCGACGAAAATATCGCAGTTTCCCCGCGAGTCAGGCGAATTACAACGCGCGAAATACAAAAATTTTCCGTCTTTGCTAAGGCTGGCAGACCCTTCGTTATAAGGTGTATTAATCGTTTTGAAATCCTCAGCAAAGTCCCAGATAGAGTCTGTTTTTATGGTGAAGAACAAATCTTCATTGTACGTCTTGTTCATCGGATCAACCTTCGAATTTCGTTTCGAAGTAAAGAGTAGCACGTTGTCCTTGTTTCCGATTGTTGGACCGTAGTCTTCTTTTTCAGAATTAACGCCGTAACCCATGTTCAGTAAAATGCCCTTTGGCGGGCGGAGGGTATCGATTTCTTTGCGGTACTCCACCAGTTCATAATACTGCTTGAGCGGCACATACACATTATTACCGTTGGTTTCAATGGAATCGTATTCCTGCTTTACGTTTTTATCATCGACATCTCGCGGAAGATGTTTTAAGATAAGTTTATAAAGCAAAACAGCTTCACCGGGCGGGCCATACTCACGACTCAATCTTGCCAGATCAAGAACCAACCGCAGATCGTTTGAGAAGTTTCGGATACCAAAATTTTGGACGTATCGTTTGAGTATTTTGTATCGATTAGACTCATCACCTTCAGCGCCATCTTGTTTAATTAAAGCAAGTTGTTTTTCGTCTTTATACAAAGAAACTTTGTTCATGTTGGGAAACACGAAGATGTCAGATTGGCCATATGTTGTCAGGCTATCATAAAGCTGAACAACGCCCCCTTTTTTGAATTTCGTTTTACCTCGCTGGGCAAACGAAGAGGAGCTGGATATGAGCCAAAAGGCCGCAAATAAGATGAAAAAATAGGTTTTCACTTAACCTTTGGTTAGGTAAAAATTCAGCCAACCGCTTAAAGTTGCCATAATTTTACTTCTTTTACAACTCTATTGGCATTAGTATTGCCCTTTGGCCCTGCTGCTGATCAAAAGGCAAATGGTACGAAGGCCGTGCCAGATTGACATTGCAAAGATTCATGTTTAAAGCATTACCAATACAACTTGTTCAGGAAGACTCAGATGATCTGATCCAATTAATTAATCCGGAACAAGAATCTGATCTGAAACCTGAAGATCTTCCCGAAGAACTTTCCATTTTACCAATTAAAAACACGGTACTTTTCCCTGGTGTTGTTATACCGATCACCGTAGGTCGGCAAAAATCTATCCGCTTGGTGAAAAAAGCCTACCAGGGAAGCCGGATCATTGGTGTTTTAGCGCAAAAAAATTCTCAGGCAGAAGAGCCTGTTATTGATGATCTGTACCGTACAGGTACCGTTGCGCGGATCATCAAGATGCTCGTGCTTCCGGATGGAAACACGACCATCATTATTCAAGGAAAGAATCGATTCACCGTCAAGGAATTTGTTCAGGAAGAACCGTTTCTAACGGCGCATATAGATTTACAACCGGATCCTTCTTCTAACGCAACCGGTCGGGAAGCCAAGGCGTTGGTACAGTCGCTGAAAGATGCGGCTACAAAAATCCTGAAGCTGAATCCTGAGATCCCGCAGGAAGCACAAGTGGCGCTGGATAATATTGCAAGTATGTCATTCCTCGTTCACTTCTTATCTTCTAACCTGAACGTGGATGTATCGGATAAGCAAAAAATCCTCGAAACACAGAATATCATTGATCGTGCAACGCTTTTGTTGCAATACATGATGAAGGATATTCAGATGCTCGAAATAAAGCACGAGATTCAGAAGAAGGTCCACACCGATATCGATCAGCAACAGCGTGATTACTTTCTCCGTCAGCAAATCAAGGTATTGCAGGACGAACTTGGATACGATGGTCCTGACAAAGAGGTAGAGAAGTTGCGCAAAAGGGCAGAAACTAAAAAGTGGCCGAAAGCTGCCGCTGAATATTTCAATAAAGAATTGGAAAAACTTCTGCGCATTAATCCAATGGCCGCAGAATATCCGGTAGCGATGAACTACGTGGAGTTCATGCTTGATCTTCCGTGGAATGAATACACTGTTGATGATTTCGATTTGAAACGTGCGAAAAAAATTCTGGATCAGGATCACTTTGGATTGGAGAAAGTCAAAACCCGTATCCTCGAGTATCTCGCTGTGCTTAAATTGAAAGGCGACATGAAAGGACCCATCCTTTGTTTGTATGGTCCTCCAGGTGTAGGTAAAACTTCGCTGGGTCGTTCCATAGCCAAAGCGTTGCAGCGTAAGTACGTGCGCATGTCCCTGGGCGGCGTACACGACGAAGCGGAAATCCGTGGACATCGCAAAACTTATGTAGGCGCCATGCCTGGAAAAATTTTGCAAAACATAAAGAAAAGCCAGTCGTCGAACCCTGTTTTTATTCTTGATGAAATTGATAAAGTAAAATCGGATTTCCGGGGCGATCCATCTTCGGCTTTGCTGGAAGTATTGGATCCGGAACAAAATAATTCGTTTGGTGATAATTACCTGGAAGTCGAGTATGACCTTTCGAAGGTGTTATTCGTTGCCACGGCCAATGCATTGGATACCATTCATCCTGCGTTACGGGATCGTATGGAGATCATCGAAATCACAGGATATACCCTCGAAGAAAAAATTGAGATTGCTGTACAACATCTTATTCCAAAACAGCTGAAGGAACATGGATTGAAATCTTCGCAGATTAAATTTCAACGATCCATTATTTCAAAAGTAATATCAAGTTACACGCGCGAATCCGGCGTACGTAACCTGGAGCGCAAGATTGGAACCCTGGTACGAAATGTAGCGAAGTCGGTTGCGATGGAAGAGCCTTTTGAAAAAATCATAACAGAGGAAACCGTTCGCAAGGTATTGGGTGCCGAAATATTTGATGAAGAGTTATATCAGGGGAATGACGTAGCCGGTGTGGTTACAGGTCTTGCCTGGACACAGGTAGGCGGTGAAATTTTATTTGTTGAATCGAGCTTGAGCCGCGGAAAGGGTACCCTTACCCTGTCGGGTCAACTTGGCGATGTAATGAAAGAATCTGCCGTGGCAGCATTGTCCTATCTTAAATCGAACGCCGAACGTTTTAATATTGATTATCGGGTATTCCATCAATACGACCTTCACGTACACGTGCCTGCGGGAGCTGTCCCTAAAGATGGGCCTTCGGCTGGTATTACCATGTTTACTTCCCTTGCTTCAATTTATACACAACGCAAAGTAAAAGCAAAGCTCGCCATGACAGGTGAAATTACGCTGCGTGGAAAAGTGTTACCTGTGGGCGGAATAAAAGAGAAGATTCTGGCAGCAAAGCGAAGTGGAATAAGGGAAATAATCCTGAGTGCAAAAAATAAACGTGATATCGATGAAATTGAACAGCATTACCTCAAAGGATTAACTTTTCATTTTGTGGATAATGTTGATGAAGTGGTGAATATTGCATTGTTGAAAGACAAAGTTAAAGTTCCCCTCAGGTTCGTGTTTACGGACCAAAAAGTTTCAACATAATACACGGAATAATTCCTTATTTGTAAGAAAAAAAACTTGCAGCTAAAAAAGATTACTTCCCGGGGATATGGCACTTCACTGCTTACTGGCTGGAGGATTTTTCTTTGCATGATTTTTTTAGTATCCGGGAATGCACTCTACGGACAGGGAACGGAAGTCGGCTCATATTCTTTCTTAAACGTTTCAGCCAATGCGAAAGCGGCTGCGCTGGGAGGTGTAAACGTTTCACTCGCTGATGACGATGTGGATTTTTTAACATCAAATCCCGCTTTACTGGGAGATACACTTAGTGGATTTGCGTCAGCAAGCTACCAGTTTTATGTAGGTGATATTGGTTACGCCGGATTCGCCTATGCGCATGATTTTAATCGCCTCGGCACGGTGGGATTTGGTGTACAACACCTGGGGTATGGTACAATAAAAAGTTTTGATGAAACAGGGCAGGAGATAGGCGATTTTAACGCATCGGCTACTGCGCTGGTAATCAGTAAGCACCATCAGGTAGGGAATTTTCGTGTGGGAGGAAATATTAAGGCTGCATTTTCAACCATTTCCGGGTTCCGTTCAAACGCTTTGATGATGGATCTTGGAGGTGTATTTATTCATCCAAAAAACGACCTTACAGTAGGGTTGGTTATTAAAAACGCAGGAATACTACTATCCGATTATTCAGAGACAAGCGAGTCTAAACTCCCCTTTGATGTACAATTGGGCTTGACAATTAAACCGGAGCATATGCCTCTTCGGTTTTCCGTTACTGCCTACGGCCTGCGCGAACTTTCAGATTCAAATGATGCTGTGGAAGCTTCGTCGTTGGGTAAAGTGCTCAGGCATTTTAATTTTGGTGGTGAGTTGTTGCTGCATCGTAACTTTAATTTAATGCTAGGCTACAATTACCGCGTTCATCAGGAGTTAAAACTTGAACAAGCAGGTGGTATGGCCGGTGTTTCTTTTGGTTTTCTTGCCCGCATCAAAACCTTTGAATTTGTGTTTAGCAGGAGTACCTATGTAGTAGGTACCGCCGGGTATGGGTTTACCCTTTCTGCAAACGTAGAAAAAATGATTACCCGATAACAACATGATTATGATGGATCCAAAATATTTAACTCCCCAGCAAATTGTAGCCGAACTTGATAAATACATTATCGGCCAGTATGAAGCAAAGCGTAATGTGTCGATTGCCTTGCGTAATCGCTGGCGCAGAATGAATGTGAAAACTGAAATTCAGGGTGAGATTGTTCCCAATAACATTCTGATGATCGGTGCTACGGGTGTTGGTAAAACCGAAATTGCACGAAGGCTTGCTAAAATTGCCGATGCTCCTTTTGTGAAGGTAGAAGCTTCAAAGTTTACGGAGGTTGGCTACGTCGGGCGCGACGTTGAAAGCATGGTGCGCGACCTGGTTGAACAATCAGTCAATCTTGTAAAGGCGCGAAAAAAAGAAGATGTAAAAGAGAAAGCAGCACAGGCTGTTGAAGATATTATTCTCGATGCATTGATTCCGCCGATGCGCACAACACCAGCGCGTTCTACGTCATCGTATTCTTCCAGTGATTCAAGCACCATGGACGTGCCTGATACAGATGTCGAATTAAATGAACGGACACGCCAGCACTTCAGGGAAAAAATACGGAGTGGCGAAATGGAAGACCGGAAGATCGAAATCAACATCAAAGGAAACAGTGGTAGCAATGTAGGCATGGTAGGCGCAGGTATGATGGACGAAGTGTCTATGATGAATCTGCAGGAGATGCTCAACGGAATGATGCCAAAGAAAAGTAAGAAGCGAAAAGTTACAGTAGGTGAAGCTCGAAGACTTTTGTTGGAAGAAGAAGCGGCAAAGCTCATTGACATGGATGAGGTGAAAGAGGAGGCGATCAGACGAGCAGAAGATGCTGGTATCATTTTTATTGATGAGATCGACAAGATTGCCTCTGGAGGCAAGAAAGGTGGCGGTGGACCGGATGTGAGCAGGGAAGGTGTTCAACGTGATCTTTTGCCGATTGTGGAGGGAAGCACCGTGAATACAAAGTATGGTGTGATTAAAACAGATCACGTTTTATTCATTGCAGCAGGAGCATTTCATATTTCAAAACCAAGTGATCTGATCCCTGAACTTCAGGGACGGTTTCCAATTCGTGTTGAATTGGAGAATCTTACGAAGGACGATTTTATTCGCATTCTTAAAGAACCAAGAAATGCGCTTACAAAACAATACCAAGCTTTATTCGAAGCGGAGGGTGTATCAGTATCCTTTCAGGATGATGCCATTGAAGAAATCGCCAGCAATGCCTTTGCCATCAATGCCGAATTAGAAAATATCGGCGCACGCAGGTTACATACGGTAATGAGCAAACTGTTGAATGAATTTTTATTTGATGTTCCAGATAAGATCGGACCCAATGCGAAAATTGAAATCAATGCCGCCATGGTGAAAGAAAAACTAAGCGGGCTGATCAAGAATAAAGATCTAAGCGAATATATTCTTTGATAAAGGATGTACGAATTAGCTGTATCATATCATCAACGATGATATGATACAGCTTTGTATTAAGTTAATCAGCAACTGGGGTGAATTTTATAGTCTCACCTTCTTGCGTTAGTACCAGTTCATCTTCGGTTAACTTGTCAATGGTGGCGTTCATCAATTCTTCTTCGCCAATCGTTTCTTCTTCACCATCATCATTAATGATACTTTTAGCGGTGAGGATCATTGTCGTCTTATCTGCTGAGAAGGCCCAGGTGCCAAATAAATCTCTTAAATCACTACAGCAATTCCTTTCTTCATCATTTTCACACTCCGAATCCTCTGTAATGTCCCCATTATCAAATCGAAGATCGCCATTTTTATAAAATGTCCAGCGGTTATCCGCGTTTCGGGCGTTCGATATTTTACAGGATGGTTCATCTTCCTCTTCATCCGTTGACCTTTCAATAATCTTCCAGGTTTTACTGTTGTTTGATGTGAGTAATTCATTTTGACTGTTCTTTTTGTCAGTGTCTTTTTCGTCGTCTTTACAGGCGAATGCAACGAATAAGAAAAAGAACGCAAGGGGTAACAGGTTAAGTCTCATTGTTTAGTTAGGTTACATTAATTTTTATTAAAAATACAGAATAAACCCTTTATTCCGGTATGGTCTTAAATTGATCCTATGTTCGAAGATTTATTTCTTAGGGTAATCGTAGAACAAAATTTTTCCCGAACCCCAAGTCACATCTTTCCAGGTATCAACCGGAATGGAAAAGGCAACGATACCACAGGTTGGAATATTTTCGATATCGAGCTCGTCGTTTCGAAGTGTGTTTACGAAATCGGTTAATCCCGGATTATGGCCAAAGATAAAAGCTGTACTACACGTACTTTTTATTTCGTGAATAACCGACAGGATGGTTTCTTCATCTGCATGGTAAAGCCGTTCATCAGTTTTGATGTTGTCTTTTTTGAACCCCAATACTTTGGCGATTCGTTTGGCTGTAGCATAAGCACGCTTTGCGGAACTCGACAACATGAGATCAGGGTGAACATGCTTCTCAATAAGTCTTTTTGCCATTTTCAGTGCATCCCGTTTGCCGCGATCATTAAGTGGTCTTTCGAAATCACTCAAGCCGCCATCATCCCAGCTGGATTTTGCGTGTCTTATCACATAAAGCGTTTTCATCCTGTTATAATTATCCAATCAAAAATAACAATACAAAAGACATTTGATCCCATCTGAAATGGCTGTTTTTTTTAGATGGCTGGATCCATCGCTGGTATCTAAAATAGAAACGTGCGTGTGCAGAAATTAAAATGATTGATATAACTTCTTATCTTGCAAAAAGGATGAGTAAACGAAAAAAATTAAAAAAGATAAGACGAAAGATTCGCTATACACTGGTGTATCGTTTGGTGCGTTTCTTTATTTTTCTGTCGGCATTGATGCCACGGGTGGCCTGGTTAAAATTTTGTGGGATGCTGGGCCGGATTTCCTTTCGTTTTGCCAATAAGACGCGAAACCTGGTGATCAAACATCTTGCTATGGCATATGGTCGTGAAAAATCAACAGCGGAGATCCGTGTACTTGCCAAACGCGTCTTCGAATATTTGGGTAAAAATTCCGGTGAAATGTTGCGTGCCACTAAGGTCGAGACACTGGAAGAACTAAAAGAATTTCTCGTGGTTTCGGGAATGCAGAATTATGAACAGGCCAATCAAAAAGGAAAGGGCGTTATCTTTTTAACGTGTCATTTGGGCGCTTTTGACTTGCAGGTGAGTACGATGGCATTACACGGACTCAATCCGAATATTATTGGCACGCCGTTGAAAAATAAAAAGCTGAATCAACTACTTTGGGATTATAGAAATAAATATGGCGCAGTTGCCATTCAGCGTGGGCGTGAAACATTTCGCATGATAAAAATTTTGAAATCTGGAGGATCGGTCGCGTTACTCATCGATCAGGATACCAATGTAAAAAGTCGGTTTGTTAATTTTTTTGGACATCCTGCAGCGACACCAGTTGGCGCCACTGTACTTGCTATGAAAACCGGAGCCGCGGTTGTGCCCACGTATGTGCACCTGGCTTCTGACTGGAAACAACGCATGGAAATTCTTCCAGAGATACCAATCACGGTGACCGGTGATGATGAAGCGGATATGGTGAACAACACCCAGGTGCTTAGTGATTTTATTGAGCAAACCATTCGCAAACATCCCGAACAATGGGTTTGGATGCACGAACGATGGAAGACAAAGCCGGGGCAGGAGATTCAATAAAGAATTTAGCCTTTTGGTAAGGGGAGCGGTTGTTTTATTTAGTCACTGACGGGGACTTGATCTGATGCACCCATATGGTTTCTATACCTATAAAGTCCCTCACGGGACGATTGATAAATTGTTGCTTCAGTTCCGGTAGGGACGCAATGTGGGTAGAGCCATTTCAATTTTTACTTCTTAAAGATAAAATACACGGCGAGCACAAGAAATACAAAGCCGATGAGATGATTCCATCTGAATGTTTCTGTTTTAAAAAACACCAAAGAAAAGATTACAAAAATAATCAGCGTTATTACTTCCTGGATCACTTTTAATTCCAACAGGGAAAAAGGACCGCCATAATCTTTAAATCCTAAGCGGTTTGCCGGTACCTGAAGCATGTATTCAAACAATGCAATACCCCAGCTTATGAGGATAATCGAAAGGAGTGGAAGGTTTTGACTCCACTTCATTTCTTTAAACTTTAAATGCCCATACCAGGCAAACGTCATGAAGGCATTGGACAGCACCAATAACAGGATTGAGTAAAAGCCACGCATACGTAGAATAAAATTGCCCGATAAAAGTATTCTTCCGTCGGGCAATTTAAAAGAGAGTGGCTTTCTTTAGTTTAACGAGGCTTGCTGACTAACCATTGTTTCAAACTTGTTGACCCGGTGCTTAACTGGCGGTACTGAACGCAGGTAGGCATAGATTGCTTTTAGATCTTCGTCTTTCATCGTCCCATAAAAGGTCCAGGGCATTACGGTTTTGAAATCACCCGGTTTCAGATCATGGGCGACAAACGAAGAGTCTGCGTAAAATTTAAATCGTTTAATAAATTGTTCTTCTGTCCATGTACCAATACCAGTTTCTTTATCAGGTGTAATGTTTAAGGAACGCACTACACTACCATCAGGAAAGTGAAATTCAAATCCGCCCGCAAGATATAAGTCCATAACAGGAGCGCCTTTGTCTCTTTTAGTATGGCAATCGCCACACGCTGCAGAGGTAACCAGATATTTGCCGTAAGCAACAAGTTCTTCGGGTTTGGGTTTTTCGGAAAAGACGGCTTCCTTCGGTAAGGTGTTAATAATAAAGTTCATGGGAAATGCTGCAACGGAAGCAGGCACTTCGTTTTCAATGGGCTCCAGGGTTCGTATATAGGCAATAACGGAATAGATGTCTTCCTTATCTGTTGCACCATAGCTGTGATAAGGCATGACTGGAAATAACGCTCTGCCGTCTTTCGATACACCGGTAGTAATGGCGCGCAGAAGTTCGCCATCCGTCCAGTCTTTAAGATGATACGGCGTAAGGTTAGGCGCATAGAAATCGCCAGGGAATCCCATTGTTTTACCAAACAGTTCACCGCCCGATCCGAGCGTTCCCGGAACCATGGGTGCAGCAAACTTTGCGTAGTCTCTTTTTGAATGACAATCCATACAGATCATTACACTGTGCGCTAGATATTTTCCGCGGTCAATCCGCTCTTTAGTGTAATCAATCTTAAGATCAGCTGCTGCCTCAGCTTTAGGAAGCGCAATCTTCACGTAACTTAATAGCCCGGCAATGGCAAGGACAATAATGCCGATAACAATCGAAATAACTTTTAAAATTTTTTTCATTGGGGTTAATTAGCTAACGACTGTTTACGACACAAGGGAGCTGCGGGTTACAAAAGGTGTGAACGTGAGCGCATTTATTTAAAAGTGAAGCCCTAGTTTGATCTAAGGCTTTTAGTTAAATGATAGATAAAACGATTACTTCACAAGTTTTTTATAGCGGATACGGTGTGGCTGGTCATCGCCCAATCGTTTCTTCTTGTTCTCTTCGTATTCACTGAATCCTCCTTCGAACCAGAAAACTTGTGAGTCTCCTTCAAATGCCAGGATGTGTGTACAAACCCTGTCAAGGAACCAACGATCGTGGGAAATGATAACGGCACAACCGGCAAAATTCTCAAGTGCTTCTTCTAACGCTCGAAGTGTATTTACATCCAAGTCGTTAGTAGGCTCATCTAGTAACAAAAGATTACCACCTTGTTTTAAGGCAATGGCAAGGTGTACGCGGTTACGCATCCCACCAGAAAGTTCTTTTACTTTTTTCTGTTGATCTGTTCCGTTAAAATTGAATTTACCAACGTATGCTCTTGAGTTTAGCGTCTTACCGCCAAGTTCAATTAATTCATTTCCTCCGGTGATGGACTGCCAAACTGTTTCTTCTGGTTTTAGATCATCATGTTCCTGATCCACGTAAGCAATCTGCACGGTTTCACCGACGTCAAAAGTTCCGGCATCGGGTTTTTCTTTTCCCGTAATCATTTTGAATAATGTTGTCTTACCAGCACCGTTAGGACCGATGATGCCTACAATGCCTGCGGGTGGAAGCGAGAAGGTTAAGTTCTCGTATAACAGCTTGTCTCCATACGCTTTTGAAACACCATTGGCTTCGATGACTTTATTTCCAAGCCGTGGTCCGGGAGGAATGAATAACTCGAGTTTTTCTTCTTTGTCTTTTGTTTCTTGAGAAAGCAGTTTTTCATACGCGCTCAAACGGGCCTTTCCTTTTGCCTGTCTTCCTTTCGGATTCATGCGTACCCATTCCAATTCGCGTTCCAGGGATTTTTGTCGTTTTGATTCTGATTTTTCTTCCTGGGCCAGTCGTTTTTGTTTTTGATCAAGCCATGAAGAGTAATTGCCTTTCCAGGGAATTCCTTCGCCACGGTCGAGTTCCAGAATCCATCCGGCAACATTATCTAGGAAATAACGGTCGTGGGTTACCGCAATGACTGTTCCTTTATATTGTTTCAAGTGTTGCTCAAGCCAGTGAACAGATTCTGCATCGAGGTGGTTGGTGGGTTCATCAAGAAGCAAAACATCCGGTTCCTGGAGCAGTAAGCGACAAAGCGCGACGCGTCTTTTTTCACCACCGGAAAGGTGTTCCACCATGGCATCCGGAGGAGGACAACGTAGGGCGTCCATGGCGCGCTCCAGGCGGTGATCTAATTCCCAGGCACCGGAGGCATCCAGTTTCTCCTGGATCTCACCTTGTTTGGTGATGAGCTTGTCCATGGCATCCGGATCATCCATAAGTGCAGGATCACCGAATTTTTCATTGATCGCTTCGAATTCTTTTAATAATGCAGCAATTTCATGAACGCCTTCTTCTACAATTTCTTTTACGGTTTTTGTTTTATCAAGCTTTGGCTCCTGTTCAAGTAAGCCAACGGAAAAGCTGAGGTCAGATACAACTTCACCTTGAAATTCTTTATCGATACCGGCAATAATGCGGAGCAAGGACGATTTTCCTGAACCATTGAGACCGAGAACACCGATTTTCGCGCCATAGAAAAACGAGAGGTAAATATTTTTGAGAACCTGTTTTTGAGGTGGGTAAATCTTATTTACACCCGCCATGGAAAAAATAATCTTTTCGTCTGCCATGATCTATACGGATTTTTTAAATGAATTCGTGTTCTGAAAAAAAAGAATATACTGCCTCCTATACGTTCAGCGTTATCCAGTCATTCCCACATTTTATGCAATGTGGCCGCAAATATGGCAAAAAACCATGGTCGAAAGTCTGGCCAGAGAGATTGAGGTTACATTTTTTATTAAAAAAGATATATAAATGAACTTTTTGGCGTCTTTTTCGCTCTTTGCAATAAAAGAAAAGTGGTTGTTTGTTTATATCAATTAAATTCTATTTTTGCGAAAAATTAAAGGAGGAATAAAACTATGTATTGGACCCTTGAACTTGCGTCTTACCTGGAAGATGCTCCCTGGCCAGCTACTAAAGATGAGCTTATAGATTATTCCATCCGATCGGGTGCGCCACTTGAAGTGGTGGAAAACCTCCAGGAATTGGAAGATGATGGCCAGCCGTATGAAAGTATCGAAGAGATCTGGCCGGACTACCCGACAAAAGAAGATTTCTTCTTTAACGAAGACGAATATTAAGATTTCCGATAGTAAATGTTCGAAGCTGGCGAGAGCCGGCTTTTTTTTATTTGATGCCTGACAAAGTCAGATCATTTTTGTAAGCTTTTGCGATGGCTCAAAAGCGCATCTGCTACAATCAAATCTTCCGGTGTTGTGATTTTGATATTCTCGTAGCTTCCTTCGAAAAGTGAAATAATATGCCCGGCCCGTTCCGCGACACTTGCATCATCAGTAAGGCTCGGATCTTCTTTTATTTCATAGGCTTTTCTAATCAGACCTATATTGAATGTTTGAGGCGTTTGAATCAACCTGAATCGTGATCGGTCTAACGCTTTGGTTCTTTCCTGGTCTGTCGTACGAATGGATTCCTTTAACCTCACAGATGCAACCGCCGATTGATGGACAGCTGCCAAACGGAAAGATGCTCCGATAAGGTCTTCATTCACAAGTGGTCTTACTCCATCGTGAATGGCGACCAGTCCTTCTTCTTTAATAGCCTGAAGTCCGTTTTTTACAGATTGAAAACGCGTCTCTCCACCGGTTGCTAAAACATGAGGCCTGGTAAAATTATGTTTGATGCAAAGGGTTCTCCAGGTGTCTATGTCATCTCCGGGCAGCACCAGTATAACGCTGATATTTTCTGCATAACGGAAAAAGGCATGCATGGTATGCATTAAAATAGGCAAACCCTGCAATTCAATAAATTGTTTTGGAATTGGGCGCTGAATGCGCGTGCCTTTTCCTCCGGCAACGATAAGGGCATATTCCTTAAAGCTCATAGATTCGTTTTAACGAAGTGAGGTTTGTTGATGGCATTTGGTGATGCAAGTTTGCGCGCCATTTATTAGCTTTAGCAAAATACCAAATGTATGATTGTATTAAGAGTGCTCGTGCTGGTATTCAATGTGGTTGTGGTAGGTTATTTGATTTTCCACATGCTTCAAGTTGCCAGGGAACCTGTTAAACGGTCTAAAAAAACAATGATCCTTATTGGTGGCGTCATGCTTTTGCTGGCTCCTTTCGGTATGTTTCTGGGTTTCTTTGCACCGACAATGCAATACTTCTTCATTTATCCCCTGGCCATCGGCCTGTTCCTTTACCTCACCAAAAAATTATAGATCTTCAATCTTCTAATCTTTCAATCTCTAATCTTCCAATCCACCCTAAATAATGAGCATGGCGTCCCCATAAGTGAGGAACTTGTATTTTTCTTTCTTCGCAACCTTATACGCCTCCATAACGATATCATATCCCCCAAAAGCTGCCGCCATCATGAGTAAAGTTGACTCAGGCATTTGGAAGTTTGTGATCATCGCATTGCAGATCTTGAAGTCGTAAGGAGGGAAAATAAATTTATCAGTCCATCCTTCACGCACTTTTAACCGATTGGTAGCAGAAACTGCCGATTCAAGCGCGCGCATTGTGGTTGTGCCGATTGCACATACCCTGTTTTTATTATCCAACGCTTTGTTAACGATATTTACGGCTTCACTTCCAACAACGAAGTTTTCGGAATCCATTTTATGTTTCGTTAAATCTTCGACATCCACTGGTCTGAAAGTGCCAAGGCCGATATGTAAAGTGATGAATGTAGTATCGACACCTTTTAGTTGAAGGCGTTTCATCAACTGACGAGTAAAGTGCAAACCTGCGGTAGGTGCGGAAACGGCACCTTTGTTTTTCGCAAAGATGGTTTGAAAGCGCTCTTTGTCTTCACTCTTTACTTTCCGCTTGATGTATTTTGGGAGTGGCGTTTCGCCCAATGTTTCCACCACTTTGTCGAAGGCAGCAGAATCTCCATCAAAAAGAAAACGGATCGTTCTTCCTCTCGAAGTTGTATTATCAATCACTTCAGCAACAAGATCACCATTACCGAAATACAATTTGTTTCCCACCCTGATCTTTCTTGCCGGATCAACCAGTACATCCCACAGGT